>DAOTVB010000143.1:0-24536 GCA_034436755.1 Chloroflexaceae bacterium | reverse complement strand
GCACCAAACCGCTGCTCCAGAATCTGCAGCAGGGTCCGCACCCGCTCTCGGTGCTCTCCTCGCTGTTCCCCTCTTCTGATGATCTCCTGATACCAGGGCGACTCTTCCAGCACAATCATATCCCAACCTCACGGATGTTTATGCTATCGCACCAGGTAATGTGAGCGTTGCGGGCTACTCACCGTTATCGGACGGTGCAGGGGCGGTGTGCTGCGCTACCGCTTGCATAAATTCGTCCAGCGACGGAGTCGTTATCGCCGTATCCATCAGGTCATCCAGTGTGCGCATATCCAGCCCTGCAAGACGATCCGGTAGATCAGGAGGCACGGTTGGAAACCGCTTGTGCAGAATGCGCAGCAGGGTCCGCACCCGCTCCCGTTGCTCTCCTCGCTGTTCCCCTCTTTTGATAATCTCCTGATACCAGGGCGACTCTTCCAACACAATCATATCCCACCTCATAATCTGTTGAATAAGCTCACTCTTCAAGACGAAGCTGGCAAAGAAGGCCAGCAGTGACTCCAGGTCGTGCAACTGGGCATCCGCCCGCAGTTCGTGCAGCGCACGCCGCACCATCGCCTCGTTGCCCCCACCCTGCAGGATCGGCACGAATGGCAGCAGCGGTGGAATGGGCTGCGCGAACACCACCGATACATCGACCTCCCAGAGGTTGATCACGCGGTAGTCCCGGCGTGCCTGCATGCCCATGAAGCTGCTCTCGTAGCGGTCCGCCACCGTCACGGTGGCGGCGGGGGGCAGAATGTTGATCAGCACCGGGTAGACCGGCAGGTTATAGTGCTCTTCGGCCAGGGCAGCATAGGCGGCAATGCGGCGCGGCATCGGCTGGGTATAGCGTAATTGTACCTCATTCACAATCACAAAGTCGTCCACATCCGGGGCGTGCGCCAGAATGACGGCATCACTGGCGCGACTAAGCCAGGTAAACTCGGCCCCGGCCACGACGCGGGCCACGACATCGGGACGTTGTGTGACCCACTGCGCCCAGGCGTCCGGGGCCAGGCTGATCAGTTTCTTGCTGCCGCGATCGGCGGGCTTGCTCATAGGGGTTCCTTATTTCTGTGTTACTGCGTCTGCCACACATTCAGCCGCAAAAGATCATACCCTGGTCAACGGGGGAGATACCGTCCACGAATGAGCCTACAAATAGACGAATGTCGCGGAAGCTGTGCGATGCGCTGAACCTGACGCGCGTTGATGTCTGTGCTCTCGATTATAGCACGGCGCGCAACGCGGGCTCTGCTGCGGTGTGGACTGCTTGCATCTCCCAGATGCATGGGCTATAATCGAAGCGAACGTACGTTCTTTTTTAGGAGGTTCCTTGTGAGCAGAGTAGCCTGGCAGCAAAAAGGGAATGGCTATGTCACCATCCTATTAAACTACATCCAACCATGGTCGCTTGCGACAAGTCTGCTTGTCATTGTGTAAAATACCCTTGACATTCTGCCTGGAATAGGTTATCCTGGTGCTGTCAAGGTTACTTTACATCGGAGGCGATAATGGATCACGTTCAAAAACGGTATGGAATCGAACTTACCGGTGCGCTACTGGCCTATGTCGTGCTGCTGATCATCGCTTTATACATCCTTCAGATTGAGCCGCCGCTCTTGCTGCGCTACCTGGTCGCGCTGCTCCCGGTGCTGCCCATCGCCTACGGAATGTGGGCCTACCGGCGCTTTCTGCATGGCATTGACGAGCTGCAACGCCGTATTCAGCTTGACGGCTTAGCCTTTGCGGTCGGCGGCACCGGCTTCCTCACGGCAGTATGGGGCTTTCTCGAGCTGGTCGGGTTGCCGCGTTTGCCTGTCCTCTGGGTCTTCCCCATCCTGGTCTGGCTCTGGGGTCTTGGGAGCGCCCTCGCTGCCCGGAGATACCGGTGAGAAACCGCTTGCGTGTGCTGCGCGCCGAGCACAACTGGTCGCAGGCCGACCTTGCGGCCCGCCTGCAGGTGTCGCGTCAAACCGTCAACGCCATCGAGACTGGCAAGTACGACCCGAGTCTGCCGCTGGCCTTTCAGATTGCCCGCTGCTTCAACATGCCGATTGAGGCCATCTTTTTTCCCGACGAGTCGCATGATCAGGACACGCCGCGATGAGCGCTGCACGGTCCTGCGTTGATCGCTCCGCCGCCCGGCTGCGTGAGGTGCAGATGCGTCGGCAGGCCGATGCGGAAGGCATCCGGTCGATTGCCATTCCGCGCATCGGCGTGGGCTATGGCGGGCTGTCGTGGCCGAAGGTGCGCGCCATTGTTGAACGGGTCTTTACCGACTGGACCGGGACGCTGTATGTGTATGCGGAGTTTGTAGCGGAGGAGTAGAGGAGCACCCGATGGATTGTCTCCGTTATCAGGTGATGCTGTAGCGCGGACAGAAACAGGACGGTGTATGGCACGAGTTCTATCAGGCGAAGAAGTGGTTGGCGTAGTTGACAACACGGATGAACTTGGTGATGAGAATTGCACCATCCTGGCATTTCGCACTACACAGACCCCTACCTATACCATTAAAGCTCAGGGATTGCCTCGGTTTGAGTGGTATGCCGTCAGCGGCTTATTGCAGACCATAGGTGAGGATACATCAACAAAAGATTGTGGTATGGTGTCAGTACGCAATATCGGCGGCGCGTCGCACGGATTACAGATTATCGTTACGGGGGATGCCCTGGAACGTAATCTCTTTCAACCGCAAATTGTGTATGTCGTAGATACGGACCATATGTTAGAACACACGACCATTGACCATAAGGATGCATACATCCTGACTCTACCAGCACTCACCATTCCAGCAGGATTGGCTGACCCGTTTTCGTCCTGGCAAGCTGAGCCAGGACAGCTTGACAAAGCGATGAACGCAGACAGTGCAACCCGGATCACGGTGCTTATAGGCGGACAGGGCAAGGCTATTGGATCTGGTACATTGTCCATCACGCTGATACCCCTGGCAAACCCGGAGCAAGGCCAATACACATGTACATGCCCTGTTGTAATAAAAGAGCCTGGTGATGATGGTAGTAGTACTGTTCTCATGATTCCTGGTCCTCAGTAAGGTGTTTTATGACCGACCTCATCACCACCTAAAGCTATCTGCCATTGAGGATATTCCAGGGACGTGGCAGCAGGCGCGGGAGCCAGTGCCGGGATTGTAGAGAGCAGTGCCCTTTCTGATTGCCAGTCGCCTATCTGCTGCAACGTTGCAGCAACACTACGCTGAATCAGATGACTCGGAGCTATGGGAACCCATGTCACTCTGTTCCACGATGGCCGCCACAACTGGCCCGGCGCTCTCCAACGTCCAGTTCAATGCTTCCTGCAGGATCGTCTCCGCCCATGCGCCATCGCGTACTTCCAGGGCAGCCAGCAAGCGGCGATGGAACGCAAAGGACTCATCGACGCGTGCCTCCATTCCGTAGGCCAGTCGGATATACCGCTCAGCATGTTCGCGCAGGAACAGCACCTGTTCGAGCAGGCGCGTCCGGTTGGTCAACCGGTAACACTGTACCCGGAACTGCCATTCTTCTTGAATATAGACCGGAAGTTCCACCGTGTGGGTCAGCGTTGCGAGGCGCTCCAATTGCGCACGCAACACCGGCAGATCCGCCGGTTGGATGCGCTGGGCCGTCAGGCGGGCCGCCAGCCCCTCAATGCCCCGCCGCAGAGCATACAGTTCCTCAAACTCTTCTACTGATAAGCGACTCACCCGTGCGCCATAGTGCGGAATCAACTCGACCAGACCCTCCTGGCTCAAGGTGCGCAAGGCTTCGCGTACCGGCGTGCGGCTCACGTTGAAGTGCGCCGCGATTTCCTGCTGCCGCATCCATGCTCCCGGCTCGATGTCGCTGTACAGTATCATTCGGCGCAGCGTTTTATAGACCCAGTCGTGGACCGATAGTTCTTCCGTTGACTGATCCGCAGATTCTGGGCCGGCTTCCGGGCGCAATAGATGCATCGCGCCTTTGGGCCAGCGCCGCCCTGGCCCGAATGAGTCACCTGATGGCGTCATCTGCGGCACCGTCTCGTTGCATGATCCTTTCCCAAGTGCGTCTATGACAGCGCCGTCTGCAAGCCGGGTGCAGCCACCAGCACTGGCCCAACGAAGACGCTTCCGGCATGCTGCATGCTGATTTCCGCCGCATCACAATCGGCAAAGTGTGTCAGCATCAACCGCTGGACACCGGCAGTATGCGCCAGTTCACCGGACTGACGGGCCGTCATATGCCCATGCCCGCGCAAGTCATGTCCATCCGGAGTGACATAGGTGGCTTCCGCAATCAGGAGCCGCGCCCCCGTTGCAAACTTCACAAGGTCTGGAGTGTAGGCTCCATCCGATGAGTATACCAGGCCAATGTCCGGAAAGCGTAGCGCCAGGGTAGGTACCGGATGGTGTGCGAGCAGCGTTTCCAGGTGGATGCCTTCCCAATGCACCTCCGTACCCGGTGCAAGCGGTTGAAACGCAAAAGCTGCAGCCAATGGATCAGCCAGATCCGGCAGGCTATCGATGCGAAACAGGTGGCTCAAGCCATGCAGGATCGGTTGCAGATCAGGCGGACCAAACAGCGGTAGCGGTGGCTGTTTCTGCGGAAAGAGTTGATGATACGCCAGCGCTACCAGGTCGGCACAGTGGTCGGCGTGGCGATGGGTAATGATCACCGCATCAATCGTCGCCGGCAGGATGCGCCGGGTCAACTCAAGCACCACACCCGGCCCGCAATCAATCAAGATTGTCCGCTTGCCAATGGTGAGCAGATACCCCGATGCTGCACTCCCCTGGCCGGGAGACCCCGCACGACAGCCCAGCACCGTCAGCCGCCCCTGTATCCGGTCAGCACTCATGGCCCGACCACGGCAATCTGGGCATCAGCGCGCAGCCCCACGGTCACGCACACACCCGGTTCAGGTTGCTGCTGTGCGAGAAATGCGAGTTGCGGTCCGCCCGGCATCTGCCCCGTCACCAGATAGGTACCGCCGATATATTCCGATCGGCTTACGATTACCGGGATACCATCCGGAGTGCAGCAGAGATCGGCCGGACGGAGCGCGATTGTCACATGCCCATTTGTGGAATGGTGTATCGCGTCCGCTGGCACCGCCGCCAGCAAACCGGGGGCAATTTCGGCGGTGGCCGGATCAACCCGGCGTGCCTGCACCACCTGCGCCCCACTGAGAAAGTTAGCCACAAACGCATTCACCGGACGGTTCCAGAGTTGCTCCGGTGTGTGATACTGCTCAACCCGCCCATCGCGCAGCACCGCAATACGATCGGCCAGTGCCAGGGCTTCCCCCTGATCGTGGGTTACAAAGAGTGTCGTCACCCCACTCGCGCGCAGCAGTGCTTCCAGGTTGCTGCGCAGGGTCAGGCGCAATTGGGGATCGAGCGCGCCCAACGGCTCATCCAGCAGCAGCAGACGCGGCCAGGGTGCCAGGGCGCGGGCAATCGCCACCCGCTGCCGCTGCCCACCGGATAGCTCACCAACCGGCCGCCGCGCCAGATCGGGTATCCGGCAAAGTTCCAACATGGCCTGAACCCGCTCCTGCCGTGCCGCTCGGGTGATGCCCTGCATCCGCAGCCCAAAGGCAATATTCTCGGCAACATTTAGATGTTCAAACAGGGCATAACTCTGGGGCACCCAGCCAATCCGCCGCCGTTCGGGAGCCACCCCAAGCATATCCTGGCCGTCGATCAACAGACGGCCCTGATCGGGTTGCACCAGTCCGGCAGCAATCCGCAATAGGGTCGATTTGCCGCAACCGGATGGCCCGACCAGTACAACCAGTTCGCCCGGCTCAATCGCCAGGTTGATGTCGTGTACCGCGGGAGCTTCCGCACCGGGATATATAAAGGTAAGCCCTTCAAAAACGACGGAAGCCGGCGTTGAGGGTGTCATCATGCCTGCCCTACCTTTGCACCGCCCAGGCTTTCCAGGGCGATTGACGCGGGAATAACAAACAGCAAAAACCAGACCGTATTGGCCGCGGCGACTTCCAGCCGGCCGGTGATGTAAGAAGCATACAGATCAACCGGCAGCGTCTTTTCAGTCGGCGTGAAGAGAAAGAACGATACATTAAACTCACCCAGCGATAACGTGACCACCATGATCGCCGCCGCCAGCAATGCACCCCGGATCTGCGGAATGGTGATGAAGAGCAACCGCCGTGCCGCGGTTGCTCCCAGTGTGGCTGCAACCGCCTCCCGTTCGCGCAGGCGGGGGTGGCCCAGAGCCGGCGTGAGCGCGCCGATGAAAAAGGGTAGCGTGTAGAGCACATGCCCGACAACCAGCAGCAACCCGCCCGCCCGCCAGGTGGGGTAGGCCAGGATGAGCGCCAGTGCCACGGTAATGCCGGGAATGGCGATAGGAATCATGGTGAGCGCCAGCATCAACTGCCGCCCCGGAAAGCGGTAGCGCGCCAGCAGCCAGGCTGCCGGAAAACCGATCAGAATATCGAGCAGCAGCACTAGCAACGCCAACCGCAGGCTAAACCAGGCAAACGGGCTGATCGTCTCCCATCCCGCACTCAGCCACATGAGCGTAAAGCCTTCGGCCCAGAAGCCCTGCTGCCATACGCGGGTAGTTGCCACTGCCAGCAACAACGGTAGCGGTGCCAGACAGAGCAGTGCTGTGGTGATAGCAAAGACACGGCCAACCTGCTCGACCGGGTCACGCAGTTGGGTTGTGCTGGTGGCATTTCGCTTAAACATCATTACCTCCGGCATGGGTGTGACTGCCGTCCTTCGCCCAGCCACTGCATGCTCAACAAAATAGTTGTTGTCACCAGCACCAGCACCAGACTCAGGCCGGCGGCCAGTTCCGGCTGAAAACTTTCGGTAAAGGCTGCCGCAATTTCCAGCGGAATAACGCGGAAGCCCCGGCTCAAGGTTGCCGCTGTGCCAAATGCGCCAAACGCGGTTGCCAGGCTGAGCGCGGCCGCATTTAGCAGGGCCGGGCGCAGGCTGGGCAAGATAATCGCCGTGTAGATGCGCCAGGTGGGAGTACCCAGGGTACGCGCTACGTCGATCACGTCCGGCGAAATGGTCGCAACAGCGCCGCGCAACACCAGCACAACGCGGGGGATCTGGAAATAGAGATAACCGAGCAGCAACCCCCAGAAAGTGTAGGCGATGCGCAACTCTCGTTCGCCGGTCAGCAGTTCGATGAACTCTGGAATCACCCCGGTGAGCCCAAAACTCAAGATGACAAAGAACCCGATAACAATGCCCGGCAGACTGAGCGGAATAGTCAGCAGCACTGCCAGCAGCTTACGCCCACCACCGCCGCGCCCCTCAACATAAATGGCCGCCGGTGTGCAGATAAGCAGCGCCAGCAGGGTAGATGCCACGGCAATCAGCGCCGTGTTGCCGAATGCCCGCAGGTAGCGTTCCGAACCCAGAATCATGGCGTAGCCGGCAAACGATAGCCTGCTGCCCGTCTCTGGACGCAGGCTCTGCAGTGCCAGGATAACCAGCGGCCAGAAGAGAAAGATTGCCAGGATTAGCAGGAGGGGCACCGATAGCAGTCCTATCGGTGCGCCCCCCGGTAGCCAACCCCGGCTGCGCTTGCCGGCGGATGTCGCAGCCGTCTTTACCACCATGCCTACTGAATCACCTCCGCCTGCCAGCGCGCGGTAAAGTCCTCCTGCACTGCACGCATCTGCCCAAAGTCCGGGTTGATCACCCGCTCATACGCGCTGTCCGGCAGCATACCCTCGGCAATCTCCGGGGCAATTTCAACACTGCGAATAGGCCGCAGATAGCTCTCGGCAAACAACTGCTGCCCCTCGTCCGACAGCACAAAGTCTAGCAGCGCCTTTCCGGCTTCCGGGTGCGGCGCATCCTTCACCAGTGACATCACGTAGGGAATGGCAATCGTCCCTTCACACGGGATAACGACCTCAACCGGAGCTTCATCGATGTTGCGCAGTTTGTAGCCGTTGAAGTCCGCGTCGATCAAGATCGGGATTTCGCCCTGCTGGACCATCGCGGTTGCGGTCTGCGCCGGCAGAATAAGCCCATTGTCATGCAACTGGGCGAAATAGTCAATGGCGGGGTCAAAATTGTCGAGTGTGCCGCCCAGCGCCAGATTCGCCGCCGTTGCCACCGAATAGCCGACCGCAGCCTGGGTGGGGTCGAGGAAGCCCACCATTCCGGCATACTCTTCCGATGCCAGGTCTTCCCAGCACTGCGGTACGGGCGTATCCCCCAGTTCATCGGTATTGACCAGGAAGGCAATCGCGCCCTGGTGGATCGTCATCCACGCACCATCAGGGTGCTTTAACTCGGCCGGAATATCCGCAAAGCCGGGCGGCTGGTAGGTTGCCACCAGATCTTTGTCCGCTGCCTCAATCCCAAAGACAATGCCATAGTAGGCTGTATCAGCCTGGGGTGCGGCGGCTTCGGCTTCCAGTGCGGCCAGGGTCTGGCCTGAGTTTTTCGGATCCGATGGAGCTTCAATCCCCGTCTGGGCTGTAAATTCCTCCAGGACGGCCCCCCAGTTGGCCCACTGTTCAGGTGAGTTGTAGGCCACCACCAGGTCGGCGTCAACGGCTGCATTTCCCGTGGCGGCTGGTTCCTCCGCACTTGCCGGGTCTGCGTCCGAATCTGCGGCGGGAGTGGTGCCGCAGCCTGCGAGCAGCGTAACAAGCATGATGACTGATAGCAGTGAGAGCCCGATGTAGCGGTTCACGTGCATCCTCCTGACTGACTTTATCCATGAGCAACGAGTAATGACCAGTACACGCATACGTCATCTGTATCCATTTATTCACACGAGTTACACGGTTGATCTGCAAATCGGACGTTTCACCCAATGGGAACCCGCTTCACCTGCGGCAGTGTGGAGCAGAAAACGCACATTTGCCGTCATCTTTAACGCACTGCCGCGCTTCAACCGGGGGCATGCACCTCCTTGAACAGCAGCCGGTCTGCGCTCATAGGAACCGTTCTGTCTGAATAATTGGATACACTTATTAGTCTATCAACGCTGGTTAACTGCAGATCAAGCGCAGGTTAAATTATCGTGAAGAAGGGTTTAAGCTTCCCAACTGATGCAGCGGCAGGCATACCTGGACCAGATACAGGGGAGTGTGTGCCGGAACCGGCGAAGACCTTCGCTACAGGTATATACCGATCCGGTGCCTGAGGCCAAAACGCCGTCCCGGTAAAAATTTCCTTAAAATACTTCCGAAGATTAACATGCTCTTCGTTATTTCTTAATATAAGACCGCTACACTGGCGTTGTAACCGCTTACATGGAAGAGGAAAAATAGTGGACTCATCGCGTCAGACCATGCTGCGCGTGGCTGAACTGGCACAGGTTTCGATTGCAACCGTTTCGCGCGTCATTAACGATCCCGAACGAGTAGCGCCCGAAACACGTGAGCGTGTCCTTAAAACAATGCGCCAGCTCAACTACAGCTACAATGCTCTGGCCGGCGGTCTGTCACGCCGTCGTACGATGACGCTGGGTTTGATTATTCCTACCATCACCAACCCGATCTTTGCCGAGTCAACCAAGGGCGTGCAGGATCTGGCAACCGAATATGGGTACTCGCTGTTGATCGGGAACACGAACTACCAGGCTTCTGAGGAGGAACGACTCGTCCGGGTTTTTCGTGAGCATCGGGTAGATGGTATGGTTGTAACCTCATCACACTCGGAGAGTCCTGCGCTGCTTGAGGCGCAGCAGGCTGGACTGCCTATCGTTCTGACCTACTCATCGCGGCTGCGTTCGCCGCTGCCCTCGGTCGGTGTAGACAATCAAGCGGCGGTGGCCGCCGTGATCGGCTATCTGGTGCGATTAGGCCACCAGCGGATCGGAATGATGGCCGGAACATTCACTGCTTCGGATCGGAGTTATGCCCGGTACCTGGGCTACCGTGCCGGGCTGGCCGCCCATGACGTTGCACTTGATCCGGCGTTGCTTGTGGAGGTGGATTATACGCCTGAACGCGGTGCCACCGCCCTGACTCGGCTACTGTCCCTGCCGAACCCGCCGACGGCGGTCTTTTGTTCAAATGATATCCTGGCTTTCGGCGCACTGCGTGAAGCGTTAGATCGCGGTCTCCACGTACCTGGCGACCTGTCAATCGTCGGGTTCGACGATAGCCCGATGGCCGCAATTACCAATCCCCGTCTGACGACTGTCTATCAACCCGCGTATGAGATGGGGTATCGGGCCTGCGATCTGTTGTTAACACTGATCGCTGGTCATCAGCCTGCAACACATACCGTCGTTTTACCCACCGAATTACGTGTTCGTGAAACAACCGGCGTGCCGGTGGAGAGACGTCCACTGCCGGTATAACTGCCGCATATCCCACAAGCCCGGTGATGCGCCCGGATGTAGCGCTGATCCGGGTAATGTAAGCGGTTACATTGACTGGCCCCGCGAGTGGATAGTAGGTATCGCCACTACCCGGCCTGTTTCTAACCGATCGCTCTATTTGAACTCCCGCGCATGCTTTGCCTGCCGGCAGCGGCGTTGGAGTAGTTCGCCCCACGCTATCAGAACGTATATCGCCCATATACCAGTTTCAAACGATACACGAGAGGAGTCCTTACAATGCACAAGGCACAGCGCGTCGGTCTGCTCCTGGGGATTAATAGGAATAGTGATCGCCCTCCAATCTGCACTGCCGGTCCATGCAGGACAACCGCAGGCATTCACCTCGGCACCGCTGGCACAAACGCGCGTTGGGAGCGGGCCAATCGGCCCCGGTGAAGCGACCGATGAGCGCTTCGTCGACGACGAAGGAAGTGGACTGGACACTGGATGCACCTATCGCGAAGATGGCCCCCTGGTCATCTCACTACCGATTGGGCGTGCCGTTGGCGCCACCGACAGCACCGGGCGTTTGACCGATGTTCAGCGTTTGATCGACAACCGCGTTATCGCCGCTACGGGGAAGCTGCGCATGCTGGTCTACGATGTGGATTATGCCCAGGGCGAGCGGGACGACATCTACTTTAACAATGTTAAAGTCGGCACGCTAAATGGTGCCAATAACGTCTGGCAAGTCAATGAATTCACTGTCAATGTGCGTGATATTCTCTTTCCGGAGCGCAATCCAAATGGCGTACCTACGCCGCGTGATAACACCATTCGGGTTGACATTGATACAACTAACGACGGTTGGTGTACCGCCGTTGATTGGGTTGAGCTTGAGATCAAGGCGCTGGCACCGCTGGTGCTCATTCACGGCATCTCGGCGAGCCGGATCGCCTGGACAAATGCCAACGATCTTCAGGATCAACAGCGCCTGCCACGCGAGCCGGCCCGCGACTACCTGGAGCGCCTCGGCGTACCTTTTGAATGGTAGATCGATCTGCCGGCTCCCAATGGCACAATCGGTAACAACAGTGCACAGGTTGCCAACGAAGTCTTTATTGCAGCCCGCAGCTATGGCACACGAACCGTCCATCTGGTCGGGCATAGCAAGGGCGGCCTGGACTCACGCGGCTACCTGGCCTGGCGCTACGATTCGAGCCGCGTCAAGGTGCTTTCGTACCACACAATCTCTACCCCGCACCGGGGCTCCGTCCTGGCGAACTACCTGGTCTACCGCCGCACGCATGGTGCGCTGGTTTTTTCAAACGACCCCGATATTGAGACATACCTCAATAATGATGACTTACTGCTGGCATTCGGGCGTGGACCGCAGTTGCCGGGTGCCGCAGACCTACGCACGAGCGCGGCGGCGGCATTCAATCGTCAGGCACGATTGCCGACTGGGCTGCGCTTTTACAGTTATGGTGCAGACGCCGATCTTGACCAGGTCGGAGCTGATCCGGACGAGCGAACACCACTCGATAATTCCGAAATGGCCGCATTCCTGAGTGATGTGCCCCAGGTCATAAATCGGGTTGCGCGGGGCAATCTGCTCTATCGTCTGATCCGCGATCAGGCAACCATTACGGTTGAGCGACAGGTCATTCCGTTCACTGATGTTGTCGTGGGCCTTGAACTGGTTGATACGCCTACGGAAACACCCCAGACTAATGACCTGGTGGTCTCGACAACATCCTCCTGGCTTGGATACGAGCCCCATGCGAACGTAGACGGCGATCATAAAAATATCAAGGACAGCCTGATGTTCCGCCGCATTCTTGACAATATTCAGGATGCATCCAGTTCGCTAGGCCAGTATCCCAATCTCAAGCATCTGAATGAAACAACAGGAGAAACATACAGCTATGCTCAAACTCAACCGACCTATGGTCCTGGCGCTGCTCTCCCTGGTGTTCGTGTTTAGCTTCATTGCGGCGAGCAGAGCTCAGAATAGTAGTCAGCCGGGTGATCCCGCCGTACAACAGTTTGATGTACCGCTGGTCGCCTATGCCCTCCGCGCCTATGACCTTACGCCATCGGCAGTATTCTTTTCGGCGGACGATTTGCGTAGCGAACTGCAAGTTGACGGGCCATACCGTATTAGCCTGGTGATTCTGGAACAGATCACCGCTACCGCGGTAGAGTTAGCCGACGAGCGCCCCAACCTGGGGGATACCGCCGAATATACCCTTTCTCAGCTCGAGCGCGACCCGATTACCATCACCGGAGATGGCACCGCAATAGGTATAGACACCAATGAAAACGGCAAGTTCGACTTTCTCGATATCGAGTTGCCGATCAATTTCCAATACAACGGCACATACCAGTGGAGCGCAAGTCTGGTTGACAGCAATGGTGTAACCATGGCTACAGCCGGGAACCAGGGCTCCTTCAATAGTGGCGATGGAGCGATTACCTTACGTTTTGACGGATTGGCCATCGGACAGAACGGCGTCGATGGTCCTTACTTTGTGCGTAGCCTGTTGATTTACGGCAATGGACAGGCCGCACGCATTGACGAAGCCCTCATCACACCGAGCTTTGCCCACACCGACTTCGAGAGCGCTGCAATTCCCCCAACCCCGACTCCCACCCCGACCCCAACCACGCAGCGTGTCAAACCCATCCTCGATTGTGTGTATGACAATGGCGACGGCACATTTACCGCTTTCTTCGGCTATTCCAATCCCAATTCCTTTGCGGTCGATATTCCTATCGGCACCAACAATTACTTTTCGCCTGACCCCATTGATCGCGGGCAACCAACCCGTTTCGACCCCGGCAGAAGCCCCTGGGGACAGAGCTTCAACGTAACCTGGGATGGACAGAGTAACCTGGTCTGGACGCTCCAAAATCGAACAGCAACCGCGTCTTCAACTAACCAGAACCAGCGATGCTCACGCAATCCATTGGAAACACCGTAATCACGTCAGAACCGATAACAACATAAATCGTTCGCCCTGACTGTTCCTTTCCCGGCCTGGTGTGCGTAGCGTCTGCGAACGCCAGGCCATGGGTCGAGTTGCGCAATGTATCGAAATCAATCTATGTAAGGAGACTACTCATGCTGTGCATTTCGCGAACATTCATATTGGCCCTGCTCGGAATCTTTCTGGTTGCAGCTACATTCGTGCCTGCTCCGGTAGCCGCAAATGCTGATCTGGACGGTCGCGTCTATTTCTTGCGGGATGGAACCGGTATCGCCGGGGCGGAAGTCTGTCTCGGTGTGGTTGATCCCAATGGGGATTTAATCTGCCAGGACACGACGACAACCGACACGGAAGGCTACTACAACTTCTATGACGCGCCGGACCAGATCTATACTATTGTAATCACTGCCGTGCCACCAGACGTGTACAACCTGGTACCCAGCCGCCGTGAAGTCGCCGTGCCCTCTGCTGAAACATCGGGGCTGGACTTCTATGTGCCGGTCCCCCATGTCTGGACCAAAACCGAGGCGATTGCCCACCGGGGTGACCGGGTGACCTCGCCGGAAAACACAAAGACGGCCGTTGAACGTGCCATTGAGAAGGGGGCAAGCTACATCGAAATCGATGTTGTACTGGCGGCTGACGACGAAACCGTCGTTATATCCCATGGCTCGAACTACAAGGATGAAGGCCCCGACGTTCCGACACAGGTCTATGGGCCAACGCCGGACTGCTTCAACCGTAATCTTGAAAATGACCCCAACTGGGCGGAATTGCTCCTGATCTGTGATATTGGGTCGGAAATGATGATCCCGATTGGCGACACCTGGAACCCGGTGTTTAAGGACGAACGTTTCCCCACCCTGGCACAGGTTTTTCAGGAAAACACAGGCTTCTCCGGTTGGATGATCGAACTCAAGAAGAGTGAGAAATCGGGCCTTTCCGATGCGGAAATTGCAGCCCGTAACCAACTCCTGGGGGAGAAAGTCCAGAGCCTGATGGAAACTTTCAACCTCGACAATGGGCGCAACTGGGTAACTTCGTTTGAAGATAGCGCACTCGCCGCCGTTACCAATCCGGGTATTCTGAAGATGCGCCAGGTCTCAGTCGCCAACACCGATATCGTCGGAGCCGTGGATAATGCGATCATTCGCGGGTACGATGCCCTGAACCTGGATCTGGCGGCAGTCGATAAAACCTTTGTCGATAGTTCGACAACCTGGCAACAGTATGTCCACAGTAAAGGTCTGCTGCTCTCGGCCTACACTCTGACCCAGCAGGAACCGCAGCAACACGACAACGCCATCAGTCGCAAAGTCGATTTCTTCATGACGGATATTCTCGATGATCTGCTTGTCAAGAATGGCGATCGGTTCCCGGCACACGAGCCTACCATGGTCTACCTGCGGCCCAGTGCCACCGACCCCACATGCTCCAGCGAGCTTACAAATGAAGAGGTCTTTGCCATAACTGTTAAGGTACGCGCCTTTGTCGGCGACACGCTCCTGGTCAACTCCTACACCGACGCAAATGGCTACTTTGCGCTCGACGTTCCAGCACTCGGTACACTCGCAGCGGAATATACTCCCAACCTGGTGCAACAAACGATCACCTACCCTGACTATGGCGAAGAACCTAACTACGATCCGACCCTGATTTCTTCCAGCCAGAGCTTCCCGATCAACAATACTACGCTCATCGCAGCGTATCTGGCCGGCCAGGTTCGGCTGGAAATTATTGCCGAGCATGCGGAATTTCCGAATGTCGATCCCCAGTTCTCACTGACGTCCGCTTGTGGTGACGATGTGACCTTCTGGGCCAATGGCGTCAACCTGAGCGATGAGAGTAACCCGGCTATCGTCGGCACAACATGTGTTGAGGCCGATGAGCCGCAGGTCGCCCAGGATGTGGCATTGTCGGCAAGCTTGAAAGTTCTGTCCGAGGAATGGGGCATTATCACCGCTACACTCTACCTCGATGGTGCTGATCAGATCGGCACTTACACCACCCCAGATCCATCCGCGCCGTCCCAGGAAATCAGCGTACCGGGCAGCGCTACGCTGCGTGACCTGGAAGTCGGCGAGCATACGCTTACCCTCGAGTATATGGTCAAACATATTAACGATGGGACCGAGCGCACGGGAACCGCACAGGAGACGTTTACGGTCAAACTCAAGCCCTGCTTGAAAAACAAGGACATTATGCTAGTGTTCGACGGCTCCGGCAGCGTTTCGGCCACAGATTTTGAGAAAATGCAATCATTCGGCGTACGTCTTGTTGATGGACTGGAAGTGTCGCCCTCTGCGGCAAATTTTGGGGTGGTACAATTCTCCAGTTCGGTGACAACAGAGATTGGTCTGACGGATGCGGCCGACCCGGTGAAGAGTGCGATCAACACGATGAGCAAGCTTGGCGGTGGCACCAATATCGATGCCGGCATCAACGAGGCGCAATCCGAATTCAACAACGGTCGTATTGATGCACCAAATGTCATTGTCCTGTTAACCGATGGGCAGGGCAGCGGCACGTCTGCCGCCGGCGCGGCGAAAAATGCGAAAACCACGATTATTTGTATCGGTATCGGCACGGGGGTAAACACAGCCGAGCTCGAGGCGATTGCTTCGTCGCCAGGATCTGTCTTTACTCCCGGCGACTTTGAGGCGCTCATCTATGTCTTGCAGGCACTCCTGCCCGCTGAGGAAGATCCGCTCCCGTAGGTGTGTGTGAGTAGGGTTGATACGTTTGTACGCTGCCCCGGATGTGACGCGTTGCAACGCGGCGCACCCGGGGCGGTCGGCTTCTACGCAACTTTCACCTTTTTTCTACAGCCAACGGTGGGCGGTTTGTGGTAGCATAGAAACGACCCTGCATCGTACGATCAGCAATCCTTTCGCGCGGTTACGGTCGTCAGAGTCGTTCGCCGCTTCTTATCGTGACAGGACGTATGGGGTACCAGGTGCAGATCTATCCCACGCCCGCATACGTTCGGTCGTTCAGACACAAGGAGTTACCGCTATGCCTCCTGCAAAGCGCTGGTTGTTGTGCCTCCCAGTTCTGCTGCTCCTCCTCTTCATTCCGTTTAGCCGGCATCCCAACACAGCCGACGCCGTGCGCGCCAATACGTATGCTGCCACCCGTAACGCAACCAAACTTATTGTAGACGCCCGCGATACGCAGACCCTTACCACGCTGCCCCGGCAGGGGGGCGTGCTGCTGGCCGACTATGGCGCGTTTTCCCTCTGGCGGGTTTCCCCGGCCAATGCCCGGTCGCTCCGCACACGTACCAGTGTCACGTACCAGGATGATTTCGATACGATTATGCTGCGCGGCAACTCCTTCGATACGGGCACCGGTTCACCCAGCGTAAGCGCGGAACTGCGCCAGCAACGCATTGCCGGCCCCCAGTTCTGGATGGTGCAGTTCATCGGGCCGATCAAAGCGGAGTGGCTGGACACACTGCGCGACATTGGCCTGCGACCAGTCAGCTACATGCCGCACCATGCCTATGTGGTCTGGGGCACCGATGCCGAATTGCGGCAACTGGAACAGCTTGTGCCGACCAGTACCACCATCCAGTGGGCCGGTGCGTATCACCCTGCCTACCGCCTCGAGCCTTCACTCCAAGAGACGGTCCAGCAGAGTCGTCCGGCGGAACTGATTGATGTAACGATTCAACTCTATCGCACCCCCCGGTTACGGCAGTCGCTGGCCCAGCTTCAACAGATTAGTGACGCGGTCTATATGCAACCCCTGCCGGTAGGCAACTTTGTCGCAGTCGCCCTGTCACTGTCGGCAGACCAACTGGCAGTACTGGCGCACTGGGACGATGTCTTCAATGTTGAACCCTGGGAAACGCCCGAACTGTTTGATGAACGGCAGGGCCAGATTGTTGCCGGCAACCTGGAGGGCACACAACCGACAGGACCAGGATATCTCGACTGGCTGGCGGAGCATGACTTCCCAACCACGCCCACCAGTTACCCGCTCGTTGCCATTGTCGATAGCGGGATTGATGTTGGCAGCGCCGAAAATCCGCAGCATCCGGACCTCCGTGAACTGGGTGATGCGGCGCGCGCCTCCCGCCTGGGCGCAATTATCAACTGCACGCTCGACTCGGACGGCACCGATTTTGACGGTCACGGCACACTCAATGCCGGGATCATCGGCGGCTATACCTCTCAGACGGAAGCGCCCTACGCTGATGCAGCGGGCTACCGGCATGGATTGGGCATCTCGCCCTATGGCCGGATGACCGGGACAAAAATCTTCGACAGCCTTGGCTGGTTCGACATCGATGGCTGTGGTGGCTCGTTTAGGGCAATGTTGGAGGAGACCTACGCAGCAGGTGCGGTTATTACCTCAAACAGTTGGGGGAGCCGCGCCTACGGCAGCTATACCTTCCTGGGCCAGTTCTATGATGCCGCTACCCGTGACGGCTCCAACCAGGTGGCGGGCGACCAGCCCATGCTGCATATTTTCTCAGCCGGGAACTCAGGGCCGGAAACCTTCAGCCTGGGGAGCCCGGCAACGGCGAAAAATGTAATCAGCGTTGGCGCGACCGAGCATGTGCGCGACGATGGCGTGATCGATGGTTGCGGGGTTGCTGCCGCGGACAGCGCCGACGACATCATCTTTTTCTCCTCACGCGGCCCTACCGAGGACAAGCGGTTTAAACCGGATCTGGTGGCACCTGGAACGCATATCCAGGGGCCGGCCTCGCAGTCACCCGATTTTAATGGCTACGGTGTCTGTGGCGCGCGGGGCAACGCTGACGATGATCTGGACAAGCGTTACTATCCCGCCGACCAGACCCTCTACACCTGGTCATCGGGTACCAGCCACTCGGCCCCCGCCGTGGCCGGGGCGGCCTCGCTGCTACACGAATATTACCAGCGCGTCTGGAGTCCGGGAAAGACCCCCAGCCCGGCCATGGTGAAAGCACTCCTGCTCAACCAGCCACGCTATCTGACCGGCGTCGATGCGAATGATCTGCTCCCCAGTTTTAACCAGGGCTGGGGCGGCCTCAACCTGGGGCCGCTCCTGGAGGAACCGTCGCTCTACCTGATCGATCAGGATACCCTGTTTGGTGCAACCGGCGAAACATTTCAGCTTGATGGAACGATTCAGGACACGGCCCGTCCGATTGCCATTTCACTGGTCTGGAGTGATGCACCGGGCACGACCACCGGGGCAACCCTGGTCAATGACCTGAACCTGGAAGTCACGGTCGGCGAAACGGTCTACCGGGGCAATGTCTTTACGGGAGATGTTTCGCGCGATGGAGGCAACTTCGACTATCGCAACAATGTTGAACGGGTTTATCTGCCCGCCGGCACCGATGGTCCGATTAGTGTCCGGGTGAGCGCAGCCAATATCGCAGGGGATGGCGTACCCGGAAATGCTACAACTTTTGACCAGGATTTCGCCATGGTTGCAACCAATGTTACCGATGTATTCAGCGCGGTCGCAACGGACGCCACCTGGAGTGAGGTAACCGGCAATGGCGACGCAATTATCGATCCGGGCGAAACGATTGCGGTCCAGGTGACCCTTATGAACCGGGGCAGTCGGGCACTCACCGACATCACCGGGACGCTGGCGGCGGTTGACAGCATCGCCGCCGTAACCGGCACAACCTCGGACTATCCTGATCTGAGTACACCCGGAGCTACCGCCACAAATAACACTGGCTATCTACTCAAGATTGGACCGTGGCATAGCTGTGGTAAGCCCCTTACCCTCGCGCAGACAATTACAACTGGCGCCGGCTGGCAAGGTACCACTCAGGTCAGCTTCCCCACGGGAGCGATGGCGGCGGCGCAGAACTATGCCTATACCGGTTCACCTCGGGATATTCCCGACAATGACTACATAGATGAGTTACGAAGTAGCATGTATATCACCGACACCGGCACCATCGCTGATGTCAATGTTCGCCTGGAGATAACGCATCCCTGGGTGGGTGACGTGGGGATCATCCTGGAGTCGCCGGATGGAACATTCGCCGATCTGGTCTATCGTCCGGGGGATGGCGCGGAGCGGGGGGCGAACTTCCGGGGGACAATCTTCGACGACGAGGGCGCGGATGGACCAATCAGTGCAGCCACGGCCCCCTTCACCGGATCATTTATTCCGCTGGACGCGCTCTCCCGATTCGATGGCGAATCGCTGGAAGGTGAGTGGACGTTGTATGTGTATGACGAGGGACTCGACGACATCGGCACCCTCGATAGTTGGTCGCTGGATATTCAGACAACCCGCCGCGTCTGTACCGTCGATAGCTGGCCGATTTATCTGCCGCTGGTGAGTCAGGCGCAGTGACCGGCGTCTGATGGAGTGCGCAAGCCATGCTTGCGCACTCCCTTTGGTTTCAGCCATAGAGTGCATTCGATGTACCGTTCTGCTGTCGCACAACATACCCGCGCCAATCCAGCACAAACTGGCCGCTGTGCAGCGGTTTCGGGTGACTCATATCAACTTTACCATCGGGCAGTCCCCGCCGCAACCGCGTAATCTCGCACAGGGCCGCCGCGCCGTGCATCCCGGAGCGAACCAGATAACAGCCAACCACCGTTCCCGTGCGTCCGATACCGGCAAGACCGGCTATAATGTCACACGACGTTTGCAGTAGGTACACCAACAGCCCGTTTGACGGGACAAGGGCCGCGTTGCCTGCGGTCAACCTGGGATCACGTAACGCGGGGCAAGAGATTGTTCTATGGAATGTTCATGGATTGAGCCAGGCGTACTGGCGGCAAGTAGTACCCCGGCCAGTGCTGAGGATATATATGCGTTACACGCGCAGGGCATTCGGGCGATCCTCTCCCTGCCAAATCAACCGTTAACGCGCTATCGGACGATCAGTTCTGAACTATTCGCCGAACTGGATATGACCTACTTCCACATCCCGGTGGTTGACCAGCATCCGCCAACCCTGGGACAGGCCCAGCAAATAGTGCAAATTCTTACGAACATGCAGGCCCAACAGCGCCCCGTCCTGGTCCACTGTCAGGCGGGCGTGGGCCGCACCGGCACGGTGCTGCATCTCTACTACCTGGCGCAGGGCATGTCTCTGCCGCAGGCACGCGCGACGATCCGGGAACGGCGGGTGCAGTGTATCCTGCTTTCCGCCGGCCAGACGGCATTCCTGAAGGCGTTCGCCCGGCAGATCGACGTTCATGGTACATCTCCCCCAAAAGTATGAACCCATACCCCTTGACACCCCGCGCCCCGGCATGCTATGCTCACAACAACCACGATTTTTCTACTACTGTAAGCTCTGGAAGGAGGGACGCGCGATGCTTGTACTAACTACCCACAATACGCATCACCGTAGCGCTGCTGCGTTTGCGGGCGGCGGCGTACCCACTTTCCTGCACCACTACGCCTGAAGTTTCATTCCTCGGCTCAATCGCAGATGGTGGGGGCAACTGCCCTCAGACCACCGAACGCAGTCGGTTAAGCGCCGGCAGGCTCCCTGACGCGCTGCGCTACACCGGTCTGTTTCGCTGTCTCCTGTCGGGTGTACCTTCGTGTACGCCCAGATTGATGCTGCACTCTTTCGGGGTGAATCTTCATGGACATTTTTGCTAAGACTGACGCACGCGTCGCTACACACCCACATCGGCCTATGCGTCAGGTGTGGGCCGTCCGCTCTATGATCCGCGAAATTGCCTGGCTGGAGGGAGTGGTGCGCTGGCAGGCGGGGCGAGCATGCCTGGCGCGAACGACATCCGGCCAATGCCGCCTTCCTGGACAAACTGGCGGCGCAGGGGGTGGATGTCGGCACCTGGCTGAGTGATTTCCCGCAGAGCTACCGCTGCCCGAGCGCAACGGGTGGACGGGTTCGGCTGGCGCTGGAGCGTGACCCGCTGCATATCTTGCAGATGGGCAACTACTTCAACACCTGCCTGAGCGTTGGCGGCTATAATGCCTTTTCCACGGTTGCCAACGCCTGCGACCTGAACAAGCGCGTGCTCTATGCGTATGACACGACCGGGCGTGTGGTGGGGCGCAAGCTGATTGCCATCACCGAGGTGGGCGAACTGGTACAGTTTCACGGCTACAGCGCGCTGAGTGAGCAACCGGGCAACGAGCACCTGCGCGCGATTATGCGGCAGTATGTCGTACAGTTTGCCGCGCAGTGCGGGCTGCGCCTGGGGGAGGAGGGCACGGTGCCGCTGCTCTGCGCCCAGGACTGGTACAACGATGGAACCGTATCCTGGGACGAGGATGCGGAAATCCCCGTCGAACCAGGAGCACAGTCCGCCCAGCGATAAGGGCTTCCGTAGGGACGCGCTGATGAAATGTGAGCAATTAACCCGGATATGAATATCCTGGAGTCCCGGCTTTAGCCGGTTGGATGCCTGCCGGGACAGGGCATACTGCCGGGAATGCCTGATCCGGCTGAAGCCGGGACTCCTACCCAGTAATGTCTGAATTTAATGTTCAAAATTCATCAGCGCGTCCAACCAGCCGGTGAAGATGATACAATACCGACAGGTGTGCCAGCATATGACCAACAACATCGAGGAAGACCAACCATGCAAAGGCAGTTGTTAACCGTTGAAGAGAGCCGCGAGATAAAGGGGCGCGGGGTGTGTATTACTCCCTTCCTCAGCCCTGACCAGATGCCTGAGCCGCCCTGGTTACGGTTTGCCCGGATCGAGTGCCCCGATGGGAAGACCGGATACGCGCGCCTGCGCAGTGAACTGATCTATGATGCCACATCACCAGAGAAGTTCTATTATGCCTGCTTTCTCAAGAACACACTCGAACAGAATGTTCCTGCTGGTGCAACCATATGGATCTTAGATGACAGTGAAAATGCATTACTTGCTCTGGCCCTGTTTCTGGCCGCTATAGCGTTACTGCTGGTGTACCGGGCGGTGATGTCCGAAGCATTAACATTACTGGCTGGTTTTATACTGTTTGCCCTGATTGTGGGGTTTGTGGCTACACTCCAGGGGCGGTTAGTCCACATTCTGCCGTGGCGGCAGGCTGTGCGGCGAATGCTGGCACTGCTTGTAATTTCGCCGATTGCCCTGGGGATTGGTGGACTGCTGGCGAACTGGTGGTTTGGCTAGAAATGAATACTCCACCAACATACACCCGCCTCGCCGCCGCCTATGTGCGCGGCCGGCTCAAATACGACCCGGTATGCGCCACCGAGCCGCAGCTCTTTGCGCCGCCGCTGGATGCGCCGGCACCCGAGGCGCTGCAGGCGCTGGTTGAACTGGGGCAGGCACACGGCCTGCGGTTGCACCGCTTCAAGTACACGATGGGGCTGCCGCGTGTGCAGAAGGTGCTCGGTATCCTGCGGGGTATGCAGCCCGCCGATCTGCTTGACATTGGCAGCGGACGGGGGGCATTTCTCTGGCCGTTGCTTGACGCCTTCCCCCACCTGCCTGTCACCGCCGTGGACACGCTTGACTACCGCGTGGCCGACATCCAGGCGGTACGCGATGGTGGCGTCACCACGCTGACGGCGCGGCAGGCCGACGCGACCACGCTCGACTTCCCCGACCGGCAGTTCGACCTGGTGACAATGCTGGAGGTGCTGGAGCATATCCCCGCCTGCGCGCAGGCACTGGCCGAGGTCTGCCGGGTAGCGCGGCGCTTCCTGCTGCTGTCGGTACCATCGCGCCCCGACGACAACCCGGAGCATATTCATCTGTTTAGCGAGCAGCAACTGCGCGAACTGCTGCAACCGCATGCCGCCCGCGTAAGTGTGGAGCATGTGCATAATCATCTGATTGTAGTGGCGCGGATGCGCACCGCTTCATACTGATTTATTGTCATAGCCACAGAGAACGCAGAGGACACCGAGGTGATGAACGGGAACGTACCGTCCCTGTGCCCATTGCGCCCATTCCGAACGGACGCCTGGTCACTGGGAGACACGATTGTTTTGAACAGGCATGAAGTTGCCGGACAGCACAAAGGATACTCAGCACCAATGACACCCATCCACAAATACCCGCGCACGCGGCATATCGCCGGTTCCGGCATTCAGTCCGGGGATGCGGGGCTGGATGTCGTCCCCTTCAGCCGGTTGGCCGGGCGGCACCTGGTGGTCGAGGAGAAGATGGACGGGGCCAACTGTGCCGTCAGCTTTACGCCGGAGGGCGGGCTGCTGCTGCAGAGCCGGGGACACTACCTGGCCGGCGGCCCCCGCGAGCGGCAGTTTCATCTGTTCAAAGCCTGGGCCGGGCGCTACCAGGCCGAGTTGGGGGCGCTGCTGGGAGGACGATATGTACTGTATGGTGAGTGGCTCTACGCCAAACATACCATCTTCTACACCGATCTGCCGCACTACTTTATGGAGTTTGACATCTACGACCGGCAGGCGGACCAGTTCCTGAGCACGGAACGGCGGGTGGCGTTGCTGCAGGCAGCGCCGTTTGTGGTCTCGGTGCGGGTGCTGCACTGCGGCACCGTGCCTTCGTTAGCCGCATTGCAGACGATGATCGGGCGCTCGGCCTTTATCGCCGACGATCACCAGGCGCAACTACACGCCGCCTGCGCCGGGCATGGCCTGGACCCGGCGCAGGTCCAGCGCGAAACCGACCCAACGTGGCTGATGGAGGGGCTGTATATCAAGACCGAGGAAGCGGGCCGCGTCACCGGGCGCTACAAGTATATTCGCGCCGGCTTCCTGCAAACCGTGTTCGAATCGGAGAGCCACTGGCAGGAGCGGCCGCTGCTGCCGAACCGCCTGCGGGCAGGAGTGACGCTGTTTTGAGGCATAAAGAACATAGAACAAAGAAACATAGAACAGAGTGCCCCTGGCTCATCCACGATGTTCAGGACAGGCTCTGCCGTCAGTATGACATGGAATTTGATTACGACATACGTGGCGTTGCAACCATGAAAAGCAGTGTCATGGTGAGAGAAGCGAACCATCTCACCGCATCCGCCGGGTCACGCCATGCATTCCAACCATGAAAAGCAGTGTCATGGTGAGCGGAACGAACCATCTCACCGCATCCGCCGGGTCAGGCAGTGAACGACTGCCGCGTGACGCCGGTGGCCGGCGGGCGCGGGCGCACCCGTCCACGAATAGGGCCACGAATGCACGAATGGCACGGCGCTGCAACGCTGCGGCCCTGACACGATGGGGGTGGTGTAGTGTAGGGGCGCAGCATTGGCTGGATTGTTGTGCCGGTAGGTGAATATCCTACGAGCCAATGCTGCGCCCCTACTTCTAATACCATTGCACGGCGTTTGAGGCGGAACGGCCGCAGCGCATACAGGTCGTGCCGCGGATCGATCA
>DAOTVB010000142.1:0-63513 GCA_034436755.1 Chloroflexaceae bacterium | reverse complement strand
ATCAGTTGC
This sequence comes from Chloroflexaceae bacterium, assembly GCA_034436755.1. Classification (GTDB taxonomy): domain Bacteria; phylum Chloroflexota; class Chloroflexia; order Chloroflexales; family Chloroflexaceae; genus CAKZQX01. The sequence goes on along the minus strand of DAOTVB010000142.1, from coordinate 63,504 downwards.
TGCACATAGCGCTCGTCGGTGACATCACCCAGAACGACGGTCGCCGCCGCCCCGGTCCCACGCACTTCGGTGGCAAGTGCTTCAAGCTCCGGCGCAGAGCGGGCCGCCAGAACCAGATGCTGCCCGACCCCGGCCAGCGCCAGCGCGGTTGCCCGACCAATGCCGCGCGACGCGCCGGCAACCACACTCACGCGCGGATTTGATAGATTCTCCACATCATCTCCCCAGGGTATTCATACCAAACATGTAATCCAGGAGCCGTAGGGTGCATTCTATGCACCATGCCGTCTCCGCAAGACCGCCGTCGGAGGGTGCATTCTATGCACCATGCCGTCTCCGCAAGACCGCCGGAGGGTGCATTCTATGAGACTGTCTAAAAAGATGATTCGCGTCGGTCACACGGCATGCTGGGTGCCCTGAGACACCGGACAGCGCCCCAGGAGTCCCGGCTTCAGCCGGTGTGTGGCCGGAACCGGCTGAAGCCGGGACTCCCGCTCCGGGGCCGTAGCCCCATGACCAACCCTTTTCAGACAGGCTTTATGCACCATGCCGTCTCCGCAAGACCGCCGTCGGAGGGTGCATTCTTTGCACCATTCTTCTGCCACACGTCATACCCGCAGTATGTCCTCAAAGTTCCTCATACCAATAGTCATGGCTCTACGAGCCACCAGGAAGCATGAAAATGAGCGGTCAGTACATGCGTGCTGAATACAGCCTATTTTCAGAGGAATTTGCCATCAAAACAGCAATCAACGGTAACGGGTACAACGGACACAGAGACGGCACATTCCCGTTCAGCATCTCTGCGTCCTCAGTGTCCTCTGTGGCTATGAAAACAGAGTCAGACTACTCGAAATCGTAGGACCGCTGCAGATGGCTCATAAACTCGGCGCGGGTTTTCGAGTCGCTGCGGAAGACCCCACGCATCGCCGAAGTGGTCATCCGGGCGTTGGCCTTCTTCACGCCGCGCATCACCGCGCACATATGCACGCCCTCGGCGACAACGGCCACACCCTGCGGATGCAGCGCGTTGTCGATAAAGTCGGCAATCTGAACGGTCATACGCTCCTGCACCTGGAGCCGCCGCGCATAGGTCTCGACGACGCGCGGGATCTTGCTCAACCCCAGCACCTTGCCGTTGGGAATATAGGCCACATGCACACGCCCCATGAAGGGCAGCATATGATGCTCACACAGGCTGTAGAAGTCGATATCCCGCACCAGGACCATCTCATCATAATCGACACTGAAGACCGCATCATTGATCAGCGCCGTCGGATCAACCCGGTAGCCGGCGGTCAACTCCGCATACATCCGCGCCACCCGACCGGGCGTCTTGAGCAGACCTTCGCGCTCCGGATTCTCGTGGATCGCCTCCAGGATATTGCACACCGCGTCTTCGATCTGCTGGTTCGTCTCAAAAGTCAACCCCTCCAGCTTGCCCCGTCCGGGCATAACCAGGTCGGCATACGCAGTGAGATCAAAATCCAGATCGTGCTGATCCGGAGATACCTGTTGTGCTGTACCATTCGCTTTCATGTGTTTATCCATTCTCCAGTTTCAATCAGAGTAACGGTAAAGAAGAGCAGCGTACCGGAAGACCAGGCCGGGAGGTTATACACCGGTATATTCAAAAAAGTTATTCTTTGTCTCCCAGAGCCGAAGGTGAACCAGGCGGCCCTCCAGTCGTGGTGCTAACGCCTCCCAGAGATAGACCACAATATTTTCGGCGGTCGAAGGCTGCGCGGCAAACGCGCTGATCTCCTGATCAAGATGTTTATGATCGAGTTGATCGAGGAGACTGCGCACTATGTGATCCAGCGTCAGCAGATCAACAACCATGCCGGTAGCCGGATCCACCGGGCCGGAAACCGTTACCTCCAGCGTGTAGTTGTGCCCGTGACCATTGGGATTGTTACACTTGCCATAGATCGCCGCATTCTCATCCGGAGAGAGTGCAGGCGCATGCAACCGATGGGCCGCCGCGAAGACATACGCGCGGGAAAAGTGCGTCTCCGCCGCGCCGGTATACTCCGCCCAGAGGTCGGCCATTTCATAGAGCCGCAGCCGCGCCAGCACAGCACCTTCCGGCAAGCGGGGGGCGATCAGTTGCCAGAGCACGCGCACAATATTCTCGGTTGTCGGGATCTGCTCCTTGAAATAGGGCGTATCTTCATTCAGATGTTTATGATCAAACGCCTCCAGCACCTCATTGACGAGCGCCTTCAGGTCGGTCATGTTCATAACCATGCCCGTGACCGGGTCAACCGGCCCGGCGATGGTTACATCCAGCGTGTAGTTGTGTCCATGTCCATAGCGGCTGGAACACTTGCCAAAGACGCGCTCGTTCTGCTCCTTACTCCAGTCATCGCGCCAGTAACGATGTGACGCAGAAAATTCGAAGCGGCGGGTTGCGTACACCATAAAAAACGGGCAGCCCATACCACGCTCGCCAGCGACGTGGTAGTCGCCCTCTGCTCCTTCCTGATCAAATTTTTATGCGCAGTTTCAGCAAGTTATGATACTGCTCATTGCATATTCGGCGTTGTTGTGCTATGGTATTCTTTACGATCCAACCAGGGTTTGGCAAGAATTACCAAACCCACGAATCATTATACCTGAAAACCACTTCGGTGGGTAGGGAGTGCCGTGTTACCCGGGTAAGGACCGATGTCACTGAAGCTTCAAATGTTACGTGCGCAATTACCATCGGCAATGAGGGGGTGTTTCGTATCAGTGGCACAGTTCTTGCTCTAAACAATCCAGGTCATCCTGGTACGTGGAGGAGTAGCAATACACCGGGTAGCGGATGATCTTCGCAGGATAACATCCTAGTATGGGTTTAGGCCCACCAATGCCGGGTATCAATGGAGTACACGGTGTTCCGAAAGAAAGAGGAGGAACGTATGCAAACCGTCCGGTCATCAAATCTCGCTCGCACTGTTGGTGATGATGCAATCCAATTTGTCGAAGGTGGTAAGGAGGATTTGCTACGGGTTTCGACCCGCTCGCGACCAAGCGCAGTTGCAGGTGCTATTGCCGGTGTTATTCGGGAAACCGGTGTCGCCGAGGTTCAGTCCATTGGCGCGGGGGCCGTCAATCAGGCCATCAAAGCCATAGCGATTGCGCGTAGTTACCTTAGCGAAGATGGAATTGATATTGTGTGCGTGCCCTCGTTTATCGATGTCGCCATCGATCAAGAGGAGCGCACCGCTATCCGTCTGCTGATCCAGAAGCGCTAAATCGCAGTGTTATAACAAGTTAAAATTGTCATCTTCCCCCGCGCAATCTCAATAGATTGCGCGGTTCTCCTTTTTCCTGTTATGGCCCCTCCAACAGCACTTGCATCACCGTATAGAGGGTGGCGATCAACTGGCCCTTCGCGGCGGTGACGGCGGTTTTTGGCCCGGCGGGGGGGTAACGAATCGTCCACGTCGTATCATCACACCAGACGGTGACATCGCCTACCAGGGTCTGCAGGTAGAGTTCCGGGCGTCCCGCCTGGAGGTTGTAGCCGATCCGCGCTTCGCGCATCAGCATACCCACCAGATCAAATCCATACATATCAACATAATCATTCGTGTCCATCTCCTGACCCAGGGTGGCATCAAACAGTTGCAGTGCCTGCTCGATATCGGGTGTATGATCGGCAGCATCCTGTCCGGCGGGATACCAGTGCGCGCCGCCATCCAGGTGCGCAACCGCGCTCCATATTCCATCATGGCTGCGCATCACGGCCTGTGTCACGGTCAGTCGCCCGGCAAACTGCTCTTGCAACTCGGCCAGGGCCGCTTCAGCCTCACTCCGGCTATGTGCAGTTACCCGCAGTTGCGCTTGCATGCATCCTCCTCACACCGCTAAACTCTCACAGGGCGTTCCACACTAGATACTATCAGGCTCACCACAAACAACCCGAAATCCCAGAGCGGGACCGCACAGGTCCGGCAGGACGCCCCGCCGGCCGGCACAACGTGCCAGTTCGCCACCATCATTCCAGCAGCCGCCCCGTAGCACAATGCTGTCCGTATCGGGCAGGGTGAGATTACTGCCCGGGTAGGCATTGTAGGGACTGTCGGTCCACTCCTCGATGTTGCCGGCCATATCGACACAGCCGTAGGGACTCGCGCCCTGGGGATAGTAACCAACCGGCGTGGTTTCGCCCGGGCCACCCTCAGCCGTGTTGCACAGGGTTGAGTCCCATGTATCCCCCCAGGGGAACAGCCGTCCATCATCACCCCGCGCGGCCTTCTCCCACTCGGCCTCGGACGGCAGGCGAAAAGCACGACCCGTGGTTGTACTCAGCCACTCGCAGTAGGCCAGGGCATCCGCCAGGCAGATACCCACCACCGGATGCTCGGACAGCGCGGCGGGTGGTTGCGCTCCCTTCCAGTACATCGGCGCGGGATAGGTCGTCGCCTGCACAAAGGCATAATACTCAGCACATGAAACCGGCCCCCGGCTGATCTGAAACGTGGGCAACTCAACGGTGTGTTGCGGAACTTCCCAGAGACACCACTCCAGCGCAACAGAAAACTGTGCCGTTACGGTCTCGGCCTGCGCCAGGGTTGAGCCCATCAGGAATGGACCAGCCGGTATTGTCACCAGGTCGGGAGCCAGTTGCTTCAATCGGTTGAACATGGCATCTTCCTAGCTTAAACTTAAAGTTGTTCTTCGGGGGCAAGACGATCAAGTAGTTGCTGCATCTGAGTTTGCAACCGGGACAGATCGGCGCGCAGGGCGTCGGCATGGGCCTGATCCAGCGTCTCCGCGCGATCCAGCGAGCGCTGCAATCCCTGACCGGTACGCTGAATCTGCTCGCGCAGCGGCGCTAACCAGCGCGGTGCGGTAGATGGTAGACCGGCAGTTGCGGCTGCCCGCCGCGCGCGCGCAACCAGGCGCGCAACGGTGGGTCCATCAATTCCCAGGCGGCGAGAGGATGCACTACCCGGAGAAGACTCGGATGGTACCGCCTGCACCGCTGCCAGCGAACGCTCGGTTGCGATCTTTGCCAGACGCTCTAGTATGCCATCCACCTGGGTAGGTGTCAACTCCCCCGATCGGAGGGCTGTGTGCAGGGTGCGCGACTGCGTCTCCTGCAAACGCAGCAGGGCGACCTGGCGCTGCTGTTCGGGGGTAAAGGCCATCAACCGGAGCAACTGCTGCCGCCGCGCGCGGCTCATCTGCAGGCGGGTTTCAACTTCCTCCCAGGGTGCATCATCCAGCGCCTGCTTCATCTGCTGCAACGACCAGGCCCGCTCCATATCGCTAAACTCCTCGCGCGCCTCATTCTCGGCATACTGGATCAAGACCCGCTCGGAGGGGGTGGGCGGCTCAACCACAACGGCATCGAGGCGCTCCAGGCCCACCAGACAGGCGGCGGTCCAGCGGCGCTGCCCCACCAGGATCAGATAGCCGGCCGCCGGGTAGTCACTGCTACTGCCGGCGAAGACCACAATCGGCTGGATCTGGCGCTCCCGCAATGATGCGCCCAGCGTCAGCAACTCGGCAATAAGCTCCTGATACTCCAGCACCGGCTGCCCATCCAGCAGCAACTGCTCCGGCAGCGGCAAAAAGCGCGGCTGACTCATGTCGGGGCGGGTATCGGGGGCAATCTGCCCGGTGGGGATACGCTGGATCGTCCGGTCACGTACCAGTTGTTCCAGCGTGCCCCCAAAGTGTGCGCTGGCAGCGTTCAACGCCGCATCGACATCGTCCGGGGCGGGGGCATGCTCAGTCGGCGCATCCGGGTGCGATACCAGGGAGGCGGCACGTTCCTGCAGGGCTTTGAGCCGTTCTGACGTTTTTGATGCCATTATGTTACTCCATCACGACTGATCAGTTCCTCTACCAGATCCAGAAACATATTGCGTACCTCAACCGCATCCGACCCGCTGTAGCGAAAGACGCTCTGCTGCAATCCCGCCGAGTCCCGCAGCGAAGCCCGGATTGGAATAACCGTCTGCATCAGGTAGGCCCCATAGAAGGCACGCAGCGTCTGATCGTAGACCATATCACCCGCACTACGCGGTGCATAGCGGTTGCGGATGATGCTCACGCCGCGCAGTTTGGGGTTAATCCGCTTCGCCTGGGCCACCGAGTCGAAAAGCGCCTTGAGCGCCCGCAGGACCAGATCTTCCGACTGCACCGGGGCAATACAGCGGGTCGCCGCTGCCAGCGCGGTTGCCAGCACCGGACCACGCGCCGGGGCCAGGTCCAGCACGACAATATCGTAGTGGGGTTCCGGCTGGCGGAGCTGCTCAACGGCATCGTGCAGGGCAAAGATACCGCTGTTGGGCAGGCCGGCCAGTTGGACCGGGAGGCCCGCCATTGCCGGGTGCGCCGGAACCAGGGCCACGCCTTCTTCGGTTTCGCGGGCACACTCGGCCAGGGAGCGTCCACTCAAAACGCCCATGATGCTATCTTCCGGGCGCAGATCTTCGGTAGTACAACCGACCCACTGGCTGGCATGGCCCTGCGCATCCAGGTCAATCAACAACACGCGCAGGTTGAGACGGCTAAAGGCGGCGGCGAGATTGACCGAGAGACAGGTCTTGCCGACACCACCTTTTTCAAGCGCTAACGCATAGACATGCATCCAGGTTATTCCTTCTTAATAACTCACAAGACACAATGAGACGACCTGCCTGTACCGATTTTTCCGCATCAGGAACAGGAAAACGTAGGGGCGTAAACATTACGCGGGGTTGCCTGTAGTAAGGGCTTGAAGGGTAGTATAGATGGTTTCATCCGGACTGTCAACTGACGCGCGATGAGGTGATGGGGTGATGGGGTGATGGGGTGATGGGGTAATGAGGTGATGGGGTGATGAGGTGATGGGGTAATCTCGCTGCCGTAGGGTGCATTCAATGCACCGCGTTGCGGGCGCACGCCCTACCCGCCGCCGGAGGGTGCATTCAATGCACCGCGTTGCGGGCGCACGCCACATCCGGGTCAGATTATGGATTTAACGGCACCAGGGTACCCGTAACCAGATAGATCACCCGCTCGCCGATGTTGGTCGCCCGATCCGCTGTGCGCTCCAGCCTGTGGGTTACATCAAGCATATCGAGGACTGCTTGAAACGTCTGGGGCTCCGTCTGGGCCAGCGTGAGCAGTGTGGTTTGCACCTGATCTTCGAGGGCATCCACCTGGGTATCGGCCTGGCACAACTGCTGCGCCAGAGCTACATTCTGCTGGGTGAAGGCAGTCAGGCTGGTGTGCAGCATCTGCTGCGACAACGCCGTCAGTTCATCGAGCATGGGTGGGGGTGTCACTAGCGTGGGAAGTTGTGCCGAGCGCACTGTCCGGCGAGCAATGGCACAGGCATAGTCACCGATGCGCTCCAACTCGCGGGCAATAGCAACCACGACCGTCAGCATGCGCAGATCATGCGCCACAGGGTGTTGCAGCGCCAGCAAGGTGTAAGCCTGTTCTTCAGCCCGCTGTTGCGCCGCATCAAGCTGGGCGTCGTCACGAATGACCTGCCTCGCCAGAAAGGTGTCCCGGTTGGCCAGGCTGCGAACCGAGCGACGTAGCGCCTGCTCAACCAGAGCCCCCAGTTGCGCCAGATTCTGCTGTAAATCCGTCATCTGATAAGCAAAGCGGCTCCGCATATAACCTCCCTCTCCGGTACACTGCTCAACAGGTATACCATGGTAAAACATGAGTGTAGCGTACCCGGAGAGAAAGTTCTATCCGTACATTCCCGGAGATCTGGCACAAATCGACCGTAATTTACTCTACGGGAAGCAACTGCCGGCAATTCCCGGTCTACGCGCTGGCGGCCAGCGCCAGGAGCAGCAGCGCCTGCATACCGCGCCCCAGGTTAGCAGGCAGGATATACTCATCCTGGCGGTGCGCATTGCGCCCATCGGTCAGGCCGACGCATACTGCCGGGATACCTTCGCTCAATGGGATATTGGCATCGGTGCTGCTCTGCACATAGCTGACAATCGCACCGGACGCGCGATATGCTGCGGTTGCCGCCTGCACCAGGGGATGGCTGCGCGGAATTGCCCCCGCCGGCCGGTCGCCGACGGTCGTCACTCTGACGCGCACGCGATCATGCCGGGCGGCCTCGGCTGCGATGATCACATCCACACGCCGCACCAGCGCATCGAGCGCACGCATTTCGACTGAGCGCATATCCAGCAGCAGGCTGGCTTCTTCCGCAATCGTATTGACCGAAGTACCACCGCTGATAACCCCGATGTTGAACGTCGTGCGCGGATCAGTCGCAGGTGACAACTCCGTCAACTGGGCGGCAATGCGCACCAGCACATGGATCGCGCTGGGGCTGCCAAAATCGCCCCAGGAGTGCCCCCCCGGCGCGGTGACATCAATCCGGTAGCGGCGAACACCGATTGCCTGATGATGCAGCTTGCCAAAATCGCAGCCCTCCAGCGCAATCGCCGCCCCGAGTTGCGGACGCAACCGCTCCACCGCCACCCGCATACCCCGCAGGTCACCCAACCCCTCCTCGCCCACATCACCCACAAACCAGATATCGCCAGGGTTGGGGAGATCATACTCCTGAAAGGCCTGGGCCAGATGCAGCAAACCGGCCACACCCAGGCTGTTATCACCCAGACCCGGACCATAGATTCGGTCCCCTTCATAGCGCACTGCCAGATCGGTCTCAAGCGGGAAGACCGTATCGATGTGGGCCGCAATCAGCAGCGCCGCACCACCCGCGCGACCAGGCCGCCGCCCGTAGACATTCCCAACGGAGTCACGTTCCACGTCAGACAGGCCCAACCGGGAGAAGCGCTCCGCGACCAGCGCGCCGCGCCGGCCTTCGTCAAACGTTGGCGCGGGAACCTGCTGTATCGCAATAGCGGTATCAATAATTGGTCTGATGTCAGTCAGATGCTGCAAGGCAGCCTGGACTGACGGGTCATCTTGCCAGCGACGGATATCCATAAGAACCTACCTCTTCGATGCATCGCCCCGCATTGGACGACGAGTTGACACATTCGATTATGACGCAGCAAACGCCGGCTGTCAATTTGCTCTGTTGATCAAATCATGGCATACTGGCACAAAAAGCTGCAAGAATTCCAGGAGACATCCATGTCATTACTACCGACTGCTACCATAGCGACCATTGCGCACCACGCAGACCAGACCGTCACACTGGCCGGTTGGGTCTACAACAAAACCGGCAAAGGCAAACTTGTTTTTATTCAGTTGCGTGATGGCAGTGGCACCATCCAGTGTGTCGTTTTCAAGAAGAATGTGAGTGAAGCTGCGTTTGCGGCTGCCCAACAGTTGACGCAAGAAGCCTCCTGCCGGATCACCGGTTCTGTCCGCGCCGATGAGCGCGCGCCGGGTGGCTATGAAATTGACGTTCAGGACATCGAGATTATTCATCTGACCCAGGACTACCCGATCAGCCCGAAAGAGCATGGTGTCGAGTTCCTGATGGAACACCGGCATCTCTGGGTGCGTTCGGCCCGGCAGCATGCGCTGCTGCGGGTGCGCGCCGAGGTCATCGCTGCCGCTCAGGAGTGGCTCAACGCGCAGGGCTTCGTCCGCTTTGATACGCCGATCCTGACGGCAACCACAGCCGAGGGTACGACCAACCTCTTTGCGACCCAGTATTTTGACCTGGGAGACGCATACCTGGCCCAGACCGGACAACTCTACGTTGAGGCGGGCATGCTGAGTTTCGGCAAGGTCTACTGCTTCGGGCCAACCTTCCGGGCGGAGAAGAGCAAGACCCGACGACACCTGACCGAGTTCTGGATGATCGAGCCAGAGGTCGCCTTCGCCACCCACGCCGATAACCTGGCAATCCAGGAGCAGTTTGTCAGTGCAATTGTGCAACGCGTGCTGGAACGCTGTGCCCGGGATCTGGAAACCCTCGAGCGGGACACAACCGTGCTGGAACGGGTGCAACCACCCTTCCCGCGCATTACCTACGACGCGGCCATCGACCTGATTGCGCAACATCACCAGGAGGTGGAAGGTTGCACCCCGCTGGAGTGGGGCGACGACTTCGGCGCGCCGCATGAAACCTTGATCGCACGCCAGTTTGATCGTCCCGTCTTTATTGAGAAGTTTCCCAGCACAGCCAAGGCGTTCTACATGCAACCGGACCCGGAACGACCGGAGGTGGTATTATGCGCCGATCTGCTCGCACCGGAGGGCTATGGCGAGATCATCGGCGGCTCAGAGCGCATTCATGATGCCACCCTGCTGGAACAGCGGATTCAAGCGCATGGACTGAACGTAGATGATTACCAGTGGTACCTGGATCTGCGGCGCTACGGGAGCGTGCCCCACAGCGGGTTTGGGATGGGCATCGAGCGCTGTGTTGCCTGGCTCAGCGGAACACAGCACATCCGTGAGACGATTCCCTTCCCGCGCATGCTCTACCGAATTTATCCATAGGGCGGCAGGGTTGCCCGGTACGCAAAGCTCCTGTGAACTCCGGATAACAAAAGAGCAGCCGGTGCAGCGCGTTGTTTTGCGCTGCACCGGCTGCCCACTACTCACTGCCGGCCTCGTTTAGCGACCAACAGCCCGGCGCACGCCGCTGAAGGCCGTACGCGCCGCCTGCACATACGTAGTATAGACCGACGTGCGTCCCAGGACCAGCGGGATCGCAACCGCAACCAGTGCAACCGCCGGCACCCAGAAGAGCACACTCACCGTCTGCGAGAGCCAGGCACAGACCAGGCCACCACCGATCAGACAGTTCAGCAGCGCCGTGCTGTTATGCTGTCCATAGGTATACCCCAGCAACTCACGCAGGTTAGCCAGCAAGAGCAGCGCGCCCGAAACCAGGCCAAAATGCATTGCAATACTGGTATTCACCAGATTGATCAGGAAAGCCATGACAATCAAGAGAATCGCGCCGATCCCGATATAGAAGAAGAGTGGCTTGATTCGGAACCCGGCAATATTGACATAGTCCCCACCGTTGTAGTTCCGACCGCTGTAGTTGTATTTATTGCCGCCATTTCCATTCTGCATGAACAAATCCCCTTTTCATTGAATGTGAAGCTGCATAAGATTGCCGCAACGTAGATTACGCCAAACCGCTGTCCCTATGACGCCGCTCAAAGGTGCAGTGTTGCAAAAAGAGCCGGAAACCTGAAGATGGAAATGACCAGCGCAGCCACGCTGGTCGTGTACCTGATCCGGGACAGATTGTGTAGCACCAACTACTCCTCGAACACCGCCTTCACCCGAAACATACCCTGCGCGCTATCGGGCGCATTTACCAGAACTTCTTCATTTGTCAGCGAAGGTTGCACTTCGTCAGGCCGTAACACGCTGGACAGACCAGTGACCTGGGCTGTTGGTGGCACCTCCGCCACATCAACTTCTTGCAACATCGTCATATAATCCAGAATGGCGGACAGTTGCGCGCGCATCAGGGCAAGTTCGTCTTCTGAGAGTTGCATACGCGCCAGACGCGCCACATGTTCGACTTCCGTTTGTGTCAGTGCCATCGTTCCCCCATATGCTCTTCATTGTATAAACCCGGCAAACCTACACGACACCCGACCGCTTACGCAGCCGCCGCGAGCCCGAACTGGTCAGCATCCGGCGGGTGTACACCAGCCGCTGAACCGCAGTAATATGTGAAACAACCCCGACCGCAATCACCGCCCACTGCAGCAGCGCCAGATCGGGACGGAACCCCTGGATCAGCAATCCCAACATAAGCAGACCCAGCTTCTCCTGACGACCGGCAAACCCCACATTACACGATGCCAGCTTGCCGGTTGACTCGGCCCGGGCGCGGACATAGCTGGCCATAATCATACCAAACAGGGCAAACAGCACCCAGCCGGGAGTGACCGCTGCACTCAGGAGCACACCGCCGAGAATAAAAAACTCAGCATAGCGATCAGTCACATGATCGAGCACGGTACCGTACGCACTAGCCATACCACCCGCCCGGGCCGTCGCCCCATCAAGCATATCGGCCAGACCCACCAGCAAGATAACCAGAATTCCCCAGAGATACTGTTCCCGGGCAATCACATACCCGGCAACAGCACTCAACGCCAGGCCGGCATAGGTCAGCATATCGGGTGAGAGACCCAGACGCAGACAAATGCGACCCAGCGGCAGCGTTATTTGCTCATACAGATGCCGGAAGCGAGCAAGAAGAGGTATCATCGCAATATCCCCCAGTAACGCGCAGCGCGGCGTTGCTTTACTCACAGATGCGAACGCCGACACAGCAACGTCGCGGTACGGCGGTCTACTTCATCCGGACATATCGGCGCATCCGGGCCGGTATGTTCAATCCAGATCGAAGCAGTCGCCGCGCCGGTACAGCCGGCAGTATAAAGATCATCAGGATTATCCAGGTAGGCATGCAAGAATCCGGCCATGTAGGTATCACCTGCCCCGGTCGGATCGCGGGCATCGGTGGCATAGGCGGGAATGCGATACTGCCGTATGCCATCGTCAATCACTGAACCAAGTTCCGCCAGCGTAACAATCGCAATCCGGCATCCCAGTTCCCGCAACCGCTGCGCCGCTTCTCCCGGTGATCCGCGCGGATGCACTCCGGTCAACACCTGCGCTTCGACCTCATTGGCCTTAATCACCTGACACAACGGCGCAATTCGCCGCATATCCGGATGCAGCGTATGCGCGATCCGCTCCCCCGGACCAAGCGCGCGTAACAAACCCTGCGGATCAAGCAGCAGTGGAGCCGTGCTTACTGCCATAATGCGTTCGATGAGCGTAAGCGGCGTTTCTTGCAGAATCGGACCAATGATAATCGCGTCGGCTGCGGCACACAGGTCAGGCACATGCTCAACTGGACTGGCACAGCCGAGCACATCCAGGGTACGATCACCACTACCAGCGGCATCGTAGATCAGGCGAAATCCCCCCGTCTGCGCCGACACCTGAGCATAAGGAGTTACGCCATAACGCCGCATATCGGCGAGAAAGCGCTGATAATAATCCGGCCCGACGTTACCCACCAGTGCCGCACGATGCCCCAGCCGGGTCAGCGCCAGACATCCATTGGTTGAGCAACCCGAAAGCACCCGCCCGGCAGTTGCGACCGAGGGAGTGATTATCTCGTCGTAAACCGGATTACCAAACGCAACAATCAATGCCATCGCGTCTACCCAGTAGCGAAGATACTGCCGGTGTTTCACGTTTTACACTTCAGAGTACACCCGGCAGTCAGGCAGCGCAAGCTGTTTCACGTTTTACACTTCGCCACATTGTCCGTTAAACCGCACTTGCCATCAGATCATATAACCCCTGCATCTGCTCCTCACTATAAAGCATGATCGTCAGCTTGATGGCCGTACCAGTCCGGGTAAGCTGCACCGGCGTACCCAGAACCTCCTCAAACATACGTTGGACAGCCGCATCTTCGGGAGGGGGCGTGCGTTGCGCGGATAGCGCACCAGTTGATTCGACTGCTTCGGACGATTCGTGGCTGCGTTGCGGGGAAGGCTGATCCAGTTGATCCGGCCTCCGGGAGCTACTCACCAGATGCCCATTAAGCTGGTCGCAGGCATGTGCCACCGGCGTCCCGGTAGCAACCATGGTACAGAGGCGTTCCGTTTCGCGGACAGCCATCCCGTGTGTCACCACCCTATCCAGGAGCGTTGCCTGGAGCGTTGTATCATCGAGGCAGAGCAGGGCCTGCGCATGACCAGTGGTGATACTGCCGGCCAGAAGCGCCGCCGGCACCGCCGGGGCCAGCCGTGGGTCCAGAACAAACTCCGTTACCCGCTCAATCTCGCGCACACTCAGGTCAGCGCGCAACACGAGCGCCAGGGCCGCCGCCTGCTGCTCCGGTTGCTCCAGCCGCAAGAGCGCCCGTCCATGCCCGGCGGTGATAGTGCCGGCGATCAGGCTCTGTTGGGCTGCCGGAATCAGCCGCATCAGGCGGCGCGCATTCACCACCGTGACCCGACTCTTGCCGACGCGCCGGGCAATCTCTTCGTCCTTCAGCCCAAACTCATCTTTAAGTGTCTGGTAGGCGCGCCCCTCCTCCAGTGGATTCAGGTCAGCCCGTTGCACATTCTCAACCAGCGCCAGTTCGAGCAGTTGCAGGGACGTCACATCTTTCACCAGCGCCGGCACGCGCATCAGACCCGCCCGCCGGGCCGCCCGCCAGCGCCGCTCACCGGCGACCAACTCATAGCCTCCCTGCGGGTGTTCGGTGACGATCAGCGGTTGGAGCAGGCCATGCTCCTGGACTGACGCCACTAACTCAGCCAGCGCCTGCTCATCAAAATGATCCCGGGGCTGGCTCCGGTTGGGCCGGATCGCCGTAACGTCGATTTCGCGGATGATCTGCGCGGCAACGTCATCGCCGGCGATAGGCACACCTGGTACATTACCCTGGTCGTTATTCAGAATCATACAGCTTCCTTGACACTGGATTGCTGGAATGCCGGGTGCGACCCGCTCCTTCCCGGTTCACACGCGAAGCCGCACACAGGATCAATTGTAACACGGTGGTCTGCCTGATACCAGCACCCATCCTGACGACGAGATCGCCGGACACAACTGATAAAGCGCCAGAATACTACCGCAACAAATTACCTGTATCTCTCTATCTTAACATCCCGTGTCAATAGGAGCGCTGAACATTTTACTGATGACCGGTGGGGAAAGATCACGGAAGAAACTTGAGCGGATCGACCGCCCGTCCATTGATCTTGATCTCGAAATGCAGATGGTTGCCCGTCGAGTAGCCCCCACCACTGGCATCATAGGTGCTCCCCATATGCCCGATCAACTGACCGGCTGTCACCGTCACCCCGGCTGCCACCACCGGCTGATCAACCAGATGTCCGTAGACCGTCTGAACACCACCGCTATGATCAATCTTGACGCAGTAACCATATCCCCGACACCAGCCGGCCTCAAACACCCGCCCGGAGCGCGCGGCAACAATCGGCGTCCAGGCCCGATTTGCCACATCCAAACCATAGTGGAAAGAACCCCAGCGTGGGCCAAAGTATGACGAAACCGAGCCATAGGTCGGCCAGACCCAGCGCGGTGGCGGTGGCGGAAAGTCATTCGTCTCCGGCAACCGGTCAATCACGCCCTCAGGCAACTCCAGCAGATCAGCGCGTACCCAACCGGACGTACCGGCCACATCGATCTTCAGCCACTGCGCATGGCGCGCCAGGAGTGCGGCCCGCCGCCCCGCCGACAACTGCGCAACGCGATCATACTCAACGCCGGGCCCCGCGCGCATATTCGTGCGGTTCTCCCGCATAATCCCGGCCGGTTGTGCCGCCATCGCCGCCAGCCCCGCTTCACCACCGTAACGTGCCAGCAATACCTCCGGCAGAGGCGGTGTCCCACCTGGAATAAAAATCTCCTGACCAACCGGCACCGGTTGATCCGGATGGAGCCTATTCGGCTCAAAAAACCAGATCGCCTCCGGCGCAACGCCGAAGCTGGCCGCGACGCCCTCCAGAGTATCACCTTCCTGAAAGACATAGGGCACGCCCGAGATACGTGGGATGCGCAACTCCTGCCCCACCGCCAGCACATCCCCGGTTTGCAGGCCGTTGGCCCAGATCAGCGCGGACAGCGACACATCATACTGCGCAACCAGTTCACCCAGAGTCTCACCCTCTGCCAACTGGTGGATGTGCTGAAACACAGGCGCATTATTGGCCTGAGGCGCAGCCCAGGCCGGCATGATCGCCGTTGTCACCGTCGATTCTGCGACGGCTGCAATATTATACGTGGTTGCAATCTCCTCCGGCGGCACCATCGCCGCCGGGACAACCGCGTCAACCGGATCAGCCATGCCGATCTGGGCCGCCTGCGGCGGCTGCTCATACCATGGCCGCCATGTCTGGTGTGACCAGGCCAGATGAGCTTCTCCCAGCAGCATTGTCAGCACGACAACACACACCAGCAGATGCAGCCAGCAGCGAACCGGCAAACTATAGCGTACATTGTGGGGGGCCAGCCGGGCTCCAATCCGCTGGAAATTCTCCCGGTAGCCTGGATTACCGGCACAGGTGGGCACCGCATCGGTTGCGCCCCTATCCAGGGCGACCCTGTGCAGCATAGCGCGGGCGGCGCGACCACGAAGTCGCTGCGAGGACGGTAAGGATGGTAAGGATGGTGCTATACGCGTTAAGACGTGCTGCCTTCTTACACTATTTGACATAGATTA
Organism: Chloroflexaceae bacterium; assembly: GCA_034436755.1. Classification (GTDB taxonomy): domain Bacteria; phylum Chloroflexota; class Chloroflexia; order Chloroflexales; family Chloroflexaceae; genus CAKZQX01. The sequence continues at coordinate 47,357 of DAOTVB010000142.1, read as the reverse complement.
ATACCATGGTGCGCGACGCAGTCAAACATGATGCACACGCACATGCTTCCCTGATACACATGGATCATTCTGGCCGCAGCATGGCGACCGCAATAGCATACTGATGAGATGAGCGAAGATACTACGACCTTGCCCTTTTGTCAATGCACAATGCACAACATCACATCTTGACGTACCCTTAACCAGCATGTTAAGATGTTGTAAGAGTTTTCTAGATGCACAGGTCATCTCGTCATCCGGGCATGTTTTGAGCCAACCTCTCGCTTTACGAAAGGCCGACCGATGATACGTGTAACAATTGACAGTATTCGTGTGAGTCTGCTTACGCAGCACCGGGTTGTCGTGCTGCGCGAGGCCGATAGCAGGCGATACCTTCCGATATGGATTGGTCCATTTGAGGCCGATGCGATAGCAATGGCGATCCAGGGCCATGAGCCCCAGCGCCCGCTGACTCATGATCTGCTCAAGGCATTGATCGGCGAGATGGGTGGTACCGTCAGCCATATCTTTGTTAATGATATTCACGATAACACCTTCTTTGCCCGCATTGTTATCGAGCAAAATGGTCAAACGATCGAGGTGGACGCGCGGCCAAGCGATGCTATCGCGCTTGCGGTGCGCATTGAGGTTCCCATCTATGTTGAAACCCATGTGCTCGATCAGGCCGGCGTCTTCTTTGATGAGGAAGAGCAAGCAACACAAGAGCCCCTGGCAACCGAAGAACCCGAAACTGCTGAACCAGAGATGAATGAGGAAAATCTCTCAATCTTTAGAGACTTTATCAACAAGCTCGACCTCGATGATCCCGAGGAAGGTAGTCGCAAAGAGTAACCCTGTTGATCAGGGAGGCGACGAAGGGGCGTGACCAGACCAGTCACGCCCCTTCGTCATAGCAAACACGGCTTCCCGCCCCGCCAGTTCACCCCCTCACATCATTCCGCTAACAGCCGCCATTTCCTCTCTACACAAATGTGGATAACCAGCAGCAATATGTGGATAACTGTAAGAAATTGTGGATAAGCGCGCGCACAACGCGTGGACGATATGTGTACACGCAATAAGACACGCCGGCGCTCCACCTGCCCGGTGTATAGTGGGGATAATGCTCCACAACCTGTACCCACCCATTCCAGCGCACCCGCACGCCGGATATGCGTCTCTCTCCACGCCTTCCACATCCCCTACTGTTATTACGAATCTTCTTACAATAAATATATGGAAAGAACTGAGAACCAAAAACCAGGAACTTTAGAACCAGACGACAATTCTACACAAGCTTCGTGAGATACACCTGTTTCGCGGTTCTCGGTCCTTTCTTCCCAGTTCTAACACTATTCCAACGCTGGAGGGGGGCTGGTGGGTTGAAATTTTTAGTAAGGTTAGCTATAATGTGCTGCGCACCGGGGGATGGCAGATACTCGCTGAACCCCGCCAGGGCCGGAAGGCAGCAACGGCAGGTGAGTTCCTCTGGGTATCCTCCGGTGCTTTTTAAGCAAAGATACGGGCCGGCAGCAACTGCCGACCCGTTTTTGATTCTCCAAATGCGCTAAACACGCTTTGTTTTCTACTTCTCTCTGTTCTTTGTAGCTTATCCGCTACTGCCGGCCTCGTCCAGTTGTCCGGCTCCGAAGCCATGGGGCAGCAGTTCCTGCGGCGTGGTGTCACGCCGGGCATCCTGCAGGTTCAGCAGCAGCACGCTGCTACGCGGTGCTAACTCAAGCATAACCTGGCGACACGCGCCACAGGGGCTGGCAACGTCATCGGTTGGGGTTATGACCGCGATTGCAACAATCTCCCGTTCTCCGGCGGCGTAGGCGCTGAAGAGCGCCACACGCTCGGCACAGAGGGTTACCGGGTAGGCCGCATTTTCGATGTTACAGCCGGGGAAAATCTTCCCCGATGCGGTTAACACGGCGGCTCCCACCGCAAACTGGGAGTAGGGCACATATGCGCGTTCCCGCGCTGAACGTGCGGCGGCAATCAGTGCCGGGTAGTCAGGTCGCTCCACCGATCTTCCTTCTCATCTGTTCGGCTCATCCACTGGCGCAGTGCAAACAATGGATGGCTGATGTCTTCGTTATGGCTCGGCAGGGTGTGGGCCCGGATCTCGCTGTGATGCGGTTCCGGCTCCTCCTCTTCCTCCGGCGACGGTCGATCAAAGGTGATGCGGAGTTTTTCGGGGCGTACGCCCTGCACAGACAACACCGTCACCACTGCCTCGTCCAGTACAACGCGATCGCCAACCTCGGGCACGCGCCCTAACTGCTCATAGACCAGCCCGCCGATCCGGTCAGCATCAGTTGACTCCAGATGCAGATGCGTCAGATCGTTAATATCATCAATTGACACCCGCGCATCGACCAGCAACTCAGTCTCACTAATCATCTGGATCGAAGGCTCCTCGATATCATACTCGTCCTGGATCTCGCCGACGATCTCTTCAATCAAATCTTCGATAGTTGCTAACCCGGCTGTACCGCCATACTCATCCACGATGATTGCCATGTGAACCTTGCGTAGTTGCATCTCCTTGAGCAGCACATCAACCTTCATCGTTTCGGGCACGAAATGCACCGATGAACGGACCAGATCCTGGAGGGAGGTGTCACGGCGACCATCCCGCAGCGCCGGCAACAGATCTTTTGCGTATAAAATGCCGATGATATTGTCAACCGTTTCCTCATACACCGGAATGCGTGAATGTCCCTCGTCGATGACCAGTTCCAGCGCCTGGTCGAGTGATGTATCAACATCAAGCGCAACAATATCGACGCGTGGAACCATAATCTCACGTGCCAGGGTCTCGCCAAACGAGAAGATGCCCTCGATCATCTCCCGTTCATCATGCTCGATCAACCCCTCTTCTTCGCCGACATTCACCAGCAGCCGTAGTTCCTCCTCTGTCACCAGAGGGGCATGCGGCGTATCCTTGCCCCGAATAAGTCGGACAAGCGGGCGCGTCAGCAGGTTAATCACCGTCACAAGCGGCCAGAGCACCTGCGTAATAAAACTAAACGGGCCGGAGAGGATTAACACAACCGCATCCGGGTTGCGGGTTGCCAGCGCCTTGGGAAGCGCCTCGCTGACTACCAGAATCGCAAACCAGAGCAGTGCCAGATAGCCGGCCTGGGCTCCCACTCCCAGATGGCGTGTCAGGTAGAGGGTAAAGGCGGTTGCGATAATTGTTGTGCTGGTATGCAGCAGAATTATCACCGCTTTAAAGCGGTACGGGTCGTCGATCAGGCGGGCCAGCGTACGCGCCTGCGGCACTTCTTCAGCCAGTAAGGCATTGAGACGATGACGACCAAGCGAAGTAAACGCAGTATCAACTGCGGATGTGAAGGCCAGCACCAGCAGACACAGACCAACACCAATAGCGATAAAACTAGGGTCAGGGTCCATACAACCTCTGATATTCCTTTCTGCTAAACTCCGGCTCCTGAAAACTACAACGTATCGTTGCCCAAAATAGAGACTGGCAGCAACGATGAAAATAATGAAGCGAGAATCGGCATCCGGTAATGTCCCGGCGCTTGATCCCCTGTTCAGGAGAAGAGTGTACTCAGTGATAAGTCCTTGTGGATACGCATAATTGCTTCGGCGAACAGGGCGGCAACGCTGATAACCTTTACGCGCGCGCCATCATGTGCGCCTGGTAGGGGAATGGTGTTTGTGACAATGGTTTCGACCAGATGTGATTGGGCAATACTCTCCAATGCGTCCGCCGCAAAAATCCCGTGTGTGGCACAGGCGTAGACCGAACGCGCCCCCCGTTCCATCAGTGCATGGGCCGCCTCAATCAGGGTTCCTCCGGTAGAAATCATATCATCAACGATAATGGTCGTTTTACCCTCCACATCGCCGACCATCTCGACCACTTCCGAAACATCCGGAGCCGGTCGTTGCTTGGCAATAATCGCCAACCCCGCACCGATGCGCTCCCGAAAGCGGTTGGCGCGACCAACGCCCCCGGCATCCGGCGAAACCACAACCGGGTTGGGCAGGTTGAGTTCACGAATACTGTCGGCCAGCAGCGGCGCAGCCTGAAGGTGATCCACGGGAATATCAAAGAAGCCTTCGATTGCCGGCGCATGCAGGTCGATGGTCAAGACCCGATCCGCCCCGGCGGTACAGATCAAATTTGCCACCAGTTTGGCCGAGATTGGCTCCCGTCCCGAAGTCTTCTTCTCCTGTTTGGCATAGCCATAGTAGGGAATAACGGCCGTAACCCGTGCAGCGGAAGCCCGGCGCAACGCATCGATAATGAACAGCAGTTCCATCAAATTGTGGTCTACGGGCGTACAGATTGGCTGGATCACAAAGACATCACAGCCGCGTACATTGTCGTCCAGTTTTACCCGCGTCTCGTCATTCTTGAACGTGCCTACGATGGCCCGACCCAGCGTGATACTGAGACAACTGGCAATCTCCTGCGCCAGGGGTCGATTCGCATTCCCACTGAAGACGAGCAGTCGTCCATCCATCCGTGCTCCCCCATCTATATACTCTGTTGTCAGGACTTACGCCGGCCTGGTTTCAAAAACAGGGTGTACCTGCGCGAGACGTGATCACTATGCCGGCCGATCAGGAAGGCTACTTTGTATCTCAGCACTTATGACGAAGGCGAAACGCGCACCATCTGATACCGTGCGGTGATTGGGAGCGTTGCCAGAAAAAAAAGCAGCGAAGCCAGGGCTTCACTGCACACTCGTGCCGGCGTGCGCAACCAGACTGTCACACCAATATCCATGACCTCGTTGGTTGCTCTGTGCCACCACTGCGCTCTGTCTGTTCCTCTGAATGTAGACATAAAGCTGCCGGGCCAGGACTCGAACCTGGACTAACGGATTCAAAGTCCGCTGTGCTGCCATTACACAACCCGGCACCATCACTTCAACATACAGCATATAGGATTATACCATACTCTACCAGACCATCGCAATTGCCAGATAGCGCATCTGACGACCAATATGGTATCCTTTCGCGGGATATGCTATACTGGTCAACAGATTTACCCAGACCTGGGTCGCAATCAACTATTTGCCAATCCTCGGCGAGCAGCAAGAAGAGGAGTCCATGACTGTTCACGATGCATCGCTCTCGCTTGTGCTGCCGGCCCGGAATGATGCGCCGGGTCTGGCGGCAACGGTGCGGGAGTGTTTAGACGTTTTGCCCGCTTATTTTGCCGATTATGAAATTATTATTGTTGATGATGGCAGCCAGGATGCCACCTCCGAGCGCGCGGATTATCTCGCGGCAACCTGTGAGCCGGTGATGGTTATTCATCATCCCCACCCGCGTGGCTATGGGCGGGCGCTGGTGCATGGGTTGAGTGTGGCCCGGGGTGACTATCTGCTCTGCCTGGATGTCTCCAGCCCGGTCCACGTGCGGGAGTTGGCCCGCCTGATGCCGTTTGTCGCGCATTATGACGTTATTATTGGGCATCGGCTTGAGCATGCCGGGCGCAGTGCGCAGTTTTTCCGCCGCCTGGTCAACTGGCTGTTTGCGCTTGATCTGCGGGATACCGGGTGTCGCCTGACGCTCTTCCGCGCTGATCAGTTGCAACCGGGGGAACTGCTGTCGCACAGTCCGCTTGTCCATATTGAACTGTATGTTCGGGCCATTCAGCGGCGGGCAACCTATGTGCAGGTTGGTCTTGCCCACAATGCGGAGGCGCAACCGCATGAGTTTACCCGGATCGGGGTCTGGTTGTGGTGGGAGTTGCTGCGCATGCGTTTCCGTCTGGGCAGTAGCGATACGGCGACAACTGCGCGGCGACCGCTCTGGCGGCAGAAGACTGCCCTGGGTGCCGGGGTTGCGGCTATTGCTGGTGGGATCTGGTTCCTGCTGCGCCGGCGGGGACCGTAGCCGGGTCTGCCGGGCTGTTGCAGGCGCAACAGTGCCGGTAGTTTGCTCGTCTCACTGGCAGGAGTTACGCGGTAGCTGGTTAGGCCAGGCAACCGGAAGCGAAGGAGATGCGCTTGCGGACGACCGCGTACGTCCTGCCATTCAGGGAAAGCAAAACAGAGGAGATGTATCTATATGACTGAACAAAATGAACCGCAGTCGGAACAGGCCCAGGAGACGCCGCAGACGCCGCAGCAGGCTGAGTTGTCGAAGGAGTTGCGTGAACTGGGTCAGCAGCTTGAACAGGCGTTTCGGGGTGTTGTCGAGGGTGAAAACGCGAAGAAACTCCAGCGAGATTTTGTTTCCGGGTTACGTGAAATCGGTTCGCAGATGCAGACCGGCTTGAGTTCGTTCAAGGAGAATCCCCGGGTGCAGACCCTGACCGAGCGTGGTCAGCAGGTGGTGAACCAGGCGCAGGAGAGCCAGGCTTCCCGTGATTTTCAGGAGTCGCTGGCGCGCGGCGTGGCCTTTCTGCGCGAACAGATTGCCAGCTTCAACGAGCGTCAGAAGACGGGGGCAGTTGCTCCGACAAATGACGCCCAGAGTGTGACGATTGAACGCGAAGAAGAGACCCCGGCAACCGGGGAGACGACCCGCCTGGAGCCGGATAAGTCGGAGTAGTCCAGGTTTGATGTTGAGTGTGGCAGCCTGTCTTCACGCGAAGGCAGGCTGGTTGTTTTTTTCAGGTAAGGATAAGACGATGTGTGGTCGCTTTAGTTTGCGTACACCGGGACCGGTGCTGGCGGAGCAGTTTCATCTGCCGGATGTGCCGGTGCTTGCGCCCCGCTACAATATTGCGCCGACCCGGGAAGTTGCGGTGGTGCGGCAGCAGGAGGTAGGCCGCACGCTTGCGTATATGCGCTGGGGGTTGATTCCCGGTTGGGCCGGCGATCCGGCCATTGGTGCGCGCATGATCAACGCGCGTGCAGAAACCGTGGCTGAAAAGCCGGCCTTTCGCGCGGCCTTCACCCGGCGGCGTTGCCTGATACCGGCCGACGGGTTTTATGAGTGGCAGCGGGTGGATGGTCAGAAGCAGCCGTTTTATATTCATCTGCACCGCGAGCAACCGTTTGCCTTTGCCGGGTTGTGGGAAAGCTGGCGCGACGCGGATGGCACGGTGATTGACTCGTGTACCCTGTTAACTACCGAGGCGAACGGTGTGCTACGTCCGATTCACACGCGGATGCCGGTGATCCTGCAACTGGATGCCTATGCTCGCTGGCTTGATCCGGAGTTGCAGCAGCCTGATCCGCTGCTGGCCCTGCTCCAGCCGTATCCCGACGCAGAGATGTCGCTCTACCCGGTCAGTACTCACGTCAATCGGGCAACCAATGATGACCCCCAGTGTATCGCGCCGGCGGTATAGCCGGTATTACTCCTCCGGCGTCTGCTTCGAGTTTTTGTCGGGTAGCCCTCGGCGTCCGGCGAGTAGCGCGCGCACCCGTTCAGGAGCCTGGCTGCTCTGTGCGCGGGCCTGCTCCAGCAGTTTGCGCGCTTGCTCCTGCCCAAGCTGCATGCCCTCCTGCGTAATCTGCCTGATCCGCTCGCGCGACAGTGGTTCGCTGCTGGCGTACCAGCGCCAGGCAACCATGCCGGTAGTGTAGGTACCCGCATAGGCCACCGCAATCTGCGGAATCAATCCCCAGACGGGCAGCACCCCGACCAGGCTGCGGGCCATCTGTCGCCAGAAATAGCCTCCACCGATGACCGGCACAATCTCACGGATACGCTCCTGAAAATCGGGCGGCGCGCCATAGCAGAGGGCCAGTTTGTAGACCAGCAGCGCCTGGTTCTTCGTCAGGACCAGGATATCGGCAGTTGCAAAGGGGATACTGAGGATCGGGATCTGCTGCGGCAACCCGGCGGCCAGCGTATAGGTGGCATTGGTGAAGGATGTGCTGTTGATCAGCTCGCGTGCCATTGTCGAACGCAGGCCTGGCAACTGACGTGCAGCGGCGAGGCACAGTTCGCCCGGGATAGTTTCGAGGATAGCGCTTGCCAGCATATCTGCAGCGCTGACGGCAAATGGATCGGCGAGCGTAACCGTGCGTGCGGCGCGCAAAACCGGCGGCATGTCGCCCGCAACAAGTTCGGGCAGGCGGTCACTGTAGAGCACCACAACCAGGAGCCGCAGCGTGACCGCTTCAAGCTGGTTAAACATTTCTACTTCCGACCGGGGCAACTGCTGCCTGCCGTCGATGACCAGCAGTAGCAGATCGCTGTGGCGAAAATTATCGGGTACCGTGACCAGGGGCGGATTGTAGTAGCGCAACGGATCGACCCACACCGGCTGGTAGCGTGCTGCAGCGTTGCAGTGCAGCAATTCGGTGACAACTTCGAGCAGTGTGGGATTGCCGATGCATGCGATGGAGAGCGACTGCTCACTCTCCCGGCGGATCTCATCGACATTAATTTCCCGTAGGGTTTTCCAGGCGTTGCCCAGATCGTTCCAACTCGACACAGTGTTCTCCTTCAGTGACCTGATCTTCCATTTTTTGGAAAGTATACAAGATGTATGCCCATACGCCGCCGGTGCATCAGGGCCAGCGATAGCGCATTCCCGGCGGCAACCGGAGCGCCTCGTCGCCGATCCGTCCCAGATGAACCTGGTCACTCTCCGGCAGGCGCTCCAGGCGGGCGTAGCGCGTCCACTGCACGATATGCTCGCTGCGCAGCAGTTCGCCACTTAGCGCCGGTCCCAGCGTCGCCATACCGCCATAGTCGGTCCACACCTCCGCAAATGCGGGACAGATGGTGGGATGCGAAGGATCGATGGTCGCGGGTTGCCGGGTGCCACAGGTTGTGCTGCGTAGTGTCTCGGCCAGGTAATGCTCGGTCCCCAGCGCGCGTTGCGCTACCCGACCATCGCGCCACTCCAGACAGGTCCGCTCAAAACATTGCAGCGTGCCCCAGGCAAACGGAACTGCCGGAGTCAGCGGGTAGCCGGCCCGCTCAAGGCCGCTGCTTGCCTCCCATGCGCGCAGCAGCGGCGCGGGCACAAAATAGTTGGTTTCGGCGAAGTAGCGACCCCGTGGCACCCGAACTCTGATGCGCCCGATTGCACGGGATGGCGACGACGCCTGCCCATCCGGTTGCAGCGCCAGCGTCAGTCCATACCTGCCCGGCGGCAGGTCCGGCGGCAGACGCAGTGGCTGCATATGCTGCACCGGACTGCCGGCCGGCCACTGCGCCGGGGGTAGCACGCCGTAGAGCAGCGGTCGCTCTGTCGTGGTGACAACGCGCCCCGTCCGATCAGTAAGCTGCAACAGCACCGCGATGTCAGCGGTTGGTGCGTGCGTGTCCCGTTCCCACTCTAGCGTGGCTACCAGCAGGGCTCCCGCGTCAAACTGCCGTCCGGTGCGGCCTGCCGGTGCCGCCAGGTGATAGCCAGTTAGCCGCAGTCCCGCATCGAAGGTCTGGTCAAGCGGAGTGCGTGGACCGGGGGCCACCGGCCGATAGCGATCAAGGGTACCGAGCGCGCCATCCTGCGCATAGCGTCGCTGCAGCAATTCAACCATCTCCGGCGTCAGCCAGTTACCCAGAAAGTCGATCACGGCCAGCGGGATCTCACCGTTTGCCAGTTCAAGCAGGAGTTGCCGCTGCTCCAGGTAGCCCTGATCCAGCAGTTGGCGCTGCTCAAACGCCTGGTAGCGTGAGAGACGGTCGGCCTGGGCTGCCACGCCGGGAATGTCGGTGAAGATGACCGGCCCCGCCGCGCGGACTTCGGCCGTCAGCGCGGTATGCACCCGCTCCAGTGCGGCCAGCACCGTGGCGGCGCGCTGTGTGTCATCCCAGAGGTTATACTGTCCGAAGGCCATGCGGGGCGGGCTCGGCTCCAGCAGTCCGGCGCGGTGCAGGCTGGTTGGGCTCCAGGTTGGCGGGTAGTAGGCCAGCGCCCCCATCAACAGCATGAGCAATGCCCAGCGCCCCGTGATCGAAACATAGCCACGCATCTCGCGTTGCCCCGTCGCCAGGAGCCAGTACCCCGTTCCAACCAGCCAGATCAACCCGGCATACAGTTCCAGAAAATAGTTGGTGTATGCGCCCACTTTGCCGACACCGGCTGCCGTGACCACACCCCCCAGCGTGTAGAGCATTGGCAGCAAGAGAAAACTGGAATGTTCGGATCGATTGTTTCTGTTTAAGAAAAAGATAAACAGCACACTGAGCAGTGCCGCCAGCGCCAGCGGCCAGTGGAGGCGGGCCACATCGGTCCAGAACTGGCGCGCCAGGTCAAATTCCCAGCGGTTCGCATTTGCCTCCACCACATGCAGGGCAAACCAGCCTGCACTGGCCCGGTGGAGCAGCCCGAACAGCAGCGCACCGCTTACGCTCAGGACAGCAATCACAATCAGGAAGGTGGAGCGGATGGCGTACGGGCGGCGGTTTGCCGGTTGCAGCAGGAGCAGTGCCAGCCAGGCCAGTCCGGCGGCCGGTGCGGCGATCAACGAGGGTTTGGTGTAGAGCGTGAGCAGGAAGAGAATGGCTGCAAGCAGCGCCCAGAGCCGGCGACCACGCGGTTGTCCCGTGCCAACGGCCAACTGTAATGCCACCAGCCCCCACAATCCCAGGCAGACCCCCGGCATATCCACGCGCATCGACACGGCCCACTCGCGCACAATTGGAATGGCGAGAAAGCTCAGCGGCAGGAAGAACCACGCACCGGAGAGCCGCGTACCGGAGAGCCGCGCGGGGATAGCAATTAGCAGGGTCAGCGCACCGACGCAACCGAGTGTCGCCAGCAGTGCCAGCAGACGTCCCGCCAGTAGGACATCGCCGGTCAGGTGGCTCAACGCCTCTGCCAGTAGCGGATAGAGCGGCGGGTAGTTGACCACCGCATAGGGCGGCGCGGCCGGGTCAGCATAGAGTTCCCAGATTGGTAGACCGGCGCGGAGCAGATCAACCTGCGCCAGCAGCGGCCCCTCACCATAGTCCAGCGGGTAGGGATAGTGCAACACCAGCCAGGCATGGGCCGCAAAGTAGGCCAGGTATGCGCCGATGACCAGGCCCAACAGGAGGTGACCCGCAACCAGTGACCAGCGCCCGGCAACTGCCGGCGACATCCAGCGCTGAATATGGAGAGTTGAACGGCTATCGGAGACATTCATCGCGCGTTTCTTCGCTGTCCCTTCGCTGCCCGTGTGTCTGTCGCATGAACGTTGAATGTTTAATCCGAACATCCGCTGGATCGGCGTCCCGACTTCAGCCGGATCAGGCTGTTCCGGCAGGATGCCGCTGTCCCGGCAGGCATGCACCGGCTAAAGCCGGGATTCCAGTGAGTTCCATATCCGGGCTATATTTTTCAACATTCATAAGACAACGCACAGGGCATGGTTTAGAATGACACTATTCGGTTTCAGCATATGGCGGTTCCAGGGCGCTATTGTAGCACAAACAATCGGAACACTGGAAATAATATCGCAGCGTAGGTATCATGTGGGGGAGGGAAATGTTGAGCGCGGTAGTATTTTCGTAATGCCTGGCGCATATGCTAGAAGGGGCGATCAGTGCAACCGGAGCAGCGGTTGTTGTCAAGGAGAGTCTGCATATCCTGATTGGTGGAGCGGACCTGGATCAATTTGCGCGTGTGTTATCAAATGTATTTACCCATGGCTTGCAGGAAATGCACAAGCGAGGTCAGTTTGGTGGCGATGTGATGATTGTGATTATTCCCGATCTGACGCCCCGCAGCCGTGAGTTAGACGAGTTGCTCCCCAGAGTGCAGGCGCATCTCCAGGGTGTCGGCAGGGAACTGCATGAGCGGGGGGCGTTCACCAGCCCGGTGAGCGTGACCTTTCACTATGGCATGCCCGGCGAAAATCCGCCGCTCGCGGGGCCGCCGTCGGCATCATCAGGTATTCGGCGGATCAAACCGGCGGCCCAACCGGCCGAGCCAGCGATTGCGGTAGAGACGCTGGATACAACCGAGTTGATTAACGCGCTCGGCTCTGATGATGCTGGTGTGCGCGAAGCCGCCGCTACGCGCCTGGCGGAACAGGGCCGCCAGGATCAGCAGGTGGTCCGGCGGTTGATCGTCGCGCTGGGTAGCAACAACTCCCAGGTTAGCCTGGGCGCGGTGCAGGCACTGGCACTGATTGGCGAGCCGGTGGTACCGCTACCGCCCGGATCAGCCGCATGTTCAGTACGCTACCCCGATTACGCTGGATCTGGCGTGTGGGTGCCGGGTGCGGGTGTAATGCAAAGCACCTTGAGTTTCACCGTTTTCCGGAGGCCGTATGCTTAAGCGACTGGATGCCTGGTTGGAGTGGCTCTGGAACCACTCGCCTCCCGGCAAGGCCCAGGCCCGGCAGCGCGAACGCCGCATGCTCGAGTGGCGGCGGCGTGCCATGCAGCGTACCGCGGAGCAGACCCGCGCGCGCATTGCGCAGGCCCATGCGCACCTGGCCCCGCCACTGGTAGCCGCCCTGGAAGCCTGGCTGTCCCGGCTCGACGATGAATATGCTACGCTGACGGTGACCGGAACCGATCTGGCAGATGATCCGGCAGTCGTGATGCCGGTGCTCGCAACCATGCAACAGCAGTATGGCCGACTGGAGCGCTGTGCAAAGGCGTCCGTTGCGGTAGCGCTGGGGTTGCAGGATGTGACCATGCGCATTACACAGGTGCAGCAGGCGCTGGCCCACCTGCCTGCGACCGATCCCGCCACCGGCGATGAACCGCAACGGCGGGGACCGCGTTCGCCGGATCTGGCGCGCGCGAAGCTGGCGAAGCTACAGGCGCAGTTGCAACGTCTGCAGAAACGCTATCAGAAGCTGCTGCCGCCAATTCCCGCTGACGAAGAGGACTACACGCAGCAACTGGAAAAGCTGGCCGCCGACATTGCTGCACTGGAGGAGCGCGGCTTCAACCTCTGGCGCACCCTGGCACCGGAAGCATTTGCGTCCGGCATTGCTGCTGCGCAGGCATTTCAGGCGGATGTTGCCGCCGTTCGGTCCATGTTGCCGTCGCAGCAACCGCCTGGTGCAGATACGCATCGGAATGTCCCCGGCACCTCGTCAATTGATAATCAGGATTGACGGAGTGATGCTGAGTTGCTTGCTGCTAATCCGGCACGCGAATAGCAATACCCGGAATGCGCGTAAAGTCCGCGTCGTTCGTTGCCAGATAGGTGATGCGTTCACGCTGCATTGCTGCCATGATCAGGGAGTCGTTGGTTAGCAGGACGTAGGTTTCTCGATAGTGCCGACTGGCATGGAGATCGCGATAAGTTAGCGGTAGAATATTGATCCGTGCCTGCTTCAGATCGCGGAGGACCGTCTTATAGCGCGTCAACTGCTGGACGATCTGCGGGTTGCGCTTGAGATACATGACTGCATCGGATGCGTGCGAAAGCGTGCCTTGATTCAGTAGTTCTAAAACCATTGTCCGATAGATAATTTCCGCCGCCACATTTACAACCAGATGCAGTGTTACTTCTTGCAATGCACCGCGCTCAAGCAGGTGCGCACAGGCCGTATGAAACTGGGATTGGGGATACAGGGCATAGACAACGATGTTCGCATCAAGCAGAACAGTCGCGCTATCCGGAATATTGCGAAATGTTTTACGCATGATCAGAGTTTATGAGATTGGTATTCTCAAGCGAAAGCATGGGGTCAGTGACAACCTGTTCAAAGTTGGGAATCGTAACATCGGCAAATAGACCTGTCAGCCGGCGCACGGCGGCCAGTGCTATATCCGTCGTCACTGGTTCATCCGGAATATCCTCGTTATGTTCAGCCGCGTCGGGCAGCATGAGCCAGGCGTAGGCCAACTGTGACACGATAGCTTCCGGCGTTGTTCCGAGTTGCTGTGCTCGTTCGTGTAACAACTGGTAGATTTCGTCTGGTATTTGTATGGTCTGGTCAGCCACAGTTACTCTCCTGTGAAGTCCAGCTGTCCAATATATAGTTGGAATTCAGATTGTTGCTGGAGCAGCATCCACGTTGGCATTATAACACATGTACCCATCTGTTCGGATTAGATGATACACCACATTGTGGACTGGTATACAGGAAGAAGTAACATCTGAGCAAAACGAACTACCCCCGGCAGATACCGCCAGTGCCGCCGAGTGCAAGCGGTTGACAACGCTGCTGCGGCTTGTGCCGGGCGCGTGGGCGCTGGCGCTCTACGAAGATGCCGCCATCCAGCGTCGGATCATCGCGCAGGTGCGTGCGGCGATTGCGCCCCTGCCGCTGATCGAAATCTCCCTGGTGGAGCGGGAGCCCGATCCGCTGGCAATTGTGCGCTGTCTGGAACTGCCCGCCGACCAGGATGCGCCGGTGGTCTGTTTTACCGGGGTGGGCAGCGCGCTGGATCGGGGGCTCTATAGTTACCTGGATCTGCAGCGGGAAACGCTGGCGCAGTTGCCCCACCGACTGCTCTTCTGGGTAACGCTGCATGATCTGCAGGCCCTGAGCCGGCATGCGCCCAACTTCTACTCGCGCATCAATGGCATCTTCCGCTTTCCCGGCCGGAGTACCACATCCCCGACGGCGAGCAGCGGCCACTCCCCGCTCATAACTACGCCGCAGACCGAGCGAACCTGGCAGCGCCACCGCCCCTACCTCACCGTGGAAGACGAAGCCCACTGCCGGCGGCGCAGCAGTCAGCAGGAGCAGCGCATCAACGCCCTGATCAACATGGCCCATCCCGACCCGCAGAGCATTGCCGATGCCTGGTATGACCTGGGCGGACTCTACGAGAAGGCCGAGCCCTACCGTTGGAGCGAAGCCGAAGCCGCCTACACTCAGGCTGCGCGCTACTATGGGGTGGCCGACCTGCGCACCTGGCAGGCGGAAGCCCTGGTCCTGGCGGGTGAAGCTGCGCGCCGGGGCTATGCTCATACTGCTGCACTGGAATATCTGCAGCAGGCACAAACGCGCTACCGGCAGGCCGGTGTGAAACAGGGGGAAGCGCATGTGCTGCTGGAGATCGGCAAAGTGCAGCAGTTCCGGGATGAGGTGGATGCGGCGCTACGTTCATACCAGGCAGCGCTAACGTTGTACCAGGCGGTTGGTGATCGGCTGGGGGAAGCGAACACTTTGAAGGCGGTGGGGGATGTGCAGAGGTTCCGGGATGAGCGGGAAGCGGCGCTGCGTTCGTACCAGGCCGCACTGGAACACTATCGGGCGGTGAGGGATCGGCTGGGGGAAGCGAATGTCTTGAAAGCAGTGGGGGATGTGCAGCAGTTCCGGCAGGAGATGGATGTGGCGCTGGGCAGTTATGCGGCCGCGCTGGAACACTATCGGGCGGTGGAGGATCGGCTGGGGGAAGCGAACGTCTTGAAGGCGGTGGGGAATGTGCAACAGTTCCGGGGAGAGATGGATGCGGCGCTGCATTTATACCAGCAAGCGTTAGGACTGTACTGTGCGGTGGGGGATCGGCTGGGGGAAGCGAACGTTTTGAAGGCGGTGGGGGATGTGCAGCAGTTCCGGAAGGAGATGGATGCGGCGCTGCATTCATACCAGCAAGCGCTAGGATTGTACCGGGCGGTGGGGGCGCGGCTAGGGAAAGCAAATGTGCTGTTGGCGCTGGGGGATATGCGGCAGTTTCGGGGTGAGGTGGATGCAGCGCTGTGTTCATACCAGCAAGCGCTAGGATTGTACCAGGTGGTGGATGCTCGATTGGGGGAAGCAAATGTGCTGGCTGCCTGGAGCGGATTACTGTTCGCCGGCGATCCGGCCCAATCCCAGACGATGCTCGATCAGGCGCTGGCCCTTAGGCAGGCGATTGGCGATGTGTACGGTATGGGAGCCGACCTGTACAACCACGGTCTTGCCCTGATTAATCACGAGCGTTATCCAGAAGCCCTCACCTATCTTCAGCGTGCCCGCGACTGTTTTGCTTCCCGTAACCTCGATACTGATGTGCAGGATACGGACAAGTTGATTGCACAGGCCCGGGCGGCGATAGAAACAGCGGATGTGGGATGCAAGACACAGGACGGCCACCCGTAACCGCCGGCTGCCGGCTGCCGGCTGCCGGCTACTCCCCACCCTCCCCATTCGATTCTTCCCGATAACTCCCGAACATCGTCGCATAGGTCCGGGTAAACTCGGCCCCCAGAAAGAGCACCTGGCTGCTGAGGAAAATCCAGACCAGCAGCGCCATCACGCTGCCAATCGCGCCGTAGGCTTCGAAGTTGCTGTGGCTGATGTAGGCACTGCTGATATTCACAAACACCGTAAACAGGATCGCGGTCAGCAGCGCACCCAGCCAGACATCGCCCCAGGCCACCGGCGTATCCGGCAGATATTTGAAGAGCAGCATAAACGCCACCGCCAGCAGTCCCACCGAGACCGCCACCTGAATACCGCGCCACAGGAACGCGCTGCCTGGCACCTCCGGCGCAAAGGACTGCACCAGCCCGATCGCAACCCCCGACACCATCGAGATCAGCAAGAGCAGGGCACAGCTTAACACCAGCCCAAACGCCAGTAGCTTCTTCAAGACCAGCTTGCGCGCCGTATTGACGATGCTGCCGCCCTCCTCCGGCTGCTCCTGCGTCTTCCAGATTACCTGGAACGCCCGGTCCAGCGCGGCAAACACACCGCTGGCCGAGAGCAGCAGCGTGGCAAAGCCAATCAGCCCGGCCCCCCGGCCCTGCTGGTTCAGTTGCTCCAGCGTGCTCTGGATCTGGTCCGCCGCCGCCGGCGAGAGCGAATCGCGGATCAGCGTAACGATCTGCTCCTCGGCCTGCCCCTCCTCCGGCAGTTGCCCGGAGAGATCATCGGCCCCGACCACCTGCAACGACTGTCGCACCAGCGAGTCTTCCGTACCGATCACCAGCCCGATCAGGCTAAAGATGATCAGCAGCAGCGGAAAGAGCGAGAAGAGCGCATAGTAGGACAATGATGTCGCCAGTACTGCCACATGATCCTGCTGCCACGCACGCCCCAGGTTTTGCAGAAAGGGAATCACCCGGGTTTTGATCGTCCCTACCATGCGCATCTCCTCTGAAGAGAGAACCAAAAACTAAGAACTAAGAACTAAAAAAAACAGGCAGAGAACAAAGAACAAACAAGTATGCGGACAAGGAACAAAGAATAAAGAACAGAGAGGCAGGAGATGCGGTTGGGGTTTTGTTCTTAGTTCTTAAGTTCTTAGTTCTTCCTATACAGCCTCCCTACGGGTCTGAACAACCCGTGTAGGGCGAGCATGCGGCAGCGGAGCCATTGCATGTTACAATAGCTCCGCGTCGGCGCATGCTCGCCGATGCCACGCCCTCCGGTTGGTGCGAGCAGCGCGGAGGGCCCACCTGTTTTTGAGTTTGCTTACTGTTTGGAAAGCAAAGTACCATATTTCTGGACAAATGTCAACTACGAGAAAGTAACACAATAGTGTTGAGTAACCGCGTAACTGCTGTAGAGTAAATGCCTTACCATGCAACGATTTGGCGAAAAAATGCGCACGCTCCGTACACGTCATGGCATGACTATCCGCGAACTTGCAACTGCACTGGGTTATGCGCCCTCGTTTAACAGCTACATCAGTGATGTTGAAAACGGCAAACGCAGGCCCAAGATCGACTTTGTGTTAAAAGTAGCCCAGTTGTTTCATGTATCGACTGACCAGCTTGTTCGGGACGATCTTGAATTGGATGCGCCAGGGTAAAGCGAACTGCGTGCTGAAGCACTCAACCGTAACCCGTAACCCGTAACCCGTAACCCGTAACCCGTAACCCGTAACCTGGCACAGCTATTGCATACTCTTGTTACCGAGAGCGCAGAACAGAGGAACCCGGAACAGTACACGCTCCGCATATTGCTATCGAAACACCCTGTTTGTTCTTTGTCCTCGGTTTGTTGTGCTTTCTATGTATCGCAGTTGCGCATTGTGCCTTCCCCGCGTACTACCCTGATCCTGCGCAGTGACGCAGCGCAAATAGAGATAACTCACAGATTGAAAGGTGAGGATACGATGCGCTATGCCATGCGCGAGAAGCTATTTTCGCTCCGGGACCGCTACTGCATCAAAAATGAGCAGGGCCTTGAGACCTTTATCGTCGCGGGCGAGTTGTTTAGCATCGCTGACCGGCTCTCGTTTCAGGATATGACCGGCCATGAACTGGCCGTGATCCGGCAGAAGCTGCTGTCACTGGGTAAAACCTACGAGATCTATCGCGGCGACGAGCCGGCGGCCACGGTCAAAAAGTCGCTGTTCTCGCTCTTCCATGCTCACTTCAGCGTCGATGTGCCCGGCCCCGGCGATCTGGAGGCGGACGGCAATTTTCTCGATTATGAGTATGCCTTCACCCGCAACGGTCAGCCGGTTGCCCATGTCTCGAAGGAGTTGTTCGCCCTGGCCGACACCTACGGCATCGACATTCCTGACAACGAAGACGAGGTGCTGATTCTGGCGTGCGCCGTCGTGATCGATCTGGCAAGCCACGAAGAATAACCGAATCCCATGAACTATGCATGATTACGACGTAATCGTGATTGGCGGCGGGCATAACGGCCTGGTCTGTGCTACTTACCTGGCGCGTGCCGGGCGTCAGGTGCTGCTGCTGGAACAGGCCGACCGGGTTGGCGGCGCAGTCCACACCGCCGAGACGATCCCGACCGTATCAACTGCGTAGCGCCAACTTCATCGCCGCCCGCAGATCGGTGGTGGTTGGGATGCGTAGATCGAAATTCATGTTGACCATGACCTCGGCTACATCGGGCGACACGCCGCAGAGGATCATGCGTGCCCCCAGCAGCCGCGCGGCCTGGGTGGTCTCCAGCAGCATCTGCGCGACCGCCGCATCAACCACCGAGATCCCGGTGATGTCCAGGATGACCACATGCGCCTGATATTGACCGATTGCCGCCAGCAACTTCTCCTTGATCAGTTGCGAGCGCTCCTCATCAATATGCCCGATCAGCGGCGTGAGCAGCACATGCTCCCCAATCGGCAGCACCGGCAGCGAGAGCGCTTTGATCGTCTGGATGAGCCGTTCCTGCTGCGCATAGGCCTGCTGCATCTCGTTCAACACCTGCTCCAGCCGCTGATTGGCCTCGGCCAGGGCTGCCTGCTGCCGGTAGTTATGCTCCAGCGAGAGCGTAGTCTCCAGCGTGCTGGCAACCTGGTCGGCCAGGGCATTGAAGAGTGTAACCTGCCGGGCCTCAAAAGTCGAGCGCTTGAGCAGTGCCACGTACAGCCAGCCCAGCAGCGCAATATCGCTCTTGACCGGCACGCCCAGAGCCGCCCTGACCGGGTAACGCGCGGGTAGCGGCGTAACCGGAAACGCTGCTGTATGCGTGTCCGACCAGATCACTGTTTTCGTGCTCAGTTCACCCTCGGAGAGCAGCGGATCGATCTGAGGGCAGATCTTCTTCAGCCGAATGCCACGGGCGGCGCGCAGGTTGAGGCGGGCTTCCTCCGCATCATACAGGTAGAAAACCGCCACCTCCGCCCCCAGTAACCGGGTCGCCTTGTCCAGCAACAGATCGCAGATGGTATCCATACTACGCAGATGCTTCGAAATCGAGGCGATCTCGTAGAGAATGGCAAGTTCATTCTCATGATCGAAGTGGTTGTTCGCTGATGTAGTCATACAGTAGCTGTCCTGGCTTCTTTCCCGATAGCACAGACGACAACGGTTTTGTTGTGAAAGCAGACCGGGCCTTCGTCGGCGGCAAACTCACCAAAGCTGTACATGCCAATGAGCGGCGTATCATGCCCAACAATCGCCTGAATACGAGTCAACTCCGTCCCTACCTCTGCCCCCAGCAGCGGAGGCCGGGTGACACAATCAATGACAATTGCCGCTGCAATCGGGCTGCCCGCCAGGGCCGCGACTGCCTGGGTTGCCGCTGCTTCTGCCGCGTCGAGCAGCGAGTCCGGGTTGCCCGCCATGATCTGCGCGACGGCATTTTCGGGGATCGTTCCCGCGCACGCGATGGAGCCGTCCGGGTGAACCTCCAGAGGCAGGCGGATCAGGAACTCTTCCCCCAGTTGCGGGAAGCCAATCGGGTGGTAGCGCGTAAACTCGCGGAAGGTTTCCGTGGTGATATCGGCCTGGGGGAATAAATCGCGGTAGATCTCGAGGGCGGGACGGCTATCTATTTCATAGATGATATTGCCCGAACTGCGGGTAATCACCAGCCGCCGACCAACCGGCTTCCAGCCGTGCCGCACTCCAACGCCAATCGGGGCGCTGCTGGTCAGCAGTGCCAGGGCCACGGCATCGCCGGCGATCTGCTCATCCGCGAAGAGGTAAGTCTGTTTGTAGTGCAGATTATCCCCCGCCGCACCCCCAATGATGGGACAGAGCGGCCCCAGCACTGCGCTTGCACTCTGGAGGGCCATATCCACGGCCAGCATGCCGGTCAGTCCATCAGTGAAGAGCAGCGCGGTGCTCTGCCGGTTACTCTCCTCATCGGCCAGTTGATCCTCAACCTGTTCGGCGGCGCGCTCGGCGGTGAGGTGGGGCTGGCTGCTCAATCCCGGTTCCAGCGCCAGCGCTACCTCCAGATCATCGCCGGCCAGCGCCAGGACGGCCACACCCGCCGGATCGACCCCCTGTGCGGTCATCAATCCGCCGGAGCAGCCGCCAATCAGGGCCGCCGGGCCGGTAATTGCGCGAATGCCGCGCAGGACATCGGCCTGCTCAAACGGCTCGGTGGTAAAGACGATAATCAGCCTGGGGACGCGGCCCTGGAGCGGTGCAACCGCCGCCTCCGCCGCCAGCCGTCCCGCCTGGTATGCCTCGGTGTGACGGCTGCTGCCTGAACCGGCAATGATGGTCATAGCGATCTCACTTTCGTTAGCGTGATGTGTCAGGTTTAGCGGATACACGGTTCCGGCTGCGGGCCACCTTCCGTGTACCGGCGTGGTCGTATGTACCGCCCTCATTGTAGCCGACATGGGCCGTTTGTGAGAGCCGGATTATTACAAGTTTCTGGCAAGAGTTGCCAAAATCGGGTAAGATAGAGCCGATATGGGACCGTAGACAACCCAATGGAAAACAGTATGAACGAGATCCTGAACGATATCGAACGCTGGCGGGCGCAGGGCGAGCAGGTTGCAATTGCAACGGTGATCAAGACGGTGGGCTCAGCGCCGTGTCAGATTGGTGCGAAGATGGCGGTTTCGTCGGCGGGTGGCCTGGCCGGCTCAGTCAGCGGTGGGTGTGTCGAGGGATCGGTCTTTGAGGAGTGTCAGGATGCAATCCGGACCGGGCGCGCGCGGCTGGTGCGCTATGGCGTGGCCGACGAGGAAGCCTGGGAGGTTGGTCTGGCCTGCGGCGGGACGATTGAGATTTTTGTCGAGGTGTTATCCTGGTAGGGGAATGGGCTGAACGGTAAGGATGCAACTGTGGGGGATCTGTACGACACGCTGCGCCAGGCAATTATCGCGGAGCGTCCTGTGGCAACGGCCACACTGATCGCTGTGCCGGACGGTAGTCTGCTGACACCCATCGGCGCGAAGCTGCTGATCTGGCCTGACGGCCGTACGCAGGGGACGCTGGGTGATGCCGGGTTTGATGTGCGGGTACGTGATGATGCGATTACGCTGCTGGAGCGCAGTGCCACCCGGATTATCGACTATGCCGATCCGCCCCGGAACAGCCTGCAGCAGGAGGCATCGATTGTTGCCGACCCGCTGACGGCGACGGTTTTTATCGAGTCGTTTGTGCCGGCCCCAACCCTCTTTATCGTTGGCGCGGTGCATATCGCCATCGCGCTGGTGTCCCTGGCAAAGGTGTTGGGGTTTCGCACCGTGGTGATCGATGCACGCACCAGTTTTGCCACGCGGGAACGCTTTCCCCATGCCGATGAACTGATTGCCGCTTGGCCTGATGAGGCGCTGGTGGGGCGACTGACCAACAACAGCTATGTCGCGGTGCTGACCCACGATCCGAAACTGGATGATCCGGCACTCAGTGCGGCACTGGCCTCACCCGCGCGCTACATCGGTGCGTTGGGCAGTAATGCCACGCATGCCCGGCGGCTTCAGCGGCTCCAGGCGGCCGGACTGAGTGCGGAGCAGGTGAGCCGGATACACGGCCCCATCGGGCTGGCAATCGGCGCGCGTACCCCGGAGGAGATCGCCCTCAGCATCCTGGCCGAGATGATTAAAGTGAAGCGTGAAACTTAATGAGGCGATGAGGCGATGAGGCGATGAGGCGATAACAACCTTTGCCTGTTTCGCATCCGCGCGGCTTCGCATCCGTGCCTCTCACGGAGGATTTATGGCAACCCAGGAAGAAATAGCCGAGTGGCTCTATGATGGTGCGGTGGCGCTGCGCCAGGGCAACAAGGAGCGGGCGCTGGAACTGCTGATGCTGGTGGTTGAGGCGGACGAGGAGAATGAGGCCGCCTGGCTCTGGTTGAGCGGCGCGGTGGACGAGTTAGATGATCAGCAGATCGCACTGGAGAATGTGCTGGCTATCAACCCTGGTAACACTGCGGCCCAACAGGGGCTGGAGTTGGTTATGCAGCAGAAGCAGCAGCGGGACGGAGGGTAGCGCCGGGGGAAGCGCTACCCCTGATCTGACGATGTGTTATTCCGCGATGACCGTTTCCAGCACTTCTTCCGGGATATCCTCCAGCCCGATCCAGAAGTTGTTGCGCCGGATGTGACCGACGCCGCGCACCGTGACCGTGTCGTACTGCACGACCTCAGCTTCGTTGACCAGCACAATCCGGGGCGTGATAGCAAAGCGGTCAGTGTAGGCCTCAATTGCATCTTCGATCTTTTTGAACACAGGTACCTTGGGGTTATCGTCGTACCACATCAGAAAAACCGGGCCTGCCATCGTTGATCCTCTTTCTACAACAGTGTTGCCCTCAATCCTTTCACAACCCGCATACTCGTACCGTTTGATCGCAGTTCGTTACCGACGAAACCGCACCATGTGCCAGGTTCCCAGTGTCAGATCCTGAAAAAGTGTGTACCGCCGCTCATCGTTACAGCGCAC
Source organism: Chloroflexaceae bacterium (assembly GCA_034436755.1). GTDB lineage: Bacteria > Chloroflexota > Chloroflexia > Chloroflexales > Chloroflexaceae > CAKZQX01. The sequence continues at coordinate 24,535 of DAOTVB010000142.1, read as the reverse complement.
AGTGAAGTAGCGCCGGGCCGCCTGCTCCCGCCGGGCTGCCTGTTCCCAGACCCGCTCAATCCGGTAGACCCGGTAGAACAGACCGCGCCAGCGGAAATAGCGCGGCTGGTAGCCAAACCGCTGTGTCCGTAGCTCAACCGGCTCGATCGGGGGCCGCCACCAGGGCAACTGCGCCAGCCAGGTCCAGCGGGGGCGTCCAGCCAGGGTAGCGTGGCGTGCTGTCTGTAGCATGGGCATCTGCTCCTCTGCGTATCTGCTTGCTCAAGCAACGTCGGAGAATCGAAACAGTTTACAAAAGTATTATAATCGAACGTGTGTTCTATGTCAACCGGGCTTATCCATTGCAATCAATTATGTCGTGTGCTATGCTTAGAGTATGAGACGTATATCAAAACAATCGGGCAGTGCAATGGCCGGTGGTGGTGACGAACTGAATCAGCGGCACCGCGCGCAACTCACCGAGCTGAAAAATGCCAACGCAGTATTACATGATCTGGCATGGGAAATTGAAGAAGTAGAACAGCGCTTACAGTCATTGATTTCCCAACGTGAAGGGCCGACTGATATCTTCCTGGAGCGCGAGATCAACGAGCTCCAGCGTCGGCATGCCGCACTGGAGGATCAGATGATCCATCAGATGCTGCACGCCGATGAACTGGCTGCCGAGGTTGAGCAGGTACAGCAGAAGATTGGTCAGCGCACATCGTCCCGCCGTCCACACTAATCCAGCGCGACGGAAATAGATAGTTGTCGTCACTCCAGGTCGAGTTACAGGCAGGGCGCGTGTTGCTCCAGGCCAGTGGCACGCGCGATACTGGACTACCCCGGTAGTGTATTTCGGGCATGGCGCAAAATCACACGCTGCCCGGCGGTTGCTGCCGCCGGGTAGTCGTCTGGTCCGGCCGGGTTATTCCTCAATGATGATCTCCCCGCTCCTGCCCCCACGCTTTTGCGCCAGCCGGATATCGGTGATCCGCATCGCCTGATCTACGGCTTTGCACATATCGTAGACAGTCAGCGCCGCCGCGCTGACCGCCGTGAGCGCTTCCATCTCGACGCCGGTCTGTCCCTGGCTGCGCACTGTCGCTGCGATCAGAAGCGTACTGCTGTCCGGATCGGGAGTCAACTCCACTGAAACATGGGTCAGCAGCAGCGTGTGGCAGAGCGGAATCAGCTCGGGCGTGCGTTTTGCCGCCATAATGCCCGCAACCCGCGCCACGGCCAGCACATCCCCCTTGGGCAGGTTCCCGTCAATTATCAAACGGAGCGTTTCCGGCTGCATTAGCACCGTGCCCCGGGCCAGCGCCTCGCGTCGGGTTTCCGCCTTGGCTCCTACATCTACCATCTGTGCCCGTCCTTGCGCATCAAGATGCGTCAAATGTGGCTGTTCCTCACTCATACCCATGCCTCCTTTGATTACATTTGCAGCATGATACCTTACGTTAACCCCTAACCGTTAACCCCTAACCGTTAACCATTAACCCATAAATACTAGCATAAAGCGTAAAGACTTTTCGAGTATTGGTGGCAGATATCTATCAATTTGTCATAAAAAGGCTTGAAATGGGGGGGCAGGTGGTATATAATGGGGCAGATTCGTGGGGCAAAGTGGGGCAAAGTGGGACGAACGAACGGATTTGCTACTTTTACAATCCGCTTTTTTCGTAGCCCGATATTTAGAACATACTTTCTTTTTACGATTCGCCAGAAAAGCAGGCTTCGCGTATGGTGGCGCTGATCGATCCATAACTTTTGATCAATCACAACATTCACCCGGCCCATTACGCCCTGCGCAAACAGTTGCCTGGCGCTAATGGCAACGCCAGAGGGGGAGCGGGAGCGTGTTTCTCGGCGAGTTCGAGCACACCATAGATGACAAAGGCCGCGTGGCGGTGCCTGCGCGCTTCCGTGAAGACTTGAAAGAAGGTCTGGTGCTGACCCGTGGATTTGATCACTGTCTGCAGGTGTTTCCGCGCCCAACCTGGCAGTCTCTGGCGCAGCGGATCAGCTCGCTCTCGCTCGGCAACGAAGAGGCGCGTAATCTGCGCCGCTTGCTCTTCTCCGGGGCGGCCGAGGTGGAGGTTGATCGACAGGGGCGTATTTTGATCCCGCAGAATCTGCGCGAGTATGCCGCGCTGGCGGAGCAGGTGGTGATCGCCGGGTTGGATACCTATTTTGAGATCTGGGCGCGTGACCGCTGGCAAGAGGTGCTGGAGCGGCTGGATAGCAGCGGTAGCAGCATTGCAACGCAACTGGCCGAGTTGGGGATCTGACGCGGTATGGACAGCGGGGGGCGTAAGTGGATCAGGCGCAATCTGGTGGTCCGGCATTTGCACATACACCAGTCTTGCCGGCTGAGGTGCTGACCGCCTTACAGCCACAACCCGGCGGTCGGTATATCGACAGTACCGTTGGTGGTGGCGGGCATGCCGCCGCACTGCTCCAACGCATTCAGCCTGGCGGGCGCTTGCTGGGGATCGATGCCGATCCGGCGGCGCTTCAGGCGGCCCAATCAAACTTTGCATCCCGGTCCGACATAATCCCGCCGGAAGCCTACACGCTCTGCCATGGGCATTTTGATGAGATGGGCGACCTGGCGCGTACACACGGGTTTGCAGGTGTCGATGGTGTCCTGTTCGACCTGGGGGTTTCATCCTACCAACTGGATACGCCGGAGCGGGGCTTTGCATTTAGCGCGGGCGGACCGCTCGATATGCGCCTCGATCCGACCCAGGGAGCGACAGCCGCCGACCTGCTCCAGCGCCTGAGTGAGCAGGAACTGGTCGACATTATCTATCGCTATGGCGAAGAGCGTTATTCCCGGCGGATCGCCCGCCGCATCGTTGAACAACGCCGGCAGCAGCCCTTGACGACAACCGGTGAACTGGCCGAACTGGTCAGGCAGGCCGTTCCAGGGCGCAGCAGCACCCCACAACATCGACGAAGAAGTCAAATTCATCCAGCAACACGTACCTTCCAGGCATTGCGCATCGCCGTCAATCGTGAACTCGATCGGTTAGCGGCGGCGCTACCGCAGGCGGTTGCCCTGCTGCGCCCGGGAGGACGTATAGCGGTGATCAGTTTTCACTCCCTGGAAGACCGGATTGTCAAGCAGTTTTTTCGGGCAGAGTCAGGCTATGGCGGGAGTGAAGCGCTACCAATTCCAGTTCGGCTGCAGATAGTGACAAAAAAACCCATTGAACCCGGGGAAGCGGAATTACAGGCAAATCCACGCAGCCGCAGCGCAAAACTGCGGGTGGCAGAACGGGTAGCGGAAGTAGAAGAGTAGACCGGCGGCACTGGACGGGGTTTTGCTGGGACGAGTAGCAAGCAGCAGGGACGAGTAGAACGAACGGGTTTACGGAAAAACGCACTGCCCAGTTGACGCTTGATTTTATCTGGTTGCATCCGAAATTTGAAATTCAGGACAAAAGCTATGGCCTTACGCATACAACGACCATTCCCGTTGCGCCAGGCGCGCGAACGGCGCAATGAACTCTCGCGCTATCTCAACCTGGATGCCGGCCGCTCACTGATGATCGCGGTGGTGATGCTCTGCCTGATGAGCCTGATTGCGCTGGGGCAAACCGGCGTGGTGGCAACCAAGGGCTATGCCATCGTTGAGTTGGAAGCGCGCCGCACCGAGTTGCTGCGTGAGCGGAGCCAGTTGCAACTGCGGTATGCCAATGCGCAGGATCTCAAGCACATTCACTCGCGGGCCGAGGAGATTGGCCTGCGACCAACCGGCCGTGAACAGATCCGGTATATTGTTCTGCCCGAAGAAATTGTCCACGATATACTCAACGAAAATGAACCACAGGCTGCTGAGGATCAGACGGAATGAGTAGCAGGTAACGGAGTGCAGGCTACGAATGGCAACAAATACGACCGTACAGACACATAAGCGCCGGCGCAGCAGCAGTTCAAGCCGGCGGGTCACTATTCCGCACTGGCGGATTATGGCGTTGCTGGGGCTGGCCTTCCTGCTGATATTGCGGATGGTGCTGCGGCTGGGCGAGCTGCAGGTGGTGCAGAGTGCGGACCTGGCGGACAAGGCCCGACGGGAGATTAACCAGCAGGTGACGCTGCATCCCAGCCGCGGGTTGATCACCGACCGCCATGGCAACGTGCTGGCGATGGATATCGAGCGCGAGAGTCTGTGGGTGGTTCCCGCGCAGATTCCCGCGAACCGCGCGCCGCAACTGGCGCTAACCCTGGCTCCGCTGATTGGGCGCGATGAACGGGAAATCCTTACTGCGTTGACCGACTTTGAGAAGTACTGGCTGCCAATCGCGCGCTGGCTCGAGCCTGCTGTGGCCGAGCGCATCGAAATGCTGGAAGAACCCGGCCTGCGCCTGATCTATGAGCCGCGCCGCATCTACCCGCAGAATGCCTTTGCATCGCAGATTATTGGCACAACCAATTTTAACGGTGACGGCATCAGCGGCGTCGAGAGTTACTACAACACTGCTCTGAAAGGAATTACCGGCACCTTAACGGCCGAGTTTGACCCGGTGAATAATCCGATTGCCATTGCACCCCAGGAGCGTCGGCCCGCTCGCGACGGCGTCAACCTGCGCCTGACCATCGATCCCTTCATCCAGCACATGGTTGAGGATGCGCTCAAGGCGGCGGTGGAACAGCATAATGCCGACGGCGGAACCATCCTGGTGATTGAGCCGGATACCGGCGCGATCCGGGGGATGGCCAGTTGGCCGCCGTTTGATCCCAACCGCTATGGCGATTATCCGCCGGAGGTCTACAGCCGCAACCCGGCGGTCAGTGATCTGTATGAACCGGGCAGTACCTTTAAAATCATCACCGTTGCGGCGGGCATGCAAACGGGTGCGTTTACCGCCGATACGTTGATTAGCGATCCCGGCGTGGTCAATCGTTTTGGCGATCAGTTCCACAACTGGAACCATGGCGGCAACGGCATGATCGATCCGGGCGAGGTGTTGTACCACTCCAGCAACGTCGGCGCGCTCCAGTTGAATGAGATGACCGGCGCGGAGGATTTCTACCGCATTGTGCGCGATTTTGGTTTTGGCGCGTCTACGGGGATTGACCTGGGAGGCGAGGAGCAGGGGATTGTACATGGGCCGTCATCACCCTTCTTCAACGATGTGCTGCTGCTGACCAACTCCTACGGCCAGGGGATCTCGATGACGCCGCTACAGTTGACGCGCGCGGTCGCAGCCATCGCCAACGACGGCATGCTGATGCGGCCCTATGTGGTTGAGGAGGTCTGCGACGCCGACGAGTGTACTGTAACTGAGCCGATCGAGGTGCGCCAGGTGGTTGATCCCGGTGTGGCCTGGACGGTGCGGCGTATGCTGGTGCATTCGGCCAATCACTACGCGCCGGTTGTCTGGTCTTCCCGAACCGGCAGTTGGGCCGACCAGTGGCTGGTGCCCGGCTACCAGGTTGGAGCCAAAACGGGGACGGCCTCGATTCCGCTACCGGGCGGGGGCTACGATCCCAGTTTTACCATTGGCTCGGTGGTGGGGTTTGCCCCGGCGGATGATGCCCGGTATGCGGTGCTGGTCAAGATCGACCGGCCCAAAGATGATATCTGGGGCGTCGGTACCGCTATTCCGGTCTTCTATAAAGTTGTCGATGAGTTGATGGATTATGCGCGGGTCCAGCCCAATCCGGGCCTGGTCAGTCCATCACAACCCTGGTAGGGGACCGGGAAGATTACAGATTGACTTTTTAGTTTACGGCTGAAACCCAGATATGCTACAATGCCGCCGCATTGCCCAGTCAAGCAAGGAGGGCGGCATGCTCAATCTCTTACATATTCTGTTTGGTGTTCAGCCGAAGACGACGCGGCAGATGCCGCGTATTCCGGCACATTGGCAAGAAATCCAGGCTTCGGAGGTTGTCACCGACTCGCGGGAGGTGGTCCCGAATGCGCTATTTGTGGCCCTGAGCGGCGAGCGCACCGATGGTCACAACTTCCTGGCAACCGTTGCTGCGAGCGGCGCCCTCGGAGCCCTGGTGCGGCGCGAACAGGTCGAGCAGCGCCAGGCTGATCTGGATCAGCAGCTTCAGCGCCCATGGATCTTGATCGATCCTACCAATGGTGATGAACTGCTGGCGGCGACGACCCAGACATTCTTGCTAATTGCCGTAGACGACCCGCTGATGGCACTACAGCGCCTGGCCGTCTACCATCGGAGACAACTCACGCCGACCGTTGTTGGTATCACCGGCAGCGTGGGTAAAACCTCTACCAAGGAGGTGGTGGCAGCCGTTCTCGGTCGCCGCTTCCGCACATTAAAAACTAAACGCAGCTATAATAGCGAGGCCACCGTGCCTACAACCCTGCTGCAGTTGACCGCTGACCATGAGGCGGCGGTGCTGGAGATGGGGATGTGGGCACCGGGCGAGATTCGCTTTCTGGCGGGTCTCGCCCGGCCACAGATCGGGATTGTCACCAATGTCGGTCCGTCGCATCTGGAGCGGTTAGGTAGTATTGAGGCCATTGCCCATGCCAAGGCGGAACTGGTTGAGTCGTTGCCCGCCGATGGGGTGGCGATCCTCAATGCCGATGATGCACGCGTCAACGCCATAGCCGAACGCACTGCGGCACGGGTATTGCGGTATGGGCTGACACCCACGGCTGATCTCTGGGCAGATGCTATCGAAAGCCGAGGGTTGTCAGGTATCGCGTTTTGCGCGCACTATGGCGAAGAGGAAGTCTATCTAAAATTGCCCCTGATTGGTCGGCATAGCGTGCATACTGCGCTGGCGGCCATCGCCACCGGGTTGGTGCTGGGGATGGGTTGGGACGATATTATCAGCGGTCTCCAGGATGAGACCACGCAACTGCGGCTCTTTACCGTGCCGGGCGTCGGCGGGTCGCAAATCATTGATGACTCGTATAATGCCGCACCGTCTTCGTCGCTGGCCGCACTTACCCTGCTGGGCGAACTGGAGGGGCGGCGGATTGCCGTGATGGGCGATATGCTCGAACTTGGCTCTGCCGAAGAAGAAGGACATCGCCTGGTTGGACGGCGCGTGGCAGAGGTGGCCCATCAGTTGATTTGCGTCGGTTCCCGCGCCCGCTGGATTGCTGAGGAGGCACGTCTGAGTGGTATGGATGCGAACAGGGTGCTGGTTGTTGAACACAACGCAGATGTAGTCGATGCGCTGCATGCTATGCTGCGCCCCGGCGACTATGTCCTGGTGAAAGGTTCGCGCGGTGTTGCTATGGATCAGATCGTTGCTGCGGTCCAACGCCGCCCTGAGGAGGTAAAGTAACGTGGAAGTTCTGCGTGCAGTACTCGTGCAAGACATGGCGCGTGCGCTGTTGCTGGCAGCGGCAGCGTTTCTGCTGACGCTCTTGATTGGCGGTGGGTGGGTTCGCTTTGCTCTCTCGCACAAAATCGGTAAGCAGATCCGGATCGAAGGGCCCCAAAGCCATATGACCAAGATGGGTACGCCAACCATGGGCGGCGTTATGATCGTCAGTACCGTGATCGTGCTGACGATGCTGTTCAACATGGTTGACCGCTGGTCAATGCTCTTGCCGCTGGCCGTGTTAATCAGTTTTGCCATTCTTGGGTGCATTGACGACTGGATGTCGCTGACCAACTCGCACTCCAAGACCTATGGTTTTACTGTGCGGTATAAGTTTCTGATGATGCTGGCAATTGCACTTGTCGCCAGTCTGGTGCTCTACCTGCCGGCGCCGTATGGTCTGGAAAACGAAGGTCTGGTGCGTATTCCCTTTATCGGCCCGCAAAATATCGGTGTCGGCTTTATTCCGCTGGCGACCCTGATTATTGTTGCCACGGCCAATGCGGTTAATCTGACTGATGGGCTGGATAGTCTGGCGGGTTGGAATCTGACGCTGGCATTTGCGGCCTATGGTGTGATGACATTCCTGTCGGAGCCGCGCCTGACGAACCTGATGGCTTTTAGTTTTACGCTGGTGGGCGCATGCGCCGCGTTTCTCTGGTACAACGCCTATCCCGCGCAGGTCTTTATGGGCGATACCGGTTCGCTGGCGCTGGGCGCGGTGCTGGCAATTGTGGCGCTCCAGTCGCAGCAGTGGTTGCTGCTCCCGGTAGTTGGGGTGGTGTTTGTGGCCGAGGCGCTGTCGGTTATTCTGCAGACCAGTTATTTCAAGTGGACGCGTCGTCGCTATGGTGAGGGCCGGCGGCTCTTCAAGATGGCTCCGCTACATCACCATTTTGAACTACTCGGCTGGAGCCAACCCCAGGTGACGCAGCGCTTTGTGTTGATCGGCGCGGTCGCTGCGATGATCGGGATCTCGTTAGCATTGACCTTTGCCGCTCAGGGAACTGCCCCCCAGGTTGCGCCAGATCCTTCGATTACGCCCGCAACCATCATTGTGGAACAGGAAATAGGCTACTAACAAGCAATGATGATCGATTTGCGTGGAAAACGAGTGCTGGTGATGGGGTTGGGCGTGCATGGCGGCGGGCTTGGCGTGGCGCGCTGGTTGCTCCGTCAGGGGGCGCAGGTCACGGTCACGGATCAGGCTCCTGCCGAGCGGTTGGCCGCATCGCTGGCGGCGCTGCAGCAGGTTGAGCAGGAGACCGGCGCAACGGTGCGCTATGTGCTGGGCCGGCACGCTGCCGAGGATTTTACGGGCCACGACATGCTGGTGGTAAACCCGGCGGTGCCGCCCAACTCGCCCTGGTTGGAGTTGGCGCGTACGGCGGGGGTGCCGATTGAAACGCAGATGACCCTCTTCTTTCGCCGCTGTCCCGGGCCAATTATCGGGATTACCGGAACCAAGGGAAAGTCAACCACGACGTTGCTCACTGGTGCCATGCTGCGCCGGCAATTTCCGGATACGGTCATCGCGGGCAACGTGAGGGCTTCCGCGCTCGAAGCTCTCGACCGTATTACCCCGACAACGCCGGTTGTCCTGGAGTTGAGTAGTTTTCAACTGGTTGGCCTGGGCGCGGCCCAACTCAGCCCGCAGTATGCGGCTATCACCAACCTCTCGCCGGATCATCTGAACTATCATGGCTCGATGGAGGAGTATGCCGCAGCCAAGCGCCAGATCTACGCCTGGCAGCAATCCGGCAATACGGTGGTCCTGAATCTGGACGACGCGCCATCCGCACACTTTTTTGCCGGTCCCTGGCCGGGGCATCTGGTGGGATGTGTCAACTGGAACCCGCGCGATGAGCCGGCAGCGCAGGCGCAACGGGCACAACTCCAATCCTGGTCGCTCCCGCCGGCGACGCTCATTCTGCGCTACGGAGCAGCGGTCTACCAGAAGCGGTATGATCCGGACGCTTATGCCTCCCCCGCAGAACTGCCGGCCACGTTGCAGGACGAAGATCGCCTGTTTGACCTGGCCGAGGTACAACTGCCGGGCGAGCATAATGTAGCAAATGTGTTGGTGGCAACCGCGCTGGCCTACAGTTTTGGCATCAGTCCAACAGAGATCCGGGCGGCCCTCCGCAGCTTTGCGGGAGTGGAGCATCGGCTTGAACTGGTAGCCGAGTTGGATGGCGTGCGCTACATCAATGATACGACGGCCACCAACCCGGCGGCGGCGCAGGCCGCGCTTGGGAGCTTTGATGCGCCACTGATTTTGCTGGCGGGTGGCGCGGACAAGCACCTGGACCCGGCGCTGTTTGCCCGGACCATTGCCCGGCGCGTGAAGGCGCTGGTCTTGCTGGCCGGTAGTGCCACCGACCGTTTGCAGCAGGAAGTTCGCGCGCAGGGGTTTGCGCAGCCGATTGCCGGTCCCTTCGATGATTTTGCCGTTGCCATCCGTGCCGCGCGCGATCTGGCGGAGCCGGGCGATCTGGTGTTGCTCTCGCCGGGGTGTGCCAGTTTTGGGATGTTTCACAACGAGTTTCACCGGGGTGAAGAGTTCCGGCGGATTGTGCGGGAAGAACTGGCAGCCGACAGCAAGCAGACCAGAACAACTGAGGATGTCGCCGATAATCTGTTGTAGTATATTATCTAAAGAAGACGAGTTACGCAGTCACGAACCTGGAAGGACATGTCGCCTCCGGCAGGGTGGAAGAAACCATCTTTTTCACAAAAATTTGCACTTTGTGCAAATTTTTGTGAAAAAGATAAAAACGTACCATGCTGCCGCAGGCGAAGCTGACGTTTGCGTCGGTCAACGGACCGAAATAAGCTACACCGCGTAACTTGGGTAAAGAACAGAAGACAAAACGGATTGGGATTGTGTTTTGGAAGATGTACAACTGAGGTTTGAACCGCGCTATCCAGAGGAGAATCGGGAGGACGCGCCCTATGGTGAGGCGCGTCCGATACCACCGCAGCAGGAGGTGCGGGTGCGTTTGCCAACCGGACAGCCGCGCGCCGTCTGGGTGCTGCTGGCGATAAATATTCTGCTCTTTCTGGTCAGTAATCTGCTGAGTTTTATTCTGGACCCTCGCTCATGTGCGCCACTCGACACCTACAGTTGCGCCCTGTTTCTGCTGGGGTGGAAGCAGAATAGCCTGATTGATCAGGGGCAGTACTGGCGACTGGTGACGGCGATGTTTTTGCATGGCGGCCTGCTGCATATCTTCTTTAATGGCTATGCGCTGTTCGTGCTGGGCCCCGAAACCGAGCGCATCTTTGGTACCCTACGCTTTCTGGCGCTCTACTTTGTGGCCGGACTGGCGGGGAGTGTCGCCTCCTACGCCTTCTCACCCAGTCCCTCGGTCGGCGCGAGTGGGGCCATCTTTGGGTTGGTGGGCGCGCTGGGCGCGTTCTTCTACCTGGCCCGTGATGTGCTGGGCGATGCCGGTCGGGCACAACTCCAGAGTATGATCTTTATCGTCGTGATTAATCTGGCAATTGGCTTTGGCGCAAGCGGCGTGATCGACAACTATGCGCATATCGGCGGGTTGATCGGTGGTGTTCTGGCGGGTGTGCTGCTGGCCCCCCGGTATGTGATTGACCACCGCTTCTACCCGCCGGTGGTGGCGCGGCAGTTTCATACGTTTGGCTGGTTTGGGGTTGCCGGGTTGTTTGTGTTGCTGGCACTGCTGACCTTTATGATTTAAGCAGGGGCGCAAGATATTGCGTCCCTACCGGAAGCGCTTTTGTCCTTAACCCAGATGGATTACGGGTTCGACCAGGGATTATCGAGAAACAGCTATGTTTGACAGGAGTACACGCAAACCGGACTATATCCTGCTGACGACCGTGAGTATTCTGGTCGCGCTGGGTCTGGTGATGGTCTATAGCGCCAGCTTTGTCGAGGCATTTACGCTGCACGACACGCAGTTCTACTACCTGCTGCGGCAGTTTGCCGGTGCCACGATTGGTACCGCCGGGTTGCTCTTCACGCAGCGGATCGACTACCGCTTCTGGCGGCGCGTCTCGGTACCGCTGATGGGCGTCACGCTGGTGCTGCTGGTGCTGGTACTGGTGCTGCCGGCATCAATCACGACTGTCAATAACTCGCGGGCCTGGATTCGCTTTGGCAATGGGCTCTTCAGTATGCAGCCGTCCGAGGTTGCCAAGCTTGGCCTGATCGTCTACTTCGCCGACTGGCTCTCGCGGCGCGGTGAGAAGGTCAGGAATGTCACCTATGGCCTGATCCCCTTCGCGGTGATGCTGGGGCTTGTCTGTGGCCTGGTGATGCTGGAGCCGGACCTGGGAACGACGGTCGTGCTGGTGATGATTGCCGGGATTATCTATTTTGCTGCGGGCGCAAGCCTCTTGCACATCCTGGTCGCCGCCGGCGTGGGTGTGGTTGCGTTCTGGGCATTGATTGAACTGGTCGGCATTCAGAATAGCCGGATCGCGGCCTTTATCGATCCCTGGGAACACTACAGCGGCGCGGGCTACCAGCCCATTCATGCGCTCTATGCCCTGGGGAGCGGCGGCGTCTTTGGCGAGGGTCTGGGCCAGTCGCGCCAGAAGTTTCACTGGTTGCCGCAGGCCCACACCGATACGATCTTTGCGATTATCGGTGAGGAGTTAGGGCTGATCGGTACGGTGCTGGTGCTGATAGCCTTTCTCGTCATCGCCTACCGGGGCTTTCGGATTGCGGCCCATGCCCCCGATGCATTCTCGTCCCTGGTGGCCGTCGGGATTACCTCCTGGTTGGTTTTTCAAGGATTACTGAATATTGCTGTTGTGACTTCGCTGGTGCCGTTTACTGGTCTGACATTGCCGTTTCTTTCGTATGGGAGCACGTCGCTCATTATGTGTATGGCGAGTACTGGTATCTTGCTGAATATCTCGCGCCATACGGTCAAACAGCACGTTGAGGAGACATCCGATGTCCTGTGGCTCCGCCGTTCACCCGCTCTCGCCTTCTTCGACGCTCTGTCTCGCTGGAGGGGGCACGGGCGGTCACGTCTATCCGGCACTGGCCGTCGCAGCCGCGCTACGAGCAAACGTTGAGACGGGACCGGGCGAGCCGCAGTATCCTTCGCCGGACCTGATCTACATCGGGAGTCCCGCCGGAATGGAGCGAAAGATTATTCAGCGCGAGAGTGACCTGCCCTATCATGCTATCCCGGCCTCGGCGCTGCGCGGACGGGGGCCACTGGCATTGGCACGGGGAATAACAATTATGCTGGCGGGTGTGAGTGCGGCCTACCAGTTGCTACACAGATTGCAACCGGGTGCAATCCTGGGGACCGGGGGGTATGTCTGTGTGCCGCTCTTTCTGGCCGCGCGTCTGGTACGGGTGCCGACGATGATCTATCTGCCCGATGTTGTTCCCGGTATGGCTGTGGGTTTCCTGGCGCGGGTGGCAACGCTGGTCGCCTGCAATGTGGCCGACTCGCGGCCCTACCTGAAGCGGTCTGATGCGGCGTTGCGGGTTACGGGTTACCCGGTGCGCGCGGAGTTGTTCCAGCAGGATCAGGCGGCCTGCCGGTCGGCCTTTGGTTTCCAGGGCGGCCTGCCGGTACTGTTTGTGTATGGCGGCAGTCTGGGCGCACGCAGCATCAACCACGCAGTTGAGGCGCTGCTGCCTGATCTGCTCAAGTTTACGCAGATTATTCATGTGTGTGGGCGTGAAGGTGACGAAAGCTGGCTCCGTACCGCCGCCGACCGGCTAGAAGTGCCGCTTCAGGCGCGCTACCGGCTCTATCCCTATCTGGAGAGCCGGCGAAGTGAGAATCAGGCGCAGGGAAGCACCCCGGTGCCGACGATGGTGCAGGCGTTTGGCGCGGCCGACCTGGCGCTCTGCCGGAGTGGCGCCTCAACCATGGCGGAACTACCCGCAGCCGGGTTGCCCGCGGTGCTGGTGCCCTACCCGTATGTCCATCAGGACGAGAACGCCGATTATCTGGTGCGCCATGGTGCCGCAGTTAAAATAGCCGATGCCGCGATGCTGGGAGCAGCCGACCCCCAGGCGGGACCACTCTTTCAGCAACTGGCGCGGTTGCTCAAGAACGGAGATACTTCGGAACGTAGACGCATGGCCGAGTACAGTCGGGCGCTGGCCCGGCCCGATGCTGCCCGGCAGTTGGCTGCACTTCTGCTCGAGTTAGCCGCCAGGAGAAGATCAGCATGATCACGATTGACCTGGGAAGTGGAATTGTCGCAACGCTCATCCTCATCTGGTTGACCTACCTTGGATGGAAACGTGGCTTCCGCTTCATGCTTAGTATCGCGCTCTTCACAACAATCGCGTACCTGCTCACGGTTTCGGCCGGCACATTTCTGGTCGGATTTGTCAATCGCGTGTATACCAACCTGCCGCGCCTCGGCGCATTTGCTTTGGGACAAGATCCGGGGACGGTTGGTCAGTTCGACACCCTGATCCCGGACAATTTTCAGTCACCGCTGCTGCTACGGGTACTGGTCTTTGTTGCGCTGCTGGCGGTCGGCATTGGGTATTCCTGGCCCTGGGAAGCCAAAGTCAAGCCAGGTGATCGCAAGATGGAGTTACTCGGCGCATTGACCGGGTTGTACATCGGGGTGCTCTCCATCAGTGCCATAGCAACATTCTGGGGGCAAACCGACGGCACCCTGGGTCTGCCGAATCCAGTGATTGCCGCACTGAATGCTTTTCCGGATTTTTCCGGTATTATCCCATCAACGATTACGGCGTTTTTTATCTTATTGGTTGTTATCATACTCTTGCGCTTCAACCAGGTTTGGAAACCATAGGTGGCCTATGCATTACCATATCGTTGGCATTGCGGGCTCCGGCATGAGCGCTATTGCCAATATTCTGCTTGACCAGGGGCATCGTGTAACCGGCTCGGATCAGCAGGCCAATCAGTTAACCGCGCTGCTGGAAAGTCGGGGCGCTACCGTGTATGTCGGGCATGATCCGGCCTATGTTGCCGGGGCCGACATCCTGGTCGCAACATCTGCTGCCCACGACGATCATCCCGAAGTACAGGCCGCACGCACTGCCGGCATTCCGGTTTGCCGGCGCGCGGACCTCTGGCGGGACTGGTCCCAGGAGCGGCAGGTGATTGCGATTGCCGGGACGCACGGCAAGACGACCACGACTGCAATGATTGCTTTTGTTCTTACACGCGCCGGGATGAACCCCGGCTTCTTAATCGGTAGTGAAGCGCCTGACCTGGGAACGAATGCGCGCTGGGGCGATCCCGCAGCGCCGCTGATTATCGAGGCGGATGAGTATGCACGTACCTTTCTGGCACTGACGCCCGATATCGCGGTTATTACCAATGCGGAATGGGATCATCCCGACGTTTATGTAGATGCACCCGCATATTATGCCGCATTTACCCAGTTTGCATCTCAGACGCAGACGGCGCTGCTGGCCTGTGGCGATACGGGAGCGGGCTTGCAACAGATTTCGTTTGTGCAGAGTCCGGCGCGACTGCTGACCTATGGCCTGGAGGATTCCAACACCTACCGCGCGGTCTTGCTGGATAATCAGGATTGGTCACTGGTTGGTGGGCAGTGGGCGCTGGGGGATTATCGCTGGTCGCTCGCCGTGCCGGGGTTGCACAATGTGCAGAATGCGCTGGCCGCGCTGGGGGTGGCCGATCTGCTAGGGCTTGATGCCACAGTTGTTGCCGCAGCGCTGGAAAGTTTTCGCGGCACCACGCGCCGGTTTGAAACCCGGGGCGAGGTGGGTGGTGTGACGGTGATTGACGATTATGCCCACCATCCGACTGAGGTACGCGCCACGCTGGCAGCGGCGCGGCAACGTTTTGGCACGCGCCGCCTGATTGCCTATGTGCAGCCGCATACCTACAGTCGTACCCTGGCGCTGCTGGAGCAGTGGCCGACCGCCTTCGCCGATGTGGACCTGGTGCTGGTGGGCGCGATCTATGCCGCGCGCGAGACGCCCCCGGACGGCACCGATGCGGCAACACTGGCGCAGCACCTGGCGGAACAGATTGCCGTTGCCGGAGCCGGGCGGGTGCGCCCCCGGTGTGTCACCTATGTCGGCTCCGTGCCCGAGGCAACGACTGCCGTCCAGTTGTTGCTGCAACCTGGCGATGTGCTGCTCACGCTGGGCGCGGGTGATAGCAATCAGGTCGCTGATGGCGTCGTGGCATTTTTACAGGCAAACGAGCAGACAAAAAGTCAGGCAAGCAAGCAATCGTAGCGGCGACAGTGGTGTCGTCTACCCATTCAGGATAGGTCGCGGCATGCCCGTTCCCTGTTCGCTATCACTAAAGTGTTGAGTTTTATGGATATTCAAGCCTTTCATCGACGTACCGCAGAAGAACTGGTCGGTCAGTATGCCCACAGTGAGCATCCACCGGAGAGCTGGCGGGAGATCCTGGCATGGCATTGGGAACAGGCCGGCGCATATGGCGAAGCGATTGACGCAGCTCTGGAGGTTGCCGAAACGCGGGTAGCCGAGTTGTCCTTTATGGAGGCGCGGCGTTGGGCCGAGCATGTGCTGGCGCTACTGGATCGGCTGGATCAACTGGAGCGCCGGGCCTATGAGACGCGGGCCTATGCGCTCACGATTGCCGTGCTGGAGTTTGGCGGACAGTACCGCGAGGCGCTGGGATATGCCCGCCTGCTGCTGCGACTGGCCGAGGAGCGCGGCAATGTCGAAGCTCGCGGCCGGAGCTACCTGTTCATCGGGCGGATGCAGCGGGAAATTGGCAAACTCGCGGCCGCCGAAGCCGAGTTGCTGCGCGCGTTGCATCTGGCCGAGCGCCACCAGATGCGCGAGTTGGAAGCGGAGAGCCGTTTTCATCTGGCGAAGGTGCGTCAACTGCAGGGGCACCATCTGGAGGCGTTTCAGCAACTGGAACTGGCGCAGGATATGTCGCAGGACAACCGCGCCCGTCTGGCCCGGGTCTGTACCGGCATTGGCGATGTCTACCGCGTGCTGGGAGCCGGGCGCGAGGCGATGAGTCTCTACCATCGGGCGCTCAAACTGGAGATTGGCTCCAGTAATCGCATTGGTCAGGCGATGCTCTACGAGAAGTTGGGCCTGTCGCATATCGAACTGGGGCAGATTGGCGAGGCGCTCCCGTGTGCGCAGGAGGCGCTGCGCCTGCGGGATAACCTGAACGACCGGGTGGGCCAGGCGCGTTCACACACGATCCTGGGCACCATCCAGAGCCGCCTGGAGAACCATGCGCAGGCACTCTACCATTTTGAGCAGGTCCGCGGACTTGAGCAGGGGTTGCAAAACCAGCGCGGTCTGGTTATGGCGCTGACAAATATCGGTGATGCGGCGCAGGCGCTGGCCGATAGTGATCGGGCGCGCGCGAGTTATCTGGAAGCATTGAGTCTGGCGCGCTCCATTAATGATCAGATCGGCCTGACGCGTACTCACGAGCGGTTGGGCAACCTGAACGCATCCATCGGCGAGTCGGAGACAGCCATCGCGCACTGGAACGAGGCGTTGCGCATCCGGGAGGCGCTGGGCCACTCAGATGAGGCGATCACGCTACGCAACCGCATTGCCCAATCGGGACGGTCTAAATCAACGAAATCGACATAAACGTATGCTGGCAAAGCTGATCGAAAATGAACTCCTGGCAAAACATACCTCCTGGCGCATCGGCGGGCCGGCGCGCTACTACCTGGAGGCGACCAGCGCCGACGAACTGTGCGCCGGGATCGCCTGGGGCCGCGAGCGCAACCTGCCGCTGTTTTTGCTGGGCGGCGGCACCAATCTGCTGGCCCGCGACAGCGGGTTTCCGGGCCTGGTGCTGCGCTATCGGGCGCAGGAGTGGCGGATCGACGAGCAGGGCGCGGATGGGCGGCTCTATGTTGCGGCGGGCGCACCCATGGCCGGGACTGTGCGCCGGGTTGGTGGGCAGGGTTGGGGCGGTCTGGAGTGGGCCGAAGGACTACCCGGCACCATCGGCGGCGCGATCTATGGCAATGCCGGCTGCTACGGCGGTGATATCGCTGGCGGGTTGACGCGGGCCTGGCTGCTGGTCAACGGTGCGGTGGAGGAGTGGTCGGTAGAGCGGTTCGATTTTGGCTATCGGCGCAGCATCTTGAAAAGCACCGCGCACCAGGCAGTAAATGCAGGCCAGAGTCCGCTTCCGCCGGTGGTGCTGGCGGCCGAGTTGCGCCTGACCCGGACTGACCCGGACGAGTTGGCCGCGACAATGGCCCGCATTGCCGCCGAGCGCAAAACCAGAACACCCTGGGGCCGCTCGTGTGGCAGCGTGTTTAAGAATCCGCCACACCTGCCGGGGGCGAGCAGCGTGCCGAGTGCCGGACAACTGATCGACCAGGCGGGGCTCAAGGGGACGCGGGTTGGCGCAGTTGAGATTAGCCGCAAACATGGCAACTACATTGTCAACCTGGGCGGCGCAACCAGCGACGAGTTGCTGCGGCTGATCGATCAGGTGCGCGCGACGGTGCTCCAGCAGTTTGGGGTTGAACTCGAACTGGAAGTGCAGATTTTGTAGCTTTGGATTTTATTTGCGAAGAATTTGTGAAGAATGTTGTTTTTCGTAGCGAACCGGGTACTCCGTAGTTGAAAGCTAAACCAGAGTAACCATGACAGAGAAACGAACCGTTGCCGTCCTTTTTGGCGGCCAGAGTGGTGAGCATGAGGTGTCGCTGGTTTCGGCGCAGGCGGTGATGGCGGCGCTCGATCCGGCGAAGTATCGCCTGCTGCCCATCGGCATTACCCGGCAGGGCGAGTGGATCGCCGGCGCCGAAGCAATGCCGCGCCTGTTGGCCGCAGCGGACCCGGCGTGCCTGCCCGCCGACTCGGGTGGCAGTGAGGCACCGGCGCTCCAGATTGAGTTGGTGCAGATTGACCCGGCCGACGCTGCGACGCGGCTGCCGTCGGCGTTTCGCCTGCTGCCCGCCCAGATCGATGTCGTCTTCCCGGTGCTGCATGGCCCGATGGGTGAGGATGGCACTGTGCAGGGCCTGCTGGAACTGGCGGGGTTGCCCTACGTCGGCTGTGGCGTGGCAGCCAGCGCGGTCAGCATGGACAAGGCGCTGATGAAGGCGGCCTTTGCTGCGGCGGGCCTGCCCCTGCTGCCCTGGCTGCTGGTGCGCCGTACGGATTGGCAGCGCAACCCGGAGCAGACCTGCGCGCAGATTGAGGCGCAGTTAACCTACCCGCTGTTTGTCAAACCGGCAAATATGGGCAGCAGCGTCGGGATTAGCAAGGCATTTGAACGGGCCAGCCTGGAGGCGGCTCTGGCAGAAGCGGCGCGTTACGACCGGCGCATTGTGGTAGAGCAGGGCATTCCCGCCCGCGAGATCGAGGTGAGTGTCCTGGGCAATGACGAGCCGGAAGTCAGTCTTCCCGGTGAGGTAACGCCCTCGGGCGACTGGTATGACTACGCGGCCAAATATCTGAGCGGGCAGTCGGCGATTACTATCCCGGCCCCCATCAGCGCCGAGCAAACGGAAGCGGTACGGTCACTTGCGCGCCGGGCATTTATCGCCGTTGACGGCGCGGGCCTGGCCCGGATCGACTTCCTGCTCGACAAGGAGAGCGACGCACTCTGGCTCAACGAGGTTAACACTATGCCGGGTTTTACCTCCATCAGTATGTATGCCAAGATGTGGGCCGCCAGCGGCCTGGAGTACAGCGCGCTGCTGGATCGGCTGATTGAGTTTGCTCTGGAACGGGCGACAAGGTAACAGGTTAACAGTCAGGAATCAACGATCAGGGACGCGTCTCCTTTTACATCCTCTTTCATCTCCTGATCCTTACACATAATGCGACCAGTAGATTATAAATCGACAACTGCACAAAAACGTACGCCGACACGTCAGCCAAAACGCACACCTTCCCGTCGTGAGCGCAGCAGTCCCCAGGCGCGACCCGGACTGCGGCGGGCCCTGCTGGAGTTGATCAAGTCAGGCCAGCTCTTGAGCTTCTGTCTCTTTCTGGTCACCATGTGGGTGCTCTACCATCTCTTTACCTCGCCCCAGTTCAATGTTCAGGTGGTGGATGTGCATGGGGAAAATGCACTAAAAACCGAGATTATTGCAGAGATGTCGGGCCTGCAGGGTGTGCCGATCTGGTTTGTCAACGCCGATGCGGTCACCGAGCGGCTGCTGCAGAATGCCTATGTGGAGCAGGTGAGCGTAAATGTAACGCTGCCGGATCATGCCAGCATTGGCATTGCCGAGCGAAAACCGGAGGTGCGCTGGCAACTCAACGGTATGCACTATCTGGTAGACAGCAGCGGCGTGGTGCTGGATGTTGCGCAGGCGCCACCGGAACCGGGGACGCTGGTCATTATGGACACGACCGTGCATGATCTCGAACCGGGCAACTGGGTGGATGCGGATGCGATTCAACTGGCGCAGGTGCTGGCCCTGCGTCTGCCGAGTGAACTTAACTTTATGCCGGCCAGCATTGGATGGGACATTGGCCTGGGTGTATTTGTTACTTCAGACAGCGGTCAGAAGATTACTTTTGGACAGTCAGACAATCTTGACCGTAAACTGGCGGTTCTCAATTTTCTGCTCAACGATGGAACTGCGTTTACCTATTTGGATCTACGACCATCCAATCCTTTTTACCAGAATTCAAGCGCCGATAGTCAGTAATCAATCGTCGGTAGCTTAACGCCTGCTTCCTGGTTACGATCACTGGCTATTGACGAAGAGAGAAGGTTATGCAAAGAACCATCGTCGGCATTGATGTCGGAACGACGAAGGTCTGCACCATTGTCGCACAGGTAAAAGATAGTGGTAGAGTTAATATTCTTGGTGTTGGTTTAACTCCCAGTAAAGGACTGGACCGGGGAGTGGTTGTCAACATCGATGATGCGATTAACGCTATCGCCAACAGCGTCGAGAAAGCCGAGCGCCTCAGCGGCTACCGCATTGGGACGGCCTTCGTCGGGGTGGCCGGGCGACATATCTCTTCGCTGAACAGTCGGGGGGTCGTGGCAATTGGTCGTCCCGATCATGAGATCACCCGGAATGATATTGCCCGCGCGGTTGAAGCGGCGCAGGCGGTAGCGTTACCCACGCAACGCGAAGTTATTCATGTTATTCCGCGTGCCTATGTTGTTGATGGGCACGAGGGTATTCGTGACCCGGTCGGGATGAGCGGCTATCGCCTCGAGGTGGAGACCCACATCGTCACCGGCGAGGTGATGGCGATCCAGAATTTGATCAAGAGCGTGCAGCGGGCCGGGGTGGAGATTGATGATCTGGTGCTGCAACCCCTGGCCTCGGGCGAGGCCGTGCTGACCGAGGAGGACAAAGATCGGGGTGTGATGTTGGTAGACATCGGCGGAGGCACCACCGATATTGCTATTTTTATTCAAGGAGGTATCTGGCACACAAGTGTCATCCCGGTAGGCGGGAATCATTTTACCAATGACCTTGTGTATGTCTTGCATACGCCCCACAACACGGCGGAGTATCTGAAATTACGTTATGGCAGCGCCATTGGTGACGATATGCAGGACGATACGCTCATCGAAGCCGATACGCTTATGGCGGGGGAACAACAAAAGATCAGCCATACGGTGCTCAACCAGATTCTACAGTCGCGGGCCGAGCAGATTGTCGAACTGCTCTACAACGAGATCCGGCGCAGTGGGTATGATGGTCTGTTGCCTGCCGGTATTGTGCTGACCGGGGGGTGTGCCCAACTACCCCGCTTTGACGAGTTGATCCGCGAGATGCTCGGTATTCCCGTACGGGTGGGGGTGCCAACCGGTTTGACTGGCCTGGCGGACTCAATCGACAGTCCGCCCTATGCCACGGGTGTCGGGTTGTTACGCTGGGGCGCGCGTCACGGTCAGGCGATGGCAACCCTCACCCAGACCAGCACGGCGGAGCGGAACGGCGGCGGCTGGGGAAACGCATACGAGCGTGTGAAGAGCTGGCTGCGTGAGTTTTTACCATGATTACACAGGCAGCAAGTAGGGGGTAATACCACCTTGTGATTGCTGATTTCTGACTATTGATTTCTAACTGCTCATTTCTGAACTAAGGAGGGTACGGCTCATGGTTGCATACAATAACGCGGATCTGACGCTGGAGAATTTCGCGCAGATCAAGGTTGTGGGTGTTGGTGGTGGCGGCAGCAATGCCATTGATCGGATGATTGCCGAGGGCGTCCAGGGTATTGATTTTATCACCGTTAATACGGATGCTCAGGCGTTGATGCATGCGCTCTCGCCTGTACGCGTGCGCATTGGCGATAAGCTGACGCGCGGTCTGGGTAGCGGTGGCAACCCGGTGATCGGCCAGAAGGCTGCCGAGGAGAACCAGGAAGATCTCTACGAGCAGCTCAAAGGCGCGGACATGGTCTTTATCGCGGCGGGTATGGGTGGTGGTACCGGTACGGGGGCATCCCCGATTATTGCCGGGGTAGCCCAGGATATCGGTGCGCTGACCGTGGGCGTGGTCACGCGGCCCTTCACCTTTGAAGGCAACCATCGCCGCAAGATGGCCGAGCAGGGCATTGAGCAACTGCGCCCGGTGGTCGATACGCTGATTGTTATTCCTAATGATCGCCTGCTGCAAACCGCCAGCAAGAATACCTCGATGGTCGAAGCCTTCCAGATGGCCGACAGCGTGCTGCTCCACGGTATCCAGGGCATCTCCGACCTGATCACGCAGAGCGGTCTGATCAATGTTGACTTCGCCGACGTCAAGACGATTATGTCGCAGGCCGGTTCTGCACTGATGGCGATTGGCCGTGGATCGGGCGACAACCGCATGGTCGATGCCGTTAACCAGGCGATTGCCAGCCCCTTGCTCGAGGTCAGCATCGATGGCGCAAAGGGTGTGCTTTTCAATGTGACGGGTGGCGAGGATCTGGGTATCCTGGAAGTCTATGAGGCCGCCGATATCGTGGCGAAGGCGGTTGACCCGGATGCCAATATTATCGTCGGCGCGGTGATCGACCCGAACCACGCACCGGGTGAGGTGCAGATTACGCTGATTGCGACGGGGTTCGACCTGACAAAACCTAATGTGCAGCGCAACCGCTCCTACCCGGCGGGTGCGTCACCGGCCGTTCCGCAGAATCAGCAGCCGCAGCCGGCTCCTGTCCAGGCACAGCCGCAGCCGCAACCCCAACCGCAGCCGCAGCCGCAGCCGCAGCCGCCCCGGCAGCCGCAGCCAAGCCGGGCCATGCCGAACTTCGGGAGCAGCGATGATCTGGACATCCCGCCCTTCCTGCGGAACCGCAACCGGGGACGCTAAACTAGTTCTTATCGTTTTCTTGACAAACAGTTCAGCACGATTATAATTTACTTCCCTTTACAAAGGGGAGGGGGCAAAGCCCTCTCCCCTTTGTTGCCCTACGGCGTTCGTACGATGTTGCGCCGTAGCAAGCAGACGAAGGGAGTGTAAACCATTTCTGTTCCTGTATTGTCGGAAGATGAAGTTAGTGTGCCTGAGTAGTGGAGCCCCCCTATGAAACCACGCCGCTGGTACAGCAGTCCGGAAGTCAATCCTACCCCGCAGTTACCGCCGGTGTGTCCCAATGTGTGCCAGTTACATCTGCGCTACGCCGGCAAGATTCGCGTCGAGCACGGCCCGGTCCTCAAACAGAGACCGGGTCGTGCTTTTTGAGTTGACAACCCTCTCCAGTAGCCGTACCATGTATTAACGAAGCGTTAATATCGGCCCATACTATCCTGTTGCGGTGAAAGGTATGTGATGTCGGCAGCGAGCGGCGCGCTCCCGCATTTACCCGGGCGTGTGAGCATTCGCGAAGTGGGGCCGCGTGATGGGCTGCAGAACGAAGCGATCATCCTGGCAACGGACGATAAGCTGCGCCTGATCAATGCACTCGCGGCCACCGGCCTGACCCAGATCGAGGTCGGGGCGTTTGTGCATCCCCAGCGTGTCCCGCAGATGGCCGACACCGCCACGGTCTGTGCTCGCCTGCCGCGCCGTTCGAATATCACTTACAGTGTCATTGCGCCCAATGTTACGGGTGCGCGGCGCGCACTGGAGGCTGGTATTGATAGTGTGGAGGTCTTCCTCAGCGCCAGCGAGAGCCATAACCAGCGCAATCTGAATATGGAGATCGCCCAGTCGTTACGCGCCGTCAGCGCGATGGCGGCGCTCTTGCGTGAGGCCGGGCAACCCTTTCAGGCGACGCTGTCGGTAGCATGTGGCTGCCCTTTCGAGGGTGCTGTGCCGCTGGAACGGGTGCTGGGGTTGTGTGGGCATCTGCTGGATCTGGGAATTGAACAATTGACACTGGCCGATACCGCCGGCATGGCGCATCCCCGGTTGATCCAACAGATCGGGCAGGCATTTCACGAACGTTTCCCCCGTTACCCGCTGCGCCTGCATCTGCATAATGCGCGCGGCGCGGGGTTAGCCAATGTGCTGGCGGCTCTGCAGATCGGTATCACCGCCTTTGACAGCAGCATCGGTGGGATCGGTGGTTGCCCGTTTGCGCCCGGTGCGCCCGGCAATCTCTGCACCGAAGATCTGGTGCATATGCTGCATGAAATGGATATCGACACGGGAATAGAACTCCATGCGCTGATGGACTGCGCCCGCACGCTGGAGCATCTGCTTGGCCGCGAAGTGCCGGGCCAGACCATCAAGGCGGGAGTGTGTAAGCATCTTACGGGGTAGCCGGCACCCGGACCCATGCACATCGGCAAAGCCAGGCGCAGGTTGCCGCCCGATTGTTCGGAGCATGTCCGGTTTGATCTTGACGAAACGGCCTGATCACAATTATTGTTATGGCAGGATCTTACGAGTAGTGTTAGTAGAAGCAGGTGCAGCTATGACTGTCCTCCCACCACTCCGCTTCGCTGTATGTATTGAGACGATCTTTCGTGATATGCCCTTCGAGCAGCGGCTTGAGCATATTATGGCCCAGGGGTTTTCGGCGTTCGAGTTCTGGCAGCGCGATGGCAAGGATATGAACATCACGCTGGCGCTGAAAATGGCCCTGCGGCTCGATCTCTGCGCCTTCGTAGGTAGCACCGCTCCGCTGACCGATCCCGCCCAGCGCTCCAAATTCCTCGATGATATTACCCGGGCCGCCGGCCTGGCCGTCGATATGTCCTGCGAAAACCTGATTGTCTATAGCGGCCCCGCTATGCGCAATGTGCCGCGCATCCGCCAGCGCGAGAGCATCATCGAGGGACTGCGCGAGGCGGCCCCGATTGCCGCCGATGCCGATGTGCGGCTGGTGCTGGAGCCGCTTAACCGTATTGAT
>DAOTVB010000141.1:0-35951 GCA_034436755.1 Chloroflexaceae bacterium | reverse complement strand
TCACCCGACATAAGCAGACCTATCCCGAAGGCCATGACACCGGCTTTGTCTCGCAATACTATCCCGGCGAGGCGCTGCTGGCACTCAACCGGCTCTATGCCCTTGATCCCGATCCGGCCTGGCTGGATAGCGCCGAGGCTGGTACCCGCTACCTCATCACCGTCCGCGATGCCGGCCTGTCTGATGCTGAACTGCCCCACGACCACTGGCTGCTCTATGCCCTGAATGATCTCTACCGCCAGCGATCTGATCCGCTCTATCTCCAGCATGCCATGCGTATCACGGGCACCATTGTTGCCGGCCAGAACCGGCAGCCGGCTTACCCCGACTGGCGCGGCAGCTTCTATCACCCGCCCCGTTCTACGCCCACCGCCACCCGGATGGAAGGTGTCTGCGCCGCCTACAAACTGGCCCGTGACAGCGGGCAGACGGCGGAGTTGGCGAATATGCGGGAAGCCCTACGCCTGGGTATCGCTTTTCAACTGCAAACTCAGTTTCGCCCCGAGTCAGCACTCTATGTGCATGATCCGCAGCGTACGCTGGGTGGCTTCAAGCATAGCCTGACCAACTACACGATACGGAATGACTATGTGCAGCACAATATCTCCAGCCTGCTCTGTGTGCGCGAAGTGATGCTTGCGGCGAACTGATTTCCAGGTACGGCGGCAGCAAATACCCTCCCGCAGGTTTGATTGGAAGGCCGGCGGGAGGGCAGGTAGCTATACTGAACGATCCGCTGTCTGCGTCTACTCCTCAACCTCGCTGCCGTAAGTATCCTGGTAGTCTTCCATGGATGCTCGAACTACCTTCGCTGCCATATCAGCTCCGTACACATCTTCGATAGTGACATCGGCCGGCTTGCCGGGCATTAGCTTGTAGGTGGTGAAGTAGTGCCGCAGCCGCTCAATCAGCTCCTCCGGTACATCGGCGAGATCGCGGGCTCTCTTCCAGATGGTATCATTGTCCAGTACCGCAATGATTTTGTCATCAACTTCCCCGCGATCAATCAGGCGTATACCGCCAAGCACACGCGCCGGCAGCAGGATCTCTGCCCGATCGATGGGGCGCTCGCTCAACACGCAGATGTCTATCGGATCACCATCACCCGCATCCGCCGACTCGGAGAGCGCGGCAACGCGGGGGCCGCAGAAGGTACGTGGCACAAACCCGTAGAGTGTTGGGGTCAGTGACGAGGTTATCTGCGGACGATCAACGCGCAGGTAGCCAGTGGCTTTATCAATTTCATACTTCACAGCATCAAACGGGGTCATCTCGATGTAGGCATCCAGCAGGTAGGGGGGCTCTTTCCCCGGTGAAAGACCATGCCATGGGTGGGGTCGCCAGTTATCAAACGGTACGCGATCCGGCATATGCAACTGCCCTTCTCGTAGAACTTACACAACAGACGTAATAGCCTGTTCTATAGCAAGTTCAGGGCCGTCGTGTTGCAACCATGACAGAAACTCAACATTGCCCGCCGGGCCGGTAATTGGCGAGCGCGTCAAACCACACAGCGGTAGACCCAGCGCTGCGGCAGCGGAGAGAACGTCGCGCAGAACGCTGCGATGCACCGCCGGGTCGCGTACGACGCCACCTTTGCCTACCTGCTGCCGGCCCGCCTCAAACTGCGGTTTGATCAGTGCGATAATCCAAGCATCCGGAGTAATCAGGCGCTTAACGGCGGGCAGTACCAGCCGCAGTGAGATAAACGACACATCAATGGTTGCGCACTGCGCCGGCGGTGGGGGCGTGGCCGCATCTGCTCCGTTTTCCGGTTCCCGGTCCTCCGCTTCCGAAGCGGGTAATGCTTCCAGATAGCGGATATTGGTCCGCTCCAGCACAGTGACGCGGGGATCTTGCCGCAAGCGCCAGTCGAGCACGCCATAGCCCACATCGACGGCATACACATGGGCGGCTCCCTGCTGCAAAAGCACATCGGTAAAGCCCCCCGTTGAAGCGCCGGCATCGAGGGCCGTCAGGCCGGCGGGGTCAAGTTGGAAGGTTTTGAGGGCATGCGCCAGCTTATACCCACCACGACTGACATAGGGCAGACCGGTCGCAACAGTCACTTCATTGGCATCATCAACCGTGTGCCCCGGTTTGGTCTGCACCCGGTCGTTGACGCGTACCGTTCCCGCCAGGATCAACGCCTGGGCGCGGGCGCGGCTCTCGGCCAGACCGCGTGCTACCAGGAGTTGATCCAGGCGTGTTCTGGTCACGAGCGCTGTCCCTCTATGCGCGCAATCTCGCCTTCCAGGTCGGCGATATAGCTTTTCAGCCACTGCGGCGCTTGCGGCCCCTCGGTGGAGAGGCGCGTGCGCAGGCGGCGCAGTTCGGCGCGGCGCTGCTTGAGTTCGGCTTCGACATTCTGGCGGGGTGGCTCGGCCACTGCAATTTCCATCTCCGGCATCTGGTCCAGGTAGTTGACCAGCAGTTCTGTCAGCAGGTCCGGTAGATCCACACCCTCGCGCATGACCAGCGCCTCCAGCTTACGCCGATGTTCCGTCGCCAGAAATATGCGTGTCGGTATCGTGAAGAGCCCCTCCTGGGTTGTCATAGACCTTCCCTCCTTCTGTGGTGACTGGTTGATGGTGTATGCGGCATAGCAATGTTGTATGCCGGATACTACCACGCTTTGGGCATAACCGAGATCAGGTGATAATTTCTATTATACACCACCATGCCCCTGATCAAGGTGAATCTCGGATGTATTTTTGTACAGGTTAGGGGTTAGGGGTTAGGGGTTAGGGGTTAGGGGTTTTTCTGATCTATAAAAGGCGGTAGGGGCGAAATATTTTTCGCCCTGTAAAAGGCGGTAGGGGCGAAATATTTTTCGCCCCTACACGTTCCCACGCTATGCATCGGTTATCAGTTTTCGGTTCTCGGTTCTGATGCATTAGCGCATACGTTCAGACAGGTATTCTCGCAGTTCCTTGATCGGCACGCGGTCCTGGTCCATGCTGTCACGGTCGCGCACGGTAACGGTATCCTTGAGGGCCGGATCTTTGCCCTGCCCCAGCGTGTCAAAATCGACGGTGATGCAGAAGGGCGTCCCGATCTCGTCCTGCCGCCGGCAGAGCTTCCCGATTGCGCCGGTATCATCATAAACCGTGCGCATGCTGCCGTCGGCCTGCAGGTCTTTGCGGATCTGGCGGGCGGTAGTGACGATCTCGTCGTTGTTGCGCTTGAGCGGCATGACCGCTACTTTGATCGGCGCGAGGGCCGGTTTCAGATGCAGCACCGTGCGGAACGCCTCGTCAATGGCCGGTTCGGCCTGCCCGCGTAGTTTTTTGCTCAGATCGATGCTGCGCGCGCCGGGCATGTCGAGCAGTGCCTGCACCTGTGGCAGCGCGGCCGGCAGGTTGCGGCTGATCTCCTGCCCATAGGCGACGATCTCATCACGCTGCTCCGGCGTGAGTTTGTCGCTGCGATCAACGCTCTTGAGGAAGGCGGTCAGCGCCTCACTCACGGCCTGCCGGCGCTCCTCTTTTAGCTCCTTGACCTGCTGCTCATCGTAGCCCTCGGTCAGCAGCGCCAGCACTCCCCGGTCAACCCCCGCCGATGGCTCGATCACAAACGGCACCAGATGCTGCCGCGTTTCCTGGTCAAAATAGGTCAGCCGCTCGGTACTGTCGCTGTTTTCCATCACGCGCGCCGTCAGATCCAGCCGTGCCTGATCTTTCGAGTGAGAGCCGAGGTCATAATCGGTGCGGCTGGCAATCCCTTCAAGCTCCTCAAAGCCGATCGGGAAGCGGTACATCAGGTCGTAGGTTGCCTTGGAGTAGTGCGCCAGCTCCTCCGGCGGCGTGTCGTAGACCTGCAGGTTGTCGCTGCTTAACCCCAGGCTGCGCCACCAGGAAAGCCGGTCATCTAACCAGCGCTGATGCCAGGCATCTTCTTCCCCCGGCTTCACAAAATATTCGATCTCCATCTGTTCAAACTCGCGCACCCGGAAGATAAAGTTGCGCGGGTTGATCTCATTGCGGAAGGCCTTGCCGATCTGGGCAATCCCGAAGGGTAGTTTGCGGCTGGTTGTCGCCAGCACATTGGCAAAGTTAACAAAGATGCCCTGGGCAGTCTCCGGGCGCAGGTAGGCAAACGCGTCGGAGTCGGCCACCGGGCCAACCTGCGTTTTGAACATCATGTTGAAGGGGCGCGGCTCGGTAAACTGCCCCTCACACTCGCCGGGTTGCTTACTCGGATGCAGCAGGCAGCGCGAGTCCTTCAGCTTGTCGGCCCGGAAACGCCCTTTGCAGACCAGGCAGTCGATTAGCGGATCGACAAAGGTCTCCTCGTGGCCGGAATATTTCCAGACCAGGCGGTTCATCAGGAGCGCGGCATCAACGCCTTCCATGTCATCACGTTCATAGACATTGGCCCGCCACCAGGCCGCCTTGAGATTATTTTTGAGTTCAACTCCCAGCGGCCCATAGTCGTAGGTGCCCTGGAGCCCCCCGTAGATCTCGCTGCCGGGGAAAATAAACCCGCGCCGCTTACAGAGCGAAACTATCTGATCCATGGTCATAGCCGGCATTGCATCCCTCCTCTTTATCAGGTTACAGGTTACAGGTTACAGGTTACAGGTTGCACGCATTTCGAACTGATGAAGGTTGAGAAGTACATCTAGATATCGCTTTACGGGATATCCGAATTATTTTTCAATGGTTATCAGGCAGAACTACGAATAGACACGCACAGTACCGGGTTACTTTACAACTGTGAGTTGTCAGCCATCCTTCGTCCTTCGTCCTCCGTCCTCCGTCCTGCGCCGGAACAACATCGCCTGAAATACAAACATCCCCAGGCGACAAATATCGCCTGGGGACGCAATGATACGGCAGAAAACGCATCTACCGGTGCAAAGCGCGGTTCCACCCCAGTTAGCAGCCCGGCATTGGCTACCGTGCTACTCACTCGTCAGGAGACGGCTCCCCAGCGCCCTTCCCCGCTGCCCTGTCGCCAGGCTTGCACCATCCCTGGCTCGCTGCTGACCGGCCTGCCGGGTACTCCTCTGGTTCATCGCCGTATGGCTCGCAGTATAGCATGCTGCGCGGAGCGATGCAACAGCGCTACAGCGTTACCGCATTACAACTTCACTTCTCTTCGGTTGCTGCGAAGTGGGGATGTTTCCCGTTCACTGTCTCGTTGGTTGTTCCATTCGTACCGGAGGATGGGTCGGCCCCGTTGGATGTTTGCTGGGCCAGTTGCTTGCGGGCCGCTTCGCTGTTAGGAACATTTGAGAGCAGCGTGTAAATCTGGGTTGTAGAGAGCGAGGCATGCCCCAGCAGTTCCTGCACCTCGCGCAGATCGGCCCCATTGCCCAACTTATGCGCGGCAAACGAGTGGCGCAGCGTGTGGGGCGTGAGGTCGTCCTGCCCCAGTTCCTCGGCATACCCCTTGAGGATCAGCCAGAAACCCTGGCGCGTCAGCCGCTTACCCCGATGGTTCAGGAAGAGCGCATCGGTCTTCTGGGCACTGCTACGTGCCAGTTGCCCGCGCCCAATATCTAGATACTCCTCCAGTGAGGTGCTGGCGGTGCCGTTGATCGGCAGCAGGCGCTGGCGCTCACCTTTACCCTGGCAGTGAACCGTGCCATCTTCCAGACTGACATCGGGCAGGTTCAGGGAGACCAGTTCGCTGACGCGCAGACCGGTGGCATAGAGCAGTTCCAGCATGGCTTTATCGCGCAGACCTTCGGGTGAGGAGGAGCGCAGCGGCAGCTCGAGCAGTTCGTCTACCAGGTGTGGAGAAATAGCGCGCGGGGGAAAGCGATCAACCTTGGGCGAGTCGATCTGTTCGGTCGGGTCGGTTTCAATCGTCTTTTCCCGGTAAAGATAATTAAAAAACGCCTTGACCGCCGCGGTACGCCGGGCAACCGTTGAGTTGGCATAGCGTCGTTCGCGCAGGTAGAGCATAAAGGCCAGCATATCATCGCTACTGGTATCAACCCAGCTTCCCACACCCCGTTCGCGCAGAAACGCCCCCAGTTGATCCAGATCGGTGCGGTATGCGGCGGTGGTATTGGTCGCCAGCCCACGCTCACTCGTCATATACGCCAGGAACTGTTCGACAGAATCTTGCATATGCCATCCCTTACGCCTGGTTCTGCGCCGGCACCCAGGTTACCGGCGGCGCACCCTGCTCTCACCATAACGAATACCCGGTCTATCGTGGGGCGTATGGTACAGCAAAGCCGCAGGCGTGTCAACCGCCCCGAAACCGGGCAGCATGGTTGCACCACTCCATGCACACTTGACACATGGGCCGGCAATCTGCTACACTATCTGCATCTCACCCACCCCCCATGGGGGGGGCTAACAGAAGGAATGATGGGACGATCCTATGACTGAGCATACCCAGAAGCTGCTGACACGTCTCAAAACCATCGAGGGCCATGTGCGCGGTGTTCAGCGTATGGTCGAGGACGAAGCCTACTGCATCGACCTGATCCGGCAGACCAAAGCGATCCAGCGGGCAATTGACGGGGTCAACCGGATGATCCTTGAGCGGCATCTCAATACCTGTGTCACCACGGCGGTGCGTGGTGAAGATCCGGAGGAGCGCCAGCGCGTGCTGGGCGAGTTGCTCCAGGTCTTTGAAGCGACCGATACGCGATAAGCAAGAACTGAGAACAAAATGGTCGTATCGTTGTGATTTCTTCTCCGGTTCTCTGTTTTTGCTCGTATTGCAACCCTGTACCCTGTTACCCTGTACCCTTAGCTTGAAGGAGGAAGCAATGACGACCGAACAGTTCCGTGTCCCGGGTGTGGCCTGCCAGCACTGTGTTCGCGCAATTACCGACGAAGTCTCGACCCTGGAAGGTGTCCAGCGCGTGCTGGTTTCGATTGATGACAAAACCGTTACCGTTGAGCATACCGACCAGGTCACCAGCGATGCCGTCATCGCGGCCATCAACGAGGCCGGATATGACGACGTAGCCCGCCTATAATCCGGTGCGGCAAGGATGGGAGGCGGCGCGGCGGTGACGCGATAGCACGCGCTTTCGCGCCGCTTGTGTGCCCGCCCGTAGGGACGTGCTTCTGCGCGTCCAGTGCGGCGCGGATGTCGGATGGGAGGAGGCGCGGCGGCGACAACATACAACGCATGTTCGCGCCGCTTGTGTACTCGCAAGCGCATCGTGATTCATACCACTTCATCACTGAACACTTATCACTGAACACTCGTCACTAAACACGCACCACGCATCACACATCAGGAGGAGACTATGGCAGAAGAGCAAATCCAATTCCCGGTAACGGGCATGACCTGCGCCACCTGTTCCACGCGGGTGGAGAAGGCGCTGAACAAGGTATCCGGCGTGTGTGCCGCCAGCGTCAATCTGGCGAGTGAGCAGGCCAATGTCACCTACGATCCTGCCCGGATTGCGCCGAATCAGTTGCTGGCAACGGTGGAAAATGCCGGGTATGGTGTAATCACCGACCGGATCGAGTTTCCGGTGACGGGCATGACCTGCGCCACATGCTCGCGCCGGGTGGAGAAGGCACTGAACAAGGTGCCCGGCGTGCTGAATGTCCAGGTCAACCTGGCAAGCGAGCAGGCCACCGTGACCTATGTGCCGACGACCGCAACCTGGCAGGATATCAAGGCGGCGGTGGAGCAGGCCGGCTATGGTGTGATCGAAACCGCCGACAGCGATATGGAGACTGTCGAGGATGTCGAGGCCGCGGCCCGCGCACGAGAGTTGACCACGAAGCGTCGCCAGTTGCTGGTCGGTATCCTGTTTGGCCTGCCGCTCTTCCTGATCTCAATGTCCCGCGACTTCGGGCTGATCTCGCCCTGGTTGGTTAGCGCCGCTGCGGGCAGTGGCGGCATGGCCGGGATGGAGATGAACTATCCCGCCTACGCCGATCTGCTCAACTGGCTCTTCCTGGTGCTGGCAACCCCGGTGCAGTTCTACAGTGGGCGCGATTTCTATGTCCATGCCTGGAAAGCGCTCAAGGATAAGACCGCCAACATGGACACCCTGATTGTCATGGGATCATCGGCGGCCTACTTCTACAGCCTGGGGCTGCTGCTGCTCGGCATGACCGGGCATGTCTATTTTGAAACGGCGGCGATGATCATTACGCTGATCCTGGTGGGCAAACTGCTGGAGGCCCGCGCTAAGAGCCAGACCAGCGCGGCGATCAAGGCGCTGATGGGCCTGCAGGCCAAAACCGCCCGCGTGCTGCGCAACGATACCGAGCAGGATATTCCGGTAGACCAGGTGCGTGCCGGCGATATCGTGATTGTCCGTCCCGGCGAGAAGATCCCGGTAGACGGCAGCATTGTCCGGGGGCGCTCCAGCATTGACGAGAGTATGATCACGGGGGAGAGCCTGCCGGTTGCCAAAGAAGTTGGCGATACCGTCATCGGCGCGACGGTCAACAAGAGCGGCAGCTTCCAGTTTCGCGCCACCCGCGTCGGCAAGGAGACCGCGCTGGCGCAGATTATCCGGCTGGTGCAGGAGGCGCAGGGCAGCCGCGCCCCGGTGCAGCGGCTGGTGGATAAGGTTGCAGCGGTGTTTGTGCCGATAGTGATTGGCATTGCGCTGGCGACCTTCCTGGGCTGGTTCTTCTTTGGTGGCGTGGGCTTCACCCAGGCGATGATCTTCGCGGTGGCGGTGCTGGTGATCGCCTGCCCCTGCGCGCTGGGCCTGGCAACCCCGACAGCGATTATGGTTGGTACCGGCACCGGCGCGGAGCATGGCATCCTGATCAAGAACGCTGAGAGCCTGGAGCGGGCCAACGCCATCCAGACAATTGTGCTCGACAAGACCGGCACGATTACCGAGGGTCGCCCGGTGGTGACGGATGTGATTGCGGCGGACACCGGCCGGCATACGCAGGCCGTCGGGGTTGCGCCGGAGCCGGTGCAGGTGTCGGCAGCCACCACTGCCGATCAACCCATGACTACCACGCAGCAGGTGTCATCGAACGGCGGTCAGTCGCCAATCGGCGGTGGCCGTTCGGCACTGCTGCAACTGGCGGCCAGCGCCGAACGGGGCAGCGAGCATCCGCTGGGTGAGGCGATTGTCCGCGCCGCGCAGGAGCAGCAGTTGCGCCTGAGCGAGCCGGAGAGCTTTGAGGCGATTGCCGGGCATGGCATCAGCGCCCGGGTGGATGGACGCGATGTCCTGCTGGGTACGCTCAAGCTGATGCGGGACCGCCAGATTATCCTCAACGGTCTGGAAGCGGATGTAACCCGGCTCCAGGCCGACGGCAAAACTGCCATGATCGTCGCCGCCGATGGCGCGGCCCTGGGGGTGGTCGCCGTAGCCGATACGGTCAAGCCGACCTCGCAGCGGGCTGTGGCCGAACTGCATCATCTGGGCATCGAAGTCGCCATGCTGACCGGCGATAACCAGCGCACTGCCGAGGCGATAGCGCGGCAGGTGGGGATCGACCGGGTGCTGGCCGAGGTGTTGCCCCAGGACAAGGTCGCCGAGGTGCGGCGGCTACAGGAGGAGGGCAACCTGGTGGCGATGGTTGGCGATGGCATTAACGACGCGCCCGCGCTGGCCCAGGCCGATGTGGGCATCGCTATCGGCACCGGCACCGATGTTGCAATGGAGGCCGCCGACGTGACGCTGATGCGGGGCGATCTGCGCAGCGTGCCCCAGGCGATTACGCTGAGCAAGCGCACGCTGACGACGATCAAGTGGAATCTGTTCTGGGCCTTTATCTACAACGTGATCGGTATTCCACTGGCAGCGGGGGTGCTCTACCCCTTCCTGGGGTGGCAACTCAGCCCGATCTACGCGGCGGCGGCAATGGCGTTTAGCTCGGTCTTTGTCGTGACCAACTCGCTGCGGCTGCGCGGACTGCGCCTGGAGACGCCACAGCCGGCGTAGGGTAGTGGCAGTGTGACTGTGACGGCTGACTTTCCGCTGGAGTGGCATTATCTTTGTCGCGTCTGTAATCTGTTCCCACAACGTTGACATGCGATCCGGTCGCTGGTGATATGGTAGGATGTATGCAGGAACCATACGACCGATAGGATACCGTAATGGCGATTTCACTTCATATCGAAGTCCCGGAGGCTCTCGGTCAGCAATTGCAGGCCATGCAGGATCGCCTGCCGGAAATCCTGGAGCGGGGGATGCGCGATCTGCTGGCTGAACAGACGACCAGTTTCCACGATGCCGCCGAGATTATTGCCGTGCTTGCCAGCCAGCCCACGCCGGAACAAATTCTGAGTATTCAGCCCTCGCCGGCATTCCAGTTACGGGTGCGTGATCTGCTCGACCGCAATCAGCAGGGGAGACTTACCGCTGAGGAACAGGCGGAACTGGAACGGTATACCCTCCTGGAGCATCTGGTGCGGATGGCGAAAGCCCATGCATACACGCAGTTGGCACACCAAGCGGCAGGCGTGTTTTGAGCGGGCGCCACGAGCAAAAGCTCCGCTCGATCGGCAGTCCACACGGGCATGCGGATCAGGCATTCCTGGTTGTGAGCTTTGTGCCCGGCAGGGAGACGCAGAAGCACCTCCCTGCCGGGGCGGTATTACCATCCCACCGCACAACCGTCGCAACGCGGCTCGCTGCCGGCCGCATACGCCCCCGATGGTAACTGCCAGATGATCTGTCCTCGCCCAAAACTGCCCGGCTCGGCCAGCACCCGGACGGTGTGTCCACGGGCTTCCAATCCCTCAATGATATGCCGGGGTGTTTCCAACTCGACATAAACGATGTCATTGGCAACACGCCAGCGGGGGGCATCCAGCGTGGCCTGTGGATTCAAGCCATAGTCAAGCGTGTTGATCACCACCTGGGTATGTCCTTGCGGCTGCATCTCGCCGCCCATAACGCCGAATGGTCCTACCGGCCGGCCCTGGCAGGTCAGAAATGCCGGGATAATCGTATGGTAAGGACGCTTGCCCGGCTTGAGCAGGTTCGGGTGTTTGGGGTCCAGGGTAAAGCCATAGCCGCGATTATGCAGCGCTATGCCCCATTCAGGGACGACAATGCCTGAGCCGAAGCCCCAGAAATTGGACTGGATCATACTGACCATTTGCCCATTGCGGTCGGCAGCGCAGAGGTAGACCGTGCCGCCGCGCGGTGGTTGGCCCGGCTCTGCCGAACGCGCGGTGGAGCCAATCTGCGCGCCGCGCCGGGCAAGATAGTCCGAGTCAAGCAACCCCGATATCGGCACATCGGCATGCTCCGGGTCGGCAATATAGCGGTAGGCATCGGCAAATGCCAGTTTCATTGCTTCAATCTGGAGATGGTAACTGCCGGCTGAGTCGCGCGGATAGCGCGCCACGTCCAGTCCCTCAAGCATACCCAGCGCCATCAGGGCGGCCACCCCCTGACCATTGGGCGGAATCTCCCAGACTTCATGGTCGTGGTAGCGCATGGAGATGGGGTTGACCCATGTACTGGTATGGCCGGCAAGATCATCCAGGGTCAGCAGGCCCGCTGTACGTTGGGCGAAGTCAACCAGCGCCTGGGCAATCTCGCCCGCGTAGAAATCGCGTGCGCCGCTGGTAGCGATGCGCCGCAGGGTGCGCGCATGACCGGGGCTGACAAAGCGACTCCCGGCTGCGGGTGCGGTGCCGTCGGGGGCAAAGGTGGGCAGGAACCCGGCATACATCGGCCCATCGAGCTGGCGGGCGTAGGCAACCCCGAGTGCCCAGTTACGCGCCACGACCGGCGCTACCGGATGGCCTTCCTCCGCATAGGTGATGGCTGGTTCAAAGAGTTGCGCAAATGGTAGTGTACCAAAGCGGGCATGGAGATCATGCCAGGCGGCGGGTGCTCCCGGCACTGTCACCGAAAACCAGCCGGCAGGCGGGATCTGCACATGGCCGGCCTGGTGAACGGCCTCAACCGTCAACCCGGCTGGAGCCCGCCCTGATCCATTCAATCCATGCAACTGCGTCCCATCCCAGACCAGCGCAAAGGCATCGCCCCCGATCCCGTTCGATGTCGGCTCAAGGACCGTAAGTGCTGCGGCGGTTGCAATCGCGGCATCAACTGCCGTACCACCCGCCTGGAGCATGGTTAGTCCGGCCTGCGCTGCGAGTGGATGGCTGGTTGCTACAACCCCATTGCCTGCCAGGAGGGGGATGCGCCGCGAGGCGTAAGGAAATGTCAGTAAATCAGTGTTCATAGCATTCCCTCAGGCTATGCGAAAAGCACCGATGTTGTCTTTTTCGGAGTTTGTATGTATGTCGTTGGTACCTATGTCAGAGTAAATTATCGCCTCTCGGTCTCACATTTCACGCCCCTCACCTGCAGCTACGCCGGCTTCGTGGGTGAGGTTGGCAAAGAACTGCCGCGCCGCCTCACTCTCAACAAAGCCGACAGCAATGCTGGCAAAGAGGGTACCCGCCAGCATCCCGCCGCCCATCCCGGCGGCCGGCCCGCCCAGTGTCTGCTCCAGCAGGCCGGGAGCACTCCGCTCAACGCGGGTGATGGTCTGCGCCAGACTCGTGGGATCATCGGTCTGCAGATGTAGCGTTGCGCGGATCTCCTCCGGGAGGGCCGTGGCAAGTTCCTGCCGGATGCGGGCGCGTTGCGACTCGGCCATCCGGGTGAACGCTTCCCCATGGCCACGCTCCAGTGTTTCGGGCGGAGCCGTTTGCAGCAGGTAGCGATAACGCTGAATAGCCTGTTCTTCGGAGAGAATATCGGGGGGCGGGCCGGGTGGTGTGTTAATTTCCCGTGAGTCGCCCGTAAAGGCGTCATACTTTAACGCGGACTGGCCGCCAAACTCAAACCCCTCGGCAGCAGCCTGATGCCCATAATTTGCTTTTTGTCGAGCCGATTGCTGCTTTTGCGGTTCATCTTCAAACCCAAACAGACGGCGCAAGAATTTCATTGCCTACCTCCTCGGTTTGCGTGTATGCTTCTGGCGATTTCTGGTTCCTTCTGCACCTGTATATGGAGAACACAGAACAAAAGAACAGAGAACAAAAAGCGCCTGACGCATTCTGACGGGCTATTACGTCTGTTCTTTGTCCTTTGTTTGTTTGTTCTTCCTATATGTAGTATAGCAGAAGAAGCGCAGGTGGCAGGAGGCTGTATCACGCCTGCGGTATGTGCCGAGGGAGGTATGCGCACCGCTCAGGGAACAAATTTGTAGCCCTG
Source organism: Chloroflexaceae bacterium (assembly GCA_034436755.1). Lineage (GTDB taxonomy): Bacteria > Chloroflexota > Chloroflexia > Chloroflexales > Chloroflexaceae > CAKZQX01. The sequence continues at coordinate 22,855 of DAOTVB010000141.1, read as the reverse complement.
ACGACGCACCGTAATGATGTGACGCGGATTGCGTGGGTCTGGTTCAAGCTTGCGGCGCAGGCGGCGAATGTAGACCGGCACCAGATTACTGTCGGCCCCATCCTGATAACCCCAGACCACATGCAGAATATATTCGGGAGTCAAGATCTGATTGGCATGGTCAATGAGATGATGCAGCAGACGATACTCACGCGGGGCGAGGGCAACCACCTGCCCCGTCGGGCTGATCACCGTGTAGCCGATCGGATCGAGGACAAAACTTCGCTGTGGTTGTAATGCAGAATTGGAAAACAGGTCAGCCATAGTTGCGATAGATCTTTCGGGTCGTGATAGAGCTTGCCGGACTGTCTACGAGTATCGGTCGTGAAGGTGAATATGCAATGAATTGGCAGCAGATATTGCTGACAGATTTCTTTTCCACGCCGGGCAACGCTGCTCCGTGCGCCGCAGCGTTTTATGCCGGATCAGGAACAGATATGCACCGCTGGCAACGGGTGGGAGCCCACGATGTCAAATTTGTTATATTCGCGGTGTGAAAATAGTTTGTGGTGTTTGTCGGGGAAAGGCAACGGATAGACCGGCGCTATCGGTTATTGCCAGGAATTACGCGGTGGCCTTGCAAACCGGGTATTTCACCCAATGAAAACCCGACTCGCCTGCGGCACACGGAATCTTCCGCCCTGCCGGAGGCGGAACTATCTTCTGGGTCAGGGACTGCGTAACTCCTGTTATTGCCACGAGTTACGCGGTTACCATGCAAACCGGACGTTTCACCCGGTGGAAACCCGATTCGCCTGCGGCAGCATGGTACTCTTTTATCTTTTTCACAAAAATTTTACACTTTGTGTAAAATTTTTGTGAAAAAGAATAGGATCTTCCGCGCTGCCGGAGGCGATAGCCCCCGGCAAACACGGGATCGCCTACTGCATGTCAGCATTGGCCGTTTCGCGGTGTTCGCTCATTTCGTGGTGTTCGTGGTCCAAACGTCCACCACGTAACTCGTGTTATTGCCAGGAAAAAGAAACGACGCCGGCATTCTAAAAATGCCGGCGTCGTTTCCAGGAGATGTTCTACCGTTCGTTTAGCGGATCTCGAACGGAATGACCTGCTCCAGGTTACTATCGACACCGCGCGCAACCATCTCCCAATTGCCGCGCATGGCATCATCGGGGGAGTCCCAACTCCAATCAACGCGGCCGCCCTCGGTTGTGTTGGCCTTCTGGTTAATATCCACAATACTGCCGTCAGGCGCGTTCAGCCAGAACCCGACATCCTCGTTTGACTCGAAGCCGGTTGCAAAAAATTCAAACTCGGTGCCGGGAGGACCAACCGGCGGCTCAACGGCGTAGTCACCGTCGGTGATACGGGGGGCAGGATCGCCACTCTCCGGCAACCCCGACTCGATCTCAAACGGGATGACCCAGGTTGTGCCGCTCTCTTCACCTTCGGCAACCATTTCCCAGATGCCCAGCATGGCATTATCGGGGGAGTCCCACGTCCAGTCGGCGCGACCATCGTCGTTGGCAAAGGTCTCTTCGTCGGTAGCGACGATACTGCCATCGGGGGCATTCAGCCAGTAGCCGACTTTCTCATCGTCTTCAAAATCGGTGGCAAAGAAGGCAAATTCTGTACCTGGCCCCCCAACGGGCGGGATAACCGCCGCATCGGCCTGGGCCGTTACTGCGCGCGGCACCGCAGTTAGAGCAATCAGCGCCACCAGCGCCGTCACGATGCCGGCAACCTGCGTAAAGCGTGAGATGTGTCCTGATAGGTTCACTCTCATATGTTCCCTTCCTTCACTAGATCAATCCTTCTCTCTGCACACAGAGGTAGTAGGCTTTTATAACTACCTATTTTTATATCTGCAAAAAGTGTGCCAACATATGTAAACGCTGCATCCAGAGATAGCGATCGTTCCATGATCGCTACCTGGCATGCATACAAGAAGCGTGCCACAAGTGCAGATGAAGAAGCGTGAAAAGCTATGATTATCAGCACAGCTTTTACCCTCTCACACAGGTGAGAAGGGAAGCTTTTCAAAGTAATGATTCATACCAATCTGACATCCGTCAGCAGCGGGTTACGCCGCCTGGCTGCCACTCCCGAGAACCTGGCGTCGATGACGTTCTTTCCGCACCTGCGTGTTGCCTGGCGACAGCTTGCCTGGTCATGGGCGTGCGCTGCCTGATTCTTGCAGCGTTGAAATCAGATTGGTATTACAACAGTCACAGGGGTCATACGTTGCATCTGGGTTTTTCCTTGCATCCTGTCAAGGTGGGTCGTGGTGTACAGCAGTGACAGGTTCAGGATAGCGGGCGGGGCTGAAGCGCGGCTGTGAACTGGCTGAATCTTTGCTGAAGAAGGGTGTGGAGAGCGGGAGCGGGAGCGCGCGTGCTCGTGTGTTAGCGCTTGTCTGAACCAATCAGGCGATCTTGCACGGTACGAACGATAGTCCAGAATGGTGGTTCCAGGCGGTCTTTGAGATACATCAATCCGGTGAGCAGCCCCAGGCAGGCACCGCCGCCCGCGACCGCCCCAACCAGCAGCAGTAGCATCGGCTGCCATTCGTCGGCCCCCAGCGGGCGGCCCGTCTGTGCCCCTGCCCAGTGTTGGAGCACCCACAGCAGCAGCCCAAAGAGCGCCACGATGAAGCCCAGCACTGCGCCGAGCACCCCCAGCGCCAGCAGCAGCGCCGGTGCCAGCGCCGCCAGCGCCACCAGATGCACACCGAGCACCAGCAACACGGCCAGGTAGCGCCGCGCATAGCCCGCCAGCGTGGCCGGGTTGGGGACGTCCGGGTTGACGGCATCGGCCACCACCCGCACCAGCGGCACCAGCAACCCTACCAGGAGGCCCATCACCACCCAGTTGCGCGCATTGACCAGGAGGGTCAGCAGCAGCACCACCCCGCCAATGCTCACCACCGCAGCGGCCAGGATACGCACCAGGTAGCGCCAGGCTGGTTCGCGTTCGGGTGGGTTCATCGTATTGCCCTGCCCCATGCAATCGCACCGTGCGTGTTCACAAGCATCGTTCGGTTTACAACAGTCACACGTTGCATCTGGGTTTTCCCGTTCATCCTGTCAAGGTGTGTATCGGTGTGCAGTCGTGACATGACGCGTACTGCCGCTTCGTCAGCGCCGCTGCAATGCCCGCCTGCAAGCTCCCCTGCGTCTGAATGCCGCTCAGGTCAACACCCAGATGCACCAGCGTTTGCGCGATCTGTGACTGAATGCCCGTCAGCATCACCTGTGCGCCAAGCAACCGCACCGCCTGCGCCGCCTGGATGAACGCCTGCGCCACCTGCGTATCAACCACCGAGACGCCGGTAATGTCCAGGATGACCAGATCGGCCTGGTGTTGCGCCACCCCTTCAAGCAGCGCCTCCATCACCTGCTGCGCGCGCTGGCTGTCTATCGTGCCGATCAGGGGCATAATCACCACCTCATCATAATCACCACCTCATCGGTGATGGGAATCAGGGGCGTGGAGAGTTCGCGCAGGGCGTTACGTTGGGCAGCGATGATCTGCTGCTGCATGGTTTCGCGTTCGGCTTCTTGCTGCTTGCGTTCGGTAATGTCGCGGGAAAACGCACAGAAGAGATTTTGATCGTCAAACTGAAAAACACTGAGCATCACCTCTGTCGGATAGGTACTGCTATCCTTGCGAAGATGAACTGTCTCTACCGTCATAAATCCCTGTGCTACTATGGTATTCCAGAGTTCCTGAACGGCTTCAGGTAAAAAATTAGGGTCAAGATCGGGGACACGCAGGGTCAGTAATTCTTCGCGAGTGTAGCCCAGGTTGCGGCAGGCTACTTCATTCACATAGATTATCTGTCCATTGAAGTCGATCCAGAATACCTCATCGGCAGCCCCGTCAAGTGCAAAGCGGGCCAGGTGCAACTCTTCTTGCTGTCGCTTCTGCTCGGTGATGTCGCGACTAATAGTGCCGACTGCCATCGGCTCGTTACTGTCCTGGTCGCGAATGATAAACAATGTATGATGCACTGGGATAACCTCGCCCGTCGCAAAGTTCTTGAAACGCACCTCGCCACTCCAGATACCTGTGCTGAAGACCTGCGGCAGCACGTCACGTTCGATCCACACACGGTCTTCAGGAACATAATACTCGGGCACATTGGTCTGATGCACAGCTTCAAGGCCATCCAGTCCCATCATAGCGCGCCCAGCCTGGTTAACATACTGCGCGTGGCCTTCAAGCGACGATATACCAATAAAATCGGTGCTGTTTTCGATGAGCGCCACCAGTCGCCGCTGCGCTTCGAGCACCTGTTTGCGCTCGGTGATATCGGTGGCGACAGCACCAACTGCGACGATGCGACCGCTGTTGTCGCTGATAGGAAACAGGCTCGTCTGGTAGAAACGCGCACCTTCAGGGAGTTCAACCGTCGATTCCTGGGTGACTGTGGCGTTGTTGGCTTTGACATGCTCCACAGCCGCATCTACGGGTTCTATGAGGGCAGGTGGAAGGATGTCGTGGTAATGCTGGTTGAGCACCTGAGCTTCCGTCACGTCAAACGTCTGGCGCATATACCTGTTCATCACCGTATAGTGGCCTTCGAGGTCAGTGACCGAAATTGCAACCGGCGCGTTGTCGACAATGGCGCGCAGCATCTCCTGATTCTGCCGCAGGGCAGCAGTTTGTTCCTCCATGCGTCGTTCAAACTCGGTGTTCGCATCGCGCAGTTCGGCTTCCAGGCGTTTGATCTCGCTGGTGTTGCGGCAGATCGAATTGGCATACGCCAGATTGCCATCGGCGTCGTAGTGCAGCGTAATCGACCAGAGCATCAGGTAGACATCACCGTGAATGCTGATCTGGCGGTTTTCAAAGGAAACGCTGCGCTCCTGGTTTTGCACCCAGCCCATAAACGCCTGCTGCGTCATCTCCAGATCATCGGGGTGAGTAAACTCGAAAGCCGACCGCCCCAGACATTCTTCACGCGCGAGGCCAAACAGCCGTGCTGTGGTGGCATTGACATAGGTAAAGGAGCCCGTATGATCAACCTGCGTGATCATATCGTCGGTTCTTTCGACAAACTCGCGGAAGTGGGCTTCGCGCTGCTCCAATTCCGCCAGACGTTCACGGAGGTGCTGGTTCTCCTGATGGAGTGTGTCGATAGTCGGCTGATCGGTCATGATGCTGTGCCCCCTGTATGTATGGGTTCGTGTGAGACGTATATGCCCGGTCATGCGGGTGCGTGCCACATCGCTGGCCTATACCCCATATTATATAACGATTGGTAAAAAACCCCGCAGGCAATTGCTCGGATTTTCTCTTTCGATGAGTTATGGTATTATCATCAGAGAACCACAGCACAAGCAGATCATAAGCATGGCGCCGGCAATCACATCCGCATTCTTGTTGTGTGGGCGGAAAACATGCTTGCTTCGCCCGCACTTCGGGAGGATGGGCAGCACAGCGCAGCGCGTGTGCTGCCGGGCAATTGGTGAGACCATAAAATTCACAACGTGAATTTTTTTGTGAAAAAGAGGATCTCTTCCACCCTGCCGGAGGCGAAATTTCCTTTTGGGTGAGCAACCGCGTAACGCGTGTAGGTAACAGGACTTGTAGCAATCCTAAAGTGGTTGTGAACTGGTTCTTCGGGATGCGCTGCCAACCGCCTGAAGGCGGCACGACGACACAGCTATCGCTGGTGCGTAGAACGCACCCTACGGCGGGTGCGTAGAACTACGGCTGGTGCGTAGAACGCACCCTACGGCGGTCTGCGGTGGTGATGATATCCGGGTTCCTACCAGGCACGACGACACTGGTGCGTAGAACGCACCCTACGGCTGGTGCGTAGAACGCACCCTACGGCTGATCCAGGGCAGCATTGGCCGGTTCGCGGTGTTCGCTCATTTCGTGTTGTTGGTGGTCCGAACATCCACCGCGTAACGCGTGTTCATTACCTGATCTGGGCAGGTGTACGATGCAGGGGGCGCAGACCAGTTGCGGCCTGCTCCGGGGTGGGATAGGATGCCTCGGACGGTTTATCGGAGGCGGCCAGACAGAGCACCCCGCGCTCGATCAGTGTACGCGCTGTGGTGACTACCTCGCGGCAGAAGGTCAACCGACCGTCGGCCATGCGTGCAACCGTAGCGGCAAACTCTGCATGGCGGAAGGCTTTGAAGGGCGTGGGATCGCCGGCAGCATTGGCAGCCTGAACTGCGGCATGCAGGTCGCGCAGGGTTGCCGGTAGCCGGGGCGCAACCGCCTTGAGTAGCGTGGTAAAGTCAGCCAGTGAGCCATCCTGCATCCCCTGCCGAAGTTCATCCCGGGAGAGCGCGCCACCTGCCACAAGCAGCGTTACGAACACAGTGTAGTCCTGGTTGTCGAGCGTCAGGCTGTGATATTCGGAACGGCAGAGGGTGGCATACAACTCCCGGAAGGCGGTTTCGTCGAGGGGAGCGGCACGATCCGGTCGGCCCACACCGAGAACTTCTTGCGCTACCAGAAAGGCGCCATCAGCACGCGCCGCATTAATCGGCGTATCGGCGCGCCCGCGCGGGCCAAGCAGCGTCTTGTCGATGTCGATCAGCAGTGCAACCCGGGACCAATCCAGCGCTGTCGCGCCGATGTGCCCGCGCTGCTTTACCTGATCGTGCCAGGCATCCAGCATAGCCCAGCGGGTGGCCTCGGCGGTATCACCCTCCCAGATAATCTGTGGCGGGACATCGTTCTGATCGACGCCGATAAAGGCCAGCACGGGTAGCCGGCTGACTGTGCGCAGATGGGCCGCCATCTGGCGATCATTCTCGGTGTCACCCAGAACCAGCAGCATCTGCAGGGGGGCAGCACCCCGACTGGATTGGGCATGGTTGAGGAGCGCCATGATCACGCGCGCATATGCATCATCACGTTTGCGCGGCAGCATGGCGGGTGGCACGCCCAATGCATCCCGTAGTTCGGCCAGGCCCGGCAGCGCAGGATCGCAGGGCTGCAGGTCACGATAGACCACCCGATCGCCGGTAAGTGCCGCAATTGTTGTTTCTGATTCTGTCATAGTTTTTAGAGCGGTCGCAACTCTTCCTTATACTCAATATCTAATACATTCTGGTCATAGATCTTCCAGGTGCCATTGTAGGGCTGGAGAATAAATACACCGGTGATTTCATTATTCCGAAATTCGGGGCCGCGTAGCTTACGTGTAAAGAGTTTAAACGCGATCCGGACTTCCTGATCGGACTGGCTCTCCAGATCAACGGCGCTCAGATGGTAATCCAGATCATAGTTCTGGAACATCCAGTAAATCGTGCGTTCGGTGCTGTTGTAAAAAGGGCTCTCCGGATGAATAGTCGCCATGTATGCATCCATATCCTCAGCGTTGGCCGCCGCGATATTCCGATAGATGACCGCGATCATCTCGCCGGCAAGGTAGTCGCTGACGGCGTAGGAGGGTGGCGACACCAGGCTGCTATCGAGCCAGCCGCTGGTTGCCACGGGCACCCGTTCCGGGTCGCAATTCTCGCCGGTAGCCGTGACCTCGATCTCATACCAGCGCCCCTGGCCGGCACGCTCTTCACCCACAACTGCGACCTGATCACCCGGACAGACCTGGCCGCGCACAGCGGAGGTTGTCAGATCAGGCGCATCGCGGAGGATGCCCATATTCAACACCTCGGCGACGGGCGGATCATCAATGGGTGGCACGGCCGGTTCCGTTGGTGACACTGGCGTCGGCGGCGTGGTTGGTGTAGTGGTTGGCGTGGGGGTTGCGCTGGCCGTTGGCAAGACGGTTGCAGTTGCCGCCGCCGAAGGAGTAACCGGCGCAACTGGCGGGGGTGTTGCTGTGTCGGCCGCGGCAACTTCGGCGGCAACCTGATCTGATGCTGTAGAAACCTGAGCCGTATTCTGCTGGACGAGCAGTAAACCTGCAACGCCAAGCAAAATCAGAAGCAGGAGGACAGCGAAGATAGCAGCGATGATCTCCTTGAAGCTTCCGATGTGCTGTTCCATTGCGTTGATCTCCTCCTGGCAGTTATCCCATTGCCTATAGTGTAGCACGATTGCGCGCGAATGGGGCGATTGCGTTGGCGATTGCCGCAGGAGAACATGGGGAAGACGGTCCAGAGGATTAGGGGAGACGGGCACGGGTCTATCAGACTCATGCCCGTCCGGGGGAATTTACCGCGCCACCAGCGGCAGGAAGAGCCGTAAACCTGTCTGTGTTTTCGTATCCGATGGCGCTACTGTAACCTGTTCGCTCGCCAACCGGCTACCCGCACTGATACGGTACATGCCGGTATCGGCTTCTTCAAACAGGTGGTACACCTCGAATCGTTTCTCCTCTCCTGAACATATTTGCGTTGCATAGGAGCACTGCACTGAAGCATTGCAAATATGCAAAGCACATCATAGTAGGAGGCGGATAATTTGTCAAAGGGTAGTAGCGTGAGTCATACCCGGCGTGGTGGAGTGGACAGGCACAGGTATCAATTATGCGGTACAATAGTATGCGTTTGGAAAACGGCCAGACCCTGGATCCGCCATAGACACCGAGGCAGCGCCATGGATACCATTGAAGCCCCCTTAGCCGGGCGATCAATTCTGGTGGTTGAGGATGATCCCGATGTAGCGTTTGATCTGAGCGAAGGATTACGCCTGGCCGGGGCCGCCCTGGTCGATATCAAGGCGAGTATGCGTCAGGCATGCCGCCGGCTCACCCGGTCTGCCCTGCCCGATGTGGTGATTATCGATCACGATCTGGCGACGGAGGATACCGGTACAACATGTGCGCTCTGGTTGCGCAGCTACGATGTCTCCAATCAGACCCTACGCGTCTCGTATAGCGGCTCCGAGCCGGAAACCGTACGTGAGACCTGGCCGGATGATCAGGTGTGTCACCTGGTGATCACCAAGCCGGTGGATCTGGTTGATCTGGTGGGGCAGATTGCGGCCGCCTGGCAGCAACTCCACGCGGTACCAGACGAAGCGGGTGTCCCCGGCTAGGAATGAACCGGGGGATCATCGCTACGGGGCGTCAGGTCGCGCAGGGTTGCGCGTAGCAGTGCCAGCCGCTGCCGCTGTTCCTCATCGGACAGCGTAGGGGCAGTCGCTGGTTGCGCCAGCGTGGTGAGCGCCTGCGTAAGCTGCTGCACCTCATCCGGGGTGGGCGGCATTTCAACCAGGGCGATCCAGGCATTGGCCCGCTGCTCGCCGGTTATCGCCGTTGCATAGTGGTCATGCATCAGGCGCTGTACATCGGACACATTGCCGCCAACAGCTTGAGTTAGTGCCAGCAGCAACGACCCGCGCGTGTCGATATTGCCCTTTTCAATCCGATTGAGCATCGACGGATCGGTGCCCACACTGGCCGCAGTCACGGTTGGGGTCATTTGCCGGTGAGTACGCAGTCGGCGTAAGTACGCACCCACGGCAACCAGTCCCTTTTTATTGGGGTCAGGTGCCATAACCTTATTTCATAGCTTGCTGATGATCGTATATCAACCACTATAGACGAAGACAGGCAAAAATGCAATGCTGATTATTTGACAGGCGTTACGCGGTGGGCGTTTGGATCACGAAAACCACGAAACGAGCGAAAACCACGAAACGGCCAATGCTAACCTGTATCAGGCGATCCCGTATTTGGCGGGGGATATCACCTCCGACAGGGTGGGAAATTTCCATAGCCTGAGCGACGATATTGTCAACACTCTGTTGATTGACCGCGCCGGAACGCTCTGGGTGGGCACCAATGCCGGCCTCAATCGCTTCGACCCGGAGCGCGCCCGGTTTACCCACTTCTTTGACAACATGCCCATTCACGATATTGTGGAAGATGCGGCCGGGATGCTCTGGGTGGGTACAGTGGCTGGTCTGGCGCAGTTTGATCCGGTCAACCGGCGCACGACCTGGTATCGCCACGACGCGGATACACCGGGCAGCCTGAGCCGCGATGATGTCTGGCAGGTGTTGATTGATACGTCCGGGACACTCTGGGTGGGCACCATCGATGGCGGCCTGAATCATCTGGATGCGGAGACCGGACACTTTATTGCCCACCGCTACGACCCGGAGCGCGCCAACAGCATGAGCAATAATGCAATCACCGCGTTGTATCAGGACCGCGAAGGGCTGCTCTGGGGTGACGCTGACCAATTTTCTTCTGTTCAACGAGCCAGTTACGGTGGATAGCGCCGCCGGTCCGTTACCCGCAGCGGTGCAGCACACGGATGAAATCATCCTCTCCTACCGGGACACGCCGATTATGTTTGAGTTTGCCGCACTGAGTTATGCCGCACCGACGAAAAACCAGTATGCCTACCGGCTGGAAGGGTATGATACACGCTGGTACGCGGTGGCGAGTGACCGCTGGTTTGCGACCTACACGGCCCTCCCGGCAGGAAGCTACACATTGCATGTACGGGCGGCGAATAACGCCGGGGTCTGGAATCGCACCGGAGCCACGATCAGGTTAACGGTCAGGCCACCCTGGTGGGAAGCCTGGTGGTTTCGAGTTGCCGTGATCATAAGCATGATTGCAGCCATGTTGGGCGTCTTCGGCTGGCGTACCCACAGCATTCGCGCGCGCAACCGTTGGCTGGAAACCCAGGTAGACCAGTGCACCGCCGAGTTGCAGATGGCCCTGCATGAAGTGCAGACCGCCAAGAGTGAGATTGAGCGACTGATGCATGCGCGCACCGATGCAGTCCGCACGGTAGTGCATGATTTGAAACATACCGTGCAGGCGGTGCAGTCGGCGCTCGATGTCTGGCGGCTCAAGCTGGACAGCACCTTCAATCAGCATAGCACCATTCAGCAGGGGCACGAACGGGTGGCAAAGGCGCTCTACCGGCAGTATGATTTGCTGGATGAACTGCGTGACGCGGCACTGCTGGAGAGCGATAGTCTGGTGCTGCAACTGGAACGGATCGATGTGGGGCAACTGGTGCAGGAGGTGGTCGAGCAGATGCGTCCCCGCTTTGCGCTTGCCACCTGCGAACTTAGTGTGGAAGGAAGCGATGCACCACTGTGCGCCGTATGTGATCCGCGTCGGTTGCGCCGCGTCGTCCACAATATCCTCGAGAATGCCTACCGCTACACCACCTCTGTGCGTGATGACGGCAGCGTGCAGGTGACGCTTACCGCGACGGAGCAGCAGATCATTTGCACAGTTCGGGATAACGGGCGGGGAATTGCGCCGGACAAGCTAGAGTTACTGGGCCAGAAGTTCCTGCGGCTCAGGCAGGGGCAGAACGACCCGGAGGGGATGGGGTTGGGGTTGAATTTCTCAATCGGCATTTTGCGGCTGAGTGGCGGCAACCTGCAGGTAACCTCCGCAGGCGAGGGACAGGGCACGACGGTGACGGTGACGCTGCCGTGCGATCTGAATGAAACGTGAGACGTGATACCAATTTGTTGTCATAGCCACAGAGAACACAGAGGACGCAGAGATGATAAAAAGGAATGTGCCGCGGCTGCGCCCGTTGCCCCCGTTCCGGCTGATTGCTGTTTTGATGTCAAATTCCTCTGAAAATAGGCTGTATTCAGCACGCATGTACTGACCGCTCATTTTCATGCTTCCTGGTGGCTCGTAGAGCCATGACTATTAGTATGAAATGTGAGACGTGAGGCGTGAAACGATTGCCTTCACACCTCACGCTTTACATAACGCAACTACGCCTGCACAATTCCCTGCGCCACCATCAACTCGGCATTGAGCAGCGAGCCGCCGGCCGCGCCCCGGATGGTGTTGTGTGCCAGCACCACAAACTTGTAGACCAGCAGCGGGCAGTGCCGCACCCGCCCCACCACCGTTGCCATGCCCTTTCCGGCATCGCGGTCGCGGCGCGTCTGCGGACGATCCGGCTCATCGCGGACGATGACCGGCTGGGGTGGTGCGCTGGGCAGGTTCAACTCCTGCGGTAACCCTCGGAAGTGGCGCATAACATCAATCAGTTCCTCCAGGCCGGCCTGCCGCTCCAACGCAATCGAGATGCATTCGAGATGACCCTCCAGCACCGGCACGCGGTTGCAGTGTGCCGAGGTCAGGAAGCCGGCCGGTGTCACTGCTTCGTTATTCAGCACCCCCAGGATCTTCTGCGGCTCCGACTCGACTTTGGGTTCCTCGCCACCGATGAATGGAATGACATTATCCCCGGCGTCATATGAGGACACGCCCGGATAGCCCGCACCTGAGAGCGCCTGCATACTGACGATCAGCACCTTGCTGACGCCAAAGGCGTTGTGCAGTGGGTGGAGCGCCATCGTCAGCGGGGTAATGGTGCAGTTGGGGTTGGTCACGATAGCGCCACTCCAGCCGCGCCGCTTGCGCTGCGTCTCGATCAACCCCAGATGCTCCGGGTTGACCTCCGGGATTAGCAGGGGCACGTCCGGTTGCATGCGATGGTTGCTGGCGTTCGAGCAGACGATATGCCCGGCGGCGGCAAGACGCTCTTCGATGGATCCGGCGGCACTGCTGGGCAGCGCCGAGAAGATCAATGGTATGTCATCGAGCGGGTCTTCGCTGCCGCGCACCGGCATATCGCGCAGATGGGCCGGCATATCGCTGTCCAGCACCCAGTGGCAGGACTCGCCGTAGGTCCGCCCGGCACTGCGCTCGCTCCCGGTCAGCGCGGCAAGCTCAAACCAGGGATGTCCCTGGAGCAGTTGCACAAAGCGCTGCCCGACCATGCCTGTTGCGCCAAGAACGGCGACTCTGATTGTAGACATAGCTGTTCCTTCTCTAAGAGACTGTCTGAAAAGATGATTCGCGTCGGTCACACGGCATGCTGGGTGCCCTGCGACACCGGACAGCGCCCCCGGAGTCCCGGCTTCAGCCGGTGTGTGGCCGGAACCGGCTGAAGCCGGGACTCCCGCTCCGGGGCCGTAGCCTCATGACCAACCCGTTTCAGACAGTCTCTAACTACTAATGGCAACATGGCCTGTACTGTCGTGTAAATCGGTCAGGGTATCTGTTTGCCTGATAGTACCACACGCCGCAACTGTCCGGCAAGACCACGCTGACGGCGAGCGGAGTTGCCCAGGGTTTGAACATAGGCAAAGGATATAAAATCTATTAAAAACTGTTTGGCATGGTGGCGCTGTTTGTTGTATAATCAATAGAGCTTGTAAAAAGATGAACAATCGTTTATGAGGTAAAGGTAGTGGCATATCCTTCTAATGGTTCTCGCTAGCTTAAGGGTTCGGACATCGGCTTCCTCCCAGGATGCAGGAGGCAGCCTCCGTGCTATGAGGCCCCATACGAATGGCGTCCTTTAGCTCGGCTGAGAGATCATTGGGGATCTCGTGAAGGAGAACGTCGATGATTGACCCAACCGTCCAGTATTTGCTCGAACAGGCGATTGATACCCCCACCAAATTGCAACTGCTGCTTATGTTTTTTGAAAATCCTCGTCTGGAGATAACTCCGGACAAAATGGCTGAACGCTGCTGCCGCGATATCTGGAGTGTGATGCAGGCGCTGCATGAACTGGCTGAAGATGGCATTTTGCGGGTAGGAACATGCATCGGCGTGGGCGATCCGTTCTACAGCTATGTGCCCCGCCGGGAGTATCTTGAGCCAATCCGGCAGTTGATGCATGCCTATGATGATCCCCTGGAACGGGACTGCATCCAGCGCACGATCCGTGACCTGGCGTCGTATGCCCCTTTCCGGCGGGATCGCACCTGGGAGTCGCCCTTCGCCGCTGTCTCGTAGTACGAACAGATGTGCTGTGACAGGCATGCCGGCTGTACGCAATGGTACAGCCGGCTTTTTGTGTCCGCACGACGACGCAACGTAACCTTGACAGTATTACACTCAAGTTCTACTATTGAAAGCGCAGAAAACGAAAAAATGTACTTCCAAATAGAGGAGTTGTGCGCAATGGCATATAAGGATTACTACGAGATACTGGGTGTGGACCGGAACGCGGGTGAGCAGGAGATCAAACGGGCCTATCGCAAGCTTGCGCGTAAATACCATCCCGATATTAACCCGGGCGATAAAGCGGCTGAGACCCGCTTCAAGGAGATAAATGAAGCTTACGAAGTGCTGTCCGACAAGGATAAGCGGACCAAGTATGATCGTTTCGGACGCGACTGGCAGCGCTATGAGCAGGCCGCCGGTGCCGGTGGTCCGGGGGGCGCGGGTGGCTTCGACTGGAATGCATATGGCGGGAACGCCAATTTTGATTTCCAGGATATCTTTGAGACCTTCTTCGGCGGCGGCGCAGGAGCACGTCGGCGCGGAGCCGGACCGGGGGCAGGGGCCGGTGGATTTGGCATGCATATGGATGGACAGGATATTGAACATTCAGTTGACATAACATTAGAAGAGGCCTTTAGCGGAACCCAGCGCCGGGTGCAGTTTACCAACCCGGATGGCACGCCCCGCTTCATCACCGTGAAGATCCCCGTCGGGGCGGATAACGGGACGAAGGTGCGCGTTCCCGGTGAGGGTGGACCGGGGGCCGGTGGCGGACGCCGGGGCGATCTACTGCTGCTGGTGCGCCTGCAGCCCCATCAGCGCTTTGAGCGCGAGGGCGAGAATCTCAAAGTTCAGACTCCCGTCGATCTCTACACGCTGATGCTGGGTGGCGAGATTCAGGTCTCGACGATTGACGGCAAGCGGCTTACGCTCAATATTCCCGCCGGTACGCCCAATGGCCGGGTCTTCCGGCTGGGTGGGCAGGGTATGCCCCGGCTGCGCCAGACAGAGCAGCGCGGCGATCTGTACGTAACGGTCGAGGCCCAGTTGCCGACGAACCTCTCATCGCGTGAACGCGAACTCTTTGAGGAACTGCGTACCATGCGCAGTTAGGCGGAGTCAGGCCATGGCAGAGCGTCACTACACCATTCGTGTTGCGGCGGAACTCACCGGGCTGCATGCGCAGAGCCTGCGCATGTACGAGCGGCGCGGGCTAATCCAACCCCGGCGCAGTCCCGGCAATATCCGGCTCTTCAGCGAGGCGGATATCGAGCAGATCTGTTTTATCAAGCGCCTGGTGGATGAACTGGGCGTCAACCTGGCCGGGGTTGAGGTGATTATGCATATGCGCCGCCAACTGCTGACCACCCAGGCCCGGCTGGATCAGGTGCTGCACGAGTTGGAGCAGTACCGGGAGGGGGAGTAGGTTACAGGTTACAGGCTACAGGGGACAGGGGACAGGGGACAGGGGACAGGGGACAGGGGACAGGGGACAGGTATACCGACCTTTCGGTAGGGACGCGCAGCAGCGCGTCCGTCTTCCCAGGCCGGCGGTTCAGGCTCCGGGCGGCATGTTCATCGGTAGGGACGCACAGCAGCGCGTCCGCCCGGCCTCAGGGCGCAAGGAATACAGACTATCACGTACGCGATGACCACGAACCAACAATGAAATGAACAGACCATTTGGGAGCGACATGACCATGATTGATGATGACACCCGTCACCCGCGTATTGCCGAACAAGCACAGCACCAGGAGTTTGCGGACGCCGCCTCCCCGCCGTTCAGTAACGCCGCGCCGCCGCCCCCGTTGCGCCAGTGGCGCGCAGACGTGCTGACGCTGACGGCCCGGATTCTCTTTGTGTTCGGTCTGTTCATGCTGATCCCGTCGATAATCATTGCGCTTTCGCTCCAGGAATTCTGGCGATTGCTGGTGGATGTGCCGCTTCTGGTACTCATGGGGGCAATTGCCTTCGTCCCCCGGCTCGGTTTTGCGCTCCGTGCCACGCTGCTGCTCGGCCTCCTCTATGGCGTGTCCGTGTTCTGGCTCGTGCTCAGTGGGTTGGTGGGCAGCGGACGACTCTACTTTGTGCTGCTGATGGTGCTGGCCGCCCTGCTGCTGAATCTGCGCGGTACGCTGCTGGTCGGGTTGCTGGCATTGCTCTCGATTGGCACAATCTACTGGGGCTTTGCCACCGCGACGCTGCCGCTGCCGCTGTCCATTGTCGAGCGCATGTTCACGCCCGCAACGCTGACGATCCACTGGCTGGCCCAGGTGCTGGTGAGTGGCGTGGTCGTCGCGGCGATTGTGCTGACCATCAATCGGTTGCAGCGCAGCTTTCGGACAGCCGAGGAGTCCAGAGTCGCATTGCAACGGCTCAACGTTCAGCTTGAGCAGCGCGTGGCGGAGCGCACTGCAGAACTGCACGCTAGCCAGGTGCGGCTCCAGGCCATCTTCGATAATGCGGCGGTGGGCATTGGTCTGACCGATAACGCGGGCCGGTCGATTATCGCCAATGCACGCGGAGCGCAACAACTTGGCTATACCCCCGAAGAACTGGCGCAGCGCTCCAATCTGGATCTCACCTACCCGGACGACCGGGCGGAAACGGTCGAATGCATGCAGCAGCTTGTGCGTGGCGAGATCCAGAGCTACCGGATTGAGAAGCGCTGTGTTCGCAAGGACGGCAGCATCTTCTGGGCCGATCTCTCGGTGTCTGCTGTCTATGACGATGATGGAGCGATTGCGTATATCCTTGGCATTGTTGTTGACATCACCGAGCGCAAGCAGGCCGAGGAGGCGTTGCGTGCGAGTGAGGAGCGATTTACCACCTTTATGACATATTTGCCCGGCCCGGCCTTTATTCACGACGAGAACGGGCAGGTGGTGTTTGCCAATCGCACCTACTGCCGGCACCTCAACCGGCCCCCGGAGCAGGTCATCGGCCGGCCATTCAGTGAGCAGGTGTCGCCGGAGTTGGCATCGTATTTTCAGGCCCAGGATCAACAGGTATTGGCAACACGCGAAGCCTGTATCTTTGAAGATCAAGCCGACATAGACGGCCGGCTTCAGGTCTTTCTGACGACCAAATTTCCTGTGCAGCAGGCCGATGGCAGCATCCATATCGGGGGTGCTGCCATCGATATCACCGAGCGTAAGCAGGCCGAGGAGGCGCTGCGCGCGAGTGAGCGGTTTGTCCAGCAGATGACGGCGACCATACCGGGCATTTTGTATGTGTATGATCTCATCCTCGAACGCAATGTCTATAGCAACCGCCAGATGGCAGACATCTTGGGATACACGCCTGAGGAAGTGCAGGCAATGGATCAGGATGTGATACCGATGTTGCTGCACCCGGATGATCTGCCGCGTGCTGCTGAACACCGTACACTGCAGGCGCAGGTGGCTGAAGGGGCCGTCCTCACCTTTGAATATCGGATGCGGAGCCGCGAAGGAACCTGGCGCTGGTTGCTCAGTCGGGAGGTGGTGTTCACGCGCACTGCCGATGGGCAACCCCAGCAAATTCTGGGTATTGCCCATGATATCACCGAGCGCAAGCAGGCCGAAGAAGCCTATCATAACCTGGTCCAGTTTTCCCTACAGGGATTGATGATCCTCCAGGCGGGACGCGTGGTCTTTGCCAATCCTGCCATTGAGATGATCCACGGGTACACCGTTACTGAATTGCAGGCGATGTCGGCGGACGCCCTGTTGCTACTGGTGCATCCTGACGACCGCGTGACGGTGCAGCAGCGCATGCAGTCCTACATGAACAATGGCGTTGATGCGTACCGCCATGAGCATCGGATTGTATGCAAACAGGGACAGATCCGCTGGGTGGAAGTGTATGTCACCCAGGTTGATTTTCGTGGCACCATAGCATTTCAGCTTACCTTCCTCGACATTACCGAGCGCAAGCAGGCCGAGCAAGCATTGCGTGAGAGCGAGGCGCGCTTCCGTTCCCTGGTTGACCATATCCCCAATAGCGCCGTGTTTCTGGTCGATCACGATCTGCGGTTCCTGGTGGCACGGGGGCAAGGCCTGGCCGAGGTGGGGCGACAGCCTGTCATGCTCGAAGGCAAAACGCTAGCCGGCTGTCTTTCTGCGGACGCCTACGCCATCATGGAGCCAATCTATCGGGCCACCATCGCCGGCACCGCCCCCCCGGAACTTGAGCAACGGTTTGGCAACCGCATTTACCGGCTCAACCCGGTGTCGATGATGAACGAGCAGGGAGAGATTGTCGCAGCCATGCTCCTGTCGCAAGATATCACCGAGATCAAGCAGGCCGAGGAAGCGCTGCGCAGGAGCGAGCAACGGCTTCAGGCTATCTTCGATAATGCGGCGGTGGGCATCGGCCTGACAAACAATGCCGGTCAGTCGATTATCGCCAATGCACGCGGGGCAACCCAACTCGGCTATACCCCGGAAGAACTGGCGCAGCGCTCCAACCTGGAGCTTACCCATCCGGACGACCGGGCGGAAACCGTTGAATGTATGCAGCAGCTTGTGCGCGGCGAAATCCAGGGCTATCGGATTGAGAAGCGCTATTTTCGCAAGGATGGCAGCATTTTCTGGGCCGATCTCTCGGTATCTGCCATCTATGACGATGATGGGCAGATTGCCTACATACTTGGTATTGTCGTGGACATCACCAAGCGCAAACAACTTGAGCAGCAGCTTCATCAGGCGAATGTGCTGCTCCAGGAGCAAGCCATTCGGGATTCGCTCACGGGGCTGTACAATCGGCGTTACCTGGATAAGACGCTGCCGCGCGAGCTGCAACGCGCCGCGCGGCGCAACCAGTCAATCGGCATCATTATGGTTGATGTTGACCACTTCAAGCGCATCAATGATACGTATGGGCACGCTGCGGGCGATACATTGCTGCGGGCGGTGGGTACGTTCTTGCGGCACAACACCCGCAGCGAGGATATTGTCTGCCGCTATGGGGGCGAAGAGTTCACCCTGGTGCTGCCGGGTGCATCACCCGAAGATGCATGCCACCGTGCCGAGGAGCTTCGTGCAGGTATCCAGACCCTGATCGCGGCACATCAGGGACAGACCCTGGATACGGTTACTGCCTCTCTTGGTATCGCCATCTTCCCAGCACACGGCACCACCGCCGATGCGCTCGTCAGAGCCGCCGACCAGGCACTCTACCAGGCCAAACACAGTGGGCGCAACCGGGTGGTGATGGCCGACAACGTCCCCACTTGCTGATAAGCGCTGAGGTATGTTAGCGGATGCCTGCCGGGAGAGACAGATAGCTTAGCTTGCGCCCGTCAGATCCCGCCGCACAAACAGCCGGTAGGCGATTGCAAAAAAACTCCCGCTGTATACCGCGATAACCAGCACTGCCTGGAGCGGCGACGGCAGAACCGTCAGATCGAGGTTGCGCGTGATAATCGCCGGGTTGAGCCCGTAGCTCTGGCTGTTGAGCACCACCAGGGTGTTGATATTCTGCTGCACCACCAGCAGATTGTAGATAAATGCCAGGGTGTCGCTCATACTGGTGAGGAACGAGAACGCGCCCACACTGATATCGGCGGCCAGGAAGAGAAACCCGCCCACCGCCCCCGCCAGAACGGAACGTCCCAGAACACAGCAGGCGACAGTGAACATAACGTAGGGCAACATAACGTAGAGCGAGCGCAGCATCCGCCAGGGCAGCAGCAGCAGATCACTGGCGCTGACCTGGCCACTGTTGCCCAGCACCGCCCCGAAGAAGAGGCCCAGCAGCGACCCGCAGACCATCGCCAGCGCGATGCCCAGCAAGAGGAAGAGCAGGAGCGCCACCGTTTTGGCAACCAGATACTGACCGCGTTGGGGTTGGCGCGCCAGTTGCAGGCGCAGGGTGCCCCAACTATATTCACTACCAAACACTCCGGCCGCCAGGACAATCGCCAGAATGCCCCCGATGCTGTTGATCTGGCTTAAAACCGTGCCAAAAATACCCGGAAACCGCAGCATCAGGCGGAACTGCTCAAGCTGATCTTCGCGCGGAATAATCTGCATGCGCGCTTCTCCGCCGGTAAATGCGCCGTCGCTCAGGCCGACCGCCAGGAAAATAATGCCCAGGAACAGCGCCAGCAGCAGCAGAAAAATGATCAGCAGCAGCCATGCCAGCGGCCGCCGCGACAGTTTGATCCACTCAGCTTGCAATAAATTCAGCAACCCTACTCTCCGGTTATCTCCAGGAAGAACTGCTCCAGGCTTTCGGTACGGGTATGGATCTCGGCCACGGGAATATCATGCCGGGCCAGGAGTGCGTTCACTTCGGGGGTGCGGCTACCGGGAACATTAATCAACAGTAGATCGCCCTGCTGCTCAACTGTGCCGATCCAGGGTACCGCGCGTAGGAGTTCCAGCGCACGGGGTGCGCCAGCGACAACCCGTACCTGCACCCCATGGCGCTGCTGGAGTAGTTCGGCGACGGAGCCCTGTGTCAGAACACGTCCCTGCTTCAGAATAGCAACCCGCCGGCAGACCTGTTCAACCTCGTGAAGCTGATGACTGCACAGAAAGATCGTCTGCCCCTGCTCGGCCAGGGTGCGGATCAGCGCCCGTAGCTCAACCGTTCCTGCCGGGTCCAGGCCATTGGTTGGCTCGTCGAGGATAATCAGCTCCGGTTCGGCGAGCAGGGTAGCGGCAATTGCCAGGCGCTGTTTCATGCCCTGCGAGTAGGTCCGAAAGCGGTCATGGGCACGCGCTTGCAGTTCGACAATCTCCAGCACCGCGTCGATCCGCGTATCGGGCAGACCGGCGGCGCGAGTCAGCACACGCAGGTTATTCCGCCCGCTCAGGTAGGGGTAAAACGCCGGTGCCTCGATCATCGCACCCACCCGGCGCAATGCCGCCACGGGCTCCTGCTGAACATCGTGGCCCAGCACGATAGCCCGCCCGCGGGTAGGACGGATGAGGCCGAGCAGCATCGCAATCGTGGTCGTTTTCCCGGCCCCGTTCGGCCCCAGAAAGCCGAAGATCTCGCCACGGTGAACTTCCAGTGACACATCATCGACGGCAACGCGCTGCTTGAACTGTTTGGTCAGATGTTCGGTCTGAATGGCATTGTCGCTTGACATAATATCAGCCCGTTCGCTTGAAGCGCTTGACGCTGAACCGGTCGCCGCTATTATAACGCAGAATGCCGCTGATGAAATAGTCGGAGCACCTGCGCAGAACCGGAGCGGAAATATAACAATATAATCACGCGATTCGCCCCATGTGTTCAGCCAGGTTTCAGCCCGCTCCGGACATCATGAGAAAGACGAGGTTGTGTCATATGGATATGTCCGTAACATAGCCCGGCTGCCGGTTCGGCCCCGCAACGCCCTGGTCGGCCTGCATCGGCTATCCGACGGACAACGTGCAAGGAGACAGCAAGAAATGAACTATGCTCCGTACGGTAATGCCCCCCACGCCGAAGCATTCACGGATTACGCGGAACGCTACCTGACGGCCCATCGCGCCTACATGCAGGCGCTGCCGATTGAACCAATTGCCCAGGCCGTGGACATCATCTGGGATGCGCACGAGCGGGAAGCAACGATCTTCATCTGTGGCAATGGTGGCAGCGCGTCAATGGCCGCCCACTTCGCCGCCGACCTCTGCAAGACGACTATGCATCCGGACTGCTTCAGCCAGGCGCGGCGCTTTCGGGTGGTCTCGCTGGTCGATAACATGGCGCTCTTGACGGCCTGGAGCAACGATACGACCTACGAGCAGGCGCTGGCCGAGCAACTGCGCAACCTGGCGCGCCCCGGCGATCTGCTGATTGCCATCTCCGGTTCCGGCAACTCGCCCAATATCGTCGCTGCCCTCGAAGCGGCCGCTGCGCTGGGTGTCACAACGATCGGGTTGACCGGCGGGACGGGCGGACGGCTACGCAGCGATGCAAATGTCTGCATCACCGCCGAGACCGACGCCTACGAGCATAACGAACCGCTCCACTCGATGATCTTCCACATGATTACCTTCTACCTGCGCGAACGGCTGACGGCCCAGGTACAGGCGACCATGCCGGCAGCAAGCATGCCACTGCCACAGCAGCCGGTAGTGTCTGAGATTGGGTAACATTTGTCCCCGGCAGAGCAACCAGTGGCCTTTTTGAGAATCCCTGTTGCGTCTTACGCAACAGGGATTCTCAAATACAGGAGTTACGCGGTCGGTTCCAACCCATCTGGTCATTTCGCGTTTTTCGCTTACTTCGCGGCTTTCGTGATCCAAACTTCGCCGTGTCGGGTTGATGGCCGCATAACTTGTGTCAAAAAGATAAGAAAAGATAAAAATTGTGGTCATGCCTTCACATACCGATTTCTCTTTTCTCTGCATGATATACTACAACCGAGAGGAGAGCGAATACCAATTGGTAAGAAGATGGTTTGATGCATGCTCATCTGCGAGAAGCGAGGAGTCGCCGGACATCCTGCGTTCGGCCCAATATAATGCTGTCGCTCATAGGGAGGCTTATGGCGATGTTTCAGCGGGTTCCGGCCAGGTCGGTTACGGCCCAACGTGGGCGCACCGGACGCCCCGCGTGGGGTTGCCGCAGGATCGTCCTGGGCATTGCGGTTGTTCTGCTCATCGGGGCTGGTGCAACCTACGTTGCCTACGCCCGTGACATGCGGGCGATCCGCGCCCGCCTGGCCGCGGGGAGTCAGATCGTCGAGACCCGGCACGGTCCGATTGAGTACACAACCTGGGGCGCAGGTCCGCCGGTTCTGGTGATTCACGGTGCGGGCGGCGGGTATGACCAGGGGGTTGCGATTGCGCAGGCCTACGGCGGCACGGGCTTTCACTGGATCAGCCCCTCGCGCTTCGGATATCTCCGCACACCATTGCCGGATGACGCCTCCACTGCGGCTCAGGCGGATGCCCTGGCCGATCTGCTGGATGCTCTGGAGATCGAGCAGGTCGCTATTCTGGGGATGTCGGGCGGCGTGCCCCCGGCGTTGCAGTTTGCGCAGCGCTACCCGGAACGAACCAGCGCACTCGCGCTGCTCTCGTCGGCACCGTATACCCCCCTCACCGCAGATGAGCAGAAATTCCCGCTTCCCATCTGGATCTATGAGGCGCTCTTTAGCTCGAATTTTCCTTACTGGTTGTTGCAGCAGGTTTCACGCTCCAGCCTGGAACCGATGTTTGACATCACCCCCGCCCTACGTGCCGCAGCACC
>DAOTVB010000140.1:0-2377 GCA_034436755.1 Chloroflexaceae bacterium | reverse complement strand
AAGCTCTACCCGGAGAAGATCAGTCAACTGGCGGCGCTTACACTTTTCCTGGGCTTCAATCTGACCTTTTTCCCGCAGTACATTCTCGGTTATATGGGCATGCCCCGCCGCTACCATGCCTACCCGGTCGAGTTCCAGGCGCTGAATGTGCTGTCAACCGCCGGCGCGTCAATCCTGGCCGTGGGCTACCTGCTGCCGATTGTCTACCTGCCCTGGTCGCTGCGCTACGGGCAGAATGCCGACGACAATCCCTGGAAGGCGACCGGGCTGGAGTGGCAGACCAGTTCACCACCGATCACACACAACTTTGAACAGACGCCAACCGTCACGGTGGGACCATACCAGTATTCGCCGGAGAATCCCGAAGAGTTTACTCCACAGGGAGGGCGCCATGGCTGAGACACCGATTGCCCATGCGCACCAGTTCGACAGCATGGAGCATCAGCATGAGACATCGTACCTGGGGATGTGGCTCTTTCTGGGCACCGAGGTGATGTTCTTCGGGGGACTGTTTGTGGCCTACGCGGTCTACCGCTACCTCTACCCCGCCGCCTTTGCCGAGGGTAGCAGCCATACCGACCTGTTGCTGGGCAGCGTTAACACCGGCATCCTGCTCGTCAGCAGTCTGATGATGGCGCTGGCGGTGCGGGCAGCACAACTGGATCAGCGCAGGTTGCTGGTGCTGTTCCTGCTCCTGACCATCGTGTTTGGGACGATCTTTCTGGGGATCAAGGGTTACGAATATTATCACGAATACCAGGAGGGGCTGGTGCCCGGCATCTTCTTCACCTACACCGGCGAGCATGCCGCGCAGGTAGCACTCTTCTTTGTCTTCTACTTTTTTATGACCGGGCTGCATGCGGTGCATATGACGATTGGCCTGGGAG
This sequence comes from Chloroflexaceae bacterium, assembly GCA_034436755.1. Lineage (GTDB taxonomy): Bacteria > Chloroflexota > Chloroflexia > Chloroflexales > Chloroflexaceae > CAKZQX01. The sequence continues at coordinate 1,490 of DAOTVB010000140.1, read as the reverse complement.
TAGTGGCGGTGATCGCCTTTCTCGCCTGGCGCGGCAAGTTTTCATCCGCCCACTACACCCCGGTCGAGGGTACCGGGCTCTACTGGCACTTTGTGGATATGGTCTGGGTTTTTCTCTACCCGTTGCTGTACTTGATTAACTAATGCGATAATGAGGTTTACCTTCACCGCAGACGCAAAGATTGCAGAGAAACCGAACGCGACATACTCTGCACGGAATGAACGTTGAAATTGTAATCCGGACATCACTGGACTGGAGTCCCGGCTTCAGCCGGATCGAGCGTTCCCGGCAGTATGCCGCAGCTCCAGCAGGTATCCCACCGGCTCAAGCCAGGACTCCCGGTCATTTCATATCCAGACTATGTTCTCAACGTTCTCAGCCAGATCAGGCGTTCCCGGCAGGATACCGCAGTCCCGACAGGTATCCCACCGGCTAAAGCCGGGACTCCCGGTCATTTTATATCCGGACTATGACCCAAAATCTTACTCGCAATCCACTACAGTTATTTCGTGGTCTTCGTGGCCTTCGTGGTTACAGAAGAGGAGAGTTTATGGCACACCAGACCGACAAAATCAACCAGCATATCGTTCCGCTCAAGACCAACCTGATTGTCTTTGCGGCGCTGATGGGGTTGCTGATCCTGACCGTCGTCGCCGACCTGGTACCCCTGGGGAGCTTCAACCTGATAATTGCGCTGACCATTGCGATTGCCAAGGCGCTGCTGATCATGCTCTACTTTATGCATGTGCGCTTCAGCAGCCGGTTGGTCTGGGTCTTCGCCGGGGCGGCCTTCCTCTGGCTGGGCCTCCTGATGACCACCCTGGGCGACTATATGACCCGCACCTGGCTGGCCGGGCCGGGAGCGTTGTAGCAGAGAGAGGCGTTAGAGACTGTCTGAAAAGGGTTGGTCATGGGCCTACGGCCCCGGAGCGGGAGTCCCGGCTTCAGCCGGTGTGTGGCCGGAACCGGCTGAAGCCGGGACTCCTGGGGCGCTGTCCGGTGTCGCAGGACACCCAGTATGCCGTGTGACCGACGCGAATGATCTTTTCAGACAGTCTCTTAGAGGTTAACGGTGAGATACATTGCCCCGACCCAACAAGAAAACACACGAGGCAACCTCGTGTGTCTTCTGCGTGCGTAACGCCAACAAAATAATAAGTTCAGTTAGGGAAACGCCGGAACAATCTTATCATACCAGACCTCACTGATCGTCTGGCCGGTAGTGCCGATAATAACCACACACACAACCATAATCAGAACCAGGATCAGGCCATACTCAGTCAGGCCCTGTGCGGGGCTACGGGCAAGAATGCAAGCCCGGAGACGCCACAATTTACGCTGGATCATCTCTGAGAGGGCACAGAGCAGCATAGATAGCCACCGCATCGCGTTCACCTCCTTTCGTAGAAATAGTAACCACCAGTTTATCAAAGTATCTCTACTATAACATACTGCACAAAACATCAGAAATAGTACACTGGTCCCACTCT
>DAOTVB010000139.1:0-31892 GCA_034436755.1 Chloroflexaceae bacterium | reverse complement strand
ATACAAACCTCGGTGTTGCGGCTGTGCCGGCCATCGGGCAGATGCCCATTCGAGTATTCGTGGTCCCATTCGTGGACGGTGGTGTCGGCACGGGAAATACCAATATGCCCATACTGCCTGCCCGCTCACAACCCCCAGTTGCTCTCGCTACCACCGGGCTGCCATTCTCCTGGGGGCAAGAGCAGGCTGGCGCGGATCTCGTCGCGGTTGGCGGCATAGGCCACATCCAGGCAGTCCTCCAGCAGATTCACCGCCTGAAAATACTGCCCCAACCGTCTGGCCTGCTGCTCCGAAAGATCCCAGCCGATCACATGGTTGATATACTCCGGCAACTGTGCAATCTGCTGCTCAAATACCTCCCACGCTGCATCATCCGCAGCGGCAGCCGGTACCACCAGCGCCGCCAGTGCCGTGTCCAGACCCGGGTAGCAGCTTCCCCGGCTCCAGCGGACCAGGGCTGCCAGATATGCTGTAACCGCCTGCACCAGCGCCGGAGTCGGGTTGCTGCGTGTCGTCGCTACAAGTATCTCGAGATCGGGAACAAGTTGAGGCAGGCTGTAGTTGCACAGGAGCGGATACTCCGGTTCGGCCATAAACTGCTCCAGCAACTCGATCTGTACCGTGTACATAGTAGACATCAACTGGATCAGTTCAGTGTAATACTGCCTAATGTCGTTAGCGCAATAGTTGGTAATGTCGCGTACGATGCATACTTCGCGTGCGAATTCTTTTGCTTTTGAGTTGATGCCGGAGAATGCGGAATTGTTTGCGAGTTTCCGTGCTTTTTCTAGACTAAGAGTGTCAAGGTCTTTTCCGGTTTCGATCGTGTAATCGCCAGCGAATTTAATATCCTTATCTATTTCGATTATTATTTTGCGGGCGATATCGATCGCGCGGGAACTAGAGCTGCCGATGGTGCGGTCGCGGAGACTGAAAAGAACGCTGAGGTAGAAGATCTCGATGGCGTCGCCGCGGGCAAGCACTGCACTCCAGTACAGCCGAACCTGGTCACTCCTGGCGATCACGGGTACCGCCTGGGCCTGCCTATCTGCCCAGTGCGCCACTGCTACCAGGGTCTCGTCGTCCGCAATAAAAGCATCAACGGCGACACGAAACGTTGTCAGAAAGAGACTCGCTTCCTTGAGCGCGCTGGCGGTGAGCAGAAACACCTCGCGCCAGCGATTATCGCTCAGGAATTGCTGGAACAACTGCTCAAAGGTATGGACTGATGCCTCCTCTTTGATCGCCATTGCCGCAAAATATTCCTGAAACGAGAGGTGGGCAAAGGAGTGGACGCGCTCGGCCCGTGTCACCAGAATGCCATGCTGGGCCTCAATCGCGCGCAGGAGTACCCGGCCGTCAATATCGGCGGTGGGCTCGATACCGGGTAGCTTGCGCACATACTCAACCAACCGCCCTTCCAAAGTTTCCTGATCAATAAAATAGGTACCCGCAATAAATGTCCTGATGGCTACCTCCGCCAGCATCTGATGCTTGCGGTCAGGTGACATCAGTTTATAGAGCTGTTCCGCGTACGCCAGTTCGTCACGGCGAATATTGCGCGTGGCATCCCATTTGCGCAGCAACGCCTCAATCGCATTGTGGTATATCTCAACCCGGCGCTGCGGAAAACTGGCATTCTGTTCAAATGCCAGACAGAGCAGGCTGAGGAGCAGCGGCGTGCGCGCCAGTTCCCGCACACCCCGGTTTTCCTTGCGGTCGAAGTCCGCAAAGAAGAGATCGCTTTTCTCTGGGTCATCCACAAACCACTTCGTCACCATATCCCGGATCTGCTCCGGCGTAAAGTCGGCCAGTTCCACATAGGTGAACTGTTCAAATGTGTATTCCACGGCCGCCCGCCGGCAGGTGATCAGGCAGGGGGAGGCATAATACTGGCGGGCAAAATCGCGTAGCTCCCCAATCGCTTTATCGCGCTGCTGCTCCTCCGCCTGGGGAATCTCATCCAGGCCATCAAACAAGACCAGTGCGCGGCCCTTGCCCAGAATAGACGTGATAAAAGACCGGGCATCGGGAAAGTTGCATAGTTCAAACTCGCGTGCCAGGTAGTCCATCAGCGTCAGCCCGGAGTCGGCCCAGCGCTTGAGCGAAATAAAGATCGGCACCTTCTGGATCTTATTTTTGGCCGCCTGGATCGTCAGATATTTCAGGAAGGTGGTCTTGCCCGCGCCGGGGCCACCCAGGATAAACAACCGCTCATGCCTCTCCCGCTGCACCAGTTCCAGGCCGGGAATCCGTTCAGCATCCTTATCCAGCAGTCCAGGGTCGGCATGCAACTTGTGGATATCGAAGCGCTTGAGGGCTTTCGGTTGCGAGAGGATGTAGACATCGGTAAACACCTTGTCCAGTTCGATGGGCGCGGGACTGCCGAGGGGACGAATAACCGAATGCTCCGCATACAGCCGTTCGAGATAGGTTTCGGCGGCCTTCTTCCAGCCAAACTGCTGCCAGCGCCTCTTGAGACCCGCCTCCATCTCATCGGTGTACATGTCCTTGCCGAACATTTCCCAGAGGGCTGCTGCGCCCGCAATGATCTCTACAACTGGCATAGCTCGCTATCCTGTTATTATTGACACGAGTTACGCGGTCCCTCCCCCGGAAGTCGATATCGCCTCCGACAGGGCGGAAAATTCTCGTTCTTTTTCACAAAAAAATTCACGTTGTGAATTTTTTTGTGAAAAAGAAAAAAGAGTACCATGCTGCCGCAGGCGAAGCGGGCCACTTGTCCAGGCATCTGCCTGGTTTGGAACCGACCGCGTAACCCTTGTTATTGACGGTATGCAAGAGTAAAACAACGCGGGATCAGGAGTAGGAGTTTGGAAACAAAAACGGCGACCCGCCTGTTTAGACGAGTCACCATTGTTCTGGTGAGCCGTGTAGGAATCGAACCTACAACCCGCTGATTAAGAGTCAGCTGCTCTGCCAATTGAGCTAACGGCCCGCTGCATTGCAACTACCGAGGATTATAGCGAATATTCATCCAGATGTCAAATGTTTGTGCTTGAATTGCGCTAGAAAGCAGTGTACAATAGCGCCAGTAAAATAGCCCGAACCCACTTTAATCAGAAATATGTGGAATGCGCTATGCCACTGAATGACTATTTTCAGGAATATGGCCCGATTAGCCGCCGCCGCGCTACGGGCGGTACTGCCGAGTCGATCGATTTTCTGGAAGAGCCCATCATACGCCCACGTCCCCGTCCGGAACGCCCCCAACGCGCGGAACGTCCCGAACGGGTAGAACGTCCTGAACGTCCCCAGCGCCGCCGGGCGGTCCCGCGCCGCGAACGCAACCCGGAGAATGCCGCCGCAGAAGCTCCGGCGGCGGTGGAACCGCGTCCCGTTCCCCGCCGCCATGCCCGCCGTGTGCCCCAGCAGCCGTTTTCGCTCCCCCGCTTGCTCATCAAGTTGGCGCTGGTCTGTGTGGCATTCCTGTTGATCTTGCCCTTTGCCGTTCAACTGCGCTACCAGGGGCAGGCCATGCCCGGCGTCAGTGTGCAGGGCATCTCCGTCGCCGAGACCAACCAGTCGGTGATTGGGCAGGGGTTGACGGCGCGCTATGTCGCGTTTCTGCGGCAGCCGCTCACGCTGACCTATGGCGACCAGACCTGGCGGCCGACGCTGGCGCAACTGGGGGTGACGTTTGATCCCACCCAGGCCGCAGCCGTCGCGCTGGAGCCGGGCCGGCGCGGCGATGTCCTGACCCGCCTGCGCGAGCAGTGGATGCTCTGGCACACCGGCATTGATGTCGCGCCCCGCCTGGTGATCGACCGGCAGCGCCTGCAGGATTACCTCTACTCAATTTCTGCGCCGCTGGAGCAGCCGCCGAGTGATGCCGCGCTCAGTCTGGCGGGAGGGCGCATCCTGGGCACCCCCGGCGCGCCCGGGCGGCAGGTGCTGATTGATGACACCGCCAACGATATCCTGCTGGCCCTGCAGACGCTGACACCGCAGGAGGTTGCGCTGCGCACCCGGCTGCTGGAGCCGTCGATTGACGACGCGGCACTGGTGGTGGCGCAGGAGGAGGCCGGCGAGTTTCTCAGCAGTCCGCTGGTTCTGACGCGCGATGAGGAGCGCTGGGTCTGGGAAGCTGACCGTCTGGCCGAGTTGATCGAGGTGTCGCCGGTTGGTGAGGAACTACGCGTTGCGGTGAACCCGCAGCGGTTGACCGAGGCGGTTGAAGGGTTGGCCCAGATTGTGGACAGCGGCAGTGTTGAGCCGCGTCTGCGTTTTGCGAATGGTGCAGTAGAGGTAGTGCAGGAGGGCCGGCAGGGCTGGCGGCTCAAGCAGGAGGACGCGACGCAGGTTATCAGCGAGACGCTGCACGTGAGTTCGCCGACGACGCGCACGCTGGCGCTGCCCTTTGAGGAACTCTACCCGCAGGTGACCGCCGACAAGATCGGCGAGTTGGGTATTGTGGAACTGGTGGGCGAGGGGCGCAGCAGCTTTGCCGGGTCGGCGCAGTATCGCGTTACCAATATCAAGGCGGGGGCCGCGCGCATGGATGGCGTGCTGATCCCGCCCGATGCCGAGTTTTCGTTTAACACCCAACTGGGCAGTGTCGATGCCGCAAACGGCTTTGTGGAGGGCTACGCCATTATCGGCAACCGCACGCAACTGGAGTGGGGCGGCGGTGTCTGCCAGAACTCGACGACGGTCTTTCGGGCGGCGTTCTGGGCCGGGGTGCCGATTACCGAGCGCTACGCTCATCCCTTCTACATCAGTTGGTATGACCGCTTCGCCTTTGGTGCGTATGGCGATGGTGCGGGCATGGATGCAACCATCTACACCGGCGTAAATGACCTCAAGTTTGTGAATGACACCGGGCACTGGCTGCTGATGCATTCCTATGTGGACGAGATCAACCAGGTGCTGACGGTCAGCCTGTATGGTACCCGCCCCGACCGTGAGGTTGTGCTCGATGGCCCTTACATCAGCAATGAGGTCAGCCCGCCCGGGTCACCGATCTATATCAATGATCCCAATCGCCCCTCCGGTACGGTCTACCAGAGCGATGTGGCGCGCAGCGGGCGTGACATTGTGGTCTACCGCTCTATTCTGGAGAATGGGGCGGAGGTGCGGCGCGATACTTTCTTTACCCGCTTCAAAGCCTGGCCGAATGTGTTTGTGCGCGGCACCGGGTAGGTGCCGCCCATCAGACTGTCGGGGGACGCGCAGAAGCGCGTCCCTACTGAAAACTTCTTTTGGCGGAAGTGCGTCCCTGCCGGGGAAATTTGCCCGGTGCGGCCTGCGGGAAGCCCTGAACATTGCAATCCGGTTACTGTTATCCCGATATGTGGATAACTTGTGGAAATCATCGTGGATGGCGGGTGGATGCCGCGGTCAGCATCGCGCGGTAGATATCGTAGTAGCGGCGGGCCAGCGCAGCCTGGGTGTAGTGGACCAGCACCCGGTTGCGTCCCTGCTCCCGCAACCGTTGCCACAGTGCCGCGTCGTGCAGCAGGCGATCCAGGCAGGCGCGTAACGCGATAACGTCCCTTTCGGGAAAGACTAACCCGGCATCACCAATGACATTCGGGATCTCCCCCGAAGACGAGCCCACCACCGGCACCCCGGAACTCATCGCCTCGATCAGAATGCGCCCGAACTGCTCTTTCCAGTTGGGCATGGTGTGCGAGGGCAGCACCAGCGCATCCAGTTCGCGCAGTGTGGTGGGTACGTCGGTGCTGGCGATGGCGGGGCGCAGTTCAACCCGTCCGCGCAGGCCCAGTTCGTCTACCCGGCGCTCGATCTGCGGGCGCAACGCCCCCGCGCCAACTAGCCGCAACTGCACCCGCTCCGGGAGCCCGGCCAGTGCCTCGACCAGATCCAGCACGCCCTTTTCGGGTACCAGTCGCCCGACATAGCCGACGACAAACTGGGTGGCCGGGTGGCGCTTTTCGTCCGCCGGGTGGAAAAGCTCCGGATCGACACCAAACTGTGGCAACACAGCAATCGGGCCGGCGTAACCATGGCGGCGAATAATCTGGGCGGCCTCCTGATTGCAGACAAGCGCATACACCGCGTGGCGGAAGGCGTAGCGCTCAAACAGGTTGAAGGGCGGCGGGTAGTAGCGGTCGTTGTTGGCATAGTTGTAGAAGCAGCAGCGCGCCCCGGCCGCCCGCCCGGCCCGCAGTGCCAGGAAGGTGGCCGGGTTGAACGACTCCTCGTCGATATGCAGCAGATCAGGCCGTTCACGCTGCAACACCCGCCGCAGGCCCGGATAGAAATGCAAATGGTGCTGACCGTTGAACAGGATCGGTAGCACCTCCAGGCGATAGCCCTGCGTAAACCGGCGCTCCAGCCGGATAGTGCCGACCCGGGGCTCACGCCAGGCCGGTGGCACCAGCGCCAGCAGTTCAACCTCGGGCAGGCGCGCCAGTTCCTCCAGCTTCTTCTGATATGCGCCGGAGACCAGCGCCTTGGAGAGCATCACGATTTTCACGCGGCTCTGCCTGGAGGCGTTTCTTCATCGGGGGGGAACGGTGGGCTCGCGGGTGGGAAGGGGTCCAGGAAGCGCTGAAACTCCAGCCGGTAGCCATTCGCATCGCGCGCAAAGAAGTGGTAGATGCGGTACTGCTGATTCTCACGCGGCGGCCCGTCCGTGGTAACACCCTGCGTGTTGAGGCGGGCATACCAGCCATCCACATCATCACTGACCAGTGTCAGGATCACCCGGTCATCCCAGGGCAGCGGATCATCACTCTGGCAGAACCCCAGGTAGCTCTGCTCCGTCACCTGATAGATGCGGCAGGTCTCCTGATCAAGGACCATCGGCAGCACCATAATCGTCTCATAGAAGTGGGCACAGGTCGTAAGATCGGTCGTGGGCACAAATGTAATCTGGGCATCAAAGGCAAGTCGTGGCATCAGCTATCCCTATCGCTTCGTGTCGGTTCTCATAAATAACAGGCGTTACAGTGAAGTTTGAATGTTTCATCCAGATATCGCCGCTCAGGAGTCCCGGCTTCAGCCGGATCAGGCGTTCCTGGCAGTATACCCTGTCTCGACAGGTATCCAACCGGCGAGAGCCGGGACTCCCGGTCATTCATATCCGGACTATGTTCTCAACGTTCATAAGCCGGGACGCCAGTAGATTACCTATCTGGACTATATTTTTCAAAATTCATCAAAAAAGAATAGAGTTTTCCGCCCTGCCGCAGGCGAAGTTCCCTTCCCGTTCAGTAACCACGTAACGCGTGTTAGATAGTCATTCATTATACCATCTCTGCCGGAGCGACCGCCGCGCCTGCCAGCAACCCGACATGCTCCCCCAGGGCCGCCGGAACAATTTCCAGGTCGGGGTCCAGCGTGCGCCGGGCCACCGTCTGGCGCACCGGATCGAACAGCAGCGGTCCCGCGTTGGTCAGCCCGCCACCGATAATCACGCGCGCCGGGTTGAGGAGGTTGGCGGCGTTGGCGATACCGATCCCCAGCCAGGTCATGGCCGTCCCCCAGACCGCCTGCGCCAGCGGATCACCGGCCGCTGCCGCTGCGGTGACATCCTGTGCGGTAATGGTTGCATGCCGGCGCAACCGAGAGTCAGCCGTACCAGTGCCGGCCAGGGTTGCCTGCGCCGCGCGCGCAACTGCCCGTCCGGATGCCAGTGCTTCCAGGCAGCCGTTGCGCCCGCAATCGCACGGTGGGCCATCCGGGTCAAGCACCTGGTGCCCGATCTCGCCGGCCCATGCCCGCGCGCCGCGATGGATCTTCCCGTCGATGATAATGCCACCGCCGATGCCCGTGCTGACCGTCAGGTAGAGCAGATGCGTGACCGCGTGCCCGGCACCGTAGCGCTGCTCGGCCAGGGCGGCCGCGTCAGCATCATTGGCGATGGCGCAGGGCAGTGCCAGGTCGCCCTCCAGCCGTTCGGCCAGAGGCATGCCCTCCCACCCAGGCACATGCATCGAGCGGCGTACGGTGCGCCCATTAACTTCGACCGGGCCGCCAAAGCTGACACCGACGGCACACACCGGCTCGGCGGATTGGGCCAGCAGATCACGCGCCATCCCCAGCATGGCGGCATAACCGGCCGGGGCATCGCCGGGGGTTGGGCAGCGCGCTGTTGCGACGACAGCGCCGCTGCCGACACGCACCAGCCCGGCCGCGAGTTTCGTCCCGCCAAAGTCAAGACTTAAAACCGTGTTATCCATTCTTTCTGGCGAAATCTTCCATAAATCCGACCAGGGCGGCGCAACCTTCGGGGCTCATGGCATTGTAGACCGAGGCGCGGATGCCGCCAACCGAGCGGTGGCCCTTCAGCCCGATCATCCCGGCGGTGGTCGCCTCACTGACAAACTGCTTTTCCAGATCTTCGTTTGCCAGCCGGAACGTAATATTCATCAGGGAGCGGCTATCGGGCGCGGCGTGGCCCTGGTAGAAGCCGGCATTCCGGTCAATCGCCGCATAGATCTGCTGCGCCTTCTGCTGGTTGCGCTCACCGATACCGGCCAGTCCGCCGTTCTCCGCGATCCAGCCCAGCACCAGGTTGAGCATGTAGACCGCAAAGGCGGGCGGGGTGTTGTAGAGCGAGTTGTTTTTGGCATGGGTGGCATAACTCAGGATTGTCGGGATGGTCGTGGCGGTCTGTTCCAGCAGGCTCTGGCGAATAACCACCACCGTGACGCCGGCAGGACCGATATTCTTCTGCGCGCCGGCATAGAAGAGCGCAAACTTGTGGGCCTCCATGGGGCGCGACAGGATATCGCTGCTCATATCGGCGACCAGCGGGCGATCACCAACGTCGGGCAGTTCCGGCCACTGGGTGCCATAGATCGTGTTATTGGTGGTGATATGCACATATGCCGGCTGTTCGCTCAACCGGATCTCATCGGCGCGGGGAACGCGACGATACTGCTCCTCACGGGTGCTGGCGGCGACGTGTGTGGTTGCGCCGGGCTGCAGTTGCTTCCCGACAATCTGGGCCTCTTTCTGCGCCTTCTCTGACCATGAGCCGGTCAGGATGTAGTCAGCCACACCGCCGGGCGGGAGGAAGTTCATTGGCACCGTGGCAAACTGGGTGCTTGCGCCGCCCTGCAGGAACAGCACGCGGTAGTCATCACCCAGCCCCAGCAGGTGCTTGATGCGCGTCTCGGCCTCCTGGTTCATCGCCTCATACTCTTTGGAGCGGTGGCTCATCTCCAGCACAGAGATGCCGCGCCCCTGGTAGTCGAGCAGTTCTTGCTGCACCCGTTCCAGCACAGGCAGCGGCAACGTTGCCGGTCCCGGATTGAAGTTGTATATGCGACTCATCAAAATTCTCCTTCACCCGCAGGAATTACGCCGTCCGCCACAGACAGGTGTCGTTCGCCGCTGCCGCAGGCGAGCCCTATCTTTCATCTTATGAAATGCCTGGTTTGTCGGACACTGCGCAACTTCTGCATCGTACGGATAGATTAGACAACATGCATAGTATAAACCATCTGGTATCATGTAAATCATGCAGGAGCGCTATATCTGGGAGGAGGGCCGCGCAGTGAGTGAGACGCTACGGGTCACGGTCTGGAACGAGTATCGCCACGAGCGCAATAAACCCGAGGTGGCTGCGATATATCCCGATGGCATGCATGGCACTATTGCCGCCGGTCTGCGCCGGCGTGGGTTCGCCGTGCAGACGGCCACCCTTGACGAGCCGGAGCATGGCCTGACCGAGGCAGTGCTGGCAGCGACTGATGTGTTACTCTGGTGGGGCCATAAGGCTCACGCCGAAGTTGCCGACGCAGTGGTGGAGCGGGTGCAACGCCGGGTGCTGGCGGGCATGGGGCTGATTGTGCTGCACTCCGGGCACTTCTCGAAGATCTTCACCCGCCTCATGGGGACCAGTTGCAACCTGCGCTGGCGGGTGGCCGGCGAGAAGGAGCGCCTCTGGGTAGTTGCGCCCGGCCACCCGATTGTCGCGGGTTTAGGGCCGTATATCGAGTTGGAACAGGAAGAGATGTATGGCGAGCCGTTTGATATCCCACCGCCGGAGACGCTGGTCCTGGTAAGCTGGTTTCAGGGCGGCGAGATCTTTCGCAGCGGCGGTTGTTATCAGCGCGGGCGGGGCAAGATCTTCTACTTCCGCCCCGGCCACGAGACCTACCCGACCTATCACCATTCCGAGGTGCAGCAGATCATCGCCAACGCTGTGCGCTGGGCCGCACCAACCAGCGGCCCGGAGCGAATCTTTGGCCGCGCCGCGCCGCTGGAGCTGTTGTAGAATAGTAAGGAAGAGGCATAATCCTATGACCAGCACCCCAACGACTACTGACCTGATCACGGGCGAAGAACTCGCCGCAATGGGCGATATCGGGCCGTGTGAACTGCTCGACGGGAGAATTGTGACCATGACCCCAGCCGGTGATGACCATGGCGGTATCGAACATGCCATTGATATGGAAATCGGGCCGTTTGTACGGGCTCGCAAACTTGGCAAGGTACGCGTGGGCGAAGTCGGCATCTACATCCGGCGCAATCCTGATCGTGTGCGTGCCGCCGATGTGCTGTTTATCTCCAACGAGCGCTATGCGCAGAAAAGCTCCAGCGGCTTCCTGGATGTGGCCCCGGACCTGATTGTGGAGGTGGTTTCGCCCCACGACCGCTGGAGCGCGATTATGCAGAAGTTGCGGGACTACTTCTCCATCGGGGTGCGGCTGGTCTGGGTGGTCAATCCCAACACGCGCAGTGTCTTCGCCTACCGTTCGCTGACCGATGTGCGCGAGTTTGCCGAGACGGACGACCTGCCCGGCGATGATGTGCTGCCCGGCTTTGCCGTGCGGGTGTCCCAGTTCTTTGAGGAATAAGCTGTCATGGATGTATTGATTGTCGGTGGGGGTGTGGCGGGGCTGACCTGTGCGCGCCAACTGGATCGGGCCGGACAGAATGTGACGCTGCTGGAGGCCGAAGAGAGTGTCGGCGGGCGGGTGCGCTCGGACTATGCCGACGGCTACACCTTTGACCGGGGCTTCCAGGTGCTCTTCGATGCCTATCCGGCCGCGCAGCGTCAGCTTGATCTGGCGGCCCTGCAGTTACGCTCCTTCGATCCGGGCGCAATTATCTGCGCTGACGGGCGGCGCAGCGTGCTAACCGATCCGCTGCGCGACCGCCATCCCGGGGCAGCGATTGGGGCGGCATTAAGCCGGGCCGTCACCCCACTCGACAAACTGCGAACGCTGCTGCTCTCCCGGGAACTGCATGCGCAAACCATCGACGAAGTCCTGGATGGGCCGGATCTCTCTACGCAGGCCTATTTGCGCCAGCGTGGCTTCAGTTCAGCGGCGATTGATCGCTTCTTCCGCCCATTCTTTGGTGGCATTTTTCTTGACCGTTCCCTCCAGACCAGCGCGAAATGTTTCAAATTTAACTACAAAATGCTCAGCGATGGCGGCACAACGGTACCGGCAGGCGGTATGGGGCAGATCAGTCGGCAACTGGCCGCCCCCCTGCAGCAGCGTGACCGCATCAGGCTGGGGACGCGGGTCGCTACGCTGCTAACTGAGGCGGGGCGGGTTGCGGGTGTGCGCCGGACCGACGGCACGGAACTGCGCGCCGATGCGGTGGTGCTGGCAACCCCGGCCCCTGAAGCCGGGCGGCTCTGTGAGCAGTTGCCGGTAGCGGTTATCGAGGCGCTGCCACTGGGGCGTGTACGGACGGTGACGCTCTACTTTGGTGGTACCCGTCAGCTCTATCGCGGCAAGAAGCTCCTGCTCAACGCCGCACGGGATGCCTTTGTCAACAATGCGCAACTGCTGACAAATGTTGCACCCACGTACGCCCCGCCGGGTCGTCACCTGCTCAGTGCTACGGTGACGGGTATACCACCGCTTGATGATGAGGAGTTTTTCAGGCGAGCAGTGGCAGATCTGCGGCTCATGTTCTGCGGCGATACCCAGGCCCAGCGCGCCCTGGATAGTTACACCCCGCTGCGGCTCTACCGGATCGAGTATGCCCAGTTTGCCCAGCCGCCCGGTATGCACCCAGGTTTGCCCGGTAATGCCGGCGGCTTCCCGGGACTCTATTTTGCCGCCGAGTTTACCGAGGCCAGCAGCATCAACGCGGCGATGATCAGCGGCGAGAAGTGCGCCGATTTGCTGCTCACTGCCGGTCAGGCAGGCTGAGCAGCGCGGTACAGCCCGGGATACCTCCCTGCTCTGTAAATCTTTTTACCATTTTATTACTTCTTCATTGCACTTCTTTTCCCTCTTCTTCTCCAGAGTTTTACAGGTGAGGTTTTTGTAACTGGACCGGGTGAAAGCTTACAGGTGGTTGTCATCTCACCAGGGTATAGTTATGCACGCGGGAGAGAGAAGTTCTACAGTGTAAGTAACTCAAGTGAGGAGAGAATGACAACCATCGACATCACGTACATTCCAACGGCGCCTCGCTGGATTAATACGCAGGCCGGTCAGTGGGCCTGGCACGAGTATAGTGCATGGCGTGAGCAGGCTGCACGCGCGTTGAGCGTTCAGGACCGCACCTGGTTGCTGAGCGAGGCCGAGGAGTTGTGGCAGGCGCGGTCTATTGCAGCCTGATCGAACGAAGAACGAAGAACAAAGAACCGAGAACAAAAGTTTACGGATTAAGAACGGCGGGTTGGGGACAAAGGTGTGATGATTAAAAATGGCGGGTTGGGAACAAAGGTTTGATGATTGAAAATGAAAGATGATAACCAGGCAGGACAGCCGGAAGGGGCTGTTTTGCCTGGTCTCTTTATTTGGTCATACCGGCACGAAGGGTTGCTACTGGCGGCACAACTAGCCAAATTTGATTATAATACAGATGACTGAGACTTTCAGTTACACGAGTTATGCACCGGACGTTCAAATAAAACAGGGCTTCTCAGGAAAACCGTCGTCGCCTGCAAGCAACATGGTACTGCTTTGTTTCCCACAAAAACCTTGCACAAAATGCAAGGTTTTTGTGGGAAAGTTCTGGGTTCTGCCGTCTTGCCGGAGGCGATATTCCGTGCCAGACGCGGGATCGTGTGATGGATGTCTGCTCGTTTCGCGTTGTTCGCTCATGTGGTGGTGTTCGTGGTCCAGACCCCAGCGCGTAACGCGTGTCAGGTAAAACATAGGTATCAGACATACCAGGGGACAACTCTATGCTGCTTACGATTACACCAAATCCGGCCCTGGACCGCACGCTGGTCATACCCAATCTGCGGTTAGGCGCAGTTCACCGGGCCGAGCGGGTGCTGGCCGTAGCGGGCGGCAAAGGGATGAATGTGGCCCGGGCCGCGCACAAACTGGGGCAACCGCTACGCCTCTGTGCGCTGCTCGGTGGGCGGACGGGTCAGCAGGTTGCGGCGCTGGCATTCGAGGAGGGGTTAAAGGGCCGCTGGAGCTGGCATAGTGGCGAGACGCGTACCTGTGTCCTGGTGGTCGATCCGCAAGGCGGTGATGCCACGGTGCTAAACGAACAGGGGCCAAACGTCAGCGCGAACGACTGGCATAATTTTGTGACAACAATTGGCAGCCTCGCGGCGGAAGAGGTCACGCTGGCGACTATCTCCGGTAGCCTGCCGCCGAATGTGCCACCCGCGAATATGGCGACGCTGGTGCAGATGCTGACCGATGCCGGTTGCCGGGTAATTGTGGATACCAGCGGTGGCGCATTAGAAGCGGTACTGAACGCGCGGCCCTTTGGCCTGAAGGTGAATGCAGCCGAACTGAGCGCCGCCCTGGGAATAGCGATTGAGTGCCATGAAACGGCGTTGCAGGCGCTGCAGGAGTTACGGTCGCGCGGCATTGCGCTGGCTGTGGTCTCGCTGGGCGCGGTGGGCGCGCTGGCCCTGGGTGATGCAGGCGCGTACCTGGTACGTCCGCCGCAGTTAGAGATCGTCAGCACGGTGGGCAGCGGCGACTCGCTGCTGGCAGGACTGGTGACGGGCCTGCTACGGGGCGACTCGCTCGCTGCGGCGCTCTGCCTGGGGGTAGCCTGCGGCACCGCCGACGCGCTAACGATTGGCGGCGGGTTGCTGCATCTTCCCGATGTGGAGCGCATTCAGGCTGCAGCAACAGTTGAGCAAATTGCCGGGTAGCCCCGCGCCAGTTGCCGGGTAGAGACGCGCTTCTGCACGTCCGCTACCCGGCAGCATGCGGCTATGCTGCAGAATCTTCCGCCGTCGGGTTAGCGGCCGGCGCATCCGCCGGGCTATCGGCCGGCTCATCGCTGGCGTCAGACGCATCAGACGGCAGCTCCTTGCGGGCAACTACAACCTGCCACTGGCTCTCCTCATCAAATGGAACCGGCGGCAGCAGAGCATCGCCAAAGACACTGTGTGGGCGCAGGCCGACCTGCTCCAGGAGCGCCGTCAGTTCGGGAAATCCATAGAGGCGAATGCGGTCGCCGGGGTGGGCCACATCCAATCCCTGCGCCGGATCGAGGTAGCGATAGTCGATCAGCAGGGTTGCACTGCGCGGGTCAAAGTGGGACTGCCGCAAAACATAGCCCTGACCGAGTTGATACCAGCCTGCGCGGAATGTCTGGAGATAGGTCGCAATCTGGTAGGGGTTCAGGCACTGGAGCAGCAGCTTTCCACCGGGAGCAAGCGCCCGGGCGGCGTTTGTCAGCACCGTGCGGTTGGTTGCATCATCAAAAAAGCCGATGCTGCTGTTCATCACCAGCACAACATCAAACCGCTCCTCTTCGGCGTACGTGCGCATATCGCCAACGGCAAAGCGGGCGGTCGTCCCCCGTTCCTGGGCCCGCTGCTGCGCATAGGCAATGACCGGCGCAGCCGTATCGATCCCCTCAACGGTATATCCACGCCGGGCCAGTTCAATCGCGTGACGCCCACCGCCACACGCCAGATCCAGAATTGTTTCGACGCCGGTCAGGGGGAGCGCCTGTTCTAGAAAATCCACCTCGCCGCGCGTCAGATCTTCAGCATACTCCTGGTAGTGCGCAAACTCGTGAACCTGGAACAGTTCTTCCCACCAGTCGCGCAGACTGGAATTGGTCATAGGTGTCGTCCGTTGGCTGTAGATTATCGTCCGTACAGCAGCGAGCAGTGGGCAAGCAGGTGAACCACCTTCCCAACAACGGCTTGCGGCTCACTGCTGCCGAACGAACCGGCCCGGTTCACATATCCAACTGGCGCGACATCAGCGGCAGTTCATCCACCCGCACGCTCGGTGGCAGGGAACATGCCCACAAAATCGCCTGCGCAACATCGTCCGCCGACATCAGTTGTCGCCGCACCTCGGCTGCGGGGCGGAACGGCTGCATATTGGTGTTGATCATACCCGGGAAAACAGTTGTAACAAAAATGTTGAATGGCCGAAGTTCCTGCGCCAGTGACTGGGAGAACCCGGTCAGCGCAAACTTCGCCGCGCAGAAGGGCGCAATATTCGGCACCGCCGTCTTGCCCACGCGCGAGCCAACATTGATAATCGTACCCGAACGCTGCCCTTTCATATGCGGAACAACCGCGCGACAGGTGTAAAACACACTACTCATATTGGTCTGCCAGATGGTGTTCCACTCCGAATCATTAAACTGTTCCACCGGGGCAACTTTTACCACAGCCCCCACACTGTTAATCAAAATGTCGATCTGCCCCAGCAATGATAGCGTCTGGTCCATCAGATGTTCCACCTGGGCCGGATCGGTGACATCGGCCGGGATACTGATCCCCTGCCCCCCATTTGCAGCAATATCGCCTACCAACCACTCCAGGCGGTCACGACGGCGAGCGTTAGCAACGACGACTGCGCCCTCTCGCGCAAAGAGATGTGCAACGGCGTACCCGAGACCGCTCGACGCTCCGGTGATAATCGCAACTTTCCCTTTAAGACTCATAGACCCCTCATCCAATCGCGACGAATGACACAGCGCATTATAGCATAGCGTAGAGCAGTGCCTGTCACGATGGAGTGCAGTAGGTGTTCCAGTCGTACGTTTGATCAGACGAAAAGCCGTCTTTGCCTGCGCCGCATAATACTTTTCTTATCTGACACGCGTTATGCGGTGGGAGTTTGGACCACGAAAGCCGCGAAATGAACGAACAACGCGAAACGACCAGCGCTGATATGCGTTACGTGATCCTGTGTTTGACACGACTTACGCAGTGGGCGTATAAATCGGACATGTACGCCCACAACGGCAGTCTTCGCCTGCGGCAGCATGGGACGTTACGGATCTTTTTCACGAAAATGTTGCACGCAGTGCAACATTTTTGTGAAAAAGAAAGAGATCTTCCGCCCTGCCGGAGGCGAAATGCTCTGCCAGGTCAGGGACCGCGTAACGCGTGTGTTTGACAATGGATAGTGCCTCCGGCAGGAGTGTACCATGCTGCCGCAGGCGAATCGGGCTTTCGTCGGGTGAAACGTCCGGTTTGCATACCCACCGCGTAAGCTCGATCAGATTAGCGTCTCTGCGCCGGTTGTGCTATACTCCCTGGCGTTCTGTGCCTGATCTGCACTGAGCGTGCCCCGGGCCGGGTAACCGGTGTGGCAAATACTTTTGATACGGTAGAAACGCAAGCTCGTATGCGGAAAGGTAGCTTATGCGTTTGAAACCACGTTTCCTGGTTGTGCTGCTGGCGCTGCTTATCGTGGGATATTATGTGGTGACGCAGGCAGCCACAATCGAGAATGAGTCATCTGCGCAACTGGACATAACCAGTTTGCCGACGCCGCTTCCTACGCTGGAGTTGACCAGTGTGTCGGCGTCCCCCCCGACATTCTCGGCAGACATGTCTACCGAGGATCTGCCGCTGCTGCATCAAGAAGTTGCCGCCCCCACCGCTGCGCCGACGCCGACGGGGGTTGTTGCTCAACCCAGCGAGCCGGTGCAGATGCAGATCGATACCATCGGCTTAGATCAGCCACTCATTCCGGTTGGATTGGATGCCCAGAATATCCCGATTGTGCCCCAGCACGATGTTGGCTGGTACATCTATAGCGCCGAGCCGGGCGAAGGTGAGAATGTAGTGTTCTGGGGCCATGTGGCGCGCTTCCAGGCTACCCCCGATGTGCCCGCGCCGTTCGAGCATTTGCATACCGCGTCGATTGGTGATCGGATCGTGGTGCATACGGCGGATGGAACTGCCCATAACTATGTTATTGCGGAGCAGGTCTGGGTCAACCCGAATCAGATCGAATATATCCTTCCGCAGGGCCGGGAGCAACTCACGCTGGTTTCCTGTATCGGAGATCGGGTTATTGCCGATGGCGCGCTGGTGGATATGAGCCACCGGTTGATTACGATTGCAGTACTGGAGTAGGGGTTAGGGGTTAGGGGTTAGCGGTTAGGGGTTAACGGTTAGGGGTTAACGGTTAGGGGTTAACGGTTAAAAACCTATTGAACCACAACAACTTCTAACCGTTAACCCCTAACCCCTAACCGTTAATTCATGACCAATTTATACCCGACACCCCACTCGGTCAGGATGATCTGGGCATCGGGGGCGATTGCCGCGAGTTTGGCGCGGACCCGGCGCACATGCACATCAACCGTCCGCGCGTCTACGAACTCCTCGTGGCCCCACACCTGCCGTAGCAGTGCCTCGCGGGTGAATACCTGTCCCGGATGCGCTGCCAGCAGCGCCAGCAGATCGAACTCCCGGGGGCGCAGGTCCAGCAACTCTCCCCGAAAGATCGCCTGGCGGCGCGCCATATCGACCTGAAGCTCCTGCTCCGGCCCGGTTGCATCCCGCTTGAGTTGTGCGCGGAGTTGGGCAACCTCAGCCGTACGCCGCAGCAGGGCGCGCACCCGCGCGGCCAGTTCGCGTGGCGAAAATGGCTTGACCACATAGTCGTCGGCTCCTAGTTCCAACCCGACCACCCGGTCGATCTCCTCATCGCGGGCCGTCAGCACAATGATCGGCAGATCATAGCCCCGGGCGCGCATCTGGCGTAGCACCTCAAAGCCATCCATTCCCGGCAGCCCCACATCGAGCAGCAGCAGATCATACGCGCCGGCTTCCAGCGCCGCCAGGGCCGCCTCGCCGGTTGCCACCGCATGCACACCAAACCCCTCGCGCTCCAGGCGCTCGCGCAAGACCTGCGTAATGGCCGGTTCGTCGTCAACAATCAGAAGCTGCTGCATCGTCGTTCTTTCGCGTACGCCGGCTCAACTCGTTCCCCTGCCAGCGGATGTTGCCGCGTAGCAGCAGATTGGAAGAGCGTAGCTTGTAAGCCAGGTCGCTGGCGACACTGTAGATCACGCGGTAGCCGATACGTGGATTAGCTTCGCAGAGGGCGGCAAACGCGTATGCTTTGAGCACCAGCAGAACGCAGTCATCAACGGCGGTGACCGTTGCCGAGCGGGTGACACCGCCGAGCAAGACCATCTCGCCAAAGCTCTGCCCCGCGTAGAGCATATTAATCGTCCCGGGAGTGAATGTATCTTCGGGGCCCCGCGTATTGAGCGAGATGCGCACGCAGCCCTGCTGGATCAGAAATAGCGTATCACCATCCTCACCTTCGTGAAAGATGATCTGGCCGGCGGGAACACGCTCGACCCGGCATAATTCAACCACCTTGAGCAGTTCTTCGTCGGTGAGCTTCTCGAACATCTCGATGTGCCGCAAGGTTTCGGGATGCGGTCTGTTCATCATACCATGCTCCATTGTATGGATTTTGCCGAATTTGCAAGAAAGTCGGCTTTTTGCTTCAGTATAGCACAGAGAGTGAGGTTAGAATAGTAATAGGCACATTCGTACGTACGATATGGAACGAAATCAATTACTACAATTGCTAGAAAATGATACGCAGATGAGACGACCTGTACTGGTAATCATCGGGGGCTACCTGACGGCCCCGACCGATTTTGCGGCACTGGTGGCCGCCCTGGAGTCACCGCCCTACAACTATCGGGTGTTTATCACACCGATCAGCCGGGCGCGCTGGGCGCTCACCCGCGATTGGGATTTCCGCATTCCGGTGGCCCGCCTGCAGGCAACGGTACAACAGGCGCGCGCACTGACCGGCGTTGACCGCGTGACGATCCTGGCCCACAGTGTCGGCGGAACAACGGCCCGCATCTACCTGGGCGACCAACCCTATCGCGGACAGGTCTACGGCGGTCATCGCTATGTCGAGCGCCTGATTACGCTGGGTACGCCCCACCAGAGCCGGGAGCATTGGACGCGGCGGGTTGTCGGCTTTACCAATGGCACCTATCCCGGCGCTTTTTACCAGCATGTGCATTATGTTGCCCTGGTGGGACGGGCGCTCCAGGGGCATTCGGCCGGCACGTTGCGGGAACGGATGGCAAGCCGTAGCTATACGCTGGTCTCCGGAGCGGAGCATGCCCATGATTGGGGCGACGGCATTACCACGCTGCTATGTGCCGCGCTACGTGGTGCAGAATACCTGGTTGTACCGGGGCTCTACCACACCCGCCTCCATGGGCGGCCCTGGTATGGCGATCCGGCGGCGCTGCCCATGTGGGATTACGCGCTTGGCCTGGGAGGTATCCGTGATCAGGGCATACGACCGTCGTATGCCATTGCCGAGAGTTAATGACCCGGCTTACGCAATGGGGAACCAGACCGGATGTTTGATCGCGTTATACCAGTTTGCCATCAAACCAGCAATCAACGGAAATGTGTGCAACGGGTGTAGCGGCGGCACGTTCCTGTTCATCATCTCTGCGTCCTCGGTGCTCTCTGTGGCGATGACAACCAATCAGTATTAATGGCGGATTTTGCCTCCGGCAGGGTGAAAGGTAAAAACGTACCATGCTGCCGCAGGCGAAGCGGGCTTCCATCGCATGAAACGTCCGGTTTGCATGTCAACCGTGTAACTCGTGTTAATGAAAGGTACTTCAATGCAGATTCTGATCCTGGGTGCGGGATATGCCGGGCTGCGGGTTATTCTCGAACTCAATAAACTTGTTGCAAAAGAGGCAATGCCGGTGCAGGTGACACTGCTTGACCAGAATCCCTACCACCAGATTGTGCAAGAGTTGCATCTGACCGCGACCACTCGCGCGGAGCCGTCCGACACGGCGCTGCCGCTGGCGGATCTGCTCAGTCGGTGTGCGACCCGGTTGGAGCAGGGCCGCGTCGCGCGGATTGAACCGCTGGCGCGGCAGGTGCATCTGGAAGATGGACGCTCACTCGGGTATGACCGGTTGGTCATCGCGCTGGGCGCGGAGACGAATTATGGCGATATACCCGGTGCGTGGGAACACACCCTGCCCCTGCGCAGTCAGGCCGAGGCACTGCAGTTGCGTGCGCATGTGCAGGCCCAGTTTGCCGAAGCTGCCCGGACGGATGATCCGGCAGCGCGGCAGCGGTTGCTGACATTTGCGATTGTTGGGGGCGGCTACACCGGCTGTCAGCTTGCCGGGGAACTGGCTGCCTGGTGTGAGACCCGCGCAAGCCAGTCCGGGCTACCAACGAGTGAGGTACGCATCGCCCTGATCGAGCGTAGCGATAAGCTGCTCCGGCAGTTTGGCGCGTGGTCCATGCAGTATGCCGAATATGTGCTGGCGCGGCGCGGCATCGATCTCTATCGCAGCACCAGTGTTGAGCGGGTCGCGGCGCAGACGCTGTTTCTCTCCGAAAATCGGGTGCTGCACGCCGGAACCATCGTCTGGGCGGGCGGCATTCGCGCGCCGGGACTGCTGGCCACGTCGGGCTTCCCAACCGACCGCATCGGGCGGGTGCAGGTGGACCGTTATCTGCGGGTGCAGGATCAGGCGCTGATCTTTGCGGCCGGTGATTGTGCCGGCATCCCCGATCCGTTGCGCGGGACTGTACCGGCCACGGCGAGCTTTGCCATGCGCCAGGGTGAACATCTGGCCCGTACGCTCCTGGCAGAATGCATGGGCCAGGCTCCGCGCAGTTACCAGCCGCTACGCCTGGGCGAACTGGTCTCCCTGGGACCGGGCGACGGTATCGGCAACCCGCTGGGTGTCCCGACCTTCGGTCTGCCGGCGGCCACGCTGAAGAAGGGCGTCGAGGTCTGGTACCGCAGCACGCTGGGCTGTTGAGGAATGATTTCCAGATTGGAAAGGATAGTAATCTCTTGTCTACGAATATACAAACGAATGTTCAGCCACACATTAGCGAGCACTACCGGGAGGGCGAACAGGGCCGGATGCGCTACTGGCTCTCGACGCCGACGCATGGCCGGCCGATCCTGTTTATCCACGGCTATGGCGGGCTGATTGAGCACTGGCGGCGCGTGCTGCCACCGCTGTCCCGCAGTCACACCGTCGCCGCGCTGGACCTGTACGGCTTTGGCTACTCCGCCCAACCGCGTGAACACTCCGGCAGCGCGCTCTGGTCCCGGCAGGTTGCCGCGTTCGTGCGTCAGGTTTTACCTGGCCCGGCCGTGGTTGTGGGGCACTCGCTGGGCGGCATGGTGGCGGCGCAGGTTGCACATGACTACCCGGAGTTGGTCCAGGGATTGGTGCTGGTGAACAGCGCCGGGTTGCCACCGGGCCGTGAGCCCTCCGCGTTTGACCGGGCCTTCTTCGGGTTGGTACAGACCTCGGGGCTGGGAGAACTGCTGGCCGGGGTGTTTGCTAACGAGTGGGGGGTGCGCCAGAGCCTGCGTTCGGCCTACTACCGGGAAGAGTGTGTCACCGACGAACTGGTGGAGTTGTTTAGCGCGCCGCTCCGCCGCCGGGATGGGGTCCGCTCGTATCTGGCCGTCACGCGCGCGCTGATGAACAGCTACCTGGATATCTCGCCCGGCGCGGTGCAGGTGCCGACGCTGCTGCTCTGGGGGGAGCATGATCGGTCGCTCCCGCCGTCGGTTGCGCATGCCTTTAAGCAGCGCATGTTTCCCCAGGCGGAGATTCAGATGGTCCCCGAAAGCGGCCACTGCCCCTTCGACGAGGCCGCCGATGTGTTCAGTAATAAGCTGCTCGGCTGGCTCAACCGAATCAGGGCAGATCAGGCGGATCAGGCGAAAGATCGGGTGAAGCGCGCTTCCTGATACGGCCTACGCGATTGGACGCATACAAAATGCCAGGGCCGGTACAGGAGCGGTCCTGGCATAGATAAACCTGCTTTGCAAAGCGTTTGTGAGGCGTGTTTATTCGCCAGCAGCACTACCTTCATCATCATATATATTTTCGATATCGCGTCCGCCGTATAGAATGCGCGAGACGATAATACCGTCGTCGAGCGGATAATAGAAAATCACGTATCGGTATGGCAACAGCGGCACGCTGCGTAAACCAGGCCGTAATTCCTCCCGCGACCTGCCATTGTAGGGATGCCTGGCAAGTATCTGCAACCGCTCTTCTAAGCGAATAACGAAGGCATCCGCATGATCTTCACCGCTTTGCACAGCAAGGTATGACCAGTGTTCCAAGATATCTGTGAGCGCGCGTTCGCGGCGAATAATTCGCGGCATGGCCTAGACCTTTTCGCGGTGTAGATCTTCTGTGCGGTCGGCGTGATAGGCGCGGGCTTTCGCTTTGATTGCCTCGGCCCCTTCCCACTCAGTAGCACTACTCGCGTCTCCTTCAGCAATGGCGGCCCGCAGGTCGCGTATCCGGGCTTCACGTTCCTGCTGCTGCGCCCGCAGCAGGCGTAACCCGTCGCGTACGACCTCGCTGGCGTTGTTGTACCACCCGGAGGCAACTTGCTCGGCTATCCACTGCTCCAGGTGGGGGTTTAAACTCACGTTCAGGGTGGATGGTTTGGAGCGCATCAGTTAACTCCTTTCGGTTACGAACATTGTGAAGATAAGCTAAGTATAGCAGTATTGGCAATTTTTGCCAATATATCCGCAACCTGAACGCAGGTCTACCCCTGAGAGCGGATCGTCCGCGCGTCCACTCCATCCAGAACTGCGCTACTCCCCATTGAGCGCATACGCGATGCCCTCCTGCAGATTACTGCGGGTCACGATCATGCTCAGGTCGGCTCCCAGGTGAATCAGGGTCTGCGCCATCACCGGGCTGATGCCGGTCAGGACCACCTGCGCGCCGAGCAGTTTAACCGCAAGCGCCGTGCGTAGCAGTGCATCCGCCACCTGGGTATCAACCACTTGCACCCCGGTGATATCGAGGATGGCGACATCGGCCTGGTGTGCGGTAATGCCCTCCAGCAAGGTCTCCATAATCTGCTGGACGCGTGCGCTGTCAATCGCGCCGATCAGCGGCATGACCACAGCCTCGTCGGAGATGGGGATCAGTGGGGTGGAGAGTTCGCGCAAGGCCAGGCGCTGCGCCGCGATGACCTCTTCCTGGAGTGCTGCGCGTTCATTCTCGGCCCGCTTCTGCTCTGTCAGGTCGCGCGCAGTGGTGCCCAGCGCAGTTGGCTCACCCGTATAGGAATCTCTGATGAGAAAAATGCTTTGATGCATGGGAATAATATCACCTGTCTGCATATTGCGGAAGAGTACCTCCCCGGTCCACTGTCCATGGTCCAGCGTCGTTGCCAGCGCCCGCGCCTGAAAATCGGCCAGCACTTCCGGCAGCAGAAAATCGGCTACAGATATCCGTTTGATGTCTGTGTCCGGCGCAATCCCGGATAACCTGTGCCCCGCTTCGTTGAGATAGAGCACCTGACCTTCAAAAGAAGACATACCAATAAACTCAGAGCTATTTTCGATCAGCGCAACCAGCTTCTGCTGCTCCTCCTCGTGCCGTCGGCGCTCAGTAATATCGCGGATGGTTGTGATACGCACCCGGCGGCCGCGATAGTCCCGCATTTTGCCCAGGATTTCGGCGGGGAAAGTCGTCCCATCCTTGCGCGTCAGGGTTGCCGGGTAGGGCTGTTCGTAGCCGGTCAGGGCATTATGTTTGACCAGTTCATGTGATTCGGGGGCGACAATCTGGAGGACGAAGGTGCCAATCAACTCCTCGCGCTCATACCCAAGCATCGCGGCAAACTTTTGATTAACCTCGATTGTGTAGCCCTGCTCATAGATGGCCCATCCGTCGAAGAGTGACTCGGTCAGTTGGCGAAACCAGGTCTCACTTGCGCGGATCTCCGCTTCCATCTGTTTGCGTGTTGTAATATTCTGCGTCACCACCAGCCCGGCAATAATATTGTCCTGGTCGTCCCGGATGGGCATGGCATGCACTTCATACTGGGCCTCCCCCCGCGCGACTTCAAACATAGTCGCGTTGCCGGCGAGGACCGCCCGGTACTCCGGTTCAAGCATGGCGCAGGTCTCCGGGTCGAAAATCTCCCCGATGGTCCGCCCCTCCATATCCGCCGCAGTCAAGCCACTCACGGCCATCTGGCTGCCGTCGGCAATTAGAAACCGCAGCTCATGGTCAAAGAGGGCCACCGTGCCATTGGGAAAATGCCGGGCTAGCGCCTGGTAGAGGGTAAGCCGGCGCTCAAGCGCAGCAGCCTGTTCCTGCTGCCCGGCACTCGTCTGGCTCAACCGGGCTTTTTCTTGCTCACAGGCAGTCAACCGGGCTTCTAATTCAGCCACGCGCTGGTGCAATGCTTTTATCTCAGTATGGAGATTTTCAACGGATGGGTTCACAGCCATGGTCTCCTTATTTGTTACAAAGGTGCATCACCGTGATCAGCATACCACAGGTTGTCTGGGCAATGCGGGCAGTGTTGACTGCTACCGTCCACACCCGCCCACACCAGTGCCCCCGGCACCGGCCTGGTCCAACGAGCATCCCGACGCGCTGGCGCACGCTTTGTTCAACCCATGGTCTCTGGGGGTATGGCCTCCGCAGCGGCCGCCCTGGCGGATCTGCCCCGGACTGCGGCCATGTTTGACGTGACGATCACTCCCAGGGGTTGGCGCAGTGTTGTACCTGTGGGATCTGAACTACTGGAGGCTCGGTGCGCCGCGTCGCGCGTCCGCTGTAGCCGCTACCCTGCCGGAGGAGGGCAAGGATACTATGTGACAAGCGGGGTGGCGCTATGATCGCGCCCGTTGTCAGAGTGACAAAAACCTTTTCAGACAGTCTCCGGGTCGTGTAAAATATCCTGAAGCTGCAAGCGGACGATACCATCACCCCTGCTCCGCCTCCGCCAGCAGCCTTGCCGCCGGGTACCAGTGCTCCCGCACATCACCAACCAGGTAGAGCGACCCGGTGACCCAGACCAGATCGTCGGGTGTGGCGGTGTTCAGCGCCAGCCTGATTGCCTCCAGCGGATCGGGGACGATGCGGATGTTAAGCTGTGGTGCATGCGCGGCCGCCAGGTCTGCCAGGGCCTGCGGCTTTAGCGGCTCCCAGCCATGTTTTGACCGGAAGGCCGTTACAATCACCTGATCGGCCCGCTCCACCAGCGGTGGCAGCAGCGCATCTACATCTTTGTCGGCCTTGAGTGCCAGCAACAGGAGGCACTGTTTGCCGGCATAGCTGGTATCGATCAACTGGAGGGCGGTGCGCAGTTTGTCGGGGTTGTGCGCCCCATCCAGCAGGACCGTCGGCGACTCCTGGACGATCTCCAGCCGCCCGGGTAGTCGTGCCGTCGCCAACCCATCGCGCAGCGCCTGCTCCGGCAGGGCGAAGCCGGGCAGTGCCGCCACTGCCGCCACTGCACAGGCAGCATTGGCAATGTAGGCAGCATCAGGCTTTCCCGGCGGGAGGCCGTTCAGGGTGCGGGTGGGCAGGTGCAGCGTAAACTTTCCCGCCGCTGCGGATTGCCAGGTGATATCCGGCCCCACCTGCCAGAGCCGCGCCCCCTGCGCCGCGCAGCGCTCGGCGATAATCCGGCGAGCTTCGGGTTGTTCTACGCCGCTGATCACATGCTGGCCCGGTTTGATAATGCCGGCTTTCTCCTGCGCAATCGCCGCAACCGTATCTCCCAGAATCGCCGTGTGATCCAGCCCGACATTCGTCAGCACGGCGACGGTTGCGGGCAGCACATTGGTCGCATCCCGCGCGCCGCCCAGTCCCACCTCGACCACGGCGACAGCGACGCCCTCCCGCTGAAATAGCAGGAATGCCAGCGCCACCTGCGCCTCAAACGGGGTCGGGGAGCCGGCCGGGTTAGTGGCAGCAACTGCGTCCAGCGCCGGGTTCATTGTCGCAAACAGGTCCGCCAGGCGACTGGTTGCGACGATCCGGCCGTTGATCTGGTAGCACTCGTTCAGGATCTGCAGCGCGGGCGAGAGGTAGAGCCCGGTGCGGTAGCCGGCGGCGGTCAGCATTGCCGCGACCATGACCGCCGTCGTGCCCTTGCCGGAGGTTCCGCCGATATGGATCGCCGGGAACTGCTGGTGCGGGTTGCCCAGCAATTGCAACAGATGCGTGACCCGCTCCAGGCGCAGGTTGACGCCGGGGTCGAAGCGCGCCGACCGGGAGAGTTGTGCGAGCGCCTGTTCTAACTGCTGATACTGCTGGAGGATATTGTTTAATACCATGTGTTACGGGATACGTATGTAAACCGGGTTCTTAATCCTGATAGCGACATATTTTACCTGCGGCAGCATGGTGCTTTTTTCAAAACAAGGATGTCCTCTGCCACCCGGCTGGAGGCGATATCCATTGCCAGATAGGAGATCACATAATGCGTGTCAGCATTGGCCGTTTCGCGTTTTTTGACCATTTCGTGTTGTTCGTGGTCCAAACTCCCACCGCGTAACACCTGTTCATCACATTACCGCTCCGGCGGTCGTGGCAGGGTAAACTGAAGCGTCCCTGCGACCGGGGTATCCTGGCGGGTGCGCCAGCCCCAGGTGGCGTTGATCGTCTGCAGGTAGGGGTCGGGATTGAGCAACTGGTCGATCATGTAGGTTGAGCCGGTCAGAACGATAATATCGGTATCATGCCGCATCGCCTGCGCGACGGTGACGGCCTGCTGCGGCTCGGCAATAAACAGCACCGGGATATCGGCGCGGATGCTCTCGACCTCTTGTTTGACCAGTTGCAACTCCTGGCCCTTGAAGGCCACGCCGGTTACGATAATCGCTTTTGCCACCGGCACGAGCGGCGCGAGGTTCGCCACCGCCGAGCGTTTCCCGGAGACGCCCACGACGAAGATCTTCCCGCTTGTGCCAAACTTCTGGGTCAGCTCGCCGGTCAGGGCTGCGAGTTTCTCCGGGTTATGCGCAATATCGGCATACACGCCCTCCGCCACCTGCCAGAAGCGGCCCACAAAGCGCACCGCCAGCATCCGGCTGATTACCTGCGCCGGATCGATCTCCGGGAAGAGCGTACGGAGAACTGCCAGGCTGAGGGCGGCATTCCAGCGCTGATGCTCCGAGGTCAGCAGTGCCTCCGGCGGCAGCGCCTGCTCCGTCGCCGCCGCGATCAGTTGCTCAAGCTGATCTACCTCCGGTTGAGCGATGGTGTGGAGCGGCGCATGCTGGTCGCGGCAGATCGCCGTGAGGATCTGCCGGGTTGTATCGTCCTGGGCACTGCTGAAGAGCGGCACCCCCTGGCGCACAACGCCGGCTTTGTCCAGGGCGCGCTGCCACGGTAACGGCCCCAGCAGATGCTCATGATCGCGCCCGACATTGGTCAGCGCCGTCGCTACCACCTCCAGCGCGGTTGCCTGATCATAGCGCCCGCCCACGCCGGTTTCGATGGCGGCCCAGTCCACCTGCTGCTGATCGAACAGGGCCAGCGCCATCAGAATATTCACCTCGTGGAAGGTCGGCAGATGCTGCTCATTCTCCAGCGCCAGCTCGATCAGATGCGGCTTGACGGTCGTCTCCCAGACCTGCGTCACCGCATCCTGCGGGACGGCAGATCCATCAATGCTAAAGCGCTCGCGATAGTCAAACAGATGCGGCCCCAGGAATGCGCCGGCCTTGCCCCGGCAGGCCAGGCCGGCCTCGAGGAAGCGGCAGGTTGAGCCTTTGCCGCTGGTTCCGGCGACCTGGATCAGCCGGGTGGGATGGCCCTGCGGCCAGAGCCGATCAACCGACCGGCGCAGCAGCGCCAGCCGCCCCAGTTTGGCAACCGCCCAGCGGGCATGGTAGATCTGATCGACCGTGTTGTAGTAGCTCGGATTGAAGGTGTCGTCCATTGAAAATCCCAGATCTAATACCAGGTTGCCGGCAAAACAGCAATAAGCCGGAATAGGTGCAATAGGCGCAGGGCAGCACCTTCCCGTTCAACATCTCTGCATCCTCGGTGTTCTCTGTGGCTATGACAACAAATCGGGATGCCCGCTCCGGCTAATGCCCGCGCACGCGCTGCGGGATGATCCGGATCGGTACCGCGTAGCTCTGCGCAAAGCCATCCGGCGTGACCTGGATGCGCTTGAAGCCTTCCTGGTATTTTGTCACATAGTCCGCCACCTGATTGGCCGGTGGTGTGCTCGTATCCACCCGCGCCGTCCCGGTCATAACAACGATGTTACCGCCCCGGCCATCGCCATCGAAATTCAGAGCAATCCGGGGGTTACGGGCGATATTGCGAATCTTGGGCGTATCCGGCTGGCTATACATCAAGATCTGCGCACCATCCCAGAGAAACCAGACCGGACTGGGCTGCGGCGTGTTATCCGCCCCGATTGTCGTCAACCAGATAATGCGTTCTTCGCGCAGGCGACGGTCAACCCGGGCGCCAAACTCGGTGGACAGGTCAAGGTCGAGCATGGAAACCTGCTACTTTCTATGTGTTCAAATGTACGCAAACGTACGCCTTGCTCACTTCCGAAATTCCTGCTTCATCCTGCACTGCGCTCTCACGCGAGCGTCTTACACGCAGTCCACAGGCGTGTTTTGCGTCCCGACGTAGCCACTGCCGGGGACGGCTGGTGCTCAGGCACCAGCAAGTCGTATTCCCTCGTCTCGAATGTTCCGGGCGGCGTTCACATCTCGATCCAGGATGATCCCGCACGCGGGACATGCCCACACCCGGTCTGCCAGCGTCAGGTCGTGGTTGACGGCCCCACACGTGTGACAGGTTTTGCTGGACGGATAGAACGGGGCGACCCGCACCACCTGCTGCGCCTTGTAGCCAAGCTGCCGCACCATTTCGCTGAACGCCGCATCCGCAATTGCACGGGCCAGTTTCCGGTTTTGCATCATGCCCACGACATTGAGCGTTTCCAGGGCAATGGTGCTGGCCTTTGCTGCCAACCGGGTGGTCAGCTTGTGCGTGGCGTCCGCCCGCAGGTTCGCAATCCGTAGATGCAATCGTGCCAGCGTGCGCCTGGCCTTGTGCCAGTTGTTGCTACCTTTGCGCTTGCGGGCCAGCCAGCGGTTCAAGCGGCGCAGCTTCCGTCGGGCAACGGTAAGGTGCTTTTGGTTTTCAACCACCTCGCCATCGCTGTCGACGGCCAGCGCGTTCACCCCCCAGGTCTACCCCGATCACCCGTTCCGGTGCCGCCTGCTCCGATGTTGGGAGTTGCACCTGGATGCTCACAAACCAGTACCCTGCCCGTTCGCTGATCCGGGCACTCATGATTTTGCCTGCGAAGCGCAGGGGCTCGGTCATGTTCACCCAGTCGAGCTTCGGGATGCGTATTCCGTGCCCATCAACGGTAAACTTGTCGTTGGACAGATAAAACGACCCATAGCCCCGCTTGCGGGACTTGAACTTCGGGAAGCCCACCCGTTTACCATCCTTGCGTCGCTTGCCGTTTTTGCGCTTTTTGCCGTCATTGAAATAGTTTGCCAGCGCTTGCCGCAGGTCAGCGAATGCCTGTTCCGGCGCACACTTGGTCGTTTCCATGACGAACGGGAACTGGTCACGCTTGATGCGGTTAAACGCTGCTTTCAGGTCGCCCACCAGCGGCAGTTTCTCGCCCGCGTTCCGAGCTTGGCGCAGCCGCGCCACGGCCCAGTTCCAGGCGAACCGAGCATTGCCCGCTGCCTGCCGAAAATACTGTTCCTGTTCAGGCGTCGGGTTCAGACGTATCTTGTGTGCACGCTGGATGCTGTTCGTTCTGTTCACGTTCATACACCTGTGCGTAGTTCTTTACCATCTAGCTATGGCTCCTCAACGACTGCGTATGCGGGGATTGCTGCTGTAATGGTAAGGCCACCGGGCACGCGTGTCAATGCTGTATGTCGGGCGATGCGGACGCACTTTTGCGCATCCTGCCGGAACCCGCCTGACTTGTGATTGCATGGGTTCAATCGGCAGAAGATGGTTGGGGTTTATCCGAGGTGCGGTCGGATGAGCGCGCGCGGCGCGGAGATTGCCAGGGCCAGTGGCCCTCCAGTTCAAGTTCAAGCGACCAGCTCAGGAATGTACGGATGAGGACAATCAGTGCCAGGACGCCAACGTTGCGGAAGTTGGGATCAATTGCCACGGTGCGAATAATATCGGCGGCGACCAGAAACTCGAGGCCCAGGAGCAGCGCGCGCCCGACGCCGTGGCGATAATGTTGGTAGGCATCCCCGGCGCCCTCACGCAACTTCATCAGAAAGCGTACGGTAAAAATGGTGAGGCCCACAACAATCAGCCCGACACCGGCCGCATCGACACCCTTGCCGATAACTGAGATAATTTCGTCAAAGCCCATAGATGCTCCCTGGAATGCGGTGCTACGTCCTACGCTCCACCCTGCTCGCGGGCCGTCTCGCGGTTGACCAGTTTAAAGAAGGTATTCTCCGCGCCGCTCTTCCTGGTCTCCTGGTAGAGAGGATAGACCTGCTACCGGGGCAGCAATTTGTATGCCAGCGGAGCATAGCAATAGTACAGGTCTTCGAGACTGTCTGAAAAGATGATTCACGTCGGTCACACGGCATGCTGGGTGCCCTGAGACACCGGACAGCGCCCCAGGAGTCCCGGCTTCAGCCGGTTCCGGCCACACACCGGCTGAAGCCGGGACTCCTGCTCCGGGGCCATAGCCCCATGACCAACCCGTTTCAGACAGTCTCTTACACGGTTACTTATCTGGTATGGATATAGTATCTCCGGCCGGGCGGAAGAAACCAGCTTCGTTCACAAACATGTTGCACATTGTGCAACATGTTTGGGCAAAGAGAGAAGAGAAACACATACTGCCGCAGGTGAAATGGGCTTATCGTACCGCGTAAGTTCCACGAGTTACGCGGTCACTGACCCGGAAGGGATTGTCGCCTCCGGCCGGGCGGAAGAAACCAGATCTTGTTCACAAAAAAATTCATAGCGTGAATTTTTTTGTGAACAAGAAAACAAAGTACCATGCTGCCGCAGGCGAAGACTGCCGTTGTGGGAGCACATGTCCAATTTGTACGCCCACCGCGTAAGTCGTGCAAGTTATGAATTTATGGAACGGTGATGGTAGCGATCACTTCTTCCGTGCCAACGCGACTCGCGGCACCAGTCTGAGCCGCCATAGCATGCCCGGTATCGTACCAGCCGACCCGCATTTCGTAGGTTCCGGCCGGGATATCGGGCGGAAGGGTGAACTCGAATGTCTCACGCACAACCTGATCACGGCTCCAATCCGTCGTCGGGTGTAGCGCCAGCGTGGGTAAATGCACAACGCGCGCATCCCCTACCTCCACAAGCCGGCTGACGGCAATCAACTGCGGAACATCGGCCAGGGAGGTTAGCGCAATCCAGTCGCACTGCAACCGGTATTGCCTGTCGCCCACCGCCTGCAGCTCGGCTGCCAGCAGCCCGATCTTGTCATCAAAGTAGGCAATCGGCGGACGTTCGGCATGCGGCAGCAGCGCCAGCTCCTGATCAAGCGTTTGCGCCGGGGCCGCATCGCGCTGGAACAGCAGCAGACCATCCTGCGCGGCAACCAGGCCAAAATTCGGATCGCGCAGGAACGCCGTAATCACCGGGTATTCAAACGCGACCAGGTCACCCCGATAGTCAAACAGGGCGTCGGTGACAGCATAGTCAACCACCTGGCGATTGCGCTCCGGTTGCCCCGGTGGAATGGTCATATAGCCGGGAAAACGGGTCAGAAAAAGAGTTTCGCGGTGCAGCAGGCGCGGCGTAAAAAAGAGCGATGCGGCAACCGGCGCATCAGCGGGGATGTGTGTGGCAGTTATGTCCGCCAGCCAGCGGTCCCGCAGATAGTCGCGCCGGCTGCGTAGCGTCAGATCGCGGGGGGGCTCGTGTGGTCGCTGCAACTCCTGCAAGAGGAGTGTTTG
>DAOTVB010000138.1:0-56521 GCA_034436755.1 Chloroflexaceae bacterium | reverse complement strand
CTCCGCCAGCCGATCCCACGCCTCAACAGTGGTCCAGTCGGTGGCGTACTCGCGCGAACCATCGCTGTTGCGGCCGACGGTACGATTGGTGGCAATGCTGAGCCGGCAGATCGCCGAGCCGGTTGAGGTAAACCGCATTTCGGGGTCACGCCCCAGCCGACCGATCAGTTGTACGGAGTTGAGTGTGCCTTTGACTGTCTTCATTGTGTACCTCCGGTGCTGTAGTGATATGCCAGACGGACTCAAACGAGCCGTCATGATATTTACCGTATGAGATCGGTAAAAGTTACGATCCTTTGTCGTACAAATGCAATTTGCTGATCGACCCTGCCAAAGGCGAAACTCCCGACCAGACGCGGGAACAGGCAACGTATGGCAGCATCGGCATCGCGCGTTTTTCGCATATCTCGTATTGTTCGTGGTCCAAATCCCCACCGTGTAATCCCGTGATTGACACGACTTACGCGGTGGGCGTTCAAGCCGGATGTTTGACCAGATGGAAGGCCGATTCGCCTGCGGCAGCGTGGTACTTTTTCGATCTTTTTGGAGAAAAAGTGGCTCTCCGAGCCACTTTTTTTCCAAAAAGGATGTCCGGTACCGCCCTGCCGGAGGCGAAATTTCCTTCCAGGTTCGGGACTACATAACTTGTGTGATTGAGGATAGCGCCTGTGGTATAATCTAAAATCGGGTAGGAACCGCAACGCAAGAAACAGTGATCGCTTGTTCTCTGTTTGTCTGTTCTTTCTATGAGTGAAGCGAGTTATGCAACTGGATCAAACGCTAATTCAGCAGTTACCAACATCCTATCAGGTTAAACATATCACGATTGCGCCCAATATCACCCTGGCACCGATGGCCGGCGTGACCGACAGCGTCTTCCGGCGGCTGATGTTGAGTCTGGGCGGTTGTGGGCTGGTCAGCAGCGAGATGACCAATGCCGCCAGCGTTAGCCCGAAACTGCTCAAGCGCCATCGCCTGCTTGACTATCTGCCGGAGGAGCGACCCTTTACAATGCAATTGAGCGGCAACGAGCCGGAGATGGTTGCGCGGGCGGCCCATACCATTGAACAACTGGGCGCAGACATCCTGGATATCAACTGTGGCTGTCCCTCGCCCAAGGTGACGGGCGGTGGCCATGGGGCGTCGCTGCTACGCGACCTGCCGAAGATGCAGCGGGTGCTCAAAGCGGTGCGGGCGGCGGTCAGCATTCCGATTACGCTCAAGTTTCGCGCCGGCTGGGATGAGACGAGCCTTAATTATGTCGAGACGGCCAAAATCGCGGAGGAGGCCGGAATCGCCGCGCTGGCACTGCATCCGCGCACGCGGGAACAGCGCTACACGGGCGAGGCCGACTGGAGCCGGGTAGCCGAGGTCAAGCGGCATGTCAGCATTCCGGTGATTGGCAGTGGTGATGTCAAAAATGCCCACGATGCACTCTGGCGGTTATACACGAGCGGCGTCGATGGGGTGATGATCGGGCGGGGAGCGATGGAGAATCCCTGGATCTTCCTGCAGATTGCGCAACTGCGCCGGGGTGAAGCACTCTTTGCGCCAACGCCCGCCGACAAGTACGAACTGCTGCTGCGCTACTTCACGATGTGCCTGGAGGCGATGCCCGAACGACTGGCGCTGAACAAGCTTAAGCAGCTTATCGGCCAGTTCCAGATCGGGCTGCCGGGGAGTGCCGCTCTGCGCGGGCGGGTGCAACAGTCCCGCAGCGTGGAGGAGGCCCGCGCGCATCTCGATAGCTTCTTCGCCGCCTACGCCCGGGAAGTCGAACTCACCTGAGTCTAATCGCGTTCTCACGTTTTCACGAGTCAATTATTATGAAACTTGATGCTATCAGCAGTGAATATATCACTCTGGCCTTTGCGCTGGAGCAGCATATCGAAGGCTTTGTCGATGCCTACGTTGGCCCGGACGAGTTACGCCAGGCGGTGAAAGATGCTGCGCCCCGTCCGCCGCAGGATCTGGTCGCCGCGATTGCTGAGCTGCGCCGGCAGGTGCAGGCGGTAAAGGCCGACGGCGATGCCGGCTACCCGCCCCGGCGCGGAGCCTACCTTGATCTGCAACTGCGGGCGATGGAGACAACCGCACGCAAACTGGCCGGCGAGCCGCTGGCCTACCGTGATGAGGTGCAACTGCTCTTCGACATTGTGCCCGTCCAGACGCCGGAAACCGTCTTTGAGCAGGCTATTGCCGACCTGGATGCGACACTGCCCGGCAGTGGCCCGGTCGCCGAACGCATGGAAGCATGGAAGCAGCAGTTTGAGGTTGCCCCCGACACCGCCCGCCGGATGATTGACCGGATCGCAACGGAGGCTCGCAGGCGCACTCAGGCGCGCTACCCCCTGCCGGACAGCGAAGCGGTCACGTTTGATCTGGTGCAGGATAAACCCTGGAGCGGCTACAACTGGTACCTGGGGCATGCCCACTCACGCATTGAGATCAATACCGATCTGCCGATGCGTGCCGACACGCTGCTGGATCTGGTCTGCCACGAGGGATACCCCGGTCACCATACCGAGCATGCATTGAAAGAGCAGATCCTCTATCGCGAGCGCGGTTGGGGCGAGCAGGCCATTCAGCTTATCAACACGCCGGAGTGTGTTATCTCCGAGGGTATTGCAACCCTGGCAGCGGATGTCATTTTTGGCGATGAGGCCGCAGCCTGGGCCGCCGCTGAAGTCTACCCGCTGGGCGCGATCAAGGGCGACCCTGAACAGGAAGGGCGCATCGCGGCGGCCCGCCGGTTGCTACGTGCGTTGAGCGGCAATGCGGCCCTGCTGCTCTACGAGCAGAACGCCGACCCGGAGGAGGTTGTGCGCTACATTATGCGCTACGGTCTGCGCACCGAACGCGAGGCGCGGCAGCAACTGCGCTTTATTCAGGCACCCCTCTGGCGGGCCTATGTTTTTACTTATCACGCCGGACGCGATCTGCTCAAGCGCTGGATCGAACGGGGCGATAAGCAGGAGCGCTTCCGCACGCTGCTCACGGAACAGGTTTATCCCTCGCTGATTGAGCAGTGGGTACTGGAAGAAGACAAACATTGTCTATCCAATTAACGGTTAGGGGTTAACGGTTAGGGGTTAACGGTTAGGGGTTAACGGTTAAGGGTTACACAGATTACGACGACACGTACAGATCTAACCTCAATATCTTTCAGATATGACGGAATTGACTCGCGCAAAGCCACCGAGGTTTTACAGTTCTTGACGCCCTTTGCGACTTTGCACGAGCGTATTTGAAAGGTATTGGATCTAACCCCTAACCCTTAACCCCTAACCCCTAAACTTTCATGCACGACGGTTATATTTTCACGCTGGGTATCTGTGGCAGCACGCGGGCCGCGCATCCCGCGCTGATCCTGCTGGAAGCGATGCTGTGGGAACTGCCGCCGGTCAAGCGGGCCGCGCATCTGGGCGAAGTGCTCTTGCTGGAACAGGATCAGCATCTGCAAGATCCCCTGCTCGATCCGCTGCTGGCGGATATGCGCGACGCCGAGGTGCTACTGGTTGTGACGCCACTGCATACGGCCACCCTGCCCTTCCGGCTGGCGGCGCTGCTTGACTATGCCGGCGACCTGGCCGCCGCCGGGGAACTGCGGGGCAAGATTGCGGTACTGGTTGGGATTGGCCCCGGCACACCGCCTGAACCGGCATCTATGGCCCTGCTCCGGCGCTTCTGTGATGATGCGGACATAACCGTGGCGGGCAAGCTCGTACTGACCGAAGATCAGGCAGTTGAACCGACAACGCCTGACCGCGTAGCGGACCTGGCACGTCAGGCGTATGCGCTGGCACGCCAGGATCTACCCGATGCGCTGCCATAACGTGGTTGCAGGAAATAATGTGATACGAGTTTGCCATCAACTTTATCATCTCTGCGTCGTCGATTTTCGCTATGGCTATGACAACAAATCAGGATAAGGAGTTGGCACGAGCTATGCCGCATACCCGGCCGGCAATTCCGGCAAACAAGAACTACCTGGGCGACCTAATAACGTACTGGTTGCTTGTGCGGTCGGCGCTCTGGAACAGCTTTGACCGGGTGCGGGTGCAGATCTGTGGGCGACTGCCGCGCCGCGCCGAAGGACCGCTGATCTGCTATATGAACCATCCCTCCTGGTGGGATGGCTATATGGCCGCTGTGATCAACCGTGAGGTGCTGCGGCAGCGCTTCGCGGGCTACCTCATGATGGAGGAATTTCAGCTTCGGATCTACCGGTTTATGACCTGGAGCGGGGCGTTTTCGGTTGATCGGCACAACCCCCGCGAGGCGGCGCGCTCGGTGGAGTATATCAGCCAGGTGCTGCGGCAGCGTCCCGATCAGGTATTCTACATCTTTCCCCAGGGCGAAATCACCCCGAATGACCGGCGGCCACTTACAACCTACCCCGGCGTGGCGCATGTCGTCCGGCGCGTGGGAGCCGCCACGCTCTGTCCGATTACGCTGCGCTACGAGTTTCGCAGTGAGCAGCGCCCGGAGGCATTTATCCGCTTTGGACCCTGCCACCGGGCCACTGCTCCAGTTAATGTGGCAGCCCTGACCGAGGAGGTGAACGCGCGGTTGACCGCCAGCGCCGATGCCCTGCGCGACGCAATTATTGCCGACGATATGGGCAGTTTTGGCCTGCTGCTGCATGGACGACCGGGCACCGATCGCTTCTTCGATCCCCTGTTCGGTCTGCTGACCGGGCAACGACGGGAGCCAAAATCATAATGCGTCGGCAGACATGCTCACGCCTCCCCCTGCTGCGTGTCGCTCTGCTCCATCCCCAGCACCCAGCGTACCAGCAGCGGTTCCACCCGGTCAAATGCCAGGTAACTCAGAATGAGCGTGCCGATTGCCGCCGCCGCCACCTGCCGATGCGCCAGGTTCACCAGCACAAACATCGTCAGGTTAAGCAGGTAGAGCAGCAGCGGAAGCCACACCAGCAGCGGTGCGACGCCGCGCTGCTGATTGATCCGTAGCGCGGCCTGCCGCAACCAGAGCACAATCGCAACCAGCAACAGACTGGTCACCCACCAGGCCGCAAAGTTGGAGAGCGGCACGCCATAGTAGCCACTCATGCTGTCCCAGATCCAGTAGCCGTTGATATGCACCGCAACGGGCTCAATGGTAACATCCAGCAGAGTAGCAAACGATGCGGCAACCGGCAGCAACATCAACCCACCGCCCGGTGATGGTTGGGGCAATCCGGCTCTCGCACCCAACAACCGATCTGTCACCCCGATTGCAGCGGGCACCACCAGCAGCCAGGCGAAGGGAATTGCCAGCGGGACAGCATCGGCAATTTCAGGCCAGAGCACCCCGGTATACTGATAGCCGCCGAAGGGAAAGCCCGTGGTGACACCAATATATTCGACGGCCCATCCAATCAGCAGAATGAGCAGCGCCGACAGTGCGCCGCGCCGGCCATAGTTGGCGGCCAGCCATACCCCCATCATCGTCCCCTGGAGAATCAACAGTGCGCCACCCATCCAGGTACCCCAGACCGGCACGCGGTCCAGCGCGATGAGGAGAATCCCCCAGGGATACACAAACAGATACAGACCAAGCAACCCAAGCAGCAACGACCCGGAACGTGATCTGATGCGACTCATGCGACCGAATCCCATCTAGTGGTTTAAGAAAGTTTCCAGTAACTCACCTATTGTTACACACATTACACGGCCACGAACCCAGAAGGGAATCCCACCTCCGGCAGAGTGAAAAAGAAAAACATACCATGCTGCTGCCGGCGAAGACGGCTTTTACAGAAGTCCGTCTCTCATTTGCACACCCACCGCGTAAGGTGTGCTCGTTAGCGAAAGACACAGATAGACCGTACACCGTTACACATACTTGCCAGGCAAATACGGCTGCCATGCGCATCGTATAGTCGAATCAACTTTCCTTTCAGATTTCGGTTAATTTTCCGGTGGCATCCCAACCGAAAACCGACGCATACATCGTTCTATCTGGCAGGTGTGTCGTGCCGAGATAGCGATCATGCAACACAACACCATTCCTGAGTCTTAGCAAACAACGTGCCGGCCCGGCGTTATCGAATGTGGACCACACCCGTGTAATACCGATGTGTTGTCATCGCCACAGCGAACACCGAGGACGCAGAGATGATATACGGGAAGGTGCCGCCGTTGCGCCGGTTACGCCCGTTCTCGTTGATTGCTGGTTTGATGGCACATTGGTATCAGGACCAGCAGAGCCAGCAGCAGTATCTCTGTTCGCTCTGCCACAGCCGCTACCTTCACAGTGCGCGAATATCAACCGGCGGGAGCAACGGCTGATTGCAACATCTTCACTACAATAATACGTCTGTAACTATTATAGAAATCGCGGCAGAACCTGTCAAAACCGCCGTCGTCCTCTATTTGTGCTCTGCTTGATGTAACAAAGTGTTAATTGCGCATGAGCCGTGCAGTATGGTACGATAGGAGTCCATCTTACAAACTTGAGCAGGGCTCGACATACCTATACCAGGGAGTACCAATTTATGTCATCGGAGACAAACAGCGAGCATCGGGTTCTGCGAATTCTTGCCGTCGAGGACGATAACCATATCGGTCGGATCATCCAAATGGCAATGTCATCATTGGATGTGCCCCACGAGTTCACCCTTGTTTTCAACGCCGAAGAGGGGCTGGAGCTTTGGAACGAGCAACCTTTCGATCTCCTTCTTGCCGATTACAACTTGCGCGGTATGAATGGGCTGAAACTTGTCACCACCCTGCGCGAACAGGGTTTTGAGCATGTGCCCATGGTATTGATCACAGCGTACGACAATCCCAAACTCGCGCGTGAAGCCAACGAAGCGGGTATCACAGCCTACATTCCGAAACCTTTTTTTATTGAAGATCTGATCAATACCATTCGCAACCTGCTGCCAAAAAAAAGTCGGAGTGTCAATAGTCGGTCGTGAAGTGAAATGGTTGCACAATCGTTTAATCGTTTGGGGATGTCACGAACAACGGCGCGAAGCAGGTGCTTCGCGCCGTTGCGATATCCTTACGACTTTTCAACTGGCGGGATAACCACGCCAGTCACGCCATTTTCGCACCCCGCGTCGCGCTACTCCAGTCGCTGCGTTGTTGGTGAGGGTGAACGGCGCTCCGGCGCAGCGGGGGCCGGCGGGGACGCAACCGCACTCCCGTTGCCGGCCGCGCGGAGACCATCCATAAATGGCTTGAGGGTGTCGATGGGCAGCGGGAAGATAATCGTGCTATTCTTCTCGACCGAGATCTCGGTCAGGGTCTGGAGATAGCGCAGTTGCAACGTTACCGGCTCACGCGCCATCACGTCAGCCGCCGCTGCCAGCGACTTGGAGGCCTGGAGTTCACCCTCAGCGTGAATAATCTTGGCGCGCTTCTCCCGTTCCGCCTCGGCCTGCTTCGCCATAGCCCGTTGCATCGTCGAGGGCAGTTCCACATCCTTAATCTCGACAATCGTCACCTTGATACCCCAGGGCTCGGTCTGCTCGTCGATGATCTGCTGCAACTTCTGGTTGATCAGATCACGTTGTGACAGCAGCGCATCAAGATCAAACTGTCCCACCACACTGCGCAGGGTTGTCTGCGCAATCTGCATCGTTGCGCGGATGTAATCCATCACATTAGTGACCGCAGCATTGGCATCCAGCACCTGGAAGTAGAGCACCGCATTCACCTTGATCGTCACGTTGTCCTGCGTAATCACTTCCTGTACCGGCACATCCATCGTAATGATACGTTGATCAACGCGGATCATCCGCTCAAACATCGGGATGACAAAAAACAGCCCCGGGCCACGCGCCCCCATTAACCGCCCCAGGCGAAAGATAACGCCGCGCTCATACTCCGGTACAATCTTAATTGCAGAGAGTAGCACCATCAGGGCAATGAACGCCAGCGTTGCCACGCACGCAAAAATGAATACGTTCACGGTTCGACCTCTTTCCTCTGGCTCGCACTATGCGAGCTTCCTCATGAATGAACACTTTGTGTCCGTGCGGCTTCGTCTTCACTGTCGAGTCGCCGGACTACCAGACGTAAATTGTAGACCGCAGTGACGCGCACCCACTCCCCGGTGTCAACCTCGCCATCCTCGCTGATCGCCCGCCAGAGCGCGCCATCCACAAAGACCATGCCGTCGGGGTCCAGCCGCTTGCGCACCTCGGCCAGCTTACCGACCAGACCTTCCTGCCCGCCGGTGATGGGACGCTTGCGGGTATGAAATACAATCCAGATACCCGCTGCGGCAAAGAGCGCGGTGAGTACAACCACCATCAGAATGGCCCAGAGTGCCACAAAGGTATTGGGAGCCTGGGTGGTATCGATCAGGGTCAGCGAACTTACCAGCAGCACGCTGATGCCAACCACGGTCAGCGCCCCGTGTGACGGCACATAGACATCGAGCAGAATGAAAAAGAACGCGAAGAGCAGACCAGCGACGCTGATCCAGCGCACGGGTAGCGAGAAAAACCCGATCAGCGCACCGAGCAGGAGCACAACCCCAATACCGGCAAACACCCCAACGCCGGGGTTAACCAGTTCGGTATACACCGCAATCGCCCCCAGCACCAGCAGCAGAAAGGCCACGGTCGGATCGGCCAGGAGCAGGCGAAACTGTTCCCAGAGGTTGGGCGTGATCGAGCGGGTCGCGCGACCCAGCGTTTGTATCTGCACCTGCTGTCCACTCTCCAGTTCCACCGCGCGGCCCTCAAGCAGGGTCAGCAGTTCGTCCATATCGCCGGCAACGATATCCACGGCCGGGGGATTGAGCGCGGCAGCCTGCTCATTAGTCAGCAACACTCCCGCACGCACCGCCTCATCAATCCAGTCGGTGTTGCGCCCCTGGGCCGCGTTCCAATCGCGCAACTGCTGGGACACACTATCGAAGAGTAGATTCTGGGTCTGCTCGGTGAGCAGAGCATCTACCTCCGTCAGTGGCGTTGGCGTGCCAAACGTTGTGTCGGGTGCCATCGCAGCAATATCTGCTGCACTCAAAAAGAATGCCCCGGCTGCCCCGGCTGCGGTGTCTGCGGGCGCAACATAGACCACCACCGGCA
Source organism: Chloroflexaceae bacterium (assembly GCA_034436755.1). Lineage (GTDB taxonomy): Bacteria > Chloroflexota > Chloroflexia > Chloroflexales > Chloroflexaceae > CAKZQX01. The sequence continues at coordinate 47,469 of DAOTVB010000138.1, read as the reverse complement.
CCTCTGCCTCGGCCAGTTCGCCGGCAAAGGGCCGCACGGCACGCAGCACCGTCCCCTGGTTATTCAACTGGATAATAAGCGCCGTGGCATTACTGGCTTCGGCCTCGCGTAGTGCCCGCTCCAGAAAATTGATTGTCACGTTGGTAACGGTGCCCTGCACCTCTACCGTATAAATTGGTCCGCGCTCCTGCCGGGCGGTAGCAACCGTGTGCATGCCCAGGCTGACCAGCAGCAGCAGGAAGAACCGCAGCAGGCTATAAACCCACCTGCGCTGTACCATTGATGTCTGTCCATATGCTCCTCTGACGGGGTCACCCCGATCGTCGGAGGAGATAGCGAGGAGCAGTGCCCCTCTCGGATTCCCCCTGAAGTCATTCGCGCTACGTATGCAGCAGAACGTTTCTTCTTTCTGTATGATAACTCAGGGAGCAAAGTTATGGCAACTCCGAAGTTGATGTATCGGGCTCAGACTCCGGTTGCCCCCGCTGCACAAAGCGTTTCACCCGCCGCTCAAACTCAGAGCGCGGGAGCAGCACCTTGCGATTGCACGTCTGGCAGCGGATACCAATATCGGCACCCACCCGGACAACGCGCCAGGTATCGCCGCCACACGCATGCGGCTTACGCATCTGGACAATGTCCTCCAGATAAATCGCAATTGGCCCGGACATACACACCTCCCTCGCGTGGATGTACGGCGGTGCGGCACCAGCCATTAAGCTATCGGTTCCTCGCCGCGTCCATCGGCAGCGTACACCTTCCGTTTGGCCTGCTGCCAGAGTTCTTCTAACTCGGCAATTGTCATCGCTCTCATTTCGCGGCCCTGGAGCTGCGCCGCCTGTTCAACATAGGTAAAGCGACGGCGAAACTTGGCATTGGCCTCCCGTAACACACTCTCGGCATCCAGTTCCAGCCAGCGGGCCAGGTTGACCAGGGTAAACAGCAGATCGCCCAACTCCTCGGCAAGATGCGCCCGCTCGGTCGGTGAGAGGGTCTGCGGCACGGCGAGCACCTGCTCCAGTTCGTTAACCTCCTCACGCACCTTTTCCCAGACCTCGTGCAGCGCACTCCAGTCGAAGCCCACCCGCGCCGCTTTGGTGACAATCTTCTGGGCCGTAGCCAGCGCAGGCAGATCTACCGGGATACCGTCGAGGAGACTATTGCGTCGGCGACCCTTCGCGGCCAACTCCTGCGCCTTGATCTGCTCCCAGGTGTGCAGCACGGTATCCATAGCTGCGACGGCCGGATCGCCAAAGACATGGGGATGCCGCCGAATAAGTTTGGAGCTAATCTGTTCCAGCACATCGCCCAGGTCAAAGTGCCCCGCCTGGCGCGCCATCTCGCTATGGACCAGCACCTGGAGCAGCAGATCGCCCAACTCCTCGGCTAGCGCGGGCATATCACCGGCATCGAGGGCTTCCAGCACCTCGTGGGCCTCCTCCAACAACCCGGCCCGTAGCGACTGGTGCGTCTGCCTGCGGTCCCAGGGGCACCCATCGGGACCAAGCAGGCGCGCAACGACCCAGGATAGCCCATCAAGGCCACGCCAATCCGTGGAAATAGCCAGCGGCGGCAGGTAGAGCGCGGTTGCGCCATCCAGGATCTGCTCCTCCAGAGCGGCCAGGGTGCCGCTCCACACACGCTCCGGTTGCCCCTGCCGGTCAAGCCACAGCAGATGTACCGCGTGAGTAGCCGGATAGCGCTGGAGCAGTGTTGCCTGCAGGTGCGGTTCATCCGTCAGCAGCACCAGCGCCGGGCGGGTTGGCGTCAGTGGGTAGGGCACCCGGGGTGGCGCATAGACAGCGATCTGCTGCATCTCACACCAGGCCGGAGAGTCCGCAGCTTCGACGAGCGTAACCGGACGGACCAGCGTCGCCGCCTGCACAACCTGCAGACCGGAACTACGCCCGCTGATCGCCAGTGCCGCGCAGCAGGCATCAACCAGGCTCACACCCGGAATGATCCGCACTTCCCAGCCATGCATGGCAGCCGCCTGCCGCAGATCATCAACCAGCACATGATCATGCGGATGACCGGGCAGCGCATAGACGACCGCACCATCTGTCGCTAACTGTTCTGCCACTGCTGCACGAGAAAGAGCGGGAACAGCGTGCAGCCGGGACGGGGACAGGTGCGCGAGTGCCGGGTGGTCCGGTGCCGGTGTGAGCACAACCGGGGCGTGTTCCAACTGATCGGCGGCAGCCCGGGTGAGCAGCGCCGGATCGCCAGGACCAAGCCCGATGAGCATGACCGTCTTGCAACTCATAGCCTGGCAACTACTCCTCTTCATCTGAAGCGGGCGGTTCGCCCCGCAAGCGCCGGAGTTCGGCTTCCAGTGCGGCGATCCGCTGCCGTTCAGTCGCCAACTGCTGCTCGGCGGTCTCGGCGCGCCGGCGCTCGGCCTCCTCGCCGGTCAATACTAAATTACCCTCGTCCGTGTAGAAACGCAGCCAGGTATGCTCCAGCGCGAGGAATGTTCCCTGCCACGCTCCCAGCCAGAGCCCCGCCTCCTCACTCCAGAGCCGGCCACGCTCGTCCGGCACAATCGGATTATACACACCATTGGAGAGCCGCCAGCCGAACAACCGCTCAACCTCCGGGGCGACACAGAAATACTCCGTCGTGCGAAACACCTGCTCATAGATCCGTTTTTTCGCGCCCAGGTCGGCCTGTTCCGTACTCGGCGACAGCAGTTCAAAGATGACATTCGGGTAGTGTCCGCCCTCGTCCCAGACCATCCAGGAGGTACGGGGACGGGTGCCGTCCACCCCTTTCACGATGAACACATCCGGTCCTTTGTAGTCCCGGTTGCGCGCCTGCTCCGCGCTGTAGTAGATGAACATATTCGCCCCAATGTAGTAATCATCACGGCGACCACCCCGATACGCCACATAGCTGGAGAGCAGCAGCGTGGCATTCCCATAATGCCAGGGCGATTCCATAGGTTCTCCATCATCATACGGCAGATCGGTCGGCGGCATCGGAATATCATCCGGCCAGGGCAACGCATCAATCGTCTGCCCGATGAGTTCCTCGGTTTTCTCGCTCATAGATCCCCCTTCAGGTCGCCGTTGCGGTTATCCGGCGCGTGCGCGGGCTAACTCAGTTTCCAGCTCTCCCAAACGCGGCACATTCGGCTCCAGCACGCGCGCCTGCGTAATCGCCTCCGCAGCCGCATCCAGTTGGCGTAGTTCGATCAGCATGCCGGCACGGTTGCGGTGCCACATGGCAAAATCGGGCTGGAGTTCAATCGCCCGCTCATAAGCGGTCAGCGCTGCGCGGTGGTCCTGCACTCCATCCAGCGCGTTGCCCAGTTCGTTGTAGGTACGGGCGACCTCAGCCTGGAGCGCCGGCAGATCCAGTTCCGGCGTCTCGCTAAGCGGCGGTTGCAGCAGCGCCTCACCTGCGGCCACGGCCTGCTGCCAGCCGGTAATATTCGTCGGGTTGCCGGCGGCTGCATTGCGCTGGTCAATAAAGCTATTCAGCGCCTGCTCAAAACGCTGCACCTGCGCCAGGCTCCCACTGACCTGGGCCAGCGATGCGAAGACCGGCTCCATCCCCTGCTCGCGGCAGGTCTGCAACAGCGTCTGGCGATCTCGCAGCGTTTTGACCGCCGCCGCGTCATCGGCATACTGCTGCATAAGCACCACAAAAACCGGATCAACCGCGTCCGTCAGCAGCGCGGGATAGGCTTCGAGCAATTGCCGCATCTGCGGCAGTTCGTGCGTGTTGAGGAAGGCCACCAGCAGATTCGCCAGGCGAGAGTCAAACTCCCCCTCGGGCATCTGTCCTTCCCGCAGCCAGGCCGGACAGGGCTCCGTACCAAGTTCGGCCCAGATGGTATCGAAATCATCCCCCGCGGCCCCACGAATATGCAGCAGCAGATCCTGACTCTTGTTGCGATACTCCTCGTGCTGCAGTTGCCCAAAGCGTGTAAACGCCTCGCGTGCGGCGGCAAGCGCGTCGCGCAACCGCACATGCCGGTCTTCGTCGGGGAGTGCGGCCAGCCGGTAGAGTGCGGCGGCCCGGTTATTCTGGGCTATCGCGTAGTCCAGCGGCGCGTCGGATAGGTCGCGTTGCAGATCGGCCTCCGCCGCGGCCAGCGCTGCGCGTAACGCTGCCCGCCGCTGTTCGGTGGTAGCAGTTGCTTCTGCCGGCTCAACTGCGGGTGGTTGTTCAACGACGCGCAGTTCCTGCAACAGTCGGCTTCGGTCGGTGATAAGCTGCTGCACCTCCGGATCTTCGCTACGAAACTGCGTATCCAGGGCGTGCTGGGCCTCAGCGGGCAGCAGCAGATTGCGCCTGTCCGCAAAGATGCTGCGGGCGGCCGCTTCGCTGGGAGCCTGAATAAAGTCCATCAGCGCCTGGGCCAGCGGGGGCAACTCGGTTGATACCTTACCCCGCAATTCGCGGAGCGCGGCAAGGCGCTGGCGCAGACCATCCGCCAGAACCGGCTGGCCGGACTCTTCGGCCCGCTCAATCTCCTGCTCAACGGTGGTGAGAAACTCCGCCTCCAGCACAAAGGGCGACTGCTGCGCCAGGGTTTGTAACTCCTCCAGATTGTTGACCATAACAAACTCATGCCAGACGGCCTGGAAGATCTCTTCTTGATGCGCAGCAACAAAGGTCTGAAAATCGGTGCGCAACTGCGGGTCGGCATGGAGCGCCGCCATCAGGCCGGCCTCGTCGGTGACGCCCGCCGCGTCGAGACGGGCCTGCAGCTCGGGTGGTAGATCCAGCGGTTTATATTCGCTCATGTTTGCACCATGCTATTTCAACACAAAAAAACAGAAACACCAGGTATAGAGAACAGAGAACAAAAAGAAGAGGAATGTTAGCGGGATCGAACACGACTATCGGATGTGATATATTGGAAACACGCTTCTGACCCGGCGACAGCCGGCAATTGTCCACCGCCAGGTCAGTAACCCTGCTGCGCAACTACTCACTCTCGCCCAGGGACAGGATCGCCATAAATGCTTCCTGGGGAATCTCAACGCTACCAACCATCTTCATGCGCCGCTTGCCTTCGCGCTGCTTATCCAGGAGCTTGCGCTTACGCGAGACATCGCCGCCGTAACATTTGCTCAACACATCCTTGCGCATCGCCCGGACCGTCTCGCGGGCGATAATGCGCCCCCCGATAGCCGCCTGGATCGGCACCTCGAACATCTGGCGCGGGATCAGCTTGCGCAGCCGCTCAACCAGTTCGCGGCCATGGTGATAGGCAAAATCACGATGCACGATCAGGGAGAGCGCATCAACCGGCTGGCCGTTGACCAGCACATCGAGCTTCACCAGATCGGCCTCCTGGTAGCCGGCCATGGCATAGTCAAGCGAGGCATACCCCTGCGTGCGACTCTTGAGCTGATCATAAAAGTCCACCACAATCTCGGCCAGCGGCATCTTATACTTGAGCATGACGCGCTGCGGGTCGAGATAGTCCATGGTGTCGAAGATGCCGCGTTTGCCGGTAACCAGGTCCATAATCGTGCCGATGTAGCGTGCCGGCGCGAAGATCGTAATCTGTACCAGCGGCTCCTCGATACTGGCGATATGGCTAACCTCCGGCATATCGGAGGGATTATCAATCGTGATAATATCACCGTCAGTACGCAGCACCTGGTACTCCACACTCGGCGCGGTAATCAGCAGATCCAGATTATACTCCCGCTCCAATCGCTCGCGGACAATCTCCATATGCAGCAGACCGAGAAAGCCGCAGCGAAAGCCAAACCCCAGGGCCGCGCTGCTCTCCGGCAGGAACGAGAGCGCAGCGTCGTTGAGTTTGAGCCGCTCCAGCGCCTCGCGCAACTCGGTGTAGGCATCGCTATCCACCGGGTAGAGCCCGGCAAACACCATCGGCTTGGCGGGGCGGTATCCCGGCAGCGGCGCGCCGGCCGGATTATTTGCCAGAGTGACGGTATCCCCCACCTGACAATCGTCCACCGACTTGAGGCCCGTCGCAATATAGCCGACATTCCCGGCGGCCAGTTCCTGCAGCGGCGTCATAGCGGGACGGAATGCCCCCAACTCCAGGATATCGGCCTGGGCTCCGGTACCCAGGAACTGCACCCGCGAGTCTGCATCAAACACGCCATCGAACACACGCACGTAGGCAATCACGCCCTTGTAGGGATCATAGTGCGAGTCGAAGATCAGCGCGCGGGCCGGCTGGTTCCGCTGACCGTGCGGCGGCGGAACGCGCTGGACGATTGCCTCCAGGATCTCCGGCACGCCTACACCCTCCTTGGCCGAGGCTTTGATCACATCCTCTCTAGGCAAGCCCAGCACATCCTCAATATCCTGAGCCACCATATCGGGGTAGGCTCCCGGCAGGTCGATTTTATTAATCACCGGGATAATCGTCAGATCATGCTCCAGCGCCAGATAGACATTTGCCAGCGTCTGCGCCTCGATTCCCTGGGCGGCATCGACAACCAGCAGCGCCCCCTCGCAGGCGGCCAGCGCCCGGCTGACTTCATAGGTAAAATCAACATGCCCCGGACAGTCAATCAGGTTGAAGGTATAGGTCTGCCCATCCTGAGCGGTATATTTCATCCGCACAGCCTTGGCCTTGATGGTGATACCTTTTTCCCGTTCAAGGTCCATCGCATCAAGCAGTTGCTCCCGGCGTTCGCGCGCGCTGATCGTATCGGTCAGCTCCAGCAGCCGATCCGACAGCGTCGTTTTGCCGTGATCAATATGCGCAATAATCGAAAAGTTTCGAATGAGATTCTGATCTTGCATGCCGCTCCTATCCTACGATAAGGGGAGGGCAATGCAGACCATTTCCCTCCCAGAAAGGCAGTATACCAAAAGCCGCGCCCCCTCGCAAAATGCCCTGACACTCCCCATGCTCAACCAGAAAGCCGAACTCGAACAGCGCGTCGTGGAACGCACCAGTGCGCTCCGGCAGAGTCAAACCCTCCTGGCGCAGTTTCTTGATAACATTCCCGCCGCCTGCTATACCCTGGATATGCAGGAATGTTACCTGATGATCAACCAGGTTGGAGCGCAGGTCATTGGCTATACGCCGGAAGCGATTGTCGGGAAATCAGCGGATAAGCTCCTGCCCGCCGAGGTTACCCAATCCTGGCATACCCAGATCATACCCAGATCGAAGAGACGCTGGAGTGCCGACACCCCGTTACCAGCGAACAGTATGTGACGCTCCCGGATGGCGTTCACTCCTTCCTGACAACCCTCTTTCCAATCTGTAATGATCAGGAAGAGATCGAGGCGCTGGGCGGTATCTCGCTGGAGATCACCGATCGCAAGCACGCTGAGGCAGTTCTCAAACAGCATGACGCGATACTGACAGCCGTAGGCATGGCTGCCGAAACCTTTCTGAGTGGGGTCAGCCTGGACGATGGCATGCAGACGGTGTCGGCACAACTGGGACAGGCCACCAATGTCAGTCGCAGCTATATTTTTGCCAATGAGCCGGACGCGAGTGGAATGCTGCGCACCAGCCGGCGCTATGAATGGACAGCCGAAGGTGTTACACCCCAGATTGACAACCCGGATCTACAACATCTTTCGTATCTTGAAGTCGGACTGGAGCGCTGGGTTGAGTATCAGGGCCAATGGTACTATCGAGCGATGCCACACCGATACCAATTGGAGAAAGTTCCACCAGCGCCTTAAACAGTCGTGTCTCTGCATCCTGGCTTGCCACCTGCTGCTCCAACTCGGCAACGCGCCGGCGCAGCAGGGTACATTCCTCCTGCAGTGTTTCATACGTTTGACTATTTATGGTCATTGGTAGCTCCTTTTTCAATATATCAGGTTCTGATGATTTTTCTGGTGGCAGAAGCTGATACTGGTAGTGCGATAGATAGCCCGGAAAAGCGGATATGTGCTGTACGGAACAACAGATGTGGAGACATCATCTGGAATGTTCAAGCGATAGGTCAGCACAAGAACAACGTTACCCCGACAGGTCTTACCCGAACCAACATGCCGGGCAGTATGTAGCTATATCGACTGCCAGTATAGCAAATGGCTTTACCCGCCGTATAACCAGATGATGATGAAACGATGACAGCCGCCAATACACCTTGCGCGACTATTTTGCAGCGGGCTGTATGCTGCGCTATACTTGAGTCATAGGCAGCACGTACGCGGTGGCTGTTCCAACCGGACAGTTGCTTAGCCGAAACGCGGATGACCGCGTAACGCCTGCTGTAGGAATAGAGCGATATGATGAAGGGGCAAGCATGGATCGAACACGCGCACATGTGTTTATCGCGGGACGCGTCCAGGGGGTTAACTTTCGGGCTTCCACCCAGAATGAAGCCCGGCAGGCCGGGGTTGCGGGATGGGTGCGCAACCTGAGCGATGGCCGGGTCGAGGCCGTCTTTGAGGGATCAGAGTCGGCGGTACAACAACTGATAAGCTGGTGCCACCGTGGACCTTCGCTGGCCCACGTGGAAAATGTTGAGGTCAACTGGGAAGAGCCGGAGGGCCTGGCGAGCGGCTTTGGTGTCCGCTGAGGGCAAGCGACAGAAGCGGAGTGCCGCATATGTCCCGCTGAACAGGACACCAGAATACGCCCTCGGAAAAAGAACAGGACAGTCATCATCCTGAGAAAGGATCACCGATGCAACAACGACGCTGGCAACTGCTCACCAGCGTGATCCTCAGTCTGATTATTCTGGTGCTGGCGTTTATCAACCGCGAACAACTGATCGAGGCTCTGCGCCTGGCGCAGACGGCCAACTGGTCCTGGCTGGCCCTGGCATTTGGGATTATTCTGACCAGCTACCTGATCAGTTCGCAGGTCTTCCGGGTGGTCTTGGGATCGTTGGGCTACCAGTTGAGTATCATCCGCCTCTGGGTGACGGCGCTAGTTGCTATTGTGATCAGCCAGTCGATACCGGCCGGGGGCGTTGGCAGTTATGCCTTTCTGGTGCGCCTGTTCAAGCGGCAGAATATCCCGGCCGGTCAGTCAACGCTGCTTGCCTCACTGGAGATGCTGAGTTATGCCATCGCCATGTTGCTCCTCCTCATCTTCAGCCTGTTCTATCTGGCGAGCCGACATCTGATTGGCAGGTTTGGCTGGGCACGACTGGCCGAACTGCTACTGGCGGCACTGGTAGCGCTCCTGGTGATCGGGGGCGCGATTTTTGTGTTAACCCGGCGGCGCGCTGTGCTTGCGCGCTGGCTGCTAACGATGCAGAATGTTGTCAGCAAGATTTTTCGCCGCACCTGGGATAAAGCCTGGATACGGCGTGTGGTGAATGACTTGAGTGAGGGGCGCGCGCTGCTTGCCAGTCGGCGGGGCGATATGGTGCTGCTGGTGCTGATTCAGTTTACGGCGCTGGCCGGTCACAGCCTGGCAATGCTGGTGATCCTGCTGGGGTTTGGCACAGCGGTAAACCTTGCCGTGGTGCTGACCGCCTTCGGGGTGGCACTTATCACCAGTACATTTAATGTACTCCCCGGTGGCGGCGGGACTGTCGAGTTCGTCTTGATCGCGGTGTTAACGCTTCTGGGAGTAGGACCGGCGGCGGTTCCGGCAGCGATTATTTTTCGTCTGATGAACTTCTGGCTGCTAACTCCCATTGCAGCGGGGGGCTACTCCTGGCTGATGCATTCCCAACCCGCGCACAAACCGGGCAAAACATCTACACCGGCAGGCAGTTAGACCAGGGGGCAGGATTGGCGGATCAACTGACGCGCCGGACGCGCACAATCTCACCAGCAACGATCCCCAATGACTGGCTGGCATGCCCATTGCGTAGCGCCAGTTCCAGCCGTCCGCTGCTGCCAATCAGCGCCAGCGGCGTACCGGGCGCAACATCGGCATAGGTACGCTGAATGGTTCCAACAGAGTGGTCACCCACGGTTACATCAAGTTCCCGGTGCGGACCAAGCCAGTCCAGATGAGCCACGGCAATACTGCTGACACAATTGCCAAAATGATCCACATAGATAATGCTTCCACGCAAACTACCATCAGGTTCCCGCACCGGCTCCGGGATCGCAGCTACCTCGAGGGTATCCAGCGCGGGGCCAAACTCCCGTAGCGCAATACCGGCGGCCAGATGCGCCGCAACCGGCGCAAAGATATCGCGTCCATGAAATGTTGTGCTGATCTGGGGTCGCCAGAAACGCGGCACCTTCAGTTCGACCGCCCGCACCTCCGCTGGAGCCCAGCGACTGCGGGCATCCTGCCAGACCGGGCCGAACACGCCATTATCCGGACCAACATAGCGCGCGCGCGGCGTCGTCAGCGCTACCGCTCGCCGCTGACTACCCACACCGGGATCAACCACAACCAGATGCACCGTGCCAACCGGAAAATAAGGGACAACCGATTGCAAAACAAACGCCGCTTCGACAACATTTTGCGGCGTAATCGTATGTGTGATATCGACCAGATGGGCGGTGGGGCAGATGCCCAGGATAACACCTTTCATCACGCCCACATAGCTATCCCGAATACCAAAATCAGTTGTCAGGGTAATAATTGGACGCATTAGACCAGCATTTCGTTTCAAACCAGAGATATCAGCGCGCAGATATCATGTTCTAGACCTGACATCTGCGGGCTGATATCTGAACGACGCCACACTTACTGACACGACTTACGCGGTTGGTTCCAAACCAGGCGTTTGCCTGGATGAACGGTTCGATTCGCCTGCGGCAGCATGGTACTGTTTTATCTTTTTCACAAAAATTTTGCACTTTGTGCAAAATTTTTGTGAAAAAGAATAGTTTCTTCCGCCCTGCCGGAGGCGATATCCCCCGCCGAACACGGGATCGCCTGATCCAGGTCAGCATTGGCCGTTTCGCGGTGTTCGCTCATGTCGTGTTGTTCGTGGTCCAAACGCTGACCGCGTAACTCCTGTTACTGACTACTCGCCACAGCCTCTGTCGAACGGCGGAACCAGGTTTCCCACTCCCGATGCTCCCAGATGACGAGGAGTTGGGCGGCGTTGAAGATCGAAGAGTAGGTACCACTGATCAGACCCAGCAACAGAATCGCAACAAAATTGCTGATTGTCGCTCCACCGAACAGCAGCAGCGCGGTCAACACAAACATCGTGGTCAACTGCGTATTAATCGAGCGCGGCAATGTCTGGACAATGCTATGGTTGACAATATCGTCGAAGGTTTCGCCCGCCCGCCGGTGCAACAGATTCTCGCGGATGCGATCGAACACGACAATCGTATCATGCACCGAGAAGCTGATGATGGTCAAGAGCGCGGTCAGGAAGAGCGCATCAACCTCAATCCCGAAGAAAATCCCCAGAAAAGCGGCCACGCCCAGGATCAACGCTACATCGTGGAGCATTGCCAGGATCGCGCAGATGCCGTAGCGCACCGGGTGGGGTGCCCGGCGAAACGCCAGCGTCAGGTAGATCAGAATTGCCAGGCAGGCTCCAAAGACTGCAATAATGGCGCTCCGGGTCGACTCCTGGCTGACCGTCGGGCCGACGCTATCGAGCCGTTGCAGCGTAGCCTGACCAAACTCTGCTTCAAGCGCCCCTAAAACACGCTGCTGTTCCGCCTGCGGGTCTTGCGGATCAAGTGCATCGGTACGGACAACCGCAGCCGCAACCGTTTCGTCATTAATATTAACTTCGCTCAACTGCACCAGCGGGTTTTCAAACCCACTTGCAACGAAGACATCCGCAACCTCGGCGGTGCTCAGGTCAGCGCTATCCTGCTCCGGAAAATGGATCTCCCAGAGCGCCCCGCCGCTAAAGTCGATACCGGGACGTAATCCCAGCCGAAACTGCCCGGTGGTAATCAAAGGATGCAGCAGCAAGAAGTAGAGACCGGGCACAATAATCACTAACGATAAGGCAAACCACCAGTAACGGCGGCGAACAAGACTATCCATAATGGCAATTGCTCCTGGTGTAGATCATCAGCGATCAGGTATTACGTCAACTCACGGGTCTCGGTGCCACTGGTCGCAGCCTGCGGCTGATACTCCCTGGTCGTGGATTTTGAGCGCATATCGGGGTCCAGCCCCAGAAGCCAGGGATTGCGCGCAAAGGGCAGCGGCAGCACCAGGTGCAAAAAGGTGCGGGTGACAACCACCGCAGTAAAGAGGCTCAGCGTAATACCCAGACCCAGCGTAAACGCAAACCCCTTGATAATGCTAACGCCAAAGCTATTCCCGAAAATATAGAGAATAACACTGGTAATCAGGGTTGATACGCTGGAGTCCCGGATGGCCGGCCAGGCTTCGGTAAAGCTAGCATTGAGCGCAGTCCGCAGATCGCGCTTCCGCCGGAGTTCCTCCTTGAGACGCGCAAAGATCAGCACATTCGCATCAACCGCCAGACCTATCGAGAGGATAAAGCCGGCGATACCCGCAAGGGTCAGCGTCACCGGAATAAGCCGGTAGAGCGCAAAGCTCAACGCGATGTAGACCATCAGCGCGACAACGGCCAGCAGGCCGGGCAAGCGGTAGAAGAAGAGCATAAACAGCGCAACGACCGTCAACCCAACGGCCCCGGCCAGAACGCTGGCCTCCACCGAGTCCTGCCCCAGCGTGGCCGAAACCCGGCGGCTGGTTTCAACCTGGAGCGCCACCGGCAGCGCGCCAAACTTCAACTGATTTAAGATGCGGTCACGATCCGCCGGGCTGTTAGTCGTAATCACACCGCTGCCGTCCGACAGCGCATCATTAATCACCGGACAACTGACGATAACATTATCCAGCACGATACACATCGGCTGACCAACATTCTGCGCCGTAAACTGGGCCAGGGTGCGGCCTGACTCGCCGGTGAAGGAAAATGCGACCGCCGGCTCGCTCATGGCCCCGGTCTGTCCCTGTGAGAAGACCGGCTGCACGGCACTGGTATCCAGGTCTTTGCCCTCGGTGATGCTCTGGTAGATCGGCCCGGTCGCTACGGTTTCGGGTGCCGCCGTATCGGTCAGCGGCTCGGTAAACTCCTCTTCCTCAGCCGCCGGCAGTTCCTCGGCAGCCGGGTCAGTTTCCTGGGGTTCACCCGGAGCCGTATCGGTCTCCAGCGCAGGCGCTTCCGGTACAATCGGGTTCGGGTTGCCGCTGGTCCGCACCGTCTGACCGGAGGGCAAAGACTGGCCCTGCGGGTCGATAAACTCCAACCGGCCGGTACCACGCAATGTTTCGACGGCCTGGTCAGGGTTATCGACACCGGGCAACTCCACAATTACCCGGTCATTGCCGGAGAGCTGGACAACCGTTTCGCCCACACCCAGCGCATTCACGCGGCGCTCAATCACGCCGGCGGCGGTGCGCATCTCTTCGGCTGAAACATTCTCTTCGGCGGCACGCAGAAGTACCTGGATACCACCCTGGAGATCCAATCCCCGGCGGATGCTGACATCGCGTCCCAGAAAATTGTTATTGGGCACAAGGTTAACCCAGAGCGCCAGACCAGTCAGAATAAAGATCAAAAATAGTGAATAAATATCTCGACTTCGCACAGTTGCGCCTCACTCCTTTCCCTACCCAGCCCCACCCTATCAACACACTTTCTGCTGAGTTACGGGTCTATATCATCCAGAAAAGTACCCCCGATGCCGGCATGCAGCCACTGGGGGAATAGTACGAACCTGCAAGCATTAGCGCGCACGCTGGGCAACGCCCGTACCCGCCAGTCGGCCAGGGCCGGTCAGGCCACCCCGCCATGACCGCCAGTCGATAAACGCGGCAATCCAGATGCCAACCATCAGCAGCGCTGAGATAACACACCAGGAACAGACCGCCGTGATAACAAAGAGCTGAATACTCACCAGGTAGATTGCTGTCGCAATCCCACCGGAGGCCGCCACCAGCAGCGCCACCGGCAGGTCCACCCGGCCAACCCGCTCCGTCTGGAGGGCAGCGAGGCCCAACCCAAACAGAACCAGATAGCCAATGATGCCCAGAACCGCAATCGGCGCACCGCCACCGGGGGGGAAGGTGCTCCAGGGGCTCATCTGCACCGTTTCGCACCCGCCACCCGCCAGCGGGCAGGTCAGTCCAACACTGGGAAAGAAGCGGGTCAACGTTAGATAGGCGGCATCGATTATGCCAAGCAGCGCAAACAGCGTAACTGCCATGCGTGGATAGAGTGAGCGTTCCATATCTTCCTCCCTGTTGATTACACGAGTTACGCGGTCACTGACCCGAAAGCGTATTTCGCCTGCCGCAGGCAAGTCTGGCTTCCACCCGGTCAAATGTCCAGTTTGTGGACCCACCGCGTAAATCCTGTTGATTATGCGTGACCTATTATTGTTCCAGAGCATCCAGCTCGGACTCGATGGTCAGGATCAGATCATTGGCTCTGACCTGGCGACCATTGACCACAAACGATGGCGTTGCCTGAATGCCCGCCTGCATTGCCGACTGCTCCGCTACCTGCACCTGTTCCCGATACTTATTACTCTGTAGTGCTTCGGCGAACTGGTCACGATCCAGTCCCAGTTGCTCTGCATAGTTGATAAAGACCGTTTCGGGATTCATACTACCGCGCCACTCTTGCTGATTCTCGAAGAGCAGATCGTACATCGGCCAGAACTGTCCCTGCTCTCCGGCGGCGCGGACGGCTTCCGCGGCAACGTAGGCATAGCCGTCCGTCACCGGGAATTCGTGGAAGATGAACTGAACCTGGCCCGTCTCGACATACTGACTATCAACATCGCCCCCCAGCACCGTATGATACTGGGCACAGGCCGGGCACTGAAAATCGGAATACTCGATAACGGTCACGGGTGCTTCGGGGTCGCCTTTGTAGTAGAATCCTTCGGACGTGATGCCGGTGGGGGCATTGATCTGCGAGACCTGGTCAGTACTGGTCGTAGCCGTACCTGACCCGGCATTACCGGCGAGGTAGAACGCCAGGAGACCAACACCCACAACTCCAACGACGGCCAGCACAATATAGAAATTGCGCAAGGTTTTTTGCGTATTCTTTGCCTGAACTTTGCGACCACGCTGACTCTGTGTACTCATGTTCCTTCCTCCGACCAGGTAATTACCCCGCAGTCCGCAGCCCATGGCGCGGCGCAGCAGTCTATCTGGATTATTATAGTATGTGCCATACCAAACATGCGCCAATCATTGCGCAACGCGTTCATTATAGTGTTGCGCCAGACGTGCGTCAAACCAGGAGCATGCCTGCATCCTGAAGCGCACCTGAGTGCCGGCTGAACCGGGCAAGCACGTTGACATGGGAGGTAAATCTTCTATAATTGGACACGCGTTACACAGTGAGCGTTCAAACCAGACGTTTGATCATCCGAGCGCCGTCTTGTGCCGACGGTAGCAGGGACATTTGTATCCTTTTTACAAACATTGCCGGGAAAGCAACATTTTTGTGACAAAAGTATGGTTGCTTCCTTCCCGGTTGAGCCCTGACGCAGGCACGCGCGGCGAATGGTGTAACCCGCGCCAGGCGACAGCCAGAGATCGCAATCGCATAAACCATTTGAAAGATCCAGAGTTATGACAACACGTCCAAAGTCTGCTTGTGATAAACAGTGGGTGCTGCGTGAGGCGGCCCCACCGGAAATAGCCGCGCACCTGGGCGGCAGCCATGTTATGGCAACCCTTCTGCATCAGCGGGGCTTCGCCGATCCCGCCACCGTGACCGACTTTCTGACGGCCGACTATCGCAGCGGCCTGCATGATCCCTTCAGTATGCGTGGGATGACTGAGGCGAGCAATCGCATTGCCCGCGCCATTGCCGAGGGCGAGCCGATGGCGGTGTACGGCGATTTTGATACCGACGGTGTCACCGCCGTTACGCTGCTGATGCAGGCGATTACCGCGATGGGCGGCACGATCCGGCCCTACATCCCCCACCGCGTCCGCGAGGGCTACGGCCTGAACGACGAGGCGGTTGAACAACTGGCCGCCGAGGGTGTCCGCCTGCTGATCACGGTGGACTGCGGGATCAGCAATGTCACTGAGGTGGCGCAGGCGCGAGCGCTGGGGCTGGATGTCATCGTCACCGATCATCACCATCCCCCGGCGACACTGCCGCAGGCGCTGGCCGTAGTCAACCCCAAACAACCCGGCTGTCCCTACCCCTACAAACAACTGGTCGGCGTCGGCATTGCCTACAAACTGGTGCAGGCGCTGGTGCGGCAGGGCATGCGCCTGAACGGACTGCGCGGGCGCGATCTGCTGGATGTGGTCGCCCTGGGTACGGTTACGGATATGGGGCCGCTGGACGGCGAGAATCGTGTGCTGGTCAAGCAGGGGCTGGAAGCGATCCACACGACGGAGCGCCCCGGCCTGAAGGCGCTGATCGCTGCTGCCGGCCTGCACCGCGAGAAGATCGACTCGACGGCGATTGGCTTTATGCTGGGTCCACGCATAAATGCGGCGGGACGGCTTGACGATGCCGTGCGCGCCTACCATCTGCTGCTGGCCGAGGACTTTGCCACCGCGCAGCGTCTGGCGCAGGAACTCAACCAGGCCAACCGCCAGCGCCAGGAGTTGACAAAGCAGGTGCAGGCCGCAGCGCAGTCCTACGCCGAGTCCGCCGGGATTCATCAACAGCGGATTGTGGTCATCGATGGGGAGGACTACCCGTCCGGCGTGGTTGGGCTGGTGGCGGGGAAGTTGGTTGAGCAGTGGGCGCGGCCCGTGCTGCTGATTGAGCGCGGCGAAGAGGTTTCGCGCGGTTCGGCCCGCTCGGTGCGTGGTTTTAACATTATTGATGCGCTGACAACCTGCAAGGATCTGTTTGTGCGCTTCGGGGGCCACTCGATGGCGGCGGGCTTTACAATTGCCAACGAACTGCTGCCGGAACTCAATACCCGCCTGCAGATGCTGGCCGCCGAGCAACTGCACGACGAACTGCTGACTCCCACGCTGGAGATTGACGCCGAGATCGAAATGCGTGAGGTAACCTGGGATCTCTACAACGAACTCAGCCAGCTTGAGCCGTTTGGGCAGGGCAACCCGCAGCCGGTGCTGATGTGTCGCGGGGTACGGGTCGCGGGTGCCTGGGTGCGCGGCAACGAAGGGCAGCATCTCAAGCTGCGGCTGGCGCAGAATGGCGGACGGGCAATTGATGCCTTTGCCTTCCGGCTGGGGCATCTGGCCGACGCGCTGAACAAATATCCCGATATTGATGTCGCCTTCACGCTGGAGCGCAATGAGTGGAACAACCAGATTTCGCTGCGGCTGCTGGTCAAGGATTTCCGGCGCGCACGCCGTGAATCGTAAGACAGCGCGCAAAAGGAGTAACAACTCGTGGCCGCTGTGCTGTATATTCTCTCGATCATCGCAGCTAACCTTACTGTAGATCAGTTTATTGAATTTCCATTTGGCATTCTCGTATCGATTGGGACGCTGTTTTTCGGTGCAACGTTCACACTGCGCGACTACATGCACCAGCACCATGGTCGGCCGTATGTCTACCTGGTCATCGGGCTGGCACTCGTCTGCAATCTCCTGGTCGCGGCCTGGACCGGCACGCCCATGCGGTTCATCGTTGCGGGCTTTCTGGCGATTGCCGTCTCGGAATTTGCCGACACGGAAGTCTACCAGCGGCTGCGTCGGCGCAACTGGTACGTGCGGGTGCTTGCCAGCAACAGCGTCTCCATTCCGCTCGACAGTACAATCTTTACGGTGCTGGCCTTCGCGGGCATCATGACCAGTGTACAGATGGTGGGGATCATCGTGGGTGACATCATCATCAAGGGGATTATCGGCCTGCTGCTGGCATTTGTGCGCGATACGCCGATCTACCAGCGGCTGGTGCTGACCAGTCCGGCGAAGTGAGGGATGGCGACCCAGGTACATCGACAAAACTCGAGTTGAGGAGCGGCACCCAGCAGCACCGTACTACCCGGTAACACATGGCGCTGCTGGATGCCGCTGATCGGACAGGACGATCAGGCACGCGCCGGCCATTGCGCTCAAGTAGAAAAAGGCTGCAAGCGCGGTTAAGGGGTAGGCTTCGCCCAACGGGTACAGGAAGACATCCGCCCAGACGATGCCCGGAACGGTACTTCCCAGAAACAGGTCATAGTCCAATCGGCTCCAGGGCAGGATGAACTGGTACAGAATCCCGGCGACGAAACTGGCAACCACACCAGCCGGTACCGCCCACAACGGCCGACTGCCCCAGCGCCAGCCAATCGCGGCGTGCAGCGCGGCCAGAACGATAATGATTCCGATTTCCGAGAGCATGACCAGACCCACAGCATTGGCGGCCCGCCAGCGCGTGTAGTGCGCGGCTATTCCCGGATTGCGCAGATCATACGCTGGAAGCACGCCATTGGGATACAACTTCACCGATGCACCTGACAGCAGCGCAGACCAGTAGTCGCGGGTGAGCGCCAGTCCCACTACACACACGCTCCCAACCAGACTCCAGATAATAAACGCTTTCAAAGCAGCACGCCGTTGGCCCGCAATAACCAGATATGCCCGACCCGTGAGCCAGGCGATGGCGATAAAGGTTGCGAACTTGAGCAGGCTGGTGGTTAGCCGCAGCGCGGTGCCGGGATCAGGCCCCCACTGACCTCCCAGGCTGGTCAGCACCGCAATGCTGGTGACAACCGTCAGGCCAACCACCGTGACGAAGGCTGCCTGCTTTTCGCACTCTCGGTTGACGTGTTGGTCATGTGACAACCGTCAGGCCAACCACCGTGACGAAGGCTGCAGCGAGGGCGATCAGCAACCGCAGTGAGAAGCCCCGGGCAATCAACCCACCGACCAGCAGGCTGGAGAGTTCACGTACACCAACGGTCAGCAGCGCCACCGGACCAGACCGGGCCGCATCGGTCAGAACCTGCGCAAACACCTGCTGCATTTCCAGACCAAACTGCTCCCGAAAATCGGGCGGATAGCAGCGCAGCAGCAGTGCATAGCACCAGCGAACCAGTTGAAGCATCAGCGTCTCACTTTCATATATCGCGCAACGACATATAATCCAACGATATGATACAGAGGATGCCGGTAAATGTCAAGCGCCCATGGGTCTTGACAATCTGCCGCATCCTCGCTATTATGTCGTCATACGATATATCACCTGATGAGGTATGTCTATGACCAGTTATCCTGACCCGGACAGCGATCTCTATGAAGCGCTACCGCTAACCGAGGCGACCTTCTTTATCCTCCTCAGTCTGGCACCCGGCGCAAAGCATGGCTATGCCATTCTCAAAGAGGTGCCGCACCTGAGCCGGCAGCACGTTACGCTCAGCACGGGTACGCTCTATGGCGCGCTCAAGCGGTTGCTCACCGCCGGCTGGATCGACCGCCTTGACGACCCGTCGCCCGACGATACCACCCGCACGCCGAAAGCCTACGTGCTGACCGAGCGGGGGCGGCGTATTCTGGGCGCAGAAACGGCCCGTCTGCGGGCACTGGTGCAGGCGGCGGAAGAGCAACCGGCAGCGGAGGGCATCTGATGAACGACATACGCTGGCTCATTACACTATACAGCCTGCGGCTGCTGCTGGGCAGCATTCTGACGCTGGTGGGCTGGTTTTACGCCTGGTTCGTTTCCAGGGCAATCGCATATAAACTGTTGAGGCGTTTTGCCGCATCAGGATGCGGAGAAACCCCGCCAACACAGGTACGAGCCATACCAACCTATCGTGCGGAATAACCCGGCTATGGTACGCTTGTCTGCATGTGACATCCGTGAAAGCAACCATAGCGGTGAAGCGAATGCTGTTTCATCACGTGAATGCAGCAAGCCTGTGCTTCAGAACGGCATGCTCCATGGTGATTTAAATGCAATTGCCCTGGGTTCGTTTCCTCGTCGGCACAACATCCTGTGCCCATGGATATGGAATAAACGGTGATACGGCTCCTACCGCCAGGGGCGGCCTATCCGACCGAGCAGCCATGCCGACGGGGAGAAGACGTGATGACAGCGACACGCCCCTGACTGGGTTTAGGACGCGTCTGGTGTGGAGATGAAGGGCACTGGAGGGCGGGTTCTCCGCCTGGCTGATTACATACTTTCCCCGGTTTATCCCCAGACATTCTCGTCTCGTGCAACGCGATAATTATCAGTAATAGTATTATCATTGGCAATACCAATTTTCTGATATAATTAGCCCCCTGAAAAGATGAATACGAAAATTCGTAATCCCTATGTAATGTTGGTCACTAGTAGTATTTAGTTTTTACAGATAAGATTGACATTAGGATATATCAGCTATTTAATATTGTAACATTACAGAAATATGCATGAAATAACACCTTTCACCACCGAAAAAATACCACTAAATTACCTAAAAACGATGGTATTAACTTACAGTCAGATAATACGACCAATGATAGTCGATCAAGAATACTGGCTACTGTTATCACCTGGATATTCTTCAATGTGATAGTATCCTTAGTGTCTATATCTTACATAGTACTAATTGATGTTTTGTATGGATCTAAATTTAGTGGTTTTCTTCATTAGGAAGTGAGATACTTATCATATGTGCAATATTAAACGCCGATGCCATCGGGAGCGTAATCTCATCTGGATAAAAACTTAAAATAGCCAAGCTTATAGCTGGTGGTTGGTGTATGGTTTTGCTCCTCTTTTCAGCATTACTGTTCGCAGCAATAGATACTAATGGTCATCAAGCAATTGATAGTGATCGTATGATACTTTTTTCAGGTGTCATGCTGATAAGTACTCTTATTTCTGGCGTCGGTTGTAAGGTACTTCCGGAGGTAAGTCGATGACGGTCGAAACTGTCTTCATAACTATTATTTTAGCTGGCTCTCTGGTTTCGTTTACCGTTGTGTTATTTATGGTAAATCGAGATCAGCAAAGAAAGCTATATCAAAGATCCGGCAATAATCATAGAAACCCAAATCGCAGCAAAAAGACTTCTGAAAAAACTGTCGAAGAACCATCTCAATAAGGATGCTGTGCGGATCTTATAACCTCATTCACCTTACCGTGACAGTAAACCTGGGTGAAATGGTACAACGACTGAGTCCTGGCACCAGGAACTTCCTCAATAACCAGATCATTTGCTCATGTAAAGACGCAAGGCATAGGCATTTCTTGGTGACCTTTGCGTCTTTGCGCGAGCATATTGGATAATCTCGATTCTTCCACCACCCACCAGCATCCCACTTGACATGACTACTGCACCACATACGCCCCATTTTCATCCTGCTAATAACATGCTTCCCTAACTGCGTGGCAATAACAGTAGTCCTTACATCACCCCACCACCCCCTCGGCGTAACGCAGACAGTGAGTCATTCGTCTACTAAGTGAACGATAACGAGAAATCACCGGCTTCCTGCCCGCCGCTACCCAATATCTCAGGAGGGAATAGATGACCAGACGAAACATACCCGTGATTGGATGGGTGCTCTATGGATTGCTCTGGCTACTACTTATTGCCAACCTCGTCACCGACTGGATGACGCAACGCTGGGTTTCACCAGTCAGCCTGTTTCTCCTGACGGGCCTCGTTGGTGTCCTGCTCTTTCAGCGTTTCACCGGCCGGGTTGTCACCTACAGATTTATCGCGATTTTTCTTGTGACCATGGGCATCTACATGCTGGTAATGGCGATGCGTTAGTCTTTTGTTTCACCGACCGAGTGGCCATTTCTGGTCGAATTCAGTGAATCCGACGGTGAGACGTATGTACGCGTGCCGCCACCCGGCCCGCTTCGCCATGAACAGCGTAAATGGAGAAACCTGTGCGGAAACGCGGGAAAGTAGCGGAAGAAGGAGTTTCCGACCATGCCCCGATATTATCGAACTGCCGGAGTGGCAATTGCCACCGGGAAACTTTGCCTGGTCGCCCGACGGCACCATGCTGGCCCAGACGGACTTTGCGGGCACACTGCGCTTGCTGCACCTGGATGACGGCAGCACCGAGGAACTGCTGCAGGTGGACACACCCAACGAAAGCAGTGCGCACCTGGACTGGTCGGCAGATAGCCACTCCCTGATCTATGCGCTTAATGGAACGGGCGGAGCGATTGTGCCACGCGAGTTGTACCGCCTGGATCTGGCGGATGGGACATCGTCACTGATCATCAGTGGCGACAGCAACGACTTCACCGAGATGCTGGTAGTACCACGGGAAACGGGTCGGGAACCGTAACGTGCTATGCAGAGAACAAACACAGAATAAAGAACAGAAACGGTATTTTATAACCATGCACCAGGCACACTTTTTTCTGTGTTTCTTTGTTTTGTATTCTCTATCAACTACTGTTTAAGGAGAAATCCATGCAAAACAAACATATTTTGATGACACTCGCGGGTATGCTACTGCTGTTACTCACAGCCTGTACCGGGCAGTCATCCGGGTCAGATCAACTCGACACCCATACCCCGCAGATCTTCGCGCGTGCGCAGCAACCCGAGGATACGCGCTCCATCAACATCGCTGCGATACAAGACGACCATGACGCCGAGATTGATCCGGCGAGTATTCGACTGCTGGGGCGACGGGGCGAAGAGTCCTTTCACGCTGCACGCACCGACAATCGGGCCCTCTGTCTGATAATTGCGATTGAGATTGGGGATAGGCAGCCGACCAGCGCCCGGAGTTGCACAGGTCCGGCACAGTTCGCTCAGAATGGAAAAACTGTCTCGCTGGAGACCGGCCAGCATGATGTGACGGCGCTCTTTTTTCCCGATGGCTACACCGAGCGTATCCGGGCAACTTTCCCGGATGCCTTTGTGCGGGATAATCTGCTGGTGTTTGAGGACGATGAAGCGGTTGCTGATGCAATCGCCACCCACGGCGAGGAGGTGGTGCTGGCTGGCGATGGCGCAGATACGTTTGCCATTCCGCTGGCAGCACTCAAGTGACGGGACTTACGCAGTCGGTTCCAAAACAGGTGTTCATCGAGATGAACGGCCCGATTCGCCTCCGGCAGGGTGGAATGGGACATTCTTTTTCACAAAAATTTTTGCACGATGTGCAAAAATTTTTGTGAAAAAGATCAATATGTACCATGCTGCCGCAGGCGGTCTGTGTTTCATCTGGTGAAATGCCCAGTTTGATGGTCCACCACGTAAGTTGTGTCAAGTGACAGGAGTTACGCAGTTAAGGAGGGGAGATGAGACATATGAAGGATTGGAGACGTTGCCGCGCATATCTCGTGCTCATCGGGTTAGCAATCGCCCTGGCGTTGAGCACACCTACACTGGCGCAGGAAGCGATTGAGCCACAACTGATCCCGATCGGTCATGTACAAGACCTGTCTGTAGGTGAGGACACCCTGGCCTGGGGCGATGCGACCAGTCCCATTACCGGCGATATTTTCGCGCTGCGGTTAAACGACCAGGAGATCATCACCATCGCGGATGGACCGGCGATCCAGACCGGGCCGCGCACCAATGACGAGGTCGTCATCTGGCTGGAGCGACCGGAACGGACCGCGCCCGACGGGCCGCTGGGACCAGGCGCGTTGCGGGGCTACAACCTGGCAACCGGCGAAACCTTCGTCATCGCCGAGAACCTGCCTTCCGGCTATGCCCCCGAACAGGTGCTGGCGGGCGACCTGGTAGGCTGGGTCGAAAAGACCGATACGCAGGAGTGGCGCGTGATGGCCCGCAATATCCGCACGCGCGAACCGGCGTTTGCGGTAGCGACCGGGATTACGCTATCCGAGGAGACCTCCTTCCTGCGCCTGAACCTCAACGGCACGACTTTTCTCTGGTACGAAGAACGCCCCGGAGCCAGTGACCCGCTCCCGGTCAGGTTCCGCGACATCAGCACAATGGATGCGCCCCGGCAACTCATCACCATTGCCGGACAGCGTTTCGTCAATGGTGGGATCGTCTGGTGGGATGACCAGCGGCGGCTCTACCACATCCAGCCGGGTGATGCCGGGCCGACTCTGATCGCCGATGATCCGCTCGGCCCGCTGGGATATGGCGCTGAGCGTGCGGTCTACATTGGTGAACGGGGCCTGACCCTTGTGCGCCTGGCTGACGGAACCAGCCGGGTGCTCGACAGCAGCGTGCTGGTCGGGAACCTGTCGGCGACAGATGGCAACCGCACCTGCTGGACCCGCATCTATGCCGATGTCGCAACCCGCGCAGCCCGGGAACGCCTGCTCTGCCACGACCATGCGCAGCAGCAGACGATTGAACTGCCGTTCCTGCTGCCGGAGGATAAGCGGGCCTACCGCATCCACTTTGCTGATGACCGCCTGGTCTGGCTGAGTAGCGGAGCCAATCCCCGCGCGGAGGCCATCCTGGGGATCGTCTCCCTGTCCGAGGCATTTGCGGCACTACCGCCCGTCGCCCCACCCCAGATCACCGAACCGGCCTTTCAGCAACTCTGGGCACGGCATGACCGCCCGGTGGCTGCGGGAACGAGTCAACGCTCCTGGACCTGGGGACCACAACCGCTGACACCAACCCTGCCCAGCAGTACCCTATCCGATGAAATGGGCATACTCCAGTACTTCGACAAGGCACGGATGGAGATTAATGATCCGCAAGCGAACCCGAATGATCCCTGGTATGTCACAACCGGCCTGCTGCCGGTTGAACTGATGACCGGCGACTACCAGCAGACAGCCGGGCTGACCGGCGCGCGGCGGGACGGCCCGGCCCGCCTGACAGCCGTGGGCGATCCGGGCAACTTCCCGACCTATGCCGACCTGAGCATGCTATTCGACCGCGCCGGGCGTTCACCTGCCGCCGCCTTCGACCAGCCGATTACCACGCAACTGACCCGCGACGGCATGGTTAACCGCACCGGCCAGCCGGATTTCACCGACGACCCGAATACGGTGCTTGTGGATTCACCCACTGGCACGGACTATGGCGTGCCCCGCGCCTTTGCCACATTTATGACTCAATCGGGGCCAGTGTTTACCAACAATCAGTTTATAACGACGCAGCTCTTCGATCCGCTGTTTGTATTTGGGGTTCCCGTCACCGAGCCGGTCTGGGTGGAGGCAACCGTGGGAGGTACGCGCATGCCGGTGTTGGTACAGGTCTTCGAGCGGCGTGTCCTGACCTACAACCCGGCCAACCCGCCCGCGTGGCGCGTCGAGATGGGCAATGTTGGGCGGCACTACCTCCTGTGGCGGGGGTATTAGTTTGATGTGACGCGCCCACGACTGCGGGAGTAAGGACTCCCGACATGAACGAAGACGCGCCCGGTGCTTTTGCTCGGTGTTACTCTGTTCTGTGTTTGTGTAAACGCAGGAGGCAACGATAGCAAATACTCCGGCAAGCAAAAGGTACCCCGATCGACTACAATAGATGCGACTCGACATTAGCGCATAACCTCGAACATCAGGAGTAGTCAGGAGCCAACCGTGTCAGACCAGTCACTCACCCGGCACACAGCTAACGCTCAACGTTTGTACGACGAAGCGCAAGAGCACCTGGAGCGCGGCGACTTCACCACCGCCCGCCAACTGCACCAGCAGGCGCTCGCCCTGCGTGAAGAGCACCTCGGCCCAGATCACCCCGACACTGCCCGTAGCCTGACCGGCATTGCCGGCGTTGTGCTGGAACAGGGTGAATTCCCTGTGGCGCGCTCCCTCCTCGAACGTGCGCTGGAGATCCAGCAGCAGTTGCCCGAGCATGAACATCTGGACATCGCCCGCACACTGGATAACCTGGGAATCACCCGGTTTGTGCTGGGCGATCCGCTACAGGGGCGGCATCTGGTTGAGCAGGCATTTGCCCTCCGTGAAAAACTACTGGGGAACGAACATCCGGATACCCTCGAGAGCATGAACCATCTGGGGATCATTCTTAACCGGCTTGGCGAGCGTGATCGCGCCCTGCAGATCCACCGGCAGGCACTTGCCATCTGTGAGCGCGTATTCGGCGAGCAACACCGCAAAACCATCGAGAGTCCGAACTATCTGGCCGTCAAGCTGGCCCGGAATCACCACACGTATTCCCAGGCCCGGACGCTCTACGAACGCGCCCTCGCAAGTAGCGAGCAGGTGCTGGGCACGGCCCACCCGATGACGATGCAACTGCTCAACAATCTGGGGGCAGTGCTGGCCGACCTGCATGAAGATACCGCTGCGCAGGGCACCCTGGAACGCTCACTGACCCTGCATGAGCAGGTGCTTGGGCCGCAGCACCCCAGTACTGCCTATGTGCTGATCAATCTAGGCGACGTGTATGCCCGCCAGGACAACCATACCGCCCGGCCCCTCTACGAGCGCGCGCTGATTATCCGCGAGCAGGTCCATGGGGCCGCCCACCCGGACACAATTGACGCACTCGAAAAACTGCTCACCTACCTGAGTGATCTATCAGACATGGATGATGCGTTGGACCCCTCCGAGGAGTATATCGCCGCCGGTACGATCTACCAGAGCAGCGCCGGGCCAGTGGCACCCTACTCCGATGCGGCCCTGGATGCGCTGGAACTCTATCCCTGTCTGATGGCGCTCAAAGCGGCGAACGGCACCCTTGATCCGGACGATCAACATATGCCGGGCGCAAACGCCGATCCCGCACAGGCCGCTGCCAGACTGCACCGCATTGTCGAACGATTGGTGGCAAAGCATAACCGCCCACCATACTCAGTTGAAGAAGAGCAAGTATTGCAACAGGCTGCCGCCATCGAAGCTCAGGCCGACCAGGTGTTGAACGAGAGCGACCCGGCAACCGCGCAGGAACTGCTGGAGCAGGCGCTAACACTCCGGGAACAGATCCAGGGTCAGTACCACATGGATCATGTGAAGCTGTTGCGCAAGCTGATTGTCGCAGCACGCGCACAGCGGCACCTGACCGCCGTGCAACCCCTGCTTGAACGAATTGCCGAAACGCATGTGCAGATGCTGGGCGAAGAGCATACGGCCACCATTGAGGCTCTGAACGAACTGGCAATGTTTTATTCCGACGAATACGGCTACAACTCGCCATCGGCACGCCGCCTCTATGAACGGGTGCAGCAGGCTATGCTCAACTCGCTTGGTGCGGATGATCCCAATGTGCGGCTCGTCAGCAGCACACTGGAGGATTGGAATGAATTTGGCACCGATGACAAAGACGAAGACGGCGAACCCTCCTCGGCCCGCTGGGAACGCGCCCTGGCCACCCTGCGCGCAAACCCGCCGGCCATCCTGTCCGATATTTACACGGTAGACTGGGAGAACCTGGAACATGCCTACGGTTCCGCCGGCGATGTTCCCGAACTCTTGATGCTGCTGCTCGCGGATGATGAAACCATCCGCGACAACGTTTACGGAACACTCTACAGTAACATCTGGCATCAGGGCACGGTCTACGAAGCCTCGGCCTATGCGGTGCCATTCCTGTTACGCCTGCTGGAACATCCCGACACGCCCGATAAAGCCGGCGTGATGGGGCTACTGGCATCACCGGCAGAGGGCAATTCATACCTGGCAGTACATCACCGCGAAAACGATGAGACCTTTAACTGGCGCGAGATGCTGGCAGAAGACGGGAAGGATTTTGATGCGGAGTTGGCAAAAGAGTTGTCCTGGGTGGAAGCGGCCAACAGCGCGGTAGGCCAGGGGGTTGACCTCTACTTCCGCCTGCTTGATGATGAAGCGTTGCGCGCGGAAGCCCTGCTCTTGCTGACCGTTGTGCGGGGCCACTCCAGCGTAATTGTGCCCCGTTTGCTGGAGTTACTCCAGACGACAGACGATAGCCGGTTCCGTGAACAGCTTGTGGCAACCCTGCGCGCCCAGATGGACGCGAGTGAAGGCAGCCAGCAGTTCTTTAGTGAGCTACTACTACAACAAGAGAACGAGAACATTACCACAACCGCCGCCCTCGCTCTACTCGAACGCGCCCGCGAGCATACTCCCGACGCAGTGGTTAATATCATCATTGCCAGAGTGCATCAGATAGGGTCAGAGGAAGACTCAAGCTATGAACTACACAACATCCGGAACTCGCTGCTATCGCTGGGCCCGGCGCGAGCCTTTCCGGTGCTGCTGCAGGCACTGTCACTGCTCCACGACCCGGAGGAGGCCGAAAACCTGGCGGGCCTGCTGCTTGATCTGGCATTCAATGCAGGCGAAATTCAATCGAAACAGGTTGCACGGTCGTGGGATGAACATGGACGTATACGGCACCAGTATTTCGACATTGCTTCCCAACCGCCGCGTGACCCGGCTACACTGACGGAACAACAGCGCACACTGCTGGCGACACTGGTAGCCCATGCGCCCCTCTGGGATATCAACAGCGATCTGCTCGAGTGCTATGGCCTGCCGACCGGGCGGGAAGTACTACGGGCATTCCTGGAGCAGCGTTCCGCATAGCAGGTCTGGCAGACGGCGAAACCGATCGGGGCGAAAGCTGTTTCGTCTCGATCGGTCCTCCATGTTACGGATCATGCGGACCACGTTTTACTCAGCACCCGCAGCCAGTTCTCAAATGCCGGCTTCCGGAGCGCGGGTTCATCATAGCCATGCTGCTGCAACTGCTCCAACAGCCGGGGTAGTCCGGTGACGTCCCCGATTGCCTGGGGCACGGTAGTACCATCAAAATCCGAACCAAAGCCAACCCGCTCAAGCCCCACACGCTCCACCAGGTAGTCAATATGGCGTACCAGCAGATCAAGCGGTGTATCGGCTTCATTGCCGCCATCGGCGCGCAGCATGCTCACAGCAAAGTTGAGCCCCACCATCCCATCGGAGTCCCGGATCGCATCCAGTTGCCGGTCGGTCAGGTTGCGCGGCACCGGACAGAGCGCATGGACGGCGCTATGCGTGGCGACAATCGGTGCATCCGTGACCGCCGCCAGATCCCAGAAGCCCTGTTCATTCAGGTGAGACACATCCAGCATGATGCCCAGGCGGTTGCAGGCGCGCACCAGTTCCCGCCCCGCCTCGGTCAACCCTGGACCGATGTCCGGCGTGTGTGGGAAGCGAAACGGCACCCCACAGCCAAAAACATTCGGTCGGCTCCAGACAATGCCCAGCGAACGTAGCCCCCGCGCATAGAGCGCCTCCAGATTGCTGAGATCGGCATTGATGGCGGCCGCTCCCTCAATATGCAGCACCATGCTCAACCGTTGCACCTGCAGATTGGCGGTCAGGTCCGTCACCGAGCGCACAATGCCCACCTGTCCGGCAGATTCACGTTCAATCGTCTCCAGCAGAGTCATTACCGCCGCGGTGAATGTCTGAGCATACGCCGGCGCGATAGCACTGGAGAGCGGTATCTCATAGCCGGTAGCAGTGCGTGTCAATTGCTGCGCCAGATCGCGGTCGGGTGCGTCCGGCGGGGCCGGGGTAAAAATGGCAAACAGCCCACCCGCCAGGCCGGCCGCGCGCGCCCGCGGCAGGTCAAGATGGCCTGTGTCGCTCCCTCCCAGGAATGACCGCGCGTCGCCCTGCGCCTGCCGGTACATATGCGTGAGTGTGTCGTTATGCCCATCAAAGACCGGAATCATCTGCTCTTCTCCACTCATGTATATTTATGTCAAGTCGAAGTACCGGCAACTCGCGTTCGGGCCAGACCGCTATCTCCCCAATGGGAACCGCACCCATCCGCTGATAAAAGCCAACCGCATTGGGGTCGGCTTCGATACGCAGATGTGTACCACATCGTGCCGCGATAAATTCCCGTGAATGGGCAAAAAGCTGCCGTCCTATCCCCTGACCAATATAATCGGGGCGTACCCAGAAATGCTCCAGTTCGAAGCCCGACCCATCGACACTGAGTATAGACACGCCAACGATCGCGTCTGCAATAACGGCAACATACACCGGATATGTGGCAATCTGTACGGACGTAATGGTTAAATCGTGATGCCAACGCTGTATCCAGCTTTCTGGATAACCCCAGTGACGTTTCGCAGCGAAGGCTACGTCGGTTAGCATTGCTGCTTCGCCGGGTTCTGCCCGACGAATTCCGAGTAGTTCTGTCTGTGCCTTCTCCCTCATTGTCATTCCTGTCAGGTAGCACGCGTTACGCGGTGGTTCATCAAACCGGGCGTTTCACCCAGTGAACGGCAGAATCGCCTGCGGCAGCATTGGCATTTCGCGGGTTTCGCTCATATCGTGGTATTCGTGGTCCAAACTCCCACCGCGTAACGCGTTTCAGGTAACGGTATCCCTGGCGCATGTCAGAGCGCAAACCTATGTAGCATATCAATTTCCGGATAACCCAAAAGCCAGTCGCCTCCAGGTTTATCACCCGAAGAAAACCCGCCCTGTCAGCAGCCACTGCAGCAGTAATCCCGCCAGAAAGCTGGCAGCATTCATCAGCAGGCTGAGGAGCGCGGCCTGCCCGATATTCAGCCTGCGCCGGCTTACCAGATAGATCAACAGCGTCTCAAAGCCAAAGGCAAACAACTCCGAGAGCGTCAACGTCACCCCATAGGGCAACCCATCAGCCAGCGGCGGCGTGGGGCTATAGCTGGTGAAGTTCAGCACCACAATTGGTCCAATGCATAGCAGCAGCAGCGGAACAGACAGCAGTGCCCCGACACCCAGCAACCAGCGGCGGCGCTGGTTATCAACCCAGCGAATGCCACCAACTACGCCGCCATACCCCAGCGCCAGCACCAGCATATAGGTACCAAAGACCCGCTCCGACTCTTCCTGGAAGAAACCCAGTGCCGGGAAAAAGATCCACACAACCGGAAAGGAGAGCAGGTTGATCAGTGTGATCATAAGGAGCAAGATCCCTACCTCGCGCCGCGCCACACCCAGCCGTAGCAAAACCAGTGCAGCCACGACCAGTTCAACCGCCAGCGTCACGCCAAAGGCAATAATCGGAGCACGCGGTCTAGCGGGAGCTTGCGGATCAGGTTCAACCTGGAGCGATCCGTTTGTCATCGCCACCCGAAACGCAGTTTCATGCTGGTAGCTTGCCTCTTCCACCGATGGAAAAACATTGCTCTGCCGCACCTGATCGGGATACTGGACAATCAGGCGTAAATAGTCCACCTGATTAAAACCACCATACCCATACACATACATACAGCGGTCTGCGCGGCAAGCCAATGGGCTCTGTTCTGTGGTTTCTATGCTACCCGACAGACAGGCGGGGGCATCACAGACACCAGACTGTTGTAACAACTCCGGCTGTTCGCACACGGCGTCATTGCAACGCAGCAACTGCACCCCCTCGCGTGGCGACGACGCAGCACTATCGACAAAACGAAACCAGATCAGGTCCGGCGGTGGGGCAGCATTGGCTGCAACCCGGTGCAACGGCAGTAGCAGCGCCAGCAGACCACAGAAGAGGAACAGCCTGACGATTCCACACCGCAGCGGCACTGGTCGGATGCGTTGCGCGACGGTAGACAGATCAGCTAACCTCACACCTTCCTCCTTATGCTCACGCCAGGTGCCGGTAGGCATAGTATGCGCTTACACGTTGCCGTTACTCTCTGGACTTGATGGCGGCTCATCAGACGGGTGGTTATCCAACCAGGCGTACAGGTCGTCCATACGGTTGAAGTCGAGCAGCGCGACCGCCAGATCTGCCAGTTGCGGCACCTGTAGCGCCCGAATGCGGTCGCTTGCCGGCGTATCCAGCGTACCAAGCTGCCGGTTAAGCAGAAGGATCACCAGATCTGCCTGCCCCTGCTGAACACCCTTCTCCATCCCCATCGTCATGCCCTTTTCGATGCCCATCGTCATGCCCTTTTCGATGCCCTTCTCCATGCCCATTGTCATCAGTTCCATGGTCTTCTCCTGTTCGGTTGGCGCTAACTGCGCCAGTTCCGCCTGAAAACGCGCCTCTTCCGCTGTCGTTAGCTTCAGATAGGTATTGATAAACCCCAGGATTAACTCCTGGCGGGCCGGGTTGAGCTGCAGAGGTGGTAGCGTGCGCAAACTCGCCAGCCGCACCTCCGGACGCTCCGCCTGCGCCATCCCCATCTTGACCAGCAACGCGTTGGCGACCGGATTCACAACTCCGGCATAGTCGCGCCAGTTCAGGCGGCGCAACTGAATCACACGATAGTTGAATTGTAGCACGTCAAAGTCGGGGAAGGCCACCCGGTAGCTGTCCGGTTCGACCCGCTCGGCCGTGTCGTAGGAGAAGAGCACAATCGGGTAGACCGGCAGCCGGTACTTGAAATGCAGCAGCGCAAAGTAGCGAAATATCCGCTCCGGAAAGGGCGGATCGTCCCGCACCTGGGCCTGGGGTTCGACCAGGATCAGAAAGAAAGAGGGAGTATCGCGGAAGCGGGTCTTGACGACGATATCGACCTCGAACTTCTCACCGCTGGTGACATCGGTAAAGATCTCCTTGTCGAGAAACTCCAGCACGCTGGTATCCAGATACTGCAACATTTCTGGATAGAAAAACTCGATAAACTCGACAAAGAAGGTCGTCAGCAGTTCCTTGAAGATGCGGTCATGGTCAATCATCGTGCCTCCTCCATGTAGTAGATTACCGTCTCAACAGCAGCATAGTATACACTGCTTTCAGGATCGGTATGCTCTGGTCGATGCGGAAATACGAATGCCTGCTACTTATCCTGGAAGCGACACAGAATGACAGCGGCTGCCTGGCGAAGGTAGTATCATTAAACCAGGAATTGTCGTCCAAACTTTATCTAAAACCACTATCTGAGAAAAAAGTGGATGAACTTGCAGTCTCGGAAAAAATAGAGCAAAATAAATAAAATGAATTATCGTACCAGTATGACAAAACAGGAGATCTTCTATGACTGACAATCCCATCTTTGGCGGCAACTGGACTGACGATAAACTCATGCGATTAGAAAAATATTTACGTGGCTTGCTAACTCGTCAGACCATCCCGCCAGGTCGGTGGTCCGAACGGCTGACTGCCCTGTTTGGGACCGATGAATGGAAGGCCGTATTCTATGCAACATCACCACAATTGAGCATGTTTGATGAACCCCAACTCGTCAAAACGGCGACCTTTCAGAGTATTCAGCGCTTCTTTGTTAAGCGGCTTGAAAGCATTTTCCCAAAGGTAGCCGAGCCACGCCCCTTGCTCAACTCACGCAATGTTCCGCTGTATCTGCTCTGCTTTGCGGCATCCAATGCCCGTGGTGCGCCAATAGCAGTCAACATTGCACAACATATTCTGCAATCATAAGCATTGACAATGTTAAACGGTATGGTATTGTAGATACAGGCAGTAATATCGAAACATTTGTTTGTCTATGGCAAGATTTTCCACAATCGAATGGACCGACCACACATTTAATCCCTGGTGGGGCTGCACCAAGGTTTCTCCTGGTTGTGCAAACTGCTATGCTGAAACCTGGGCTCATCGCTATGAACAAGGCCTCTGGGGAAAACAAGCACAGCGACGATTGTTCGGTGAGCACCATTGGAAACAGCCTTTGCGCTGGAACCGTAAAGCAGTGGAACAGCAGCAGCGCTTTCGTGTGTTTTGTGCTTCGATGGCTGATGTCTTTGAAGATCATCCAGACGTACATGATGCCCGGCAACACCTCTGGCAAATCATCACAGTAACTCCGATGTTAGACTGGCTCCTGCTCACAAAACGTCCGGAAAACATACTACCGATGATACCGGCAACATGGCGGGAGCAACTGCCGTGGAATATCTGGCTGATGACGAGCGTTGAAACCCAGCAACAGGCTGAACAGCGTATTCCTGTTCTCCTATCACTTCCAGCACGTATTCATGCATTGTCTGTTGAACCACTACTTGGATCGGTTGACCTCAGCATATGGTTGCCATCGCTCCAATGGGTCATTGTTGGAGGGGAAAGCGGGTATCGGGCACGTCCATTGCATCCTGCATGGGTCCGCACTGTGCGTAATCAGTGTATTGCTGCGAACGTGGCATTCTTCTTTAAACAGTGGGGCACTTTCTATCCCTCTGAACATGGCGATACTATACACTTTGCGCGTGTTGGGAAGAAAGCCGCTGGTCGTCTCCTCGACGGACGTACCTGGGATGATGTGCCACAACCTGGCGTCCGAAGCAGGTCTGGTCTGGTATAGTACGGGCCGAACAGCAGAGACATGAGACGTGAGGCACATCGCCCGGTGCGTACCTACGTCTTCCGTCCTTCGTCCTTTGTCCACCGTATCGTGTATAATGCAAACCGCGTTCTATAAAATGTGTAACCCATAACTGGTTGGAGCCATATTGAAAGAAACCCGTCTCCACGCCCATCAGCGCCAGGTCCGGCGGCTGCAGCGGCGGCTGGAGCAGTTGCAGCACAAGAGTCAGCGCTACTCCTGGATCCGGGTCGGCATCTTCGTGGGAGGGCCGGCGCTCAGCGGCATCGCCCTCTTCCAGGTGGGTGACTGGCTCTTCTGGAGTGGCCTGGTTGTTACTGCCCTGGTCTTTGGCCTGGTCGTCCGTTGCCACCAGCAGGTTGAGCGCAGCATCGCCCGGCACACCGCCTGGCAGGCCATCAAGACCACCCAGATTGCCCGGATGCAACTGGACTGGAGCCACCTGCCCCCCCCGTTCATCCAGCAGCCACGCTATGATCATCCCTTTGAGGCCGACCTCGACATTGTTGGCCCGCGCTCCCTGCACCATCTGATCGATACCAGCAGTTCCCGCGCGGGGAGTCTGCGCCTGCGCGACTGGCTGACAACGCCAGTTCCCGACCTGGAGCAGGTAATGCAGCGGCAGCAGCGTATCCGCGAGTTAATGCGGCAGCGCCACTTCCGGGAGAAACTGATGCTGCAGGCGCGCCTCGCCACACGCACAACCGAAAAGTGGGATGCCCAGCGGCTCATGGCCTGGCTCGACGGATCGGCATCAACCGCGCCGCTGGGTCGCCTGCTCGTCCTCTTCAGCGCCTTTATCTTGCTCAATCTCAGCCTGCTCGTGCTTAACGCGGCGGGGTTGCTACCGCCCATCTGGCAGGTAACGCTGGTAATCTACCTGGTGCTACTCCTGGCGATGGCTCGCATTACGGGACAGGTCTTCGATGAGGCGACCGCCCTGCGCGAGGCGCTGGAACAACTGCTGGCCGTCTTTCGCTACCTGGAGACCTACCACTATCACGATACGCCCCACCTGGCGGCGCTCTGTAGGCCATTCCGCAGCGGGTCACAGCGCCCTTCCCACCATCTGGCACGGATTACACGCGTCGTTGCCGCTACCGGACTGCGCGGAAATCCCTTTGCCTGGTTTTTTCTGAATGCCGCGCTGCCCTGGGATATCTACTTTGCGTACCGGCTACGGCAACTCAAACGCAACCTGGCAGAACATCTCCCGGTCTGGATGGATGTCTGGTTTGAACTTGAGGCCGCCGGTGCCCTGGCAAATCTGGCTTACCTGAATCCGCAGTATACCTTCCCGACTTTCACGCCCGCTGCGGAACAGACCGAGACACCGCTACTCTGCGGACAGGGACTGGGGCATCCGCTCCTCCCCGAC
Organism: Chloroflexaceae bacterium; assembly: GCA_034436755.1. Taxonomy (GTDB): domain Bacteria; phylum Chloroflexota; class Chloroflexia; order Chloroflexales; family Chloroflexaceae; genus CAKZQX01. The sequence continues at coordinate 12,241 of DAOTVB010000138.1, read as the reverse complement.
GACGCGAAGGTACGAAATGATTTTGTTGTCAACACATCGGGGGAGGTAGCGATCATCACCGGGTCGAACATGGCCGGCAAGAGTACCTTTTTGCGCACGGTAGGGATTAATCTGGCGCTGGCTTATGCCGGCAGCCCGATCGATGCCCGGCTGTTTCAGATACGGCTGTTCCGGTTGTTTACCTGCATCAAAGTGAGCGACTCGGTGACGGATGGAATTTCCTACTTTTATGCCGAGGTGCGGCGGCTCAAGGCGCTGCTGGCCGAACTGCAGCAGACGCACCCACTGCCGCTTTTTTTCTGTATTGATGAGATTTTCCGGGGGACGAACAACCGCGAGCGGCTGATTGGCAGCCGGGCCTACATTCGCGCGCTGGTTGGCGGTCACGGCATTGGCATGATCTCAACCCATGACCTTGATCTGGTCCAACTGGCGGAAGAACTGCCGCCGGTCCACAACTATCACTTTCGGGATGCGGTGGCAGATGGACGCATGGTGTTTGACTACCGCCTCCGCCCCGGCCCCTGTCCCACTACCAATGCGCTAACGATCATGCGAACGGAAGGTCTACCCGTTCCAGCACCGGCTGCGGACGAGGAAGAGTAGCGTCGGTTACGCAGAAAAGTTCAACCCCGGCATTGGACCGGAGTCCAAGTTGCCGGGGTTGAACTTCTTGTGCAGATTCTCCATAGGGACACGCAGAAGCGTGTCCACATCCGGTTCAGCGGCGGGAGAAACCCTACCTCAGGAGACGCCTGGCCCGGCTGATGCCGCAGCAACACGGTGCATTGAATGCACCCTACTCCGGTCTGATGCCGGGGCAAAAGAGCGGTTTGCCCGTAGGGAGGCGCTGCTACGCATCCGCAGCCTATGCTGCCGCCCGCCACACTCGGCAGTTTCGCCTCACCGCCGGCAGCGGATATCGTCTGCCAGGTAGTCTACCTCGGCAAGTTGCGCCCGGAGCAGTGACTGCATGGCAATCGCCGTTTCCGCACTGCGCAGCGCCTGCCGCCGGGCTATCCGCGCCAGTTCCGGCTTCCCTGCCAGCCGGGCAAGGTCAATGCGCTGCAGCCAGCGCTGCCACTGCTCCTCGGCCTTATCGTAGCGGCGTTCGGTGTTGCGGGCCGCGACAAACGCCCGCACATACTGATTACGCTTCATTCTCATACTCATCACGGCGCTCCTTTGGTCGGCGTGAAGCAGCATAACGACCACCAGTTGTGGAACGACCCGAACCGCCCGAGCCACGACCGGCATCACGGCGGTTGCGCGCGCCACGCCAGTCGATACGATCCTGGCGCTGTTGCCGTTCCCGGTCTTGCCGCTCGCGCCAGGCCCGGTCGGGGGCCGGTTTGCTCCGTGACCCGGAGCGCTCCGGGTCAACTCGCTGATTACCATTCACCTCGGTAGAACGGGAAGATTGCGGCCCGCGCTGATCGCCCCGGCTGGAATAGCCGCCATCACGCGTGCGATCACGCTGATACCTTGAGCGCGACCCATCACGCCGCGTTCCGGAACGCTCATCCCGCCGCGCGTCGGTGCGGCGTTCCCCCCCGGTACCGGTTCGCTCGGAGCGGCGTGACCAGGTGCTACCCTCGCGCTGCGTTCGGCGCGAAGACCGCTGAGATTGTCCAGCGTCCGGCCCGCTGCCGTAACGCTCACGCTCCTGCGAGCGTGGTCCACGCCGACCAGCCGGACGATCGCTCCCGGCGTGCGCGCTGTCTATACGCGCGCGATCCACACGACGCCGCTCGCTGCCGACGGTCAGATGCGCACGGAGTGCGGCGACTTCTTCAGCACTCAGCGCGCGCCACTGACCGGGCTGAAGTTCGCCGAGCAGCAACTGGTCTTCGCGCACGCGAATAAGCTGCTGGACGGTATATCCGAGCAACTGCGCAACCTCGCGGATCTGGCGCTTGCGCCCCTCGCGTAGCACCACCCGCACCCAGGCCCCGGCATCCGTCTCTTCCAGCAGATCAACCTCGGCAGGCGCGGTTCGCTCGCCATCCAGTTCGACCCCGGCCCGCCAGGCCTCCAGCGCCGTGGCATCCGGCGTCCGATCCAGCAGCGCCCGGTACTCTTTCTCCACCTCAAAGCGAGGATGCGTCAGGCGATGCATCAACTCACCATCATTGGTGAGGAGCAGCAGCCCTGCACTCTCCATATCGAGGCGACCAACCGGGAATAACCGCACCGGCACATCGACCAGTTCAACCACAGTCGGGCGACCCTGCGGATCATCAGCCGTCGAGACCACACCCACGGGCTTATTGAGCAGGACATAGGTCCGCTCCGTGGGCTGATGAATGGGGTTGCCATCCAGTGCCACAGTATCTTGATCGATGTCCACCCGCGTCCCCAATTCGCGCACCACCTGACCATTCACGGTGACACGACCAGCAGTAATCAACTCCTCGCAATCACGGCGGGAGGCCACCCCCGCGCCCGCGAGCATCTTTTGTAATCGCTCGGTATTCACACAACACCTTCCTACGGTCGCCGATAGCGTTCGACGGCAGACCAGTGAGTAACTGCCTCTCTTCAAGATCACATGTGGAGATCACACCATGTCGGTCATGCACATAGGCCGTGCCCGGCACGGCAACGCTATGCCTTTACCAATGGTGTCATTGCTCACATTTACTTTTGAACCGTCAGCGTAAACGTTATAATGTGTGGCGCAATCACCTTCCGGTGACCAGAACTACCTGTGTTGAGGGAGACTGCCTACGCAGCGTCTCAGCGTCACTCAGGGTCAATCGCGCTGATGTGGATGTTGCCTGGTAGGAATGGAATGCGTGCCCGATGCCAGACCAGGCAGGCGGATTGTTTGGATCGAGGCGCACCCGTAGTGAGTCATACCAGAAAGGGACGATGGGCGAGGACAGTCCATCCGTTATCCCTGAGTATCAGGCGTGTAACAACATGAATCCGGTTTTGGAACCTGATCCAGTATACCATAAGATGGTTCACTGTGTATACCCATGATATGAGGAGATTATGATAATCTCGGGGCAATTTGTGAGCGTATACCCGGCTCAATCTGCCGATCAGTACAAACGGTAGCGCGTGGCACCCCGCTGGTCAGCACCCCGCTGGTCAGCACCCCGCCGTCAGTTCACCCGATCGTCCAATGCGCCGCGCTTGCACGTAATGCCCATCTGGACTATACTTGCCACAGCGTAAACCAGACGCAGCAGATAGATAGATAGAAGCCCTGAGCGCACCACGGCGTGCGCGGCCATGTCGTCAGCGACATTGCGACATCCAGGCGCTGACCGAATCGAGCATGTACGCATGCGCCCTACCGCCTCAACCGGGCAGCAATGGGCGCACCGAGGAGGAACATACCATGTTTGGCGCGAATAAGAAGCCTCAGCCAGCACCCCAGCAAATGAATAGCAAACCGGAGACAATCATTGGTGTCAATACGCGCTTCGTCGGCACCCTTACCTCCGATGGCAATATTCGCATTGATGGTTCTGTTGAAGGCGATATTGAAGTACTCGGCAACCTGATTATCGGTGAAACCGGCCGGGTCATTGCTACCGTGAAGGCACAGAATGTGCATGTATCCGGTGCAGTCAAGGGCGAGATTACCGCGGTCGAGCAACTGGAAATCTCGCCCACCGGGAAGGTCTGGGGCGATATTACGACGGCGGCGCTGCAGATCGAGCCCGGCGGGCTGTTCCGGGGTCAGAGTGCCATGACCACCACCGTCGAGGAGCCGCTGCTGCTGGAAGCGCCGCGCGCGGCTGAAGCAGCCCGACCAGCCGAGGAAGAAGCCTCCAGTTCGAGCTAGAGGAAGCCGGCATATGTCGCAGCGTAAACCACCACCCCAACGCTCCGGTCTGCAGCGTCTCACACAGTCGTTGCAGCAGGTCTACCAGACGGTGCTGACTGGTCTGACCCTGCCCCTTCGACGTAGCGGTGTTCACCTGGTGACGCTGGCGCTCGTGCTGTTAACGATTTCTCTGCTGATCAACTTCGGCAGCCAGGTGTTGCAGGCCACCCGGCTGGAAACCCGGCGGACCAGTCTGGCAACCGAGGTCGCCCAGATCGAAGCCGAGAACCGCGATCTGCAGGGTGCCGTCGAGTATGCCGAGTCCAATGCCAATGTTGAACGCGTTGCGCGTGAGCAGCTCGGGTATACTCGCGCGGGTGATACGGTGCTGCTGCCCCAGTTTCCCGCCGCAACGCCCACCCCTACCGCTGCTCCACCCGAGGTGTTGCCACCACCAGCGCAGGAACCGAACTGGCGGCAGTGGTGGGGGGCCATCTTTCCGCCATCCAGTATGGAGTAACCCCGGCTCGCCCGATCAGACTCCCCGCATTAGTTGGTGATCGACCCGCCCCGACGCCTCGCGGATAGCCTGCGCCGTGGCGGTGTCGCCCTGTGCCAGTGCCAGATCTGCCAGATCGTTCAGAATGTCGCTATCGAGGAAGCGCGCGCCGATGCCGGTGCTGATCGAGAGCGCCTGCATCGCGCAGCGCCGGGCCTCAACATACGCGCCCAGGGCGATTTTGATCCGCGTGAGTTGGCGCAAAGCCAGCGCCTGGAGCATGCGTTCACCGGTTGCCAGGCTGATCATCAGCGCCCGCTCAACATGCCGGGTCGCCGGGGCATAGTCCTGTTCGGCATAGTCAACCTGGCCGAGCAAGATCAGGGCCGCAGCCTCACCTGACCAGTCATCCAGTTCCTGCGCAAGCTTGAGTACCCACTGATGATACTGCCGCGCCGGAGCCGGCTGCCCCCGCATCCGGCAGGCTTGCCCGCGCCCATTGAGGCAGCGGGCCAGCAGCAGCCGTGGGTCCAGTTGCGCCGTTGTCAATGGTCGTTGCGCACCAGTGGCCCGAATTGAACGGCCCCTGTCAGGTTGCGACCGCGCCATACGCCGCTGCCGGTGGGCCATGTACCAGCGATAGCGCATGAACGCCCGGTTATGGTTAGACTGCGCGCCCGGTGCATCGCCCCGACCGGCCAGCGCCCATCCCGCCATATCCCGGCCGGCAGTCCAGAGCAACCAGGCCTGCCGGCGCGCGGCAGCACTCCGCGTCCGGCGGGCAGCTCGTTGAAGCTGCCGGTACACCTGTGAGATCTGCTCCGACAACCCGGCATTCTCACCCGTAGCCAGGGCATCGTGCAACCGGCACCAGGCCGCATACGCCTGGCGCAGATGATCATTCAGGCGATTGGCAAGCGCTGCCAGGGTCCGCATATCGCTCTCCTGCGCGCTACGATCACCGGATCGCGTATACAGCACGAGACGAATGACCAGCAGCTCATAGCGCTGCAGCGGCTCGTCCGTCAGTGCCAGCGCGGTTGCAAGATAGGTCTGCGCCGTGGAGTGGGCATAGCGACCGACGGCATGCAGCGCGGCAATCCGGCAGTAGTCGAGTTGCTTCGGCGTATCCCCGGCGGCACCATAGTGATAGGCCAGTAGGCCGTACATCACTGCCGCAACCCGTTTTGTACGCAGATCATCCTGGTAGACCATTTCATACCAGTGCGCCACGGCAGCATGCAGGATGCGCCGCTGTTGAAAGAGCAGACTGGTGTAGGCGACCTTCTGGATCGTCCGGGATTTGAAGCGGTATACACGGACAGAGCCATCCAGTTCCAGATCAAGGATATCGAGCGCCATTAACCGATCCAATTGCGTCTGTAATTCTGAGAGCGCTAATCCGGACGGGTGAATTGCGGATAACAGGGTGATTGGGAAGGTATGCCCAATCACCGCAGCCGCTTTCAATGTTACCTGGAGCGGCTCTTCCAGGCGATCCATACGGGCCTGGGTGATGCCCTGCACAGTGGTGGATAGATGCACATCCGCAGTAGCATCCTTCAGCCGGGCAACATCGTTGTCAATATAGATCAGGCGGCGTTCGCGCAACATATGCACATACTCCTTGATCAGGAGGGGATGCCCCTGCGTCTGCTCCTCAATGAAGTGACTCAGGGCGGGCGACAGATCATGCACCTCCAGCAGCATACAGAGCAATGCATGCTGCTCCTGCCTGGTCAGCGCACCCAGAACGATATGTTGGCAGTGGGGCAGGTTGTGTAAGGTCTGGAGCGCAGCGGACGGCGGGCCGGTAAGGGACCGCTGTGAACAGAGCAGCAGCAGGGGGTAGGCGTGCTGTGCGGAGTGCCCCGCACCCGCAGCAAGACGTGCCGCCAGTTGGAGGGAAACATCGTCGGCCCACTGAAGATCCTCGAGCAGCAGCAGCAGCGGTGCCTGGAGCATGCGCCGGCGCAGCAGGATCTCGGCCAGATCCAGCATCACCGCTATTTCGTCATCATCGGTGGCCGGTATGCCGCCGAGATGGTCATACGCCGCAGCCGCGTCCGACCCGGGGCGACCAGACAACCGGGCCAGCAGATGCATCACCTGATCCTGATCCAACGGTATGCGCCCCTGCCACGCGGGTGACAATGTTTTTAGAATGGGCATAAGTTGCCGGCGCTGGAGTGACAGCGGTAGCATCGGGTTCAGGCCGCATACTTCCGCCAGCACCGCTTGCCAGGCGTGACCCGGCACCGCTTGTCGGCTCTGCCGGCAGATCCCCCGGTACGCGGGCAGTCGTCGCCCGCGCCAGCGCAGCAGCACCGCATCCAGCAGGCTACTCTTGCCAATCCCGGCCTCGCCCTCCAGCATCACAACCTGGGCCTGCCCCCCTATGGCCTGCGCCATTGCCTGCCAGAGCAGCGCACGTTCATTCGTCCGGCCGAGCAGGGGAAGCTGATCAAGTTGATCACGCTGAAATGTCCGATCATTCAACCGGCCAGACTGCGGCATCTTCGTCACCGGCATAACCGGCACTGGTTGAGCCATGCCTTTCATACAGAGGAAGGATGGCGAACCGACGGCGTAATGCCCGGCAACCTCGTGACGCATACGTCCCGAAATCAGGACAGCGCCCGGAGTTGCCGCTTCCATCAAGTGGGCTGCCAGATTCATCTCGCTACCCTGAACCGTGTACGCTCGCCGCACAGCGCAACCCACGGCCCCCACAAAAAGCGTCCCGATAGAGATACCGGCACGGGTTATCAGGTTGCGCTCCCGTAGTTCGAGGCAACAGCCCACCGCACGCAGGGCGTCATCACCGTAGGCTATCGGTGCGCCGAACAGCAGGACAAACAGCGGGCCCTTGTCGCCAATCTCGACCTCGTTGAGCCAGCCGTCCCAGCGTGCAACGACTGCCTGCACCCGGGTAACCAGGTCGTGCAGTGCCGAAGCCGTCGGTGGCAAGCGAAAGGCTGCAAATGCCGGAATACAGCGCCGATACTCGGCCAGCAGCACCCCACTCCGCAGGCGCTCGGCGAAGTCGGGCGGCAAAAAGTGTTTAAGGGTTAATCGTACGGAATGGGTCGAACCTTCCTCCAACTGCCCGGGGAACATCTGCCCGGTATGCCGGTCGTGGTGTTCACCGGGTAACGAGCCGGCCACACGATCCGGCGGAAGCACATCATCGCTGGTAACGACGTGCATTTTGCCCGTGCATGCCTGATCCTTGGCTGCCGCGGCCGCCTCCAGTGCCGGGCCGAAGAGGGTCATATGCACGCCATATGCCGGCAGTCCCACCAGAGCCGCCACACCAGGACCAGCCGCCACGCCAATCCGCAGGTCCAGCCAGGTGGGACCAGCGGGGGTTTCAACGGCCGGCAGATCCGCGACGGCAGCCAGCATTGCCTGTCCACAACGCTCGCCGTACGCCAGATCAACCTGATCCGGCCACCAGACGGTCAGGGCATCACCCGCAATCGCCACCACATCACCACCATGAGCGGTAATTGTCTGGACCACGACCGTAAAGAAATTGGTGAGTATTTCATGCAATTGCTCGGCACCATCAGGCACCTGGGCAAAAGTGGTGCTCAACGCGGAGAAGTTGCGCAAATCAGCATAGAGAATGGTGGCATTGAAATACCAGGCACTGCCAGGATACAACGCCATTGTACTCAGCCTGGCACGCAGCCAGTCGGGAACATACGGAACAAAACATATGTTGGTTTGATCTAATTGCATCGCAAGCCATAATGACGAATGTGACAAATGATAGTACGGTGTATTGTACAGAAATCCGGCAATCATTTCTAGAGCAATAGTGGAACTCTGCACTCCGCGCTAATACCGATTCGTTGTCATAGCCACAGAGAACACAGAGGACGCAGAGATGAGAAACGGAATGGGCTGCCGTTGCGCCCATTGCACCCGTTCCCGTTCATTGCTGGTTTGATGGCACATTCCTCTGAAAATAGGCTGTATTCAGCACGCATGTACTGACCGCTCATTTTCATGCTTCCTGGTGGCTCGTAGAGCCATGACTATTGGTATAAGGTAAACGCTGTGCAGGCGCTCGCTCCTCCTATCAAGAAATTCCTCACTCCATTTAGAATAACTTCAAACGTCTGCGTCTCATCTGGTCAAGTGTCCGGTTTGTGCGTCCACCGCGTAAGGCCTATCGCGGAGATGTGTGCTATAGTAGCAGAGAGACTCCACAAAGAGATGTTTATCAAAACGGCAAAACCTGGCATATTTGTCACCATCCTGGCCGGTGTCTGCATAAAATTGTGCCAATGGTCGCCGCCGTTACCACTATGAGAAGGAAACTGCATGTCCAGAGTCATCACGCTACGGGCCGGTCCACGCCTGTTAATTGAAGAACTGCCCCACACCTACTCGATCTCGATCGGCTATTTTACGGGCGTGGGCGCCTGCTATGAACCCGCCACACTGAGCGGCGCATCACACTTTATCGAGCATATGTGTTTTAAGGGCACCCGCGAGCTGCCCAATGCCATGCTCATCTCCGATGCGATTGAGGGCGTCGGCGGGATTTTGAACGCCGCCACCTCCTACGAGTCGACCGTCTACTGGGCCAAAGTCGCCGATATGCATTTTGACCGGGCCGTGCATGTGCTGACCGAGATGCTCTGCTGCCCGCTGTTTGATCCGCGCGAGGTGGAGAAGGAACGTCGGGTAATTATCGAAGAGATCCGCAGCCTGCAGGACTCCCCCGGCGAGTGGGTGCATGCGCTACTCCAGGAGGCCATGTGGGGCAGTCAGCCCCTGGGGCGCGATATCGCCGGCAGCCCCGAGTCGGTCAGCGCGCTGAGCCGGGATGACCTGCTCACCTTCTGGCACAAGCACTACCGCCCTGAGAATCTGGTTATCTCGGTAGCGGGCAATGTGCGTACTGACCAGGTAGTTGCCGCACTGGATGCCGCCTTTGCCCAGAATGGTGCCAACCCAACCAACGGCACGCTGCCCGAACCGGCCGATCCCGCGGCGATAGCGCGCCTGCCGCATACCCAGGACATTCACCCGGCACTGCCCGGTCCCCATGTTGCGCTGTTGCAACGCCCGACCGAGCAGGGCAACTTCTGTCTGGGAGTGCCGGCACTCTCCTACCGCGACCCGGACCGGCGCGCGCTGCAGGTGCTCGACACTATCGTCGGCGGGGGGATGGCATCACGCCTGTTTCAGGTGTTGCGGGAGGAGTTAGGCCTGGCCTACCATGTCGGCTCATACCAGAGCGAACTGGCCGCAGCCGGCATGTGGGTCATCTATGGCGGGGTTGAGCCCGACATGTTGCGGGATAGCCTCACCACGATCCTGGATATTCTGCGCGATATCTACAATGATGGTGTCACCGAGGAGGAACTGACCCGGGTGAAGGAGCAGGTCAAGGGGGGCATTCTGCTCTCGCTGGAGGACACCTGGTCAGTGGCATCGCGCAATGGCGCACACCAGCTTCGCTACAACGAGGTCATCCCGATTGAGCGGGTGGTCGCCGAGGTTGAAGCCGTCACCGGGGAGGATATTTTACGGGTTGCGCGGCGACTGCTCTACCGGGACGCGCTCCACCTGGCGATTATTGGTCCCTACAGCAGCGAAGATCAGCAGGAAATGAACAGGCTGCTGGCAACCGCATTCACCGCGTGAATAATACCGATTTGTTGTCATAGCCACAGAGACCACCGAGGACGCAGAGATGATAAACGGGAATGTGTTGCCATTGCGTCCATTGCACCTGTTCCCGTTCATTGCTGTTTTGATGGCAAATTGGTATAACAGGAGATACGCAGTGGGTGCTCAAACCAGGCGTTTAATCGGATGCAAGTCAGTCTTCGCCTGAGGTAGCATGGTACAGGCTGTATCTTTTTGAGAAAAATATTGCACAACGTGCAACATTTTTCTCAAAAAGTCGGCATGGGGATAAAACAGAGGAAAAGCTATGCCACAGGTAGCAATCATTGGCGCAGGCGCGGCCGGCCTGGCCGCGGCGCAGGCGCTTACAAGCAACGGCATAATGCCGACAATCTATGAGAAGAGTCGCGGGGTCGGCGGGCGCATGCTGACCCGTCGGGTGTTTGACTGCATCGTTGACCATGGCGCACAGAATGTGAAAACACCCACGCCCGCGCTCGAGCAGCTTATCCACAGCAGCCATGATCCCGACGGCGCACCGGTGTATGATATTCGCCGGCCGATCTGGACATTCGATGCCGCCGGGGAGATTGCCGAGGGTGATCCCGAACAGAATGCCGAGCCGAAGTGGGGCTGGCCCAGCGGGATCAACCAGCTTGGCCGGACGCTGGCACAGTGGTTGACCATCCAAACCGAGACGCAGGTTGAACGGCTGGTCGCCACCGGGACATCCCCCGGCTACACGCTGCTTGACGCCACTGGAGCAGTAGTGGGCCAGGCCGATGCGGTCCTGCTGACCCCGCCGGGTCCGCAGAGTGCCGCGATTATTGCCGCCGGCATGCTTGATCAGGCGTTGCAGGAGCAGTTGCTAGACGAACTGGCGCAAGCCGACTACCGCCGCTGCCTCTCGGTTGCGCTGGCTTACCCGCGCCGCCCCGAGTTACCCTGGTATGCCCTGGTCAATACCGACCGCCGCCACCCGATTGCCTGGCTGGCGGCTGACCATGTCAAACCGGGCCATGCACCTGCACAGGTCGGGCTGATGCTGGCGCAGATGTCCCACGACTTTAGTGTTGCGCACTGGGAGGCGGCCGCGAAGGGAACCTATACCGGCGGGGATACACCGCTGCCGCCAATGATCACCGAGGTGCAGCGCCTGGTGCAGTCCCTGCTCAACACCGATCTGGGGCCGCCGCTCTGGGCGGATCTACAGCGCTGGCGCTACGCCCTGCCCGCCGGCAGCGCCGATTTTGCGCGCCTCAACCACACCGGCAGCGGCCTCTTCTTCGCCGGGGACTATGTCGCCGGGCAGGGGCGGGTTCACCTGTCAATCGAAAGCGGGCAGCAGGTTGCCCGGTTGATAGAGCAGTGGGTACACCATCAGCAGGGCAGGGGGGCATAAAGCGACAGCTAGACGTCCATCTGACAGGACATGTCCCGATTGGGATGTTTTTGCTGTTGCGCCACCAGTGCAACGGTCAATACCGGCGGATCGATGACCTTCTGCTGCACAAGGAGTTCCCCCAGTGGAACAGGCATACCCTGCTGCCGCAGCCATGCCTGCACCTGGAGGGCCGGTGCCAGTTGGACGGGGGTGACATGACTGGTCAGCACGAGATACTCACCAAGCCGCCAGGGAGCGGCATAGTAGGGGTCCAGCAGCCGATCAAGTAACTGGATGAGCAACATCGTGGTGACCACATGCAGATCCAGCACCCCATGATCGACCAGGATATCCCCCAGGAACAAGGCCTCATCCTGGACAGCTTGCTGCCGTTGTTCGGCCAGAGCCATGACCAACTGTGTTGGCGTAATATAGCCGAAGGAGCACAGATACCGACCCAGTGGTTGTGCCCGTCCCCGCCCGGTTGTCAGGGACGGCCGCGACACAGTTGGCGGATGGGACTGAAGAGTTGCTTGCAAAAGATGTGCAACTTCAGCCCCGGCAGTTGCGGAAATACGCCGATGCATCATATAATTCCCTCTGCCATTTTCACTACGATAGAACGATCTGAAAATTCCATCAATACTTCACTACTCGCTTCATGCCTCTATACACATTTGACGGGGTCACTCATGACGACAACCGATGATGTGCAGAAACGCCGCCACCACCTGGGGGTCAAACTGCTGCCCGGCCTGCTCCTGAAGATAGGCAACCACCTGTGCCTCGGTCCATGCTTCGCGGTAGGGCCGGTCGAAACGGAGCGCGTCCCAGACATCAACCACCGCAAAAATGCGTGCCGCCAGCGGAATTGCTTCGCCCTGCAAGCCCTGCGGATAGCCGGTGCCATCCCACTTCTCAT
>DAOTVB010000137.1:0-15676 GCA_034436755.1 Chloroflexaceae bacterium | reverse complement strand
GCTATTTGCCACGCATCTATCTGCACCAATAAGAAACCCCGCTTGATGCTGCCGGTGCCAACTCGCTGTTGTTGCAATTGTTATCCGAAACAGATTTTGATTGAGTTTACTGGGTTGAACCGCACTGACATACAAGAGTAACACCCATGCCACCATCACTCCGCGAACGTATCGAGGGCGACATAGCGCAACTATGCTATGGTCGATCATCTCTGGTTAATGGAGCGACTGGCACAGCGCATCCGCCGGCAAACCCTGCCCCCGCTGACAGTGCTGGAAAGCGATCTGGCGGCGATGGCGGCTGATCCGGCAATGCAACACGAGATCCAGTAGATTGCGGACGAGTTTGCTCCCACCGAACCGGATGGACTGGATAATATCTGATGAGCCTGCAACAAGATATGCGAAAGCAGGGTCAGGACTACCCAGGACGCACAAAGACGCGGAATGCCGGACCATGAAGTGGTACGCCCCCCGCCAAAGACCATATTTCAGTTCCCCGCTCTGCGCTCTGCGCTCCCCGTTCTCAGTTCTTAGTTCTTCCCCCCGGCATCCGTGGCGGCGCGCTCTGCCAGAGCAGCGCTACCTCCTCCGGCGTCAGGCCGTAGGCGGCGTTGACCAGGTCGGCCAGGCGGCGCTCCAACTGCTGCGCCTCGGTCTGGCGCTGCTGCACCGGTGCGGCCAGCTCCGCGTAGCCTTCGCGCAGGGCTTTGAGGGCGGCGGGCTTGAGCGAACCGGCCCCCTTCGGGCGGCGCTTGCGCACCTCGGCGATAAATGCGTCCGAACTGAGGGCAGCGAAGGCTTCCAGCTTCTGGCCGGGCTTCTCAATATCGAACTCGGTGCGCAGCCAGTCCAGCATATCGCGGCGGGCTTCCTGGTTGGCCCGGGTGCCGGCGATCAACTGTTCCACGGCGGGTTCAACTTCGGCGCGCAGGGCGTCCGTGGGTGGGGCGATGGGCAGATCTTCCATCAGAACGCCGGCAGGATTGAGCGCCTCGTCCTTCATGTGGGGCAGGTAACGCCAGTTGTGCCACCACATCAGCGGCGAGTTCAGGATGGCGAGAATCCAGAAGTCTGCTGTGGGTAGAAAGAAACCTTTGTCATTAGTGAAGGCATTGCTTGTATCAAAACAGTACTGAGGATGAAATTGAATGACCTGGTACATAAGTTTGGAGTATGCAAAGGTATCGTAATAACTACAGGCACGCAATTCCCACCAGTATTGTCCCTGGTCTTGCCGCTTGCGCAGTTTATTTTCCAAATGTTTCATGTGCCGATACAATGCAGGAAAAGTCTGCTGAAAAATCCCCTCTGCTACATCAGATTGCTTATTGCTCCAGGGCCAGATGTGATTACCACTTGACTTGAGAACTATAAGCCACATTCCATCCCACTCCGGCGACCAGCGTTTGATATCCTGGCCGCGCAGGTAGGGCTTGATAATGTCGGCACAGCCGAGATCTTCGCGGATCAGTCGTTCCCGGGTTGGCGTGTCAATCAAAAATGCCTCGTTCAGTCCGGTTTTGATGCCGTAGTAGGGCTTCACCCCGGCAAACTCCGTCAGCGGCACGCCGGTCTGCCGGATCTTCGCCAACAGGCGATCCACCTCGGAGGTTTCCAGGCTCCAGGCGGTGCGTCCCAGGCGGCGCTGGGGCACCGGGTGGCTGTAGCGGCGCACATAGCCCGCGATCTGCACCAGCTTGAGCGCCTCGCGTGGGAAGGCAGTTACCTGCACCTGCTGCGTCGCAATCCGGTCGGCGGCCTCCGCATCGGGCCTTTCCAGGACGACAATGCAGGGGAAGACATCGGCGTCGGGGAAGATCGGCGCATGGCCGAAGTCGATAATCTGCTCCAGGGCCGCGTGCGTGGTGAAGTAGTCCCGCAGCGGCTCGCCATAGCCCGCGCGCATCCACTTGTTGGTGACGATGTAGGCCATCCGCCCACCCTGGCGTAGCGCCTGCAACCCCTGCTGGTAAAAGTAGACATACAGATCGGCCACGCCATGATAGACCTGCGGGTAGGTTGCGGCAAAGTAGGGCTTGAACGGCCCCAGATCCTCCTGCCGCACATAGGGCGGGTTGCCCACCACCGCGTCAAACCCGGCGCGCTCACCCAGCGGGTAGCCATGCTGATCAAAAAAGACCTCGGGAAACTCCAGTTCCCAGTGGAAGAAGCGGCGCGTGGCGGCCAGCGCGTCGGCGGCCTCCAGCCACGCCTGCAACTGCCGGGGCACGGTCAGCGCCCGCCCGCTGGCATAGTCGGTCAGGACATTCCAGAACGTCGGGTCAAACTCCACACCAAAGTGGGTGGCGTTTGCCAGGTGCGCCAGCCGGCCATAGCGCCGGGTCAGTGTCTCCCGCAGATCGGCATAGACCCGCTCCTGCTCCTTAATCTCGTCCACCGTGTTGCCGGCCGTGCGCTCGATCAACCACATCGACCCGACCGCGCTGCTCATACTCCGGCGGAAGGCTTCGTCGTCGAGCATTGAAATTTGGGTGGCCGAGTTTTGCGTTTTGCGTTTTGCGTTTTGCGTTTTCTCTTTGCGCTGCCGCTTCTTTGCGCCTGATCCGCTGGTTTCCAACTCGGCGATGCGGGTGCCGATCAGGGCGTTGCCGCAACGCAGATGGTGATCCAGAAAGGAGAGCGGTTTGTCCTGCGCCACGGTCGTTAGCCAGAGCGCGAGCTTCGCCAGATCGACCGCCAGCGGGTTGAGATCGACCCCGTAGATGCAGGACTGCGCCACGCGCCGCTTCCAGTAGGCCAGGTCCGACCAATCGGTTGTATCCGACTTGATCGGCAGGGGATCGCCCGGCGTGACCGGCTCATCGCCCCGGCTGATGCCCAGGTCCACCAGGAAACGGGCGATATACTCAGTTGTCTCCACCAGGAAGTGCCCACTGCCCATCGCCGGGTCCAGCACATTGACCGCCAGAACCGCCGCGATCTGGGCGGGCGCGTCCGGCGCATCCTTGACCGCCGCACGCAACACCGGCCCAACCGTGGTATCCACGATATATTTCACGATAAAATCGGGGGTGTAAAAACTGCCGGTGGCCTTGCGCTCGCCCCGGTCATTCAGCAGATCAACCGACCAGCCCTCCGCCGGCGGGATCGGCTCCAGATGATACTCCAGCAGTCCCTCGTAGATCGTCCCCAGGTGGCGCTCGGCCAGGTCGCGGTAGTCGATAAACTGCCCATCGACGCGGGCCAGCCGATCCAGTGCCGCCAGCAGACGCGCATCGCCCACCTGCTGCTGCTCCAGGAAGGGGTAGCGCTGCGGGTCGAACAGCCCACCGTTGAAGGTTGCCACCTTGAGCGGCGGACTGCCCTGGTTGATGATGTTGAACAGGGTCAGCAGCCGGGGCCAGATGGTCGCGCTGGTGGGCAGCAGGTGCGTCTCCAGCCGCAGCTTGCGCTCCACATCACGGCTGATCGCATAGAGGCTATACTCATCGCGGTACAACTGGCTGGCGCGCACCGGCAGCAACTCGCGCGCCTCGGCATAGAAGACAAACAGCAGCCGGTAGAGCACAATCAGGGCATGGTTGTAGATTGTCGCCAGCGTGGGCGGGTCGGGCGTCAACCCGTTGGGCGCATAGTCGAGAAAGCCCTGGGCCAGATGGCGCAGTGCATCGTACACCTGCCGCTTGAGCGAGTCGCTCACGCCCCGGGCATAGTCGCGGCTGGCCCGCAGCAGCGCGGCCACACCGAGCGGATGATCATCGAAGGCGGCGCGCCGGAAGAAGGCATAGAAGTAGAGGAAACTCTCCGGGTTCTGCGCCTCCAGCAGCATCGGCAGATCAACCTCGTAGAAGCGGTCGAACTTGTGGGCGGTATCGCGGTGGTAGAGCCGCCAGCGTCGCCCGTTAGTCAGGAGGCCCCACTCCACCCCGCTGTACTGCATGTAGAAGGCAATCTGGTAGGAGGGATTCTTGTTGCTGAAGAAGTCCCCACCGCCGCCCTTGCTCGCCAGATCGAGCGGCCGATCCCAATACTTCGCATCGCCCACGGCCAGCCCGCCGCCCTGTGGCAGCGTATCGTCGAGCGTGTGGCCTTTGTTGGCGGTCAGCGCCGCCCCATCGCGGTAGAAAACATAGTCCGGGCGCTTTGTGCCGTCGGGTGTCACCAGGGCGGGCTGCACCTCGAAGCTATGCCCCAGCGCCAGCAGCACCGGGCGGATCAACTCGTTCTCGGTCTGGGCCTCGTTGCTGCTGGGAGTAAAGCTCTGCCAGAGCGTGAGCAGTTCGGTCAGCACGGGCGCGGCCGTATCCGCCAGCATCTGCCAGTCGGGGCGCTGCGGCAGGATCACATTCAGGTAGTAGTCCGAGAAGAGTTGCTGATTACGGTGGGGCTGCGCGGCAGCCAGCGGCAGTTGGGTCATGGTGAGTTATCCGTTTACAGGGTACAGGGTACAGGGCACAGGTTGCAGGGTACAGGTTGCAGGTTGGTTGGCAACGTTGGTGGGGATTATAGCATGGGTGGAGCGGCGAGGAGGCGAGGAGGCGAGGAGGCGAGGTGGTGGGATATCGGACCAAGGACGGCGCGAAACGGCGCGAACGGCGCGAACGCCGGCCCGATGCCCATTGTGGTACAATTGTGACGACTGGAAGATAATGCTGTGATATTCTCCTCTAATTCGCATAAGTTGAATAGCCGATTGAGGACGCTATGTGGCTACTCTATCTGCGCTTTGATGACCAGGGGTAGGTCAAGACCTATCACATCCGAACGTACAACAAAGAAGAGGTGCAAAAGCTAATTGCGCGGGCCGAGAAACATGGCCTATCTCCAACGGCAAAGCTTGTTGAGTATGCAGCATTTATTGTCAGTGGCACTATCAAACTCAAGCCGATGATTGTTCCCAACTTCCATTTCTATCTTCACGAAGACTTTATTGAACGATGGGATGAAGTTGAACGGCAAATTGCCACAGCAGGGTAGCTTATTTTCGCGCGCCTGGCAACCCGCTCTGAGAGACTCTCTGAAAAGGGTGTTTTATGGGGATGTTGACCTGGTACCCCATCCCGTCCGTCATGCGCGAGCGATCGTGCAACAATTCGTCCGGATATGGAGATTGCTTCCGCCTGGCTCCGGAGCGGGAGTCCCGGCTTCAGCCGGTGTGCGGCTGGAACCGGCTGAAGCCGGGACTCCTGGGGCGCTGTCCGGTGTATCAGGGCAACCAGCATGACGTGTGACCGACGCAAACCACCTTTTCAGCCAGTCTCTGAGTTGTAACCAATTGTTCTCTGTTCTCTGTTCTTTGTTCTTTGTTCTCTGTTCTTTGTTCTTACACGTTCTCAGTTCTCCACACCCGGAATGATCAGATGCTTGCCGGCAAAGATCTGGCGCGGGTCGTCGCCGATGGCCTGCCGGTTCTGCGGCACCGCGTAGATCTCGTGCCAGCGCGTGCCGTCGTCATAAAATCGCTCGGCAATGCTCCAGAGCGTATCCCCGGATTGGGTGACATACTCCACCCCGCTGACCGGCTCACCCGGTTGCGGCGGCGAAGGCGGCACTGCCGGAGTACCCCCGGCGGGGATGTCCACATTGGCGATGGTGTCGGCAATGACGCGGGTAGCGGCCGCCTCGACAAAGCCGCGCCCATCGATCAGCCAGACCCAGGCCGGCTGGGTGTAGGCCCCATCAACTTGGCTGCCCTGCCGCAGGATAAGCGCGCCGCCGGCGGGCTGCGTGGCAATCGGCGCGCTGCTGTCGGGGGCCTGGCGAATGGGTGTATCGGCCGTGGCTTCAAACTGGTAGCCGGGCGTGACGGTGTGGGCCGGCACAAAGCCGATACCGCTGGCGATCCAGATCATCCCGTTCTGGTCGGGCTGCCCGGCGAAGGTCTGGCCCACCGCCAGCCGGGCTGTCCCATCCTGGGCCACCGGCGCATCTTCCTGGGGCCGGGTATAGATCGGGGTGGCTGTCGTGCAGACATAGGTATGCATAAAAGTGACTCCTTTTTTTGACGGGAGCATGGCTCCCGCACTCCATCACACTCCAGATTGGCAGAAGCACGACTCCTGCACTCCATAGCTCATACCAATTTGTTGTCATAGCCACAGAGCACACCGAGGACGCAGAGATGATACATAGGAATGTGCCGCCGCTGCGCCCGTTGCCCCCATTCCGGCTGATTGCTGTTTTGATGTCAAATTAGTATCACTCCATAATATGCTACCATTGGTCCGCTTTCAATGCAGAACATCAGGAGGAAACGGCAATGGTATCACCGGCTTTCCAGATCATCCTCAGCCTGCTGCCGCTCTTCTTTGGGCGGCGACTCTTCTGGCTGTTTGTCGGCGTGGTCGGCTTCCTGGTCGGGGTTGCGCTGAGTGGAACATTCTTTGAGGGACTGAACGACGGTCTGCAGTTGCTGCTGGCGCTGGGCATGGGCGTGCTGTTTGCGCTGCTGGCGGTCGCCATCCAGCGCCCGATGGCCATGCTGGCCGGCTTCTTTGCTCTTGGCAGCATCGGGCTGCTGCTGGCGCAGGAACTCGGCCTGGCGGGAGGCAGGGGGCTGCTGCTGGCGCTGGTTGTCGGGATCATCGGGGCGATCCTGGTGGCGCTGACCTTCGACTGGGCATTGATTATTCTCTCGGCGTTCAACGGGGCGGGCGGCGTGAGCGTTGGCCTGCTGGCGCTGGTTCCCGAACTGCCCGGCTGGGCCGGGTTGCTGATCACACTGGTCCTGACGGCCATCGGTATCACTTTCCAGGCGCGCGATCTGGCGCAGGGGCGCAGCATCCAGCGGGCCCACAGACGGTGAGTGGTATCCCATATCGACTTTCCGGCGTCCCGGCTTCAGCCGGTCCATGCGTTCCCGGCAGTATGCCGCTGCCCCGGCAGGCATCCACCGGCGCAAGCCGGGACGCCCGGTCATTCATATCCGGACTATGTTTTCAAACATCATCAGCCTGGCCCCATCGAAAAACCCTGCCCCAATCGCCAATCGCCAATCGTCAATTGCCAACCCCCTACACCTGCGCCGGAATCTGCGCGAAGTCGGGGTGATCGCCGGCGTGTCGGAAGCTGTGCTGCCAGCGGATCGTATCCCCGGCAACCAGGAAGAGTCCCGGCATGATCCACGGATCGCCCACCGGCAGACCGCCGGTGTTCCCTTTGCCGGCCGCGCGCAGCCCGCAGGCCCAGACCTCCGGGCCGAGCATCTCCCAGACGCCGCCGCGCTGAACGCCGAAGGCCTGGTACAACCGGCGGGGCATATCGGCGATAGCGCGGGCCTCGGGCCAGAACCGCTCAAAGAAGGCTGTGCCGTCGGTGCTGCTGCCCTGGTAGACAAACAGAACCGGTGGGTAGCTGGGATCACTGGCGGCGATCTGCCGCAGGTCGCGGACGGTCTCCTGGCAGAAAATACAGCCGAAGTGCCGCAGGAAGACCAGCAGCGTTGGGGCTGGCCCCAACTGATCGGCCAGCGTGCCGGGGCGCAGATTCACGCCTTCAACGGGCATGTCCAGGATGGATCGATCTATAGTTTGCGTTTGTGTCTGCATAAAGTTCTCCTTTGCAGGTTCTTGCCGAAGTGGATGCCGTTATGCCAACCAATGTTTATAGGCAGTCCGCAGCCCAGGCAACGCCGAGAGCGCATCTGGCGGTCCACTCAGTGTGCTCGGCGTCTCGGTTGTGAGAAAAGACTGCGTCGTCATGGTGATTAGCACGGAACGGCCTTACCAGTATGGCATGGGTCTGTCGGCGGCGCAAGGGAAATTGCCCCTTGCCGGATGGATAGTTCTTTAATACAATCAGTATAACCTTCATCGGCTTATGAGGGTGTTTCCTGACCCAATTCATGCGCCCTGGCACGTTCATCCTGGTGAATGTTACATACAGAGCGAATGATCCGCAATCCATAATCGCAACCGAGGGGATGATGGACCAACCCAGAGCCTTTATGAGCTATACCCGCTTCGATGACCAGCACGATGGTGGACACCTGACCAGTCTGCGCGAGAGCCTGAGCAATGCGGTCCAGGCCGCTACTGGCGAACCTTTCCCGATCTTCCAGGATATTGCGGATATTGAGTGGGGCCAGCAATTTGCGGAGCGAATCACCGAGGCGCTGAACACGGCCCTTTTCTTGATTCCGATTATCACGCCGAGTTTCCTCAAGAGTGCCTACTGCCGCGAGGAGTTGCAGCAGTTTCTGCAGCGCGAGGCCGATCTGGGGCGCAGCGATCTGGTTCTACCGATCTACTATATGGAATGCCCTGAACTGGAAGATCCCGCCCGGCGTACCGATGATGAACTGGTCCAGACGCTGGCCGCTCGTCAGCGCATTGACTGGCGCGAGTTGCGCTTTGAGGCATTCGATGCCCGCGAGGTGCGAAAAACAATCAGCGCGATGGCGATGCAGATCCGCGATGCGCTCGAGCGACTGCCCCCCGTTATGCCTACACCACAGACCGAACCGCAGGCCGAACCGCAGGCCGAACCGCAGGCCGAACCGCTCCAGGAGCGCGCTGTGAATGCGCGGGTTGATCTTCCCGAACCGTCGGTTGATGGAGCCGCGCTGGAACCGCCCGAAGGCACGATGCGCCCCGACTCGCCCTTCTATGTCGAGCGGCGCGGCGACCAGGCGGTGCTGGCGGAGATTGGACTGTCGGGCCGGACCTTTACGATCAAGGGGCCGCGGCAGGTAGGTAGAAGTTCCATATGCGCGAACTTTCGCACGTTTCCAACGAGCAGATCTGACATCGACGGCCTCCTGCGGTAGTATGGAGTCACCACAACCGCCATACCAGAAAGGAGCCCGTCGATGTCTGTCCATCATACCGAGTCTCAGCCGCTCGCGCAACTGTGCGCCCATGTCCAGGATTCCTGGGAGACCGAGGTCGTGCCGACGCTGCCGCCCGATCTGGATGCCCAGGCGCACGCCCTGCACGCCTTCCAACGCATCCGGGGCATCCGCTGTCCCAGCGATCTGCTGCGGGCCCTGCCGGCATTCGTCCTGTTCGGCATGTCCACCCGGCACTGGGGCGCCTGGGCCGTGTTGATCGGGTTAGCCGATATCTCGGAAGCGGCCTGGCGCACGCGCCTGACGCGCAGCGCCGCCTGGCTCGGCTGGATGCTGACGGCCAGTATGCAGCACCCCCTCCCAACACCGCCTGACCTGCCCGCCCAGCGCGGGCGGCGGGTGCTGGGCGTGGATGCGACCCGGCTCGCCCAGACTGGAGGGACCGGTGATGACTGGCGCATCCATACGGCCTATGAACTGATCGCCGGCCAACTGGCCGAGGTCGTGCTCACCGATCAGACCGAAGGCGAACACCTGGATCATTTCACGCTGCAGGCGGACGATATCGTCGTGGCGGATGGCGGCTCTGGCTATCGCCGGAATGGAGCAGCCGTCCGGCAGCATGACGCGGACGCGATTCTGCGCATCCATCCAGCCACGTTCCCGGTCACCGATGCGCGGGGCACGCCGATTGATGTGATCGCCTGGTTGCGCCAGCGCCGCCTGGGTGACACGCGCCAGCGCCGGGTCTCTTGTTGGTACCGGAAGCAGCGCTACGCCGTGCGGCTAGTGGCGCAGCGCCTGCCCGCGGACGCGGCCCGGGCTGCCCGGCGCCGGAAATGGCTGGCGGCCCGCAAGCAGGGCCGGACCATCACCCGGGTGACGCTGATCGTTGCCGGTTGGGTGCTGCTGGTGACGACCCTGCCCGCCACCGCCTGGCCGCCGGCAGACGTGCTGCGGCTGTATCGGGCACGCTGGCAGGCGGAACTGCTGTACAAGCGTATGAAGCAGATCCTGGATGCACACACCATCCGCGCCCGCACGGCCCGGGCGGCGGAAGCGACCGTGCGGGCGCTGCTGCTGGCCTGGGTGTTGCAGGAACGCACGAGTCACGAGCTGCGCACGATCCTGGCGACTATCCAGACCGCCGCGACCACGGACGATCCCGTCCCGGACGAATCCGCGCCGACACCCGTCTGGCTGAGCAGCTGGTTATTGGCGACGGTGAGCATCCACACGCTGCGGCAGCAGGTAGGCGGCACATGGACGGCGGCCCGGCTGCGCAGCTGTGTGCCGCGACTCGCACGCTTTCTCTGTACGCGGCGTCGACGTCGGCAGCAGGAAACCGACACCCGCCGCTGGTTGATTGATCGGCTGGCGCGAACACTGCACCCCCAGTGTGCTGCCGCATAACGCCGATCGGTGCATGATAAGTTCGCGCATATGGCGGTCACCCCTACCTGACCCAGCGCCTCTGCCGCGCCGTGGCCGTAGGGGCGAAAAATCTTTCGCCCCTACCCGAACCAGAACCCGAGATCGACGCCATTGTTGCTGCGACCTTCCTGGGGGAGCAGAGCGAAAAGGACCACAATCTGCAGTTTGTGGCGGACATGCTGACCGAGCGCGCCCCGGATGCCGGCGCAGTCTTGAAGACCTACCGTGCGATCCGGCGCGGGCGCAATGTATCCGACGACGAGGGGTCGTTGACAACCAACCATCTGAAACTGGCCGGGATTGTGCGGCGTGAGGGCGGCCTGCTGCGGGTGCGCAACCCGATCTATGCCGAGGTGTTTGACCAGCGCTGGGTCAGGAAAAACGTGCCCGTGATCTGGTCGCAACGGGCGCGGCGCATGGCGGTCGGGGCGATTATTACGCTGGTGGTTATCCTGGCAGTGCTGGCCCCATTTACGGGTTACTTCTGGTGGCAGGCCGAGCAAGCCCGTTTGGAAAACGAAACCCTGGCGCTGGCCTTTCGCGCCCAGACGATCAGTCGTGATCCGGAGTTGGGCTTGCTGCTGGCAATTGAGGCCGCCGAACATTTACCGAATAATCCTTTTGTTGAGACTGCCCTGGCTCGCATGATCGATGCTTCACGGGTGCGCCGGCGCTTCACAGGCCACACGGATTGGGTGAGGAGCGCGGCGTACAGTCCCGACGGGGCCCGCATCGTCTCTGCTAGTTGGGATGGCACGGTACGCGTCTGGCCCGGCAATTTCGCCGGCCTGCTCGAACTGGCAAAGCGCCGCGTCACGCGGGAGTTGACGCCGCAGGAGCGCGCGCAGTACCTGGGTGAGCCGCTACCGCCACCAACGCCAACGCCAACACCAACACCGCCACCTGCAGAATAAACCAACACCTGCCACCATGCGGTACAATACCCCCGACCCAGCAGCACACGGAATTTACGCTCCCGGGAGATCAACCATGCGCTATCAGTTGGTACTGCTTCTCTTGCTTCTCCTCCTCACCGCATGCGGCGGTTCCGGGGTGGTGGGCGATCCGGATTCGGCACGGCCTACGGGGACGCCGACCGATGTGCCGTCAGCCACTGCGGTACCGGCGGCGCGGCTGGGGTTGGCAACGCTGGCGGCGGCCACGCCCACCGGCATCCCTGCGCCAACGAGCGCGCCGACAGGGACACCTACGCCGTTACCCACAGCTACGCTTACCCCGTCGCCACAGCCCACGCTCACGCCCACGCCGGATATCGGCGCGGCCTATGCCCCGGCGATGCGTCCGGCGTTTGTCGGGGATATCGCCGCGCACGCCGATTTGCCACGCTACAGCATGCATCTGGATATTGCGCCGGGGGCGCGGCAGTTGACTGGCAGCTTGCAGATTAGCTTTCCCAACACCACCGGGCAACTGCTGAACGATGTGGCGCTGCGGCTCTACCCCAACTTCCCGCGCGATCTCTGGGGCAAGGGCGGCGCGGTGCGCATGGATATCACCCGTGCGGCGGTGGATGGGCTGCCGGTGACGGTAAGCTATGCCGCGCAGGAGACGGCGTTGCTGCTGCCGCTGGCCCAGCCGCTGGCCCCCGGCGCGACAACCATCCTGGAGGTGGGTTTTACCGCGACATTTCAGCCGGGGAGCGACGGCACCTTCCCGCTACCCTCCTACTACCCGCTGCTGGCGGTGCATGATGGCGATGGCTGGCGACTTGACGTAACGACCTTCCCCGACCGGGTCTTCTCCACGAGTGCGCTCTACACCGTGCAGGTGACGGTGCCGGCCGGCTACAGCGTGGTCGCCTCCGGCAGCACGGTGGCAACCTACCCGGCGGCGGATGGCGCAATCACTTACGATATTCGGACCGGCCCGGTGCGGCAGTTTGCCCTGACGGTGGGCGATTTTGTGCTGGTGCAGGATGCGGCGGGCGAGGTGGCGGTGAATGTCTACACGGCGCGGGGGAGCAGCCTGGATGCGGCCTGGGTAGCACGCATCAGCGCGGCGGCGCTGGCGACCTTCGAGCGGCGTTTTGGCCCCTACCCCTACCGCGAACTGGATGTGCATCTGCTGCCGGGGGCCTTCGACGGCGGCGACGAGTATCCCGGCCTGATCTTTGTCTACAGTGATGCGCAGGTGGACGCGGGCACGCGCTATGTGACGGCGCACGAGGTGGCGCATCAGTGGTGGTTCGGGCTGGTGGGCAATGATATCTTCCGGCAGCCCTGGCTGGATGAGGCGTTTGCGCAGTACAGCGGGATTATCTACGCCGAAGATGTCGAAGGCGCGGCGGTGGCCCAGGCCGACTGGGAGCGCGAGGTCATGCTGCGCTACCGGGGCGCGCAGGCGGACGGCGATCTGCCGGTGGGCCTGGCGATTACCGATTTCCCCAACTTCAATGTCTACTATCGCACGGTCTACGGGAAAGGGGCGGTTTTCCTGGCAACGCTGCGGCAGGAGCTAGGTGACGAGCTGTTCTTTGCGGGGCTGCAAACCTACTACGAGCGCTACCGCTACGACGTTGCCACCACTGCCGATGTCCAGCAGGTATTTGAGGAGGTCAGCGGGCGCAACCTGGATGCGCTGTTTGGTTGGTGGGTGGAGTAGGGATGTGCTGATGAAGTTTGAAATGTTAATCCGGACATCACTGGATTGGCGTCCCGACTTCAGCCGGATCAGGCTTTCCTGGTAGTATGCGGTTGCCCCGGCAGGCATTCCACCGGCTGAAGCCGGGATTCCCGGATGGCATATCCGGGTTCTTTTCTCAACGTTCATCAGCGCTTCCGCAGCCCCGGCCGCTGGGGGAATTGCCCCGGCGATTGGGCGAAACGCCGGCACCCGAGCGATCCTCTACTCCGGCGCAACCAGATCGATCTCGAAGAGCTTCGGCCAGAGCTTTCCCGTTACGAAGAGCCGGTCATTTGCCGCGTCGTAGGCGATCCCGTTGAGCACATCAACCGGCTGCCGGCGATCTTCCGGGCTAAGGAGCCCGCTCAGATCGATCCAGGCCGTCACCCGCCCGGTTGCCGGGTCAATCCGTGCCACCCGATCCGTCTGCCAGACGTTAGCATAGACCTCGCCCTGGATATATTCCAGTTCGTTCAGGCGAGTAACGGGGCCGGTTGCATCCGTGACTTCCACCCGGCCAATCTCCGCGAAGGTCGCCGGGTCGCGGAAGGAGAGCGTTGCGGTGCCGTCGCTCATAATCAACCGCTCGCCGTCGTGGGTCAGCCCCCAGCCCTCGGTGGGATAGGTAAACTCGCCGAGGCGCGTAAAACTCTCCCGCGCATACCGGAAGCCCACATTCGCCTGCCAGGTCAACTGGAAGATCGTATCGCCAAAGAGCGCAATGCCCTCGCCAAAATACTCCGGCTCCAGCGCAACCTGCTCCAGCACGGTGCCGGTCTCCAGTTCCACCCGGCGCAGCGTAGACTGCCCGCGCCGCCCGGTGCCCTCGTAGAGCAGGCCATCGGCATAGACCAGTCCCTGGGTAAAGGCCGCCGGGTCGTGGGGATAGGTGTTGACGACGGTGTAGGAGTAGACCGGTGCGGCGGGGGGCAGGGTTGCCGTAGGCGTCACCGCAGACGTGGGCGTAACCACGGGTGTGGACAGCACCGTCGGCGGCAACGGTGTAGGTGTGGCCGACGGCTGCGGCGCGCCGGCCCAACCGGACCCGTCGGGCGCGCCGGACCCACTGACCAGCGGGATGTTGACCTGACCGGCCGAACTGCTCTGTGCCGTCAGGTAGGCCAGCGACGCCCCGAAGAGCAGGACGATTGCAATTGCAGCGGTTATCAGGTAACGCATGAAGCGGTTGTGCATGTTTTTGCTCCGTAAGCCGTAAGCCGTAAGCCGTAGTCGGTAAGCCGTAAGCCGTAAGCCGTAAGCCGTAGTCTTGCAGCGGCAGTATACCATTGGGCTATGGAGTGCGCTAGCCATGCCTGCGCCGTCCCTCTGCTATGCGGTTCGCGCCGTTCGTGGGGGATCATGCCGATGTGGTGTCATACCAGTTTGCCATCAAAACAGCCATCTACCGTACCGTGGGGCACGGGCGCAGGGGCGGTACGTTCCTGTGTATCACCTCTGAGTCCTCTGTGTTCTCTGTGGCTATGACCGATATGCCGGCGGGGTGGTGTCGCGGATTTTGTGGGGGTTCGGGGGTGCGTGGTTTGGGGGTATGTAGTGCAAAGGCTTGCGTAATCCAAATCTCTACTGAATTTTCATGGACAATTGGGGCGTATGGCGCGGGGGGATGGTATAATTTGCGTAGGGATATGCTAATCAGCGGGTTGCAGTGCTTGTAAGCCTCCAGAGAGATGCTGTGTGCGTGGAGGACGAGGAAATCAGCGCTACGCAGCCGTGAATACTATGTCATGCTGACGATAGAGCCTGTCCCTTCACTCTGCTCAGGGCAAGCTCTGAACGGAGTGAGGGAAGGCATCTCGCCGCATGCCAGGGCAAAATCAGTGAGATAGTTCACGGAGTTTACCTGCGAATGGAGTGCAGAGTGTACTATGACAGCGTTTTTCATAGTGAGGACACGGCGTACGTGCTGTGATGAAGTAGAAACAACCAGATATGAAACTTTCTTCAAAAAATACAAACCGACTACGCATTTTCCTGAGTCATTCCTCAGCAGACAAGCTGGCCGTGCGGGAGCTCTATCAACGGCTGCATGCTGATGGTTTTGATCCCTGGCTTGATGAAGAAGATCTGCTACCGGGCCAGGACTGGTGGCAAGAGATTCTGCGGGCTGTACGGGCTGCCGATGTGGTGCTTGTGTGCCTCTCGCGCAATTCCATAGGTCGTTCGGGATATACGCAGAAGGAGATCAAACTGTCCCTGGACGTGGCCGATGAACAACCTGAAGGTAGCATCGTTGTCATTCCGGTGCGGCTGGACGAATGTAATATTCCCGATCGCCTGCACAATCTTCACTGGGTAAATCTTTTTGAGGAACAGGGCTATGAACGACTATTGCGTGCGCTGTATTATCGTGCTAACCAACTGGGGATAGATAATTCTCGCAATCAAACAGATCCAAGTGTTGACCGTCCTGATATACAGGTTGAAGTGCCGCAACCTCGTATACCGCAAACACGTCTCGTTGAACTGCATCAATTGCTTGTTGAACGTTTTAGTGAAAGTGAACTACGCGCACTCTGTTTTGACCTGGGGATAGATCTCGATGATTTAGCAAGTGAAGGAAAATCTGGTAAGGCGCGCGAATTAATTGCTTCTCTTGACCGTCGTGGTCGCCTTCCTGAACTTATATCCTTCGTGAGACAACAGCGACCAGATGTACCGTGGGATGTTTCTTCAGATACACCCAAAACAGCGCAGGCTGCACATGTTGGCACAGTCACTGGGAAGCTTGTACCATTACAACGTTTCTTCGATGAGCACATTACCAACCAGACAGAGCAACTCGCAACGCTGATGATGCCGGTTGTTCAGGGTGTGACCGACGGCACG
>DAOTVB010000136.1:0-18055 GCA_034436755.1 Chloroflexaceae bacterium | reverse complement strand
ATCACTTTAACCTGGATACTGCCCGCGAGTTTACGCAGGTATTTCCCCGGGCGGAGTTGTGGCTGCAAGCGGGCTTCAAATCTGTTGTCACCGAGGATATCCCGGCAAACTATTTTGATGAGAGCATGCATCTGAAGCTCGCCAGTGAAACGCTCTTTCTGCTGCATACCCCCAAACATAGCTGGACCGACACGATGGTTATTTTTCGCGGGGCGATCTGTACCGGGGATTGGGAACTCAACACGCTACGTTCGGTCCACACCAGCGTACCCGACACACGCAAACTGCAGTCAATCGAGACGCTGATCGCATTTGCCCAGACATACCGCTACACAATTCACACTGCCTTCTCGGTGCATGCGAATGATCGGCGCGAACATATTGACTTTATCGCCCTGATGCGCGACACGATGGTTGACCGCAAGCTCTGGTAGCGTGTTGGGGCGAAAATGTTGAGGCGAAAATGTTGGGGCGAAAAATCTTTCGCCCCAACATTATTCGCCTCCTTCGTGATCCTGACTTCACCGCGTAAAATTACCCCGTGCTCCCCAGCCCACTTGCAATCGCATTCACCGTCAGCAGCAGGCGGGGAAGCAGTGCCTCTGCCCCGGCCGTATCACCCGCCTGCCGTAACCGCCGCCAGGTACGGATCAACTCGATCTGCTGCTGGTGCAGCACATGCAGCCCCGCGCGGCGCAGACTGAGCATGCCATGAATGTTGGGGCGGCGCTCCGCCAGCGGCCCCGCATAGATCAGCTCCAGCATGCGCCGGGTGCGTGCCAGCTCTGCCTCGATCATGCCCATGATCCGCTCCCGCGTGGTATGATCCTCAACCAGATCGGCGTAGGCGCGCATCATCTCCGGATCGGCAATTTCAATACTGGTCGCCACATTGCTGAGGATGTAGTGCAGCGGCGGCCAGGTGAAGTTCTGCTCTTTGATTGCCGCAAAGGTCGCCGCATCCTGGTCATGCAGCTCCTCCAGCGCACTGCCGACGCCATACCAGCCCGAGAGATAAAAGCGTGACTGGCCCCAGCTAAAGACCCACGGAATAGCGCGCAGATCTTCCAGTGTGTTCTGCCCGGTGCGCCGCGCCGGCCGTGAACCGATCCGGCTCTCGGCCAGTACGTCAATCGGTGTGGCCTGCCGGAAAAAGTCCAGAAAGCCTGCGGCATGCAGCAGTTCCGTGTAGGATGTACGGCTATGCTCGGCCAATCGATCCATCGTGGGCTCCAGCGGATGGGACGGATCGGCCTGGTGCCAGTCGAGCAGGGTTGCCCGCGTTACTCCCGCGACCAGCAGTTCCATCTGGTAGGCCGCGTTGAGCCGGTTGGCATACTTCTGCGCAATCGTCTCGCCCTGCTCCGTCAGGCGCAGATCGCCGTTCAGGCTGCCGTGGGGTAGCGCCTTGATAAAGCGGTGAGTCGGCCCGGCGCCCCGGCTGATCGTGCCGCCGCGCCCGTGGAAGAAGCGTATCCGCACCCCGCACTCCTGCCCAACCTGCGCCAGCGCTGCCTGGGCCCGGTAGAGCCCCCAGAGGCTGGCAAAAATCCCGCCATCTTTGTTGCTGTCGCTGTAGCCCACCATCACCTGTTGCACCGGCTGCGCCAGTCCGGCCTGCTGCCGCTGGTACTCCAGGCTGCGGCGGGTCACGGGATGCATCAGGAAGGCGCGCAGGATCGCCGGGCTGTTCTGGAGATCATCAATCGTCTCGAACAGCGGGACAACCGGCAGGCGACAGGCCAGACCCTCGGCGGTACGCACATCCAACCCCACCTCGCGCGCCAGCAGATAGATCGCCAGCAGATCGGACAGGCTGCGGGTCATGCTCACAATCAGCGCGCCCAGCCCTTCCGACCCATACCTGCTGATATGCTCAACCAGCACGCGGTAGCAACTGAGCACGGCATCGGCTTCCGGGCCGGCCACGATATCGGGGCGGGTGAAGGGCCGTGGCGACTCCAGTTCCTGGTTGAGCAGCGCCAGCCGCCGATCCTCGTCCCATGCCGGGAAATCCGCTTCGGGGAGATTGGCGGCGGTGAGTAGTTGCGCCACCGCCTGATCGTGAAAGCGGCTGTTCTGGCGCACATCCAGGGCTGCCAGGTGGAAGCCAAACGCCTGGGTATTCCGCCAGAGCGACAGCACGGTTGTCTCGGCGATGCGCTGCGCGCCCACCGCAACCAGTGCCGCGTAGAGCGCCTGCAGATCGGCCAGCAGTTCGTCCGCGTGGCGGTAGCGTCCGCGCTCCTCGCGCAACT
This sequence comes from Chloroflexaceae bacterium, assembly GCA_034436755.1. Taxonomy (GTDB): domain Bacteria; phylum Chloroflexota; class Chloroflexia; order Chloroflexales; family Chloroflexaceae; genus CAKZQX01. Next base: position 15,797 of record DAOTVB010000136.1, on the reverse strand, counting down.
CGCCCCAGTCGGTCTGAACCAGCTCCAGCGGCAACCGGGCCAGCATCAGATTGACCATCTGTCGCCAGGGTTCATCAGGATTGCGCTGGGTTACCCACTGCCCACGCTCCCCCAGTTCGGCGGCGGCTTCCGCAACCCGGCGGCGCAACTCGGCCGGCGGTGGCTGGAGCAGATTGGAGAGGCTCAGGTCGGCCGCCAGGCTGGTCAACTGCTGATGCAGCAGGAGCAGCGCATTCAGCCGTAGATCATTCAGCGTTGTGCGGGTAACATCGTCCGTCACCAGCGGGTGCCCATCGCGGTCGCCCCCCACCCAGTTGCCAAAGCTGATCCGTGGCAGACTCTGGGGGTCGCGCAGCAGTTCCGGCTGGAAGCCGGCTTCCGTCCAGGCCTGGCGCAGCCGCTGATCCAGCAGGGGCAGCACCTCCGGGAAGACATTGCGCAGGTAGTGGATAATATTGCGCCGCTCGGAAGCTACATCCGGCTTCTGCAAAAAGACTTCCCCCGTGCGCCAGAGCAGTTCCAGCCAGCTCTTCATCTCCTCGCGCAACGTCTCCTGCTCGTAGGGCGTCCAGACCTCGTTCTCGCGCTGCACCAGCAAGAGATAGATCTCCCGATGATGCTCCAGCACGGTGGCGCGCTTGGCCTCGGTGGGATGCGCCGTCAGCACCGGCTCGATCCGCAAGCGGGGCAGCGCGGCGGCGATCTGTTCGCCGGTAATGCCCCGTTCTTTAACCTGTGCGAGGCTCTGCCCAAACAGCCCGGTATTGACCGCCAGGCCATGCGCGGTCTCAACCGCGCGGCGCTGCTGCACGGCGGCGTTCTGCTCCACCATGCTGAGCAGTTGAAACGCAATTGTGTAAGCCTGCGCCAGGCGTTCCGGGGTTGAACCGGCGGGCAGGGGCTGTGCCGCCTGCCAGGGCAGCGCGGCGGCCAGGTCGCGCTCACCAATTTCAGTGAGCACCTCCTGGAAGCACTGCATAACAAACTCCAGATCACGCTCAACCTTGGCGGGATCAACGGTAAGAACACTTGAGAGTAGCACTGATTACCTCCCTGGTATATGCTGGTTTATTCATCATCTGACAAAGGGATTGTTCACTGAAGCCCGGCTTATGAACGTTGCGGCATCGTTCAAAATTGGTGATGAGCCTGTGACACTTCGTAGTGCCGCCTTCAGGCGGTTCCAGCCCGGCACAACCGCCTGAAGGCGGCACTACCTTATCACATAAACTGTCAAGTGTATTTGAACGATGCTTGGGCAAATAATCCGGATATGTCATCCGGGAGTCCCGGGTTATGAACGTTGAGAACAGACTGTGGGTATGGCGTGCAGCAGAAGAACGGTGCAGAGAATGCAACCTGCTGCCGGCTACTGTGGTGATAATTCCGGATTAAAATTTAACATTCATCAGCCGGTGGAATGCCTGCCCGGGTCGCGGCATACTGCCGGGAACGCCCGCTCCGGCTGAAGCCCGTTGCGCAAATAACTGGATATGCCATTCCGGGAGTCCCGGCTTCAGCCGGTGGAATGCCTGCCCGGGTCGCGGCATACTGCCGGGAACGTCCGATCCGGCTGAAGCCGGGAATCCGGTCCATCGATATCCGGGTTAATGCTGCAAAATGCATCAGTTGGCACAACCAACGGTCAAGCATCCATCGCTCACTTTGAACAGTGGACCCTACGATTATACCGGATGCCGCGATCAACGGTTCTGCTCAACCGGAACGGCCACCAGATTGCCCCACTCACTCCAACCACCATCATAGTTGCGCACGCGCGGGTAGCCCAGCAGCCAGGTCAGCACAAACCAGGTGTGGCTGCTCAACCCGCCCATCAGACAGTAACTGATCACCTCCTTCTCTGACGTGATTCCCCCCTCGTCAAAGATCTGGGCGAACTCCTCGCGCCGCTTGAAGGTGCTGTCCGGGTTGACCAACCGTGCCCACGGACTATTGACCGCCGTCGGGATATGCCCGCCCCGCAGCGTCTGTGGTAGCTCGGGTGTGGGTGGCGCGGCTCCGCCGTATTCCTGCGCCGTGCGTACATCAACCAGCGCGCTGTCCGGTTGCCCAATCCGGGCCAGCACCTGCCGATACGTGGCGCGGAATGCGCTATCGTCGCGGGTCGGCGCATTGTACTGGTGTGCCTCGCTATCCCGTTTTGCCCCGCCGTCACGCGTCAGTGGACGGCCCTCGGCCAGCCATTTTGTCCGCCCACCATTCATGATACGCGCATCGGCATGACCAAACCGCTTGCAGACCCAGAAGGCATAGGTCGCCCACCAGTTATATTGATCGCCATAGAAGATCAGCGTTGTCTTGTTGTCGATTCCCCACGCGGTCAGCATCTGCGCAAAACGGGGGGCATCCAGCAGATCGCGCCGGATGGGATCACTCAGATCGGTCATCCAGTCAAGCCTGACCACACCGGGCAGATGGCCGGTATGGTAGAGCAGCGGATCATGGTTACACTCCACGAGCCGCACACGCGGGTTGTCCAGGTTTTCCGCAACCCAGTCGGTTTCGACCAGAACTTCCGGATGCACATAATCGGACATAGGTTCCTCCGCCTGATACACAGAACTGGTTAACACCGCCCAGTCTTCATCATACCAGATACGAAAACCACATTGTGCCGGCCGCACCCCCGTCGTAACCGGGCGATTCCTGGTATAATCATCCACATAGAGAATGTACGCGGTAGTAATGTGGTGAGGATCTGTGCAAACAGTTATTGACTCAAAGCCTACTGAACGCCCCTCGGTTACGCGGCCCAGTCAGCCGCCCAAGTTCCATCCCCGCGAGCGCTTTGTACGCGTCTGGTGGTTCTTTTTTGGGGCGATTGTCCATATTTATTTCTGGGATATCTTTCTTGTACGCTTTACCCTGTTCCGCTGGTATGTGCGGCGCACCTCTACCCAGCGCTGGGTGAACATTGCCCGCCGTTTCCGCCGTCTCGCTATCCGGCTGGGTGGGGTGCATATCAAGCTGGGGCAGTTCCTCAGCTCGCGCGCCGATATCATCCCGGATGCGGTGCGCCACGAACTGGCCGGCCTGCAGGACGAGGTGCCCGCCGCCCCGGCGGACCAGGCGCTGGAGCGGATTATCGAGGAGATGGGCGCGCCCCCCAGCGAGTTGTTCCTGCGCTTTGATCCGGAAGCGGTCGCTGCGGCTTCGCTGGGCCAGGTTCACTTTGCCACCCTGCGCGACGGGCGCGAAGTAGCGGTCAAAATTCAGCGCCCGTATATCGAGGAGATTATCGAAATTGACCTCAGCGCGGTGGCGCTCGTCGTGCGGATGATCAAGAACTATGGCCCCATCCGCCGCCGCGCCCGGTTGGATGCGCTGCTGGAAGAGTTCTCCAAAGTATTGCGCCGCGAACTCGACTATGTGCAGGAGGCGCGCAGTGCCGAGTTGTTCCGCGCCAACTTCGCCGATGTCCCGGGGATCTATGTGCCCCAGCCCATTTTTGAGCTGACCACCCGCCGCGTGCTGGTGATGGAGCGCATCAGCGGGCTCAAGATCAACGATCTGGCGGGGCTCGAGGCGGTGGGGGTCAACCTGCACGAAGTGGCCGAGCGGCTCAACCAGACCTACCTCAAGCAGTTCTTTATCGACGGCTTTTTCCACGCCGATCCGCATCCGGGAAATCTGTTTGTGCGGGTCGAGCCGACGCTGCCGCTCTCCGCCTACACCAATGGTCACACGCCCCCCTCGGAGCAGGGCGAGCCTTCGAGCAATGGCAAAGAGCCCCCGGGAACGCCCTTCACCCTGATCTTTATCGACTTTGGGATGGTCGGGAATCTGCCGCCGCAGACGATGGAGAGTGTGCGCAACGGTGTGCTGGGGCTGGCAACCAATGACGCCGAGCGGATCGTCGAGGCGCTGGATAACCTGAATATGATCCTGCCCGGAGCCGACAAACGCCCCGTCGTGCGCGCAATTGAGGTGCTGCTGCGCTACTCCTACAACCGCACGGTGCGCGAACTCAACAACATGGATGTTGAGGCGATCTTCGACGAGACGCAGGAGATTATCTATGACCTGCCCTTTCAGATCCCACAGGATCTGCTCTACCTGGGGCGGGCCATGAGCATGGTCGGCGGGCTGGCAACCGAGATTGAGCCGGATATCAATCTGTTTGAGTCGCTGCAACCCTTTGCCCGCCAGTTGCTGGAGCGGGAACGGCGCGATAGCGACTGGCTGGGGTATGTGCAGCAGGAACTGCGCGAACTGGGGCAGATCCTGATCACCCTGCCGCGCCAGATGGATGAGTATTACAAATCGGCCAATCGCGGCGAGCTGCAGATGCGCTCGGACTTTGGCCGGCTGGAGCGCGGTATCCGGCGCGTTGAGCGCTCAACCGACCGCCTGGCCGGCGGGATTGTTGCCACTGGCCTCTTCCTGGGTGGCGTGCAACTGCGCACCCGGGGCCTGGAGAAGGAAGCGCAGCGTGCCTGGTGGGGCGCACTGGCGGCGATCCTCTGGACGCTACGCCCCCGTAACGACGGCGGACGCTAACGCACAGGCCAGCCTGCCGGACGGGACGCGCTTCTGCGTGTTCGCAACTCTTTCGCAACGCCAATCGCCTGTAGATAGAGATAAACGCACACCATTTCACCATGAACCGTTTTGCTGCACTCAGACGCCGGGTTGCCCCGGCCCGCCGCCACTTCTCCCGCCTGCTCGCGCTGCTGCAGGTGCTGCTCATGCTGCTGCTGCTGGCGCAGGCGGCCCGCCTGGTATTTCAGCCGGATATGCGCGATGGTCTGCGCCAGGCCGATCAGCACTTCCAGACCGGCCGGTATTACGCGGCGCTGCGGGGTTACACCGCCCTCCAGTCGGAGTATGACAACGCCGAGTTGACTCTGCGCCTGGGCATGGTGCGGACGGTACGCGGTGAGTATGATCTGGCCGAGCGTGCCCTCTGGAGTGCCCTGGGCCCCGAACTGCCGGCAGAGGCGCACGAACTGGCGCTGCTCTACCTGGGCTATGTGCTGGACCGGCGCGACAAACCGGGACGTGCTACCGAACTCTGGGCGCTGCTGCCGGAAAGCGCGCGGTTGAGTGAGTACCGCCATCTGTTGCAGGCCGAGCAGGCGCTCCGCCAGAGCGACTATGCCGTGGCCGAGATTCACTACCGTGCCGCCCGCAGTCCGGCCCTCCCGTCCGACAGGCACGCCTTTGTGGACTACCGGCTGGCACTACTGCGCGCCGCCGGTGATCCCGAGGCCGTCCGTAACACATTGGAGCGGCAACACACGGCTGCCCCGCGTACCCTGCCGGCGACCGCGCAGACGCCGCCCTTCGTCACGCCGCTGCTCCCCGACAGCAACGCGGACACGGCAGAGCTACTGGCAGTGTTGCAGGCGGATGCCGCCACCCGTCCGCAACTGCTGGGGCAACTCTATCTTGAACGCAACCTCTTTGCGCTGGCCGAGGCCCAGTTTGCCCGCGTCGAACCCGACAGCCCCAACGCCCGCGCCGCCGCCGCCTATGCCGCCTACACCCGCTGGCGCGCCGGTGATACCGCCGCCGGTCAGTCCCGCCTGGAAGAACTGGTCGCCGCTCATCCTGACGACTCGCGCGCGCGCACCCTGCTGGCCCTGATCTACATCGCGCAGGAAAATACCGTGGCCGCCCGCGATCAGATCGATACCATCACCACCCTCGCCCCGGCGGACCCGGATACGCATCTGGCGTGGGCCAACTGGTATGCCGCGCAGCGCGACTATGTGAAAGCCAGCGACGAGTATCGCCGCGCCCTGAGCCAGGCAACCCCGGAGCAGCGCGGACGCTACGCGCTGCTGACCGCCCGCTTTCACCTGAGCACCACCTACGAACTCTGCCTGAGCGGACTGCCCGCCGCCGAGATCGCCACGCGCGAGCGGCCCGAAGATGCCGCCGCCTGGACGGTGCTGGCCGCCAGTCGCTACTACTGCGGCGAGGCTCCCGGAGCGGTGGAAGCCGCCCGCACCGCTCTGCGCTACAACCCGGCCGCCGATGCCGCCTTCTACCTGGGCAGCGCCCTGGCAGACATTGGCGACCGCGCGGCGGCACGTAACGCCCTGGTGCGCGCGGCCGATCTGGCACCCGCTTCGGTCTGGCGCGAGCGCGCCGAGATGCGGCTGGCCCAGTTGCCCTGAGACACCCCGGATCTTCGCCCCGGACAGCGTTCCCCGTAGCGCGGCAGCGCATGGTACAATAACAGCTATGATTTACGACAGGTACGCAGCGGTTTACGACGGCAGCGGACAGGTGCGTTTTGCGCTTCTGATTGCGCAATACCTTGAACAACTGATGCAACGTCATCCGGTCAACGGGCGACGCCTGCTTGACCTGGCCTGTGGCACGGGCACCCTGGGTCTGCTCATGGCGGGTGAGGGCTGGCAGGTGACGGGTATCGACGCCTCCGTGTCGATGCTGGCCCAGGCGCGGGCTAAACTCGTCGGTGCGGAACTGTCGGGGAGCTTGACACTGCTGCATGGCGACATGCGGAATGTTGCGGCCGGCGTGCCTCCGGCAGGCTACGATCTGGTCACATGCACCTACGATAGTCTCAACTATCTACTGACCGAGGATGATCTGGCTGCCGCTTTTCGCTCAGTCGCCTATGCACTGGCGCCCGGGGGTCTGTTTATCGGCGATATGAACACCCGTTACTTCCTGGAACACGACTGGGGCTCCTGCGAGGTGCATGAACAGAGTGGCTACACGCAGGTCAGTCAGAGCCGGTTTGATTCCACCAGTGCCGTCTCGGTGATGCAGCTTACCGGGTTTATCGGCAATGATACGGTAGGCTACACGCGCTTTGACGAAACCCATAGCGAGCGGGGCTATCCCGATGAGACGGTTGCCGCGCTGATTGAGCAGGCCGGCCTGGCAATTGAGGCGGCGTATGATTGTTTCACTTTTGACTCCCCCGGCGACACGACACAGCGCATCGCCTGGGTTGCGCGCAGGCCATGAAGGAAAGCATTATGAAACGAGTTGTTGTTGTCACAACGGGTGGTACGATTACGATGAAGAATGGTCCCATGGTTGGTGGTGCGGTGCCGTCGATCAAGGGGGATGATTTCCTGGCGCTGTTACCGCGTGATGGTATTGATCTTACTTTTGAGGAGTTTTCCAACCTGCCGAGTAGCCACTTCACCCCGGCAAACGGTCTGGAACTGGCGCACCGCATTGAGTCGATCCTGCTTGGCCCGGATGTCGATAGCGTCGTGATTACGCATGGCACCGATACCCTGGAAGAAACAGCCTACCTGCTCGATCTGACCCTGAAAACCCACAAGCCGGTGGTGATGACCAGTTCGATGCGGGCGGCCAACAGTCCCGGTTACGATGGCGTCAGCAACCTGTCCAGCGCTATCCGCGTGGCCGTCACGCCCGAGGCGCGTGAACTGGGGGTGCTGCTGGTCTTCGACGATGAGATTTTCGCCGCCAGCGAGGTCCAGAAGGTTCACTCGCAGTCTACCAGCGCATTTCAGGCCCCCGGTACCGGGCCGCTGGGTCGGATCGAGCCCCAGCGCATCTGGCTTAATCATCGGACGGCACAACGACCGCATATTCCCTGCGCCCGCCTGGAAGAGATGGTTGATCTGATCCGCATCACCCAGGGTGCGGATGACCGGCTGCTGCGCCACAGTATCGAGGATGGCGTCGCCGGGATTGTGATCGAGGCTTTTGGGAGCGGCCGCGTCCCGCCCTGGTGGTTGCCGGCGATCAACGAGGCGATTTCCCGCCGCACGGTGGTGGCGATTACAACCCGCTGCGCCGCCGGCAGCCTGGGCGATACCTACGGCTATGTGGGCGCTTTTCATGATCTGCAGCGGCTGGGCGTGCTGCTGATCAACAACCTGAATGGACTGAAGGCCCGCATCAAGTTGATGGTGACACTGGGAGCAGCGCGCAATCAGCACGAGTTGCGCAAATGGTTTCAGGAGTAGTCGCGTGTCTACTCTTCTCACGGTAGGCTGTGCGGGTAGGGCCGCACTTCTCCGCGCCGTCCGATGCGTATTTGGGAGGCTGTGCGGGTAGGGGCGCGCGTCTGCGCGTCTGCCGGTAAAAGTACGGATTGCCGGTCGTTTCTTCGTCCTGAACATAAACCCACATGTAATCATATGCTGCTTGCGATTGATATTGGCAACACAAACATCAAAATGGGCGTCTACGAAGGTGTGCATCTGGTGCATCACTGGCGGGTTGTCACCGAGCGGCTCAAGCTGGCCGACGAGTATGCGGTGCTGGTCTACAACCTCTTCAAGATGGCCGGGTTGGAAGTGAGCCGTGTGACCGGCTGTGCCATCTCCTGCGTGGTCCCGCCCCTCACCGGGCAGTTCCGCGAGATGGTCCAGCACTACATGGGCGTTGAGCCGGTTATCGTCAACTCGGACATACAGACCGGTCTGCAATACCAGATCGATGCGCCCCACGAACTGGGTTCCGACCGGATTGCCAACGGTCTGGCGGCCTACCGGCGCTCGGGTGGCCCGGTAATCTCGATTGCGCTGGGTACGGCAACCGCGATGGATGTGGTGACGGCCGACGGCGTCTACATCGGTGGGGCGATTGCGCCGGGCATCGGGATCAGCGCCGACGCCCTGACCCGCGCGGCGGCCCGCCTCTTTCAGATCGAACTGGTCCGCCCGCCGAGTGTGATCGGGAAGAATACGATCCACTACATGCAGTCGGGATTGATCCTGGGGTATGCCGGGCTGATCGAAGGTCTGGTCCGCCGGATGCAGCAGGAATTGGGTGCGCCATGCGAAGTGATCGCCACTGGCGGCCTGGCCGAGGTGATCGCCCACGAAACCGATGCGATCACGATTGTCGAGCCACTGCTCACGCTCGAAGGGCTGCGCCTGATCTACGAGATGAATCAGCCATAAACGTTGTGGAGTGCGGGAGCCATGCTGCCGCCAACATCATTTGGAGTGCGGCACATACTGCCGCCTACTTGAGGTATACAATGAGTGTTCTCCCACCACCTGAAGAAAAAGCAAGCTATGTTGAGCGCATGTTTGCGCGCATCGCTCCCGGCTATGACCGGGTCAACCGGGCTATGACTTTCGGGCAAGATCAGGGCTGGCGGCAGCATGCCGTGAATGCGGTTGCGCCGCCCACTGATGGTCGTGCGCTGGACGTGGGCACCGGGACGGGGGATTTCCTGCCGCTCCTGGCAGCCTGGATGCCCGATGGTATCGCCGTGGGGGTGGATTTCTGCCTGCCGATGATGCGCGCCGGCTGGTCCAAGCTGGATCTGGTCGCCCGGGATAGCTCACCGGCCTACGCCTATCGTATGAACTTTGTGGGGGGTGATGCCCTGCGCCTGCCCTTCCCCGACGATACCTTTGACTCGATCACAACCGGATTCACGATGCGCAATGTCACCGATATTGGTATGGCGTTCCGCGAGATGTGGCGCATCACCCGGCCTGGTGGAGTGGTCGCCTGCCTGGAAGTGGCCCGCCCGCACAACCCGCTGCTGCGCCTGGGACACCGCTTCTACTTTGAACAGGTGGTTCCGCTGGTTGGTCTGGCCCTGGGCAGTGATCGCCGGGCCTACACCTACCTGCCGCAGTCGGCGCGGCTCTTTCCCGCGCCACCCGAACTGGCGCAGGTCATGCGTGCGGCTGGCTGGCAGCATGTGCAGTACAAACGGCTCAGCCTGGGAGCAGTTGCAGTTCACACCGGAGTGAAGTTGTAACCGGCATCCCTGGCGGTTGTGCCGCTCTGGACTTCGCATAAGTTACGCAATATGCATTTGGAAGTCCCGTAGTCCACTCTGGATGAACGTTGAAATGTTAATCCGGATATCGCTGGACGGGAGTCCCGGCTTCAGCCGGATCAGGCGTTCCTGGCAGTATGCGGCTGCCCCGGTAGACACCCACCGGCTAAAGCCCGTTGAAATTAAATCCAGATATACGACCCAGGAGTCCCGGCTTCAGCCGGTCCAGGCGTACGCAGTCGAAGCCGTGCCTGCGGCGAACCACGGCCAGAGCCGGCAGCATCCCGGCAAATACCGAAACTCCGGTATGCCGCTGCCGAGGCAGGCATTCACCGGCTAAAGCCGGGACTCCAGATCATTTCATAGCCGAACTATTTATGCAACGTTCATCAGCCGTATCAGGCGTGCCTGGCAGTATGTGGCTGCCGAGGCAGGCATTCACCGGCTAAAGCCAGGACGCCCGAATGGAATATCCAGGTTAGTTGCTCAAAGCAGTAGGGTGCATTTGATGCACCGTTCTTCTACCCAACGGAAAGTGATATGCCGCGAAAATATACCGATTTTGACGATGAACGTCCGTCCCGGCGGCGGCGCGAAACCATCATGGAGCGCCAACTGCGCAAATCCCGGGGCGAAGAAGTTGATGACGACCTCGATGATTTTATGGACGACGACGGCTTCGACGATGACTACTACGCGCCCCACGGCCTGGAGCGGCCGGTCAGCCTGCCCCGGCCCCGCGCCAACCACCGCAGCGGGGGCGGCTGTGCGCAGGCCACGCTCTACCTGGTGCTGGGTGGCGTTGTCACGCTGCTGATCCTGCTCTTCTTTCTGCGCGATGCAGTCAGCAGTGTCACCGCGCCCTTCACGGGGGGGATGCCGGATATCCCCGCGATGGTCGCCTCGCCCACGCCGACGCTGCGGGTCAATACCGCCGCAGTGATCCGGCGGGTGCAGGAGCTGAACCGCCTGGAGACCACCGCCTACACAGTTGAGAAGGTCATCGAGGCGGGGATCGAGGGCAATGCCTTTGAGGATGTGCTGTTCGGTGACCGCCTGCTGTTGATTGCGCACGGGCGCGTGCTGGCCGGGATCGACCTGAGCAAACTGACCGAGGAGGATGTGACGCTCTCCCCCGACGGCACCACGGTCACGGTGCGCCTGCCCCAGGCCGAGATCTTCGATGTCACGCTGGACAACGAGAAGACGCGGGTCTATGATCGCCAGCAGGGGCTACTGGCCGGGGCCAACAAAGACCTGGAGACCCAGGCCCGCCAGGCCGCCGAGGAGGAGATCTTCCGCGCCGCCTGCGAAGACGGCATCATGCAGCGCGCCCACGACGACAGCCAGCGCGTGATGGGGCAGTTCCTGGGCATGCTCGATGTTGGCGCAGAGGTGGTCATCGAACCCGGCCCGTCCCCGACCTGCCCAGCGGTGATGCCGTAGGCCGAAGGTGCAATTCGCCGGTAGGGACGCGCCTGGGCGCGTCCGCCCCACCGGCGGGCGATTGGGCCACAACAGCGCGTAGGGACGCGCCTGGGCGCGTCCGCCACCCATAAACCGCCGCCCCTTCGCGCCTTTGCGAAAATCAGTGAAAACCCATGTCATGGTGAGTGAAGCGAACCATCTCACGGATGGCCCGATGCAACCGCGATGATGCGCGGCGAGATGCCTCCCGCCGGTCAGCATGACATCGATCTTCGTCGCGGCACCGCGCGCCATCGAGTGCCGTCGCGTGCGCCATATCCCACCCATGAAAACCCATGTCATGGTGAGTGAAGCGAACCATCTCGCTGACTCCGCTGTGTCATCGAGCCGTAGAACGCCACCGCGCGCTATGTCCTACCCATGAAAACCCATGTCATGGTGAGCCCTTCACTGCGTTCGAGGGTAAATTCCGCGAACCATCTCACGGATGGCTCAGTGCAACCGCGATGATGTGCAGTGAGATGCCTCCCTCTGGTCAGCATGACATGGCGTTTCGGTGTGGCGCGCTGCTGCACTGTCGTGCAGCGAGATGCCTCCCGGAGCATGCCCTGAGCTTCGCCGCGGTATGCCGCAGCATGGAACGCCACCGACAGAGCGGTCGGGACCACGAAGATTACGACAGCGCGCGAAATGCCCGAACAGCGGGGCTGCCCCGCCGCCGGCCGCCGCGCTTGCGCGTCATTCGCTCCCTGCGGGCCCATCGTGGTCCGAATCTTCCTCCCACCGCTCGCGCATCCGAACGGGTGGCGGACGCGCAGAAGCGGATCCCTACGACGGAGGCGGCGGCACATTCCTATGTATCATCTCTGCGTCCTCTGTGTTCTCTGTGGCTATGACAACAAATTGGTATTAGCCGGCGAATGCCTGCCGGGGCAGCGGAATCCTGCCAGGAACGCCTGATCCGGCTGAAGCCGGGACTCCCAGATCAGTAATATCCGGATTAACATTTCAACGTTCATCAGGCCGGAGTGTGAACAACAAACCGCCTGAAGGTGCTCCTGCGCGTTCGGGTTGCCCGGCAGGGCGGGATAGAATGCCGGACCTACAGCGCTGCCAGGCGCTCGCGCAGCCGTTCAACGGCGGCCTGCGCTGCCACCAGACCATCCCGCTCGCGCTGCACCACCGCCTCGGGTGCCTTGTTGACGAAGTTGGCATTGGCGAGGCGGGACTCGCGCCGGGCAATGTCGGCCTCGGCTGCTTCCAGTTCCTTTGTCAGGCGTGCCCGTTCCGCCTCCAGATCGACCAGTCCCGCCAGGGGCAGGAAGACCTCGATTGCGCCGAGCACCAGGGTTGCCACCTGCTGCGGCTTCTCCGGCAGTTCCGCCGTAAAGGTGAGCTGCTCCGCGCCAACGCGGGCCAACCGGCTGATCAGCGGCGCCTGCGCGTGCAGGGTGGCAGTCTGCGGGCCGCCCACCACGGTTGCGGTGATCCAGCGTGCGGGTTCGACCTTGTACTCGTTCCGCACGTTGCGGATGCCGACGATTAAGGTTTGCAGCAGGTTGAAATCCGCTTCGGCCTGCGCATCCAGTTGGGCGGGGTTGGCCTGCGGATAGTCCGCGATCATCACCGAGGTGGGGCGCTGCGGAGCGCGGGCTGTCAGGTATTGCCAGACCTCCTCGGTGACGAAGGGCATGAAGGGGTGCAGCAGGCGCAGGCTGCCCTCCAGCACCGTGTAGAGCACCTGCCGCGTCAGTGCGCATGTCTGCGCATCGCCCTCCAGTTGCACCTTGGAGGCCTCAACATACCAGTCGGCAAACTCACTCCAGAGAAAGTCGTGGATCTGGCGGCCCACTTCGCCAAAGTTGTAGCTCTCCATCAGGCGGCTGACATCGCCCGCCAACCGGTTGTAGCGCGAGAGAATCCAGCGGTCAGCCAGAGTGTAGGCGGGGGCATCCCCCGGCAGTTGCGGTTGCCACTGCTCCAGATTGGAGATCACAAAGCGGGTCATGTTCCAGACCTTGTTGGCGAAGTTGCGTGCCGCCTCGATCCGCTGCGGGTTCAGGTTGAGATCCTGCCCCGGCGTGCCGCTGGTGACAAGCGTGAAGCGTAGCGCATCGGCCCCATACTGGTCCACCATCTGCAGCGGGTTGACCACATTCCCACTGCTTTTGCTCATCTTGCGGCCATGCTCATCGCGCACCAGGCCATGCAGATAGATCGTGTGGAACGGCTCTTGCCCGGTCAGGTAGCAGCCCATCATCATCATGCGCGCTACCCAGAAAAAGAGGATGTCGTAGCCGGTTTCCATCACGCTGGTGGGATAGAAGGTGCGCAGGTCGGCGGTGTCTTCCGGCCAGCCGAGCGTGCTGAAGGGCCAGAGCCCGCTGCTAAACCAGGTATCCAGCACATCCGGGTCTTGCCGGGCACCCTCCGGGATGGGCTCATCGGGGCCGGGCACGATCATTTGACCGTCGGGCAGGTACCAGACGGGGATGCGATGGCCCCACCAGAGCTGGCGACTGATGCACCAGTCTTCGATATTTTCCAGCCAGTGAAAATAGACCTTCTCAAAGCGTTCGGGCACGATGCGTGTGCGACCTTCGCGCACGGCTGCCAGGGCCATGTCCGCCAGCGGACGCATGCGCACAAACCACTGCTCGCTCAACAGCGGCTCGACCACCTCGCCACCGCGCTGGCTGATGCCCACACTCATGGTGTGCGGCGTGGTCTGCACCAGCAGCCCTTCGCGTTCAATATCCGCCAGCAGTGCCTTGCGCCCGGCAAAGCGATCCATCCCGACATAGGGTCCGGCTTCGGCGTTGAGGGTGGCATCCGGGTTCATGATGTTGATCATCGGCAGGTTGTGACGTTTGCCGATCTCGTAGTCATTCGGGTCGTGCGCGGGGGTGATCTTCACTGCGCCGCTACCAAACTCCTTATCCACATACTCATCGGCGATAATCGGGATGGTGCGCCCGATGGCGGGCAGCCGCACGGAGCGCCCGATCAGATGGGTGTAGCGTTCGTCCTCCGGGTTGACGGCCACCGCTGTATCGCCCAGGATGGTCTCCGGGCGGGTGGTGGCGACGGTGATATAGTCGGTTGCGCCCGCCGCCCAGTTGCCGCTGCCCCAGGGTTGTTCCGGGTCGGACTGCGGCTCCACCAGCGGGTAGCGCACATACCAGAGGTTCGCCTGGCGCGTTTCATACTCCACCTCCAGGTCGCTGACGGCGGTACCCAGGCGGGGCGACCAGTTGACCAGGTAGGTGCCCCGGTAGATCAGGCCGTCGTCGTAGAGCCGCTTGAAGGCGGTATGCACGGCGCGGCTCAACCCCTCGTCCAGGGTGAAGCGCTCGCGGTCCCAGTCGCAGCTCACGCCGAGCCGCCGATGCTGGTTGGCGATCTTGCCGTCGTAGGTCTCTTTCCACTCCCAGGTCCGGCGCAAGAATTCTTCGCGGCCCACGGCCTTGCGGCTGCTGCCCTCGCGCTCGAGTTGCTTCTCGACCTGGATCTGGGTGGCGATGCCGGCGTGGTCGGTGCCGGGCACCCAGAGCGCTTTGTGGCCCTGCATGCGTCGCCAGCGGATCATCAGATCTTCGACGGCGGCGGTCAGGGCATGGCCGATATGCAGCTCGCCGGTCACATTCGGTGGCGGCATGCTGATGACGAAGGGTGGCAGCAACGCATCGTCGCGGGGCTTGAAGAAGCCGCTGTGCTCCCACCAGGCGTAGAGGCGCTGCTCAACCTGGTATGGCTCGTAAGCTTTATCCATTTCGGCCGGGCGTGCCGGCACCTGATTGTCGGGTGGCGTATCTGCCGGTGTATTGGTTGTCATATGTATCCTCTTTAATCCGTAATCCGTAATCCGTAATCGGTAGTCCGTAATCCGAAGTCGGTAGTCGGTAGTCGGTAGTCCGTATCCCGTAAACCCTAACCGTTAACCCCTATTCAAATATCAAAAAGCCCACCCGTCCCCAGGGACGAGCGGGCATTCATAACCGCACGTGGTACCACCTTGGTTTAGCAACAACTTCGCTCAGAGAACTAAGAACTGAAGAACTAAGAACTAGTTCAGAGAACGAAGAACTTAGAACCGTTGTACCCGGTTCTCGGTTCTTCGTTCTCGGTTCTCACGAAGCGTGCCCTCGTTAGCGCGATAACGGGCGCGACCGGGCAGCCTTACGCAAGCGGGGCTCTTCGGGCTGCCGGCTCACAGGCGACCTTCGGCACCGGCTCTCCTGGGGTGGGCTTCCAGCCAATGGCCCACCGTCTCTGTCAGGGCGGAGGTGCCTACTCCTCCTGCTCAACGCTGTCTGGCATATCTGCCGGGTTTTCCGCTCCGATTATAACAAGTCTGGCAGCGTTTTTCAAGTACCCGGCAGCGTTTTAGCGGTTTTAACGAAGAACGAAGAACAAAGAACAAAGAACGGTAGTCATGCAAACCATAGTGATAGCCTCTGTTTCTTATGCCAGTGAGGCATTATAGTGATGGACAAAATACCAGATCGCGCCGATATGGTTCTCCTGCTTCTTCGAGAACGACAGCGTCTTGCGCACCAGGCGGCTGATCCGCTGCCGCAGCGTGTTGTTGAGCCGCTCGATACGACTGGTCTGGCCGCTTTCCTTGCCGACGGGCCGA
>DAOTVB010000135.1:0-3914 GCA_034436755.1 Chloroflexaceae bacterium | reverse complement strand
AGTAGTGATAACAGCTTCTCCGTCTGTGCTGAACTGCAGCGGGCCGACGAACGGATACGCGTTGTGCAGTTCCGGCGGAACTTCGGTAAAACGGCAGCACTCCATGCGGGTTTCAGCCTCGCCCGAGGTGAGCGACTGGTGACGATTGATGCGGATATGCAGGAAGATCCGGGGGATATGTTCCATCTCCTGGAACAGATCGATGCCGGGTACGACCTGGTTTCCGCCTGGCGCAAACAGCGGAATGATCCTGCCTCGAAAACGCTACCTTCACGCGTGTTTAATGCGGTCGTGGCCTATACAACGGGCGTACCCTTGCATGACTTTAACTGCGGGTTTAAAGCTTATAGCCACGAGGTTGTTGCCGATTTAAACCTCTATGGTGAACAGCATCGTTTCATCCCGGTGCTGGCAAAGCAACAGGGATTTCGGGTCACCGAAGTGCCGGTTGAGCATCAACGGCGCAAGTTTGGGAAGAGTAAGTTTGGTACCAAACGGCTCGTCGCCGGCTATCTTGACTTTATCCAGGTGCTTTTTCTTACAACCTACCTGCGCCGTCCGTTGCGCCTCTTCGGTATGATTGGTACACTGTTTCTGGGACTGGGAGTTCTGATCAACTTGTATATGAGCTGGTTATGGCTCAACCAGGTTCCTATCGGCACCCGTCCGTTGCTTATGCTGGGTGTGCTGTTATTCATTACCGGCCTTCAGTTTATCAGTACCGGACTGGTCGGTGAGATGTTACGCAATGCATCCTATGCATCCGGCGATGAGTATACGATACGGCGCATTCTTGAAACCAGACCGCACAAGGAGCCAGAGGCGTGAAATCAGCTTCATCGACAACCGCACCAGCGTACACCAGTAGCAATCTGCAAAAACATACCAATCCGAATCCGCTCCAGCGCCGGCTACTTGACCGCTTTCACCAGACCGCTGCCGAGTTGCTGGCCCAGACCGATTCCCGATCAATTCTCGATGCCGGTTGTGGTGAGGGATTTGCCATGCGGGAAGTACTGGATGGCAGCAGTGCAGTTGCTATTGGTCTGGACAGCAGTGTGGGAGCATTGCAGGTAGCCCGAAACTTTAATCCACAACGGAGTTTCACTGCGGGAGATCTCCTGCAGCTACCTTTTCCCAGCTACAGCTTTGATCTGGTGGCCTGTATGGAGGTGTTGGAACATCTCCCGGAGCCGGACCAGGGATTGGCCGAACTGCGCCGGGTAACCCGCCGCTGGCTGCTGCTCAGCGTACCAAATGAGCCCTTTTTTCGCGGCGCTAATTTCTTGCGCGGCAAGAATATCCATGCCTGGGGAAATGATCCCGGCCATGTTAACCACTGGTCCTGGCGGTCCTTCCAACGCTTTGTCTCTACTCAGTGTCATATTCAGACCTGGCGATTAAGTTTTCCATGGACACTCGTACTCTGTTCCGTCGATTAGCCCGATCACGCTGGGTCGGGATTGGCATTACCCTGGCGGTGCTGCTTGCCTGGCTGCTATTTTTGCGCGGGCAACTGGACGCGCTGCGTGAGTATGAATGGCAGATCGCACCATTGGCCTTTGGCATTAGTGTGGTCTGGGGTGCGATCTATTTTGTAGGACTGGCGTTCTGCTGGGCCTTACTCCGGCGCCATGTCGGACGTGCGGAAACAAATGTGGCGCTCGCTCCGGCAGCGCGTATCTGGCTTAGTTCTATGATGACCCGGTACATTCCCGGAAATATCTGGCATGTGTTGAGCCGGGTCGCCCTGGCACGCAAACTCCATGTATCGGCAACGCACGTCCTGACCAGCGCCGGCGTGGAGCAGGTGTTGACACTGCTGGGAGCACTGAGTCTTTTTGGGATAACACTACCGTTCTGGAGTATCACCCCCAACACGACCCAGATCTGGTTATTGTTACTGGTACCCATCGGGTTGCTGCTACTGCACCCGCGCATTTTTGGTACCTTGCTCAGTTGGGCAGCCAAACGATTACAGCGACCAGAACTTGCGTGGGAGTATACCTACGGAGAGTTATTACTGATCTTACTGACCTATAGCGGTGCTACGCTCTTTTCGGGACTTGCACTATTTACTGTGTTGTGGGGACTGGCAACTGTGCAGTTGAGCCAGGTTCTACTGGTCGTGGGTGCGGCAGCACTGGCCTGGGCTGTAGGCTATTTAAGTTTCTTAACCCCCAGCGGTTTGGGTGTTCGGGAGGCACTGCTGGTCGCGTTGCTGACACAGATCTACCCTCTGCCGGTCGCAATTGTTGCCAGTCTGCTCTTCCGGTTAGTATCAACGCTGGGTGAACTACTGGCAGTTGGCGCTGGTCTGGGATACGCACGGATGGGGTTGCTGCTACGAGGTAAGCGTGATGGTGACGAACGAACGCCGTCTATTGAAGGTGAACCTTCGCAGTAGGACGGCATATCGGATACATGTTGACATGATCCTCTGGTTGAGTCTACTTGCATGCGGTGCGATGTTGGCATGGCTGAGTATAGCGCGTTACCAGGGCTATAACGCCGGGATGCTGGATCTGGGGAATATGACCCAGGCCATCGCCAGTGTCCAGCGGGGACAGCCGTTGCTCTTCACTTACCACGACGGGCCTACCAGTCGCCTGGCCTTTCATGTCGAGTGGATCTACTTCCTGCTGGCACTGCCCTATGCCCTCTGGCCAGATCCCCGCTTGCTGCTCGGCATTCAGGCAGCCTTATTTGCTCTGGGGGCACTCCCAGTTTATGCCCACACACACCGCCACACCCAGAGCCGGTTCGCGGCCCGCTGTCTGGCCCTGGCTTACCTGCTCTACCCTACCGCACAGACCAGTGTGCTGTTCGATTTACACGGTGATACACTGGCAATGCCCCTACTCCTGTTTACGCTTGATGCGCTGGATCAGCGCCACTGGCGGCGCTATGCCCTGTTCGCAATCCTGGCGGTGAGTTGTAAATTTTATGTGGCGCTGCCGATAGCAGTGCTGGGGATGCTTATCTGGTGGCAGTATGGTGAACGTCGGATAGGACTGCTGACCACCGGGGCGGCCCTGGTCTACGGCTTGCTGGCCTTTCTGGTTATTCGGCCACTGTTTACGACAACCTCTACTTCGAATGTGCATAGTGGCTTCAACTATCTGAGTTTCTACTTTGGGCAGTGGCAGGAGATTCTGCTGACCTGGGACCAGCGTCTGCTGAGTGCCATTGTGGTCTTTGGGCCGATGCTCTTGCTCATGCACCGGGGGTGGCCCTGGTTGCTGCCCGGCCTGCCCATCGCTGCCGCCACTTTGCTCTCGACCGGGCCGGGGGGCGCGTACGATTATCGCTACCATCATTATGCCACGGTCGTCCCCTTTATTTTTATGGCTGCGATTGTGGGAGCCGGGTTTACCGCGAAGTCTCGCATACAACCCACAGTGTCATCTTCAAAGAGAGGACGTTCGTCGGCATTTCCCGGCTGGTTCCTTGCACTGGCAACGCTGCTGATCGTCATTCTTTTTAATAGTACACTCGTCGATACACCCTTGAGTCGCTCGTTCTGGAGTAGTCAGCCAGGCTATGGTCTCGACTCAGCATCATATGGAGTCACGGAACGCGACGCGCTCAAAACCCGGTTTCTGGCCGAAGCAGTTGTGCCGGACGAACCACTGGCCGCATCAGTATTTCTGGCACCCCACCTGGCGAACCGGGAGACCCTCTATGTTGTCCGCTATCCGGATGATCCCGGCGGGGCACGCCTGCCAAACTTACTACCCCAGGTGAATTATGTCCTGGCTGACAGTCTCTTCGATTATCGCCGAATCATTAATGGTGAACTAGTCACTGGTATCACATATGAGGTATATGAAATTGCTCAGGCATTGAATAACCCTGCTTTCAATCTGATAGCATCACACGATGGATTATTATTATTCGAACGGAATGCTGTA
>DAOTVB010000134.1:0-10930 GCA_034436755.1 Chloroflexaceae bacterium | reverse complement strand
CCGGACCAAAGTTCTGGATTGGTTCCGGCACAGCGATGAACTTCCAGCGGATACCGGCATTTTTCGCTTCCAGCAGGTCGGCCTTTAGCATTTCAAGTTGGGCCTGCCCCAGCAGGGTGCGCGTGGGATCAAAAGCCGCGCTCAGGAAGCGGGTAATGTCGGCAGGATCATCCGGATTATACGGATCGATCTGGGCATCGCGGAATGAGCGGGTATCCAGGATAAACAGGGCAGCATCGTTGCCGAACGTGCGGTAACGATAGAGCCGGCGCTCCTCGGCGGTGCGGGGGTCGCCGGTATCACCATAGAACTCATTATTGATGGGGTGATACTCCTGGAATGCCTGCAGTGCATTTTCATAGGCCTGCGTGTCATTGACGAAGTCAACCGGGTCGGTAAAGAGTGGGTCAGGCGAGGAGCCGATGTCGGGAGCATCGGGCGACTCGCCGGGAGCGGCTCCGCCCGCGAAGTTGTCCACAAGCTCATGATCGTCAATGGTTACAAAGATTGATGTTGTGCGATAGAGATCGGCGAGCGTGTTCAAGCCAGAGCGCTCGGTGACATTCTCTGCCTGTTTGATGCGGAACTCACGGAGTGTCCGTGCCTGGGAAACACCTGGCAGCGCGGGCGTCTCCTGATCGGCATAGATGGTATCACCCAGCTTGAGGAAGAATTCCAGATCACGCTCATCTGCATTGGCAAGCGTGGGGAACGGCGGAGCCTGCTGCCAGTCACCCACAACGCCAAAGCGCAGGCCGGTGGATGTCCCTGTCTGGGCGAATGTCCGGAACTGCCCCATCGCCGGCGTCCCGTCACTACTGGTAGCACGGTAGTAGTAGGGTGTATCGGGAGTCAGCCCCGTAATCTCAACCTGCACCGGCTGTAGGGCGTCTGTAACGGTGGCGGTGGCGGTGGCGACAATCGTATTGAAGTTCGAGGTAGGTGCAACCTCAAAGGTGACATCTCCCGGGACAGTGCTGCGCGTCCAGAGCACGGTTGAGGTCTGGGTAGTATCGCCGGCCGCAACGCCATTGGGCAGCGTCATTGCGCGTGGGTTGGCGCTCACCGGGTCGATGATCAGCGGCGGGTCGAAGGTGGTGGCGACATTCTCCCAGGGCACAAACTTGAAGTTGGTGCTGTTGTTCTCTAACTCTTCCTCATCCTGGACAACATGCTGCGGATCATTGGCCCCATCCTGCACCACCAGCAGGCCGGAGGGGTAGCGCGGTCCCAGGTTGACATTGACTACATGCGTGCCGTCCGACTCATTCGCCTGGTCAATGGTCTGGTAGTCGCCGACGGTAAAGCTGCCCAGGTAAGAATTGTCGCCCTGACGATCAAAGACGGCGAAGGTGTTGTCGCCCTGGCTCGACGCCAGCAGATAGCCGGTATTGTTCGGGCCATAATAGATCGTCAGGCCCTCGATATCCGGCTCCAGGTAGGACTCATCAACCGAGTGAATGATGGTGTAGTCGTCGCCCCCGTCCGGCTCGGCATTGAACTTGAGGATGCCCACCTCTTCCTCCAGGGCCACGTAGAGGAAGCCCAGATCGCGGTCCACAACCGTGCCCTCGGACTGCGAGTCCGCAGCATCACCAGTCGGAACCGGCAGTTGCAGGGTGCGTACCACCGTGGCCGCAACCTGACCCGCGCCAGTATCCGTGAGTTCAAGCTGCGCAACCTGGGCACCATCGGCCTGGGTCACAAAGGCATACGCCTTGCCTGTGGTCGGACTGGTATAGGTTGCCAGGCCATAGGCGGTCGCCTCGCCATCGTCCACGCCAAAGATCGTCTCGAGGATATCGGGCGCGGTGACATCGCTCAGTTGGCGGGAGCCGGGATCGATCTGGAAGATCGCCACTGTGTCGTTCTCCCGGTCGGAAGCCACCGCCAGGTCAACCTTTGCGCCGCCCAGGTTGAAATCATACAGCAGATCAACATTGTTGTAGCGGATCTCACTAAAGGGCGCGGGCAGAATGGTCTGTAACACCCGCCCGGCCAGGTCAAACACCACCAGACCGCCATCCTTGGCGGCGGCAATCACCAGGCTCTGCGCGGGATCTTCCGGGTGAACCCAGATCGCCGGGTCGTCCGAGTCCCCTGCCAGCGCATTGTCCGGCGGATCGGCCTGGTCAATGCTGCGCGGCGTCTCCTGCTGCGGCCGGACGGCCGGGGTGGTCGTAAAGCTCAGCGCCAGCGCAAGAAACTGCGTGACCTGCGTATCGTTGAAGTTGTTATCGCTGACGACGATCAGCGTTCGGCGGCCATCGGGCAGCGTCGGGCCGAAGGTCATCCCCTCCAGGTTGTCCGGGGTGATGCCCAGGTCGGCAAAGTCTACCAGCAACCGCTTCACAATCGGCGGGTCGATCTCGAACGGCTCGCCCTCTGCTTCCCAGAAGAGATCTTCCGTGTTAGCGACATCCAGCGCGCCCTGGGTTCGCGCCTCGTAGAGTTTGACCGTGTTGCCCTTCCCGACGGAGAAAGAGCGCTCCAGTGCCAGGAGCGTGCCGTTATTATCGGTTGCCAGCAGTTCCACCAGACCGTTGGTGCGGAAGGCATCCGCCGGATCGGGGGCCTCGGCGACCGGATCGGTGATGTAGACAAACTCGGCGACCGGCTGGTCGGTCAGGAGATCATATTTGAGCACGCGCGCGAGACTGCCCTCCGCAACCGTTGCGTCCGGGCCATCCTGCTTGAGCGCATTCTCGGTAGCGGTGTAGAGGAACAGGCCATCGGGCGTCAGCGTCAGGCTCTCGAAGGCCAGGTTGTTGCGAATGCCGTTCGTCGCGGTGGGCAAAAACTTGTCGGGAACAGGTAGTTCCGCCGACTGCTCTCCCGCCAGGGTAAATAAATTGACGAATGGGTCAATCGCCGGTGTAGCATTCGCATCCCCTTCGGAGGAGATGTAGAGCGTATTGTCGTCGGTTAGCGCAATGCCTTCGGGATCGAGGCTCAGTTCGGGGAAGGGTTGCCCGTCTGCATCCAACAGCGTGGTGACACCCGTGAAGTTGACATCACCCGCCTGCAAATCGCCATCGCTGACATTGATCGTCAGCGTGTAGAAGCGGGCCGGGTCGTTCTGGCTGCGGTCATCGGAGATGGCGTAGTAGACACTATTCTCCGCATCGTAGGCGATGCCCGACAACCCCCCTATCTCGGTTCCGTCAAAGCTGAACCCGGTGTCGAAGGTCACTTCACCCAGCAACTCCACATCCGTCACCGTCAGACGATCCGGGTCAGACGGTGGGAAGGCGGCCACATCCACCCAGACCAGGCGATGGTCCGAGGCGGGGAAGGGAAATGTTCCTACCAGATTAAACAAAGGATCACTCGTCTCGGGCCAGAAAATCCCGGCGGCGATAATCTTCAGATCATCGGAGGGCAGGACATAATCGACGCGCAGGTTGCCCGGCGGCTCGTTAAAGTCCGCCGTATCATAGGCCGGATTGGTTATGTGGGTGGCGTTGACGCCGCCCTGCAGAGCGGCCTGCTCCGCGCCACCGGGAGCGGACGGGGTGACGCTGGTGTTGATCTGCGGGTTGTTCAGCAGTTGCAGGATCGCATCGGCAGTGCTATCGCCGTCGTTCGGGTCGGCATTCTGGTCGCCCATAATTACAAACTGCGCATCCGCCGGCAGTGCGCCATAGCTGCCGGCGTCATCATAAATATAGTTGCCCGCGCCGGGGGTGACATAGTCTGCCCAGAAGCGGATCTCGTCATGGTTGCGGGTGCCGTTGCGATCCTCCGGGCCATCGAAGACCGGCGGCGTCGGATGGCTGACCAGCGCATGGACAATCGTATCATCGATATTGATCGGCACATCCCAGTGGCTCTTGGAGGAGAGGCGGAAGACCGCCAGCTCTTCGTCGGAGTACCAGTCGGCCGGGGCGGGTGTAGCCGGATCATCGGGTAGCAGCGCATTGGGCATATCCCGCCAGAGGAAGGTCTGGAAGGTGCGCACGTCATCGGTGACAATCGGATATTTTGAGAGCAGCAGCATCCCAAATTGGCCGGGGAAGAAGCCAAAGCCGAAGGCATCGCCGGGACCGCCGACGGTACCATCGTTGTCGAGATCGAACCCGGAGGGAATACCGGTGTTTGACGGAGCCTGATAAACGTAGGGATAGGTAACAGGCGGCGCACCATTCTGGCTCACTTCCAGGTAGTTCTGCTGGAAGAGCCGGGCCGCCTCACCTTCCGCATCATAATCAAACTCGTTGATCAGCAGCACATCCGGATTGGTGCGCTGGATAATCTCGGCAACCGCCTGCGCCTGCGCATTATTGCCGGTTGAGAGGTCGGTGATTAACTCGCCCGCTTCACTCCGGTTGAGCGAGGCATTAAAGCCGGCAAACCGGGCCGGGGTCTCGGCGGAAATCGTCTGTACCTGACTGCCGGTAGCGGGTGTATCTGAAACATCTGCCCCGGGTGGCGGCGCATTACAACTAGACAGCAGCAGAGCAACCGGCACCAGAAGGAACAGCAGGGTTCCCACCGGGGAGAGGCGACAGTGAACTACCGCACGCATACGTTGAGTGGTCATTCATCCCCCTTCCGGGGCGCACATACCTGAGGACGCCCCAATACCTGACAAACAGCACACAAGGCCCGACGCAACCAGGCATTGCCGGACCGCAAGCAGACGGAACCATATGAACTTTCTTTCGCATCCGCTGTACTAAACAGGCTTATCATACTTCGCTCAAAAGTCAGCGCAGATCCGGTTAAGTATGTGCTAAAATTATGTTAATGTCCCGTTAAAAAGGCCAAAGCGGCGTGGCGGTGCGGAAACGGGGGTGGTGCCAGAGCAATCGCATATAAACCGTTGAGGCGTTTTGCCGCATCCGGATGCAGAGGCAACCCGCCATCACAGATACAAGCCACACGAAACTATCGTGCGCAACACCCCGGCTATGGTACCCGTGTCTGCACGAGCCATCAGTAAAAGCAACCATAGCGGTGAAGCGAATGCCGTTTCATCACATGAATGCAGAGCGCGTGTGCTTCAGAACAGCATGCTCCATGGCGATGTAAATGCAATTGCCCTGAGACCCAAAGACCAGAATCGCCTGCGGACGCATGGGACGTTCTGTATCTTTTTGATGGAAATGTTGCACAACGTGCAATATTTCCGCCCTGTCGGAGGCGAATCGGGCCTTCATTCAAGGAAATGCCTGGTTTGGAACCGAGCGCGTACATCCTGACTCTTTTTTGGAACTGCAATTTCACTTTATATTGACCATTTCGGCATTTTCTCTAAATATTCCCATACGCAACAATAGCATACTACACTGAGCACACCGTAAGTACCAACCATGTTCTGCCTAATAGTCCTATACCAACTACATAGAATAGCTGGTTATCATGGAGAGTAGTAGAAGTGGATTATTCCTCCTTTGATTGTAGCGGAAGGAACTATCTCTGATGACAAAATTCACATTTATGGTATGCCCGCACGATACCGCCCGTGGTCCTGAAGCCTGGTATCGGATGGCCCAGTATCTTACGCAACATCTTGAGTTTGATGTCCATTTTGAGCTTTCCCTGGACTTCCAGGATTTTCATGCGCAGCTTGAGTCGGCGGATATTGTCTATGCCAATCCCACTGATACCGTCAAACTGATCGATCAGCGCGGGTTTGTCCCGCAGGTGAAGCCCCAAGGTCTCAGCGACGAACTGGTCTTTGTGGCCAATACCGAGATTGCTAACCCCACCCTCGAAGCACTCCAGGGTGAGAAGATTGCGACCGTCCGCAGTCTGCTGCCCTCCAATATCGCGCTCTACCTGCTGAAGAAGCGCTCAATTGAACCGGCGGAACTGCTTGACCGCGAGTCCTGGATGAGTGTCATTCGCAGCGTGTGGCAAGGCGAGGCCAACTATGGCATTGTTTACAAGGACACCTACGACGAACTCTCCGACCAGGGGAAGGGTATGGTCAAGGCCTTCTTCACTTCGGATGAGAAAGTGGCATTTCACAGCTTTGTCTGTGGCCCAAATGTGGGCGCAAAATGCGATAACCTCGAAAACGCCTTACTGGCGATGGATAGCGATGAAACCGGCAAGGAGGTTTTAAGCGAATTGCATCATATCTCCAGTTGGACCCGTATCACCCCGGAAGAGCTGGATCTGATGCGCCATATCATTCAGGAATATTCCTGAACCTTAACCACACTATAGCAGTGACACCCGGTGGGGTATCTTTTGAACCTGGGAACCGTACGATTAAGAATACTGGCACTCGCTAAACATATTATCACCATCGCGCTGACATGGGCCAACGCGAACAGAAGGAGAAATTTCACCATGGCATCACGACAGGATCAAATTGCAGAAATTCTAGACCGCTTCGCCGAAAATACCGGAAATGATGTTGCCGGAGTTGCCGCCGTGAGTATGGACGGTATCGTCCTGGTATCGCGCATGTCGGCAGATGTCAATGCCGACCGTGTCGGCGCAGTCGCGGCAACGATGATCGGTGTCACCCGCCGTGTATCGGGCGAGTTGAAGATTGGCTTCCCGGATGAGGCGATCATCAAGGCTGCCAATGGCCTGTTTATGGTACTCCCGGCGGGTGATCAGAGCCTGCTGGCCGTCAATCTGCGCGAGGGGGCCAACCTGGGTATGGTCCGCCTGGAAGCGCGCGACGCGGTGAAATCAATCAGTCAAGTACTCTAACACCGGGTCGGGTCCACCTGCCACACTAATCGTTGCCCTAGCTCAACTACCTGAATCTAAGGAGGTTCACCATGACCGCAACACTTCGTCCCGAACTGGGTGATTTTATGAGCCTGATCTGCTTCCAGTATCTACGCCAGGTTGCGGAGGAGACGGCCGGGCGTGCGTTGATTATTACCGCCGGCCGCCAGCGGGGAAAGGATCTGGCCGAGCAACTGGGACTGCTGGGCACGACGCAGGATGCTGCCGTGTTGCGGGAGAAGTTGGATCAGGCTCTGGGCGGTGAGGGTACCCGCCTCTGCCTGGTGCAGAGTGTAACCCCCAAAGCGGATGGTGGCTATGAGATACAGGTCGCCGAGGGCGCCTGTGGTGCCGGTGTCACTTCAAGTGAACCGTTTTGTGCCTTCACTCTGGGCGTCTTTATGGGGGCAATCAGTGCCATGACCGGCCGGCGTATGTTGGGCAAAGAGAGCCAGTGCTGCGCAACCGGCGCCGGCACCTGCGTGTATCAGATTGATCCCGTCGGGTAGCCTCCGGTGTAGGCGCTCGGTACTATACACCGGACGCTACTCCCCACCAGCACCCCGCATCGATCAGGCATACGTTGGACCACATCATACCATGGTATGATAAATTAAAGAGGCTGAAGGCCGTATACCAGACCTTCAGCTTCTTCCCTTTATTTCTCTTCATATCGCTAAGGAACTACTATGGCCCTCGAAGGTTCACTTCAAGATATGTCGCTCAGCGACCTCATTCAGGTCTTCCGCATGGGGCCAAAAACCGGCGTGCTGCTGCTCCTCAATGGAGACGAACGAGGAGTCATCTATGTGGCTGCCGGGCGGATGGTCGATGCGGCGATTGTACGCGGTACCGAGCGGGTGGTCGTGGCGAAGGGTGATGAGGCAGTGATCCAGATGCTCACCTGGGATAATGCCGGCTTTGTCTTTCGCCATAACCCCTCGGTGCAAACACGCTCAATTCGGATAGAAAACGACGGGGAGTGGTTGATCCTGGAAGGCATGCGGCGGCGCGAAGATCCCATGCGCGCCATGCCCTACCAGTCGCTGTCGCTGGATACCCGCCTGGAACTGGCGCCCGTCCCCAACGATGCCAAGAGCGGCGTGAGTCTCAATGTCAATCAGTGGCGGGTCTTGAGCCAGGTTGCCAACAGCAAAGACCTGCGCGATATCTGCCGGGCCACCGGGCTGGGCACCGAGGCGGTTATTCGTACGGTCGCCGAACTAATGTCCATCGGGTTGGTGGAGGTTATGCCGCCGGAGCGACCTAAACCTCAGGCCGCCAAGCAGTCGGCGCGTGCCGCTCGCAAGCCCCAGTTGGCCTTTGCCGGAAATGGCATTCCCGGCGACGGTGGCACTGACGAGGAGCAGCCATCGGTCAGCCAGAATTTGTTGAATGCAATTATGCGCCGGATCCGCGGTTTGTAGCAGAGGAATGGCGAGATTATCATGAATGCACTGAAGCTCAAGATCGTTATTACCGGAAGCTACGCTGCGGGCAAGACCCAGTTTATCCGCTCGATCAGCGATATTGACCCGGTGAGCACGGACTATGACGTAACGCCGGATGATGAACGCGAATTGAAGCATAACACGACTGTGGCCCTGGATTTTGGCACGATTGCCATCAACGAGCGGGTTTCGCTCTATCTGTTTGGGACGCCCGGTCAGGAACGCTTCGATTTTATGTGGGAACATCTGAGCATCGGCGCACTGGGCTATGTGGTGATGGTGGATAGCTGTCGCCCCGGTCACTTCGCCGAGACCCTGCGCCTGATGGATCGCTTTGCCGAGATTACCGACGCGCCGTTTGTGGTAGCCGCCAACAAGCAGGATGATCCGGCGGCGCTGCCGGTTAGCTATGTCCGGCGCCGGCTGGGCCTTCCCCTCGAAATTCCGGTGCTGCCCTGCGTCGCCACGGATCGCGCCACCGTCAAAACGGTACTGCTGACGCTACTCCAGCAGATTGCGGCACGCGTGCCGAAGTCCGCTACGCCGTCTTCCGCTTCTGCCTAGTACTACAACGAAATTTCTTTCTCACCGCAGAGACGCAGCGGGCGCAGAGATGACCAACATCGGATAGACGGATCAGCGTGCTCTGTGGCTTCGGCATGCCTGGTTTTAGCAAACCCTCGTTGTAGTACTAGAAATTGAGAACGCAGAACCCCGAATCGGGAATGTAGAACTGTGGTGAACCTCCTGCGCGTTTCCGTCTGGTGACGGGAAACGGTTGTGGGAGGTTTACGCTGCCACGCCGTAGGTCGCGTAAAATTCGCGCTTCTCCCGCATTGTCTGCTCCTGCGCAATTGTCGTATCAATTGCGCTACTCCTCATTCGCCCTCCCCGGTAGGTCCACTCATACCAATTTGACTTCCAAACGGCAACAATCAGACCAACCACGAAGCACACGAAGGAACACGAAGGAACACGAACGGCTGTATCGTGGGTACGATTAAGGAAATCTCGCCTCCGGCTGGGCGAAAGAGACCAGATCTTGTTCACAAAAAATTCACGTTGTGAATTTTTTGTGAACAAGAAAAAACAGTACTATGCTGCCGCCGGCGAAGCTGGCTTCCATCCGGTCAAACGTCCGGTTTGCATGTCAACCGCGTACGTCCTGTCAATGACACGAGTTACGCGGTCACTGACTCGAAAGGACATTTCGCCTCCGGCAGGGTGGAATCGGACATCCTTTTTGGAAAAAAAGTGGCTCTCCGAGCCACTTTTTTTCCAAAAAGATCGAAAACGTACCATGCTGCCGCAGGCGAGACGAGCTTTCATCTGTTCAAACGTCCGGTTTGAACGCCACCGCGTACGTCCTGTCAATTGTCCATCATTGACAGGACGTACGCTGCGTAGTATCGTTGCTCGTTTGGTCAAGGTTCGCAACCGCATTCCCATCAGGTCAGATGTTCCGCCGGATGCATCTTGCCCGCGCATCTGCTCGCTGCTTGAAGGAGTTTCCGATGGACCGACGTGCATTACTGCCCTACCTGGTGCTCTTTGCCGGGGTCATGATCGTTTCGAGTGCGGCAATTCTGATTCGCCTGGTGCAGGCGCAGGCGGTGCCCTCGCTCGCCATTGCCGCGCTGCGTCTCGGTATGGCCGTGCTGATCCTGACGCCGCTGGCCTGGAGTCGTGCGGGTGAGGAGTTGCGCAATCTGCGGCGACGCGATATCGGATTGAGCATCGGTTCGGGGATCTTCCTGGCGTTCCATTTTGCCTTCTGGATTAGCTCGCTAGAGTATACTTCAGTCGCCAGTAGCGTGGCGCTGGTTACAACCAATCCGCTCTGGGTCGGACTGGCTTCCTGGCTGTTCCTGCGCGAGCGCCTGACCTGGCCGATCGTTAGCGGGATTGTGCTGACGATTGCGGGCAGCATGATCATTTCCCTGAGTGATGCCGGCAGCAGCCCGCACAGCGCGCCGCTGCTGGGGAACATTCTGGCCTTGCTGGGCGCGCTGACGGTCTCCGGCTATTTTCTGATCGGGCGAGTGTTGCGGCGGCGGCTCTCACTGCCGGCCTACATCTGGCTGGTCTACACGGTGGCGGCGCTGATTCTGCTGGTCTGGGCAGTGCTGGCCGGGCAGCCGCTGCTGGGTTATGCGCCGGTGGCCTACCTGCTCTTGCTGGCGCTGGCGCTCGGGCCGCAACTGCTGGGGCATACTGCGTTTAACTGGGCGCTGCGCTATCTCTCGGCGACATTTATCGCGGTGGCGATCCTGGCCGAGCCGATTAGCGCGGCACTGCTGGCGCTATTGCTCTTTGGCGAGGGCTTTACCTGGCTGCAACTGCTGGGCTTTGTGCTGCTTCTGGTGGGCATCTACACAGCGACGTTGGGCGAGCGCCGGGCGGAGGAGGGTGAGGAGTAGTCTGTAGTCTGTAGTCCGTAGTCCGTAGTCCGTATCCCGTATCCCAGATCAATTTGCGGTGACGCAGGCTCTCCGCTACAATCGTTCGCGGAGCGCCTGCACGCGGGCCTCGGCCGGGTCAATCACCTGCGCCTTGAGTGAGGCGCGGATATCGGCTGCATCCTGGTAGACGTAGGTATTCAGGACGGAGCGATGGTTCTGGCGCAGATCATACAGCGTCACCGGTTCTGCGTTGCCGGCGAGCAAGATCGGCTGAACCGGCACCGCTATCAACATAAGTACGCGTCATCGTTCACCGCGCCGTTCCGCAACTTCCGCCGCGACTCCCGGCTCATCCAACAGTGGGACGCCGCTTGCCACGAT
>DAOTVB010000133.1:0-48590 GCA_034436755.1 Chloroflexaceae bacterium | reverse complement strand
CGCTCATTCCGCGATGCCCAGATCGATCCGTATAATCCGGATGATCCTGCCGACATTACCCGCTTCCTGAGCGCGGCTTTTGATCCCACGCGCACCCTGCTGGGGCAGGCCCAACTTGAAATGCTAAAGGCCGACCTGCTGGAAGCGAAAAATGCCGGTATCCGCTGGAAGTTCATCGCTGTGCCGGAACCAATCCAGAACTTTGGTCCGGCAACGGCTGAAGACCGTTTCGAGGGCTATGCGGCTGAACGTACCGAGCTACTCAAGTTCATCGATGATAATAATATCGAGAACGTGGTTTTCTTTGCGGCAGACTTCCACGGCACCATTGTCAACAACCTCACCTATCAACTGGCCCCTGATGGTGAGCAGATCGCAACCGGGGCATTTGAGATTGTCACCGGGCCGGTGGCCTTCTTCGATGGGCGCTTTGGACCGAACGTAGTTGCAATCGCCACAACATTCGGGCTGATTGACGCGGAGCAACAGGCCGTTTATGACGCGCTGCCGGTAGCACCCGACCCTGATGACCAGGTTAACGATAAGGATGACTTTGTCAAGCAACTGCTGATCCAGCAGACCCAGGCATTTGGCTATGACCCGGTCGGGCTGGAGGGATCGGAGATCGATGCCGAGTTGCTGCAAGGAGATTATGTCGCCGCGCACAACTTCGGCTGGACTGAGGTTGAAATCGATGCCACAACCGGCAACCTGACTGTGACCGTTTACGGCATTGAGGCATACAGTGAAGCAGAGCTGGTAGCGAAACCCAACGATATAACCGGTCGTACGCCAACAGTGCTGGTCGAGTTCCAGGTTACGCCGCAGGATGTTCCCGCTCCGACCCCAACCGGGCGCGTGCTCTACCTGCCGATTGTGGCCCGATAGCTGATCTGACTCCCGGCTGGATCATGCTGAACTGAGTTTAGCATGATCCCGCCGGGAGCGGTTCCAACGTCGGTGGGGTTCCGCTATGGTTACGCTTGCGTTGTCCTGTTCTTTGCGCTACTGCCCGGATTGGCGTACACTGAGAGTATACGCCTAAACTGGGAAAGAAAACGTATGCCTGCCTCGAACAACCGGGGCAGGCGCGTCTGTGCAAGGAATCGCTATGCATCTCTTCAGAGTGCTTTTCCTGCTGTTTGTGTTGACCGCGTGCAGCAGCGGCGGCAACCAGCCGGTCGCGCAGATCGACAGCAGCGAGCCATCCGCCACCAGCACGGCAACGCCGGCACCCGATCCGCCCACCGCGACGGCCGTTCCCGCTTCCGCCACACCCGACCCATCGCCGACCGCCACGCCGCCAATCACGCCCACACCGGAACCAACCCTGACGCCGACCGCCGTTCCGCCGACCGCCACGCCGCAACCACCTACCCCCACGCCCGATCCCTACGCCGAGTATGCGCAGTACACCATTGAGGGGTTGCGGGCCCGCTCCTATGGCGAGGGCACCATCGAAGTGCTGGGGCTGCGCAGCGAAACGGCGGCATTCACACGGGAGTTGTTTGCCTACACCAGCGATGGGCTGCGCATTACCGGCCAGTTGACCCGCCCACGCGGACAGGGACCATTCCCGGTGGTGGTCCTGAACCATGGCTACTTCCCGCTGGATGTCTACGATACCGGCTATGACACCCAGCATGCCAGCGATTACCTGGCGGCGCGGGGCTACCTCTGCCTGGCTCCCGACTTCCGCAGCCACGCCGGGTCCGATGATGCGCCGAATATCTTCCGCGCCGGGCATGTGATCGACACGCTCAACCTGCTGCCGCTGATCTCGCAGTTGCCGGATGCACAACCGGGGCCGATCGGGATGTGGGGACACAGCAATGGCGGCGAAATTACCACCAAAGCGATCCTGGGCAGTGATCAGATTGCTGCCGCGCTAATCTATGCGCCCGCCTCGCCGGAACTGGCCGATAACTACTACGCCTTCCACACCGACGATGTGCCGGGCGATCCGGGCACCACGGCCACCTTCCCGCTCACGCCGGAGGAAGCGCCCGACCTCTTCGCGCGGCTCTCGCCGATCAACTATCTGCAGTATGTGCAGGCTCCCGTGCAGATCCACTGGGGCACCGCCGATGTGCCGGTTCCCCGCGAGTGGGTTATCAAGCTGCATCAGGGATTGCTGAACGCGGGCAAGCAGTCGGAGTTGGTTGTCTACGAGGGGGGGACGCACTCGCTGCAAGGGGCGCAGCAAGATCTCTACCTGGAGCGCACGCTGAACTTTTTTGATCAGTATGTGCGGTGATAGGGGTTGACGGGTAGAGGTTAACGGTTAAGGGTTAACGGTTAAGGGTTAACGGTTAGGGGCAATACCTTTCAAATAGCAGAACCTGCGGCAGCATGGTACTCTTTTATCTTTTCTCACAAAAAATTTCCACAAAGTGAAAATTTTTTGTGAGAAAAGGATGGTTTCTTCCGCCCTGCCGGAGGCGATAGCTCCTTCTAGGGGAGTGACCGTGTATGTTGTCTTATTTGACACAACTTACGCGGTGGCGTTCAAACCGGACGTTTGAACAGATGAAAGCTCGTCTCGCCTGCGGCAGCATGGTACTTTTCGATCTTTTTGGAAAAAAAGTGGCTCTCCGAGCCACTTTTTTTCCAAAAAGGATGTCCGATTCCACCCTGCCGGAGGCGATAGCTCCTTCTAGGGGAGTGACCGTGTATGTTGTCTTATTTGAAAGGTATTGGAGTTAGGGGCAAACGGTTGTGTTCTTAACCGTTAACCCCTAACCGTTAACCCTACCCCTAACCCCTACCCCTTAATGTACCAGTTCCTTGTCCTTACTGTGATGCTCTACCAGGTTGTCAATCACATGCGACGGTACCTCTTCAAAGGTCTCGAAGCGCATGGTGAAGGTACCGCGTGCCTGGGTTAGCGCCCGCAGATCGGTGGCGTAGCGCTGGCATTCGGCCAGGGGCACCTGTACGGTGATAGTGGTGCGGCCACGCCCGGCAGGCAGCATCCCCATGACCCGCCCGCGCCGGGTGCTGATATCGCTCATAATATCGCCGGAGTATTGATCCGGTACGGTAATCTCAAGCAGATAGATCGGCTCCATGATCACCGGGCTGGCCTTCATCGCGGCAAGCTTGAACGCCTGCGCCCCGGCCGTCTTAAACGCAATCTCCTTGCTGTCCACCGGATGCTCCTTACCGTCGATGACCGCCACACGCACATCGATCACCGGGTTGCCGGCCAGCAAACCTTCGGCCATCGCCTCACGTACGCCCTTCTCAATCGCCGGCATAAAGCCCCGGCTGATCACCCCGCCGACAATCTCGTTGACAAACTCCAGCGAGTCTTCGCGGTTCGGGTCAGTTTCGAGCGGCTCAACCCGCAGCATCACCTCGGCAAACTGCCCCGCGCCCCCCGTCTGCTTCTTGTGGCGGTAGCGTTCCTCGGCGGTGGTACGGATCTTCTCACGGTAGGGAATGCGCGGCAGTTCCATATCCACGCTGGTGTCAAACTTGCGCTTCATCCGCTCGGCCACAATTGCCAGATGGCTCTCTCCCAGACCGGAGAGCAGCATCTCGCCCGTCATGGCATCACGGTCGATCTGCAATGTCGGATCTTCCTCGGCGATGCGGGTCATGGAAGCCCCCAGTTTGTCGAGGTCCGCGCGGCTATGCGGCTTGACCGTGGCGGTAAAGGCCGGAGCCGGGAAGTTGATCGGCGGCAGTTGGAGCGGACGGTCGTGGGCACAGAGCGTATCATTGGTCGTCGTGTCGGTCAGTTTGGTCGTAACGCCAATATCCCCCGGACCAATCGCACTCGTGCCGGTTTGCTCGCGTCCACACACCTGGTAAACGTGGGCTACCCGCTCGTCTTTGCCGGTACGCGCGTTGTAGACCGAGGAGTTATCCTGAACTTCCCCACTGAAGACGCGGAACATACTCACCTTGCCGTAGGGATCGGCTACGGTCTTAAACACCAGCGCCGTCAGCGGCTCTTCCGTGGCCGGCTTGAACGTAACTTCTTCACCACTTGCCGGATCGGTCGCTCTGACCGGCTTGCGCGCCGCTGAGGGGAGGCAGTCAAGAATATCGTTAAGCAGTTGAGCCATGCCCACGACTTCAAGCGCCGATCCACAGCAGACAGGCACAATCGACCCGTTGGCGATACCCGTGCGCAACCCCTTGAGCAGTTCATCCCGGCTTAACGCATCCTCGCCATCTTCCAGGTAGTGCTCAATCAGATCGTCGTTGGTGGCGGCAATTTTGTCGATAAGTTTTGAGCGCCACTCGTGCATCTGGGCATCATACTCGGCGGGAATATCGGCCTCGACAAAGCTGCCGTCGTGCTTATCCGAGAGCAGCCAGGCGCGCTGGCGGCGCAGCGAGATGACCCCACGAAAGTCTTTCGCCGTCCCGATGGGGATCTGCAGCGGAATGACTGAAGCGTCGAGCACCTCCTGGGCCTGTTCGATGCAGCGGAAGAAGTTGGCATTATCGCGGTCCAGCTTGTTGATAAACAGCATGCGGGGCACCCTCGCCTGCACTGCCATCTCCCAGACCTGTTCCGTCCCAACCTCAACCCCACCCGAGGCGTCCAGCACAATAACTGCCCCATCGATCACGCGCATAGCCGCCGCCATATCTCCGGCAAAATCGGCATAGCCGGGCACATCCAGCAGGTTAATTTTATTATTACCCCACTCGATTGGCGCAACGGAGAGGTTAATCGACATACCGCGACTCTTCTCGTCGGGGTCATAGTCGCTGACGGTGGTACCATCCTCGACCCGGCCCATCCGCGAGATAGCGTGCGCAGTCATCAACAGAGCCTCGGTCAGCGTGGTCTTCCCCGAGCCAACGTGACCAAAGAGTCCCACATTGTGGATTTTGTCCGGCCCATACGATTGCATGATTGTCCTCCTTGACAATAGACAAGATCGCCCGTAGCAGGAAGCTAAGAGGAAATATCGGGTTTAAATATACATTATAGTTATTTTCCGAACGCGGTCAACCATAAACACGAAATCGGATAAAATAAGAACGTACAAGAGAACCCACACAAAAAGCAGGGGCCGCGTAACGTGTTTTACGTCATTAGAACAAAGAATATAATAGAACAAAGAACAAACGATCGGTACATCAACACGCTTTGTTCTCAGTTCTCGGTTCTTCAGTTCTCGGTTCTTCAGTTCTCAGTTCTCGGTTCTCGGTTCTCAGTTCTTTAGAAAAGGAACATCTGATGCAGTATGATACCCACAACCTGATCATCCACCCGGATGGCTTTGACGACCCTGATGTTATCGTTGCCGTGACACCGGAACAGGCCGGCTGGGATTTTATCGCGTTCCAGGCGCGCCGACTGGCGGCAGGCGGGACATGGTCATTCGCCACCGGCGAGCATGAACTGGTCCTTGTCACGCTGGGCGGGCAGATGCATGTTGCCTCCGACCGGGGTACCTGGGAGCATGTCGGCGCACGGGCGAATGTCTTTGCCGGGCTGCCGCACGCGCTCTACCTGCCGCGCCGCACGCATTTCACCGTGACCGCCACAACCGCCAGCGAGTTTGCCGTCGCCTGGGTACCGACCGATGCAGACCACCCGCCGCGCCTGGTGACACCCGCCGATATCCAGTCGGAGATACGCGGCGGCGATAACGCCACCCGCCAGATCAACGATATCATCCCGCCCGGCTTTGACTGCCGGCGACTGGTGGTTGTGGAGGCGTACACACCGGGGGGCAACTGGTCCAGCTACCCGCCGCACAAGCATGACGTTCACCGCACCGATGCCATGGGCAGACTGATCGAAGCACGGCTGGAGGAAGTCTACTTCTACAAAATTGATCGACCGGAGGGGTACGCCTACCAGCACATCTACACCGACGCCGATTCGCCCCTGGCGCAGGCCGGGTTCCCGATTGATGCGCTGCTGCCGGCGCGGAACAACGATCTGGTGCTGATTCCGGGCGGCTACCACCCGGTGGTCAGTGCGCCGGGTTATACGACTTACTACCTGTGTGTGCTGGCAGGGAGCGCCCAGAGCCTGGCAAACCAGGACGACCCGCGTTATGCCTGGGTAAAGGAGAGCTATCAGGGACAGGATGCGCGGCTGCCACTCTATCCGATTAACCAGTCGTGAGCGCGAAAAACGCGCGACGCTGCACGCCGGGTAGCTTTGGACCACGAAAGCCGCGACATGAGCGAACACCGCGAAACGGCCAATGCTGCCATGGATCAGGCGATCCCGCGTTTGGCGGGGGATATCGCCTTCGGCAGGGCAGAAGAAACCAGCTTGTTCACAAACATGTTGTACGTAGTGCAACATGTTTGTGAACAAGAATAAAAATGTACCAGGTTGCCGCCGGCGAATCTTGCTTCCAACTGGTCAAACATTCAGTTTGAATACTTACCGCGTAATGCGTGTTACCGCGAAGATACCGCTACATCTCCGGCTGTTTGAGCGAGGTCTTCACCTGGATCTCGGAGTGCAGCGTCCGATGCACCGGGCAGCGGTCGGCAATTTCGATCAACCGCGCGCGCTGCTCATCATCCAGTGGCCCGGTTATTTCAATCTCGCGCTCGATCTGATCAACCTTGCCCTGCCTGGTTTCACACTCCTCGCAGTCACGCGCATGGATCTTCTGGTGGCGCAGATGCACGGTGATGGTCTTGAGCGGCCAGCCTTTGCGGTCGGCATACATCCGCATGGTCATCGAGGTGCAGGCACCCAATCCGGACAGCAGGTAGTCGTAGGGCGTGGGCCCCAGGTCGGTGCCGCCGTAGGCTACCGGCTCATCGGCCAGCAAATGCGTACCATTGGCGACCACCTCGGTGAAAAAACCTTCCGCGCCGGTCTGGGCCACCACATGCTGCTCCGACAACGGCTTGAGCCGTGCGGTTGGCCGGGGGGTGTCGATATATTTGCGCGCCCATGCTGCAATCATCAGGCCGACATAGCGCGAGTCGCGCTGATCCGACAGCAGGTGGTCGGCGCGATCCAGCGAGATAAAGCTCTTGGGATGCTTCGCCGCCTGAAAGATCCGGGCGGCATGTTCCACCCCAACTACCTGATCAATCGGTGAGTGGAAGATCAGCAGTGCCTTGCGTAGCGTACGAATGGACTCCTGCATCCGCGTCTCGTCCAGGTCATCCAGAAACTGCTGCTTGATCGTAAAGGTCTGCCCCCCCAGAGTAATCCGGACTGTCCCATCGGGAGCCGGTTCCTGGTCGGTTTCGCGCAGCAGGCGCGCAAGATGT
This sequence comes from Chloroflexaceae bacterium, assembly GCA_034436755.1. Lineage (GTDB taxonomy): Bacteria > Chloroflexota > Chloroflexia > Chloroflexales > Chloroflexaceae > CAKZQX01. Next base: position 41,366 of record DAOTVB010000133.1, on the reverse strand, counting down.
TCCGGGCTGCAGGGCGCGGCAATCGTCGCCACCGCCAGGCTGGAAGGAATCGCGGACGCTGCCTGCAGCACTGCCGCGCCCCCCAGCGAGTGCCCAATCAATACTTTGGGCGCGTCATAGTTCTCATCCAGAAACCGCGCCGCCGCGATCAGATCCTGCACATTCGAGGAAAAGTTTGTGTCGGCAAACTCCCCTTCACTCTCCCCCAGGCCAGTGAAATCAAACCGCAGGACGGCGATGCCCTCGGCCGTCAGTGCCCGGCTAATATTGGCAACTGCTTTGAGGTTCATCGTACAGGTAAAACAGTGCGCAAACAGCGCGTAGGCAATCGGCGGCTCATCCAGCGGCAGATCCAGGCGGGCCGCCAGTTGCACGCCGTCGGCATTCGGGAAGGTCAATTTGGTTGATGACATGCAAGTACCTTTCTATTGACAGGGATTATGTAACAGTTCTCTGTTCATTTGTGCTTTGTGCTCTCTAACAGGCAATATGGTCATGTTGCACGAGGAAGCAGAGCGCGTCAACTGCTGCCGACACGAAACTCCGGTAATCTGAAAGACGCTGTTCTATACATCTTTCGGGAGTAGCAAAAGATTTCCGCTGTTTATCGTAGAATACGACATACTCATTGTGACAATGGAAGGACCGGCATGATGGCAAAACGTTCGCGCAAGAAACCCTTCCCCTGTGGGCATACCGGCAAAGGTATGTATTGTCACCGCTGTGCGCAAGAATCCCGGAACCGTCAGACAACACGAGCGCAACAGGATCAAGCACGCCGGCAGCAACAGGCCTGGCAACACACCTTCGCTGATGATCAGATTGATTTGCACATTCTCCCGCAACGTCAACTGGTCATGCAGGCCCGCACCATTCTTGCAGAGATACGCGCTAGTGCCAATTATCATCAATTCAAGGAAAAACCCCTGCGGTATAACCGACAGATTATCAGCATCCCATTGAGCTATGACTATCGGTTATTGTTTCGCAAGACGAAAGATGGATTAATTCCCCTGCGCTGTGACAGTCACGAAACCTACAATAAACGCCGGTATGATTAACCGGATTTGCATGGCCTGTGTCGGAATGTTACATAACACTTTGCGCATAGGGGCGACCGCCGGCAATCGATCGGATTGCCGGCGGTCGCCCATTTCGCGTGCCTGTTCCAGGCACTTCATGCACTGCATAGTTATGCAGAGTAGGAAGAATCATGTGGGGTCAGTTCAGTCAGCAACGCGCGCGCCTCACGTAGGTCGGCGGTGTCAACGCCCTCGGTAAACCAGTTGGTTATCTCAGCCAGCAGCGCATGGCCGGCGGCAGATTTGTCCTGCTGCTGCCAGAGGCGGACCAGGCTCACCGCAGCCCGCAGTTCGAGCGAGCGGGCTCCCTGGCGGCGCGCAATCTCCAGCGCATGCTGCATGTGCTGTTCCGCCTCGGCAATACTCCCCACTGGATCGGATTGCAGCACCAACAGCCCCTTCAGCCGGTAGAGTTCCGCCTCGTAGAAGAAGGCCCGGCTGGTGCGGACCATCGCCAGCGCCCCCGCCAGTACCAGCAGGCCGGCAGCGGGCTGGTTATTGGTACTGTGGGCCTCGGCCAGCAGCGCCAGAAAGTAGGGATAGTCAATGTGGGTTCCCGTTGCCCGACACGCGGCCAACCCGGCCTCAATCTGGACAATGCCCGCAACCGGTTGGCCCTCCTGTGCCAGTACCCAGCCCTGGAGAATCTTGCCGACAGCCACCCGATAGGGGAACCCATGCTGTGTCGCGGCTGTGGCCGCGATATCGGCCCAGTGCCGGGTCATGGCCGGATCGCGCCGCCACTGGTGGATGTAGGCAACCTGCATTCGGGCACTGGCCAGGCTGTAAGCATGGGCTTCGGCCAGCCGAACCGCCTGCTGACCACGCGCCAGCGCCTGATCCGGATAGCCCAGATGCCAGAGCGCCAGTGCAGCCCAGGTATGGCACCCCACCAGCGGATTTTCCCCCATCGCGGCAATGATGGTCTCGGATTGGTCGGGATTGACGAGCGTGATGCCATAGTCTGCCTGGGTCAGGGCAGTGGACTTCCATACTCGTGGAGATAGACCTCCTCGTATTTGATTGATCGCCAGAGCCGTTCGGTGAAGATGTTATCGTGCGCCCGCCCGCGTCCATCCATGCTGATCCTGGCCCCGGCGGCCTCCAGTTTGCTCGTGAGCTGCGGACTCGTAGAGTGGCTCCCCTGGTCACTGTTCCAGATTGTGGGCGTGGCTACGGTCAACGCCTGATCCACGGCATCAAGCACGAAGGGCAGTTCCAGCGTTGCATCCAGAACCCAACTGATGACGTAGCGCGAGTACCAGTCGAGGATGGCGACCAGATAGAGCCAACCGCTGCGTAGACGGATAGAGGTGATGTCGGAGCCCCAGATGGCGTTCGGCGCAGTGGCCGTCACCCCGCGGAGCAGGTACGGGTAGCTGCGATGCTGGGCAGCCCGCTTGCTCAGATTGGGGCCGGGGGTGATGCCCGCAATGCCCATCTCGCGCATGTATCGTTGTACCCGTTTCCGGTTCATTGCGACTCCTTCCTCATGCAATAGGACGGTCATTTTGCGTGAGCCAGAGAACGGTTGAGCCGTAGAGAGGGCATCAATGCGGTGCTGATGGCCACCTCTTCCGGCGATGGTGGCACCGACTGGTCGTAGAAACGCGCCCGACTGAGGCCCAGCAGATCGGCCTGGGTACGCAACGGGAGCGCGTCGTCAGTGCGCTCAACGAGCGCCAGGCGTTCGGCATGGATCAATCCGGCAGCTTTTTTTTCAAAAAATTGACATGCGTGGTTAAGCGTCCAATCTCTGCGTACAGCTGCTCCAGCTCACGGGCATGGGTGGCCCGGAGTTCCGTCACCGAGTCCCGACGTTCAAATAGGTCTGGCATGCCCGTGAGGGCGGCGTGTTTCCATTCGCGCAGCACGGTCGGGGCGACCCCGTGTGCGGCAGCGAGCTGGTTGATCGATGTGGTTTCTTTCAAGAGCTCCAGCACAAGCTGAGCCTTGAACGCGGCAGTGTAAGACTTTTTCATACGCCTATTATACGGAACCGTGGCCGAGTGAGTGTCTAAATTCTTGGATCCATTATAACGCCTGATGGAACCAGTTGCTGCATATGAACCAGCCGGTCTTGCGCGCGTAGGGTGCGCAACAGCTTTGTCTGTAGAGTAAGTGTGCCGCTTGCTGATGCGCTCGTCCTATCCCCTATACCCTGTCACCTGTTCCCTGTCACCTGTCCCCTGGTCTCACGGCGAAATATCCGGAGCCTCCTCGGCTTCCTGGGCCCGCCGGATCAGCCGGCGAATGCCGTCGAGCAGGGCTTCTTCCGGCGAGGGGTACGGCCCCCACTGACCCAGATCGGTTGTCACCATAAATCCGTCCGACGCAGTGTCAATTGAAAAACCAGCGGCGCGCAGGGCCGCAATCAGGGTACTATCCATATGCCTGCCTCCTCATTGTTTCCAGGGCATTCAAACCCGGTTGTGGTTCCGGCTGCATTGCCGGCCCCCGAGATTACATCTGGTGCGGCGTGGCCTGTCCCGCTCCCAGTCCTGACCCGGCGTCATCTATCTTCACCAGCGATAAGATCAACCTTATGCTGTGATAGGGTTCGGGTCAAATCGGTCAGCGCCGCCTCGTTCTGCGCCAGCCGGCCGAGGCCCGTAACAATGACCACATCAACCTTCCCCATCTCCACCTGCTGCATCAGGTTAATCAAACCGGGTAAATCGGTCACGGTCTCGTCGCTGGTTTTATCCTTAAACTCCTGCACAACGTTGAGGCCCCGCCGTCGGGCCACTTCACGACAGCGCTTCACCTGATCTTCAGTGTTGGTTCCCTTTGCGTAAATCGCTGCACTGTGCATGTCAGATCCTCCTCTCATATAAATGTACCGTTTCAGCATAGCGCGTACCCCTGATGGATGTCAACCTGCCGGGCCGGAACAAATGTGACGAGCAGTTCATCTTGTCTGGTTACAAGTTTGTCATTTTGGCAATATTGCGCTACCCTGGCTAAAGATAGTTATGGCTTCCGGAAGGGCTATACTTTGTCTAAACGCCGGTCGTCGTCCGCCGGAAATGACAAGATGTTTATATTAATGCGGTATAATTTTTCTAGTATAGAACGTTGTTCTCTATAGTATCTGTGGCACAGGTGGTACAGTACAGTGAGGTAAAACCTATGCGCCCCAACGTTTTGGTAGTTGAAGACACGCAGCAGTATCGAGATAATTTCTGCAAGCTGCTCAGTTCATGTTTTCCCGACATTCGCATTACTGATGTCGAGGATGGAACAACTGCGCTCAGTATAACGCGTCTGGTCCATTTTGATCTGATCATTATTGACTACTATCTGCGGGCATTGAGCGGGGGGGATATTGTCCGGCATTTGCGTCGGCGTGCCAGTGCAACGGGGGTTGCTTTGCCGCCGATCATTGTGATGTCCAGCCATCCCGATGTTGCCATCTTTACGCGCACGATGGGTGCGACGGCGTTCCTCAACAAGCCGGCCCGCGCCGAAGATGTGATCGCGCTGGTGGGACCACTCCTGGAGCAGTCTACCGGCACGCTGGAAGCCGGGTTGGCGGCACGCGAATTTTCCGGGTGAGGCGTAACCGGCTGGCGCGTTAGCAACGGCTATAGCCTTGCGAATGCAGGTATTCGGACAATATACCCATGCGGAGCGTTGCCGCACCAGCCGCCGTCCAGCGATGGACGGTGTTCTGTTCTCTGCTGATCTAAACCTGCGTGGTTTAACCGACGCTACGCGAGCGCACACGCCACAGCAGTGGCCGGGTACCATCGCTACGCGGTGATCGCGCTGGTTGCGGCAGCGTGTCAGATGCTGTTGTCCGGTTAGAACCGTCGGGCTGCGCTGCGGCGGCAATCTGCGCCAGAATCGGGCCGAGTATATTTTCAATCTCATCGGCAAAAACCGGTTTCCCCAGAAATGCCGCCGCGCCCATTGTGCGCGCAAAGATCGAAATATCCGGCTGCGAGGACATGACCACAATGACCGGCATCGCTGTTCCGGTTACACTGGCGCGCTGACGCAGATGGCGCACCACATCCCCACCCGTGATTGATTTCAACTGATAGTCGAGGATGATCAGATCGAACTGGTGCTGACGCGTCAGGCTCAGGGCGCTGGTGCCGTCTTCGGCGGCGCGAATGCGGGCCTGGGGGAAACATGACTGGAGTAGTTCGCAAAAGCTCTCCCGATAGATGCGGGTATCTTCGACGACAAGAATGTTGATTGTGATGTTCGTGTTCATAAGTGTAGTCCTGTGCTGCAACGTTGCAGATGATCCTGCTATACATATACAAACGCAGAGTCACCGCAAAATGACACGGCCTACACGGTAAAAATGTTGTCATATTCGAACCAGTTCTAGCTCAACATTCTTTTTACCAATCAGGCAGGCATTCTCGGTAGGAGAATGGGTTTTTCCTCATAACAATGCCGCTGCCGGCACATGCACCAGACACAAGCGGCACATATTCACTGCGCCGCTTGATGAATAAGTTGTCACATTTTCAGTCACTTCTCTGATTCGACGCGGATGCCGGGCGATATTCGGGATGCTGCATCAGGAAGGTTTCAAGCCCGGTCGGGTGGATTTTGATCGCGCCGTCATCTTCCTGCTTGTAGGTCAGTCCCTGATCCAGCCACTGCCGGATCGTCTCCGGTTCAACCCGGGCCAGGCGAGCGGCTTCGTCAATCGTCATATATTCATACATCGGGAGCGCCTCCTCTGGGTTGTCTACGCCTCTCAGGTACACACGTTACGCGGTGGGCGATCAAACTGGGCGTTTCACCCGATGAAACACAGACCGCCCGCGACAGCATGGTACGCTTTTGATCTTTTTCACCCTGCCGGAGGCAATATGCGCTTCCAAACGAGTGACCGTGTAACGCGTGTCGGTTACACGACTTACGCGGTGGGTACATCAACCAGGCGTTTCATCCGGTGAACGGCAGAATCGCCTGCGGCAGCATAGCATGGTGATAATTTCTTCCACCCGCCGGCGGCAACATCCACTGTCACACACAGGATCGCGTAACGCCTATCAGCACTGGTCGTTTCACCTTTTTCGCTCATTTCGTGGCATTCGTGGTCCAGACGCCCACCGCGCAACGCGTGTCAGTTACATAAGCTTTCATATTATATTTTGCACATTGTGTGCCAATGCGCACCGTCCCATTATCTGACGCCGACAATGGTCACTTCACTGCGGTTGTGAAAGAGCTGCCGCGCGCCGATGATGGTATACGCCTCGGCGAAGATGCGCCGGGCCCGGTGGTAGACCGGCTCGATCCTGGCCTGGGGCAGTTTCAGCGTCATCAGTGCCGGACTGCCGGGGCGCAGACGTTCGGCAGCACGTAGCATCAGCCGGGCCGAGTCGCGCGCATCCAGCCGCATATCATTGACCACCAGGTCGAACAAATCACTGCTGCCGGTAAGAAAAGCCTCCGCATGCCCACGCCACTGCTCTACCTGGGGCAGTGCTGCCACCCGCGCATCCAGGGCCGCCGGGTCTACCGCCACAACCGTCAACCCACGCTCAACCAGCAGCCGCGTCCAGCCACCCGGGGCGGCTCCCAGATCCAGGGCCCGTCCCTCGGTGGGCCATGCCAGGTTGAATAGATCCAGGGCTTCGAGCAGCTTGAACTCGGAGCGGCTAATCTGCTCCGGCGTGCGGGCAAAGCGGCGCTCACCGCCGGGCCAGTCGCTCAGGCAGCGCGCCGTGGGCCACAACCCGACGTAGGCCTGCTCTGCGGCGCAGTAGACCGCCAGTATCTGCTGCGGGTGGCGCACATCTTCCGGCCCAAACTGCGCCAGCATTTCGCGTAGTGGTTCGGCCAGGGCATAGCGGGTGTAGGGATGCGCGGCGCGGTTGCTCAGGCGCACCTGTACGGCGTGGGGCTGCCAGGGCCGCTCCAGCGCCAGGTTGGCGGCGATCTGGGGCAGGTAGGTTGCGGCTACGGCATCGGCGAGGCTGGTAATATCGGCGGGGCTGCCGGTTAGCGGCACTATCAGGTCTGCCGGGGCCAGGTGGCGCACAAAGACCGGCGGATCGGCAGCGAGCGTCGCGGCAAACGCCGCCGGGTCCGGCGCAGTCATCAGGGCGACACCATCGTCAAGCCAGGCATCCACCGCCACCGCCGACTCAACCCGGCGCAGTTCTTTGTGCGCCACTACGGCGGACTCCGGCGCGCAGGTGGCAATCAGGTAGGGCATAGTTTTGTATTCCTCAGTTCGCTAAAAGTTGTGCCGACAGGCAAAGCATGCTACGATTCGGTCACGCTAAACCGACCATTCTGAACGGCTGCAACATCATAACTGATGTAATGTTACAGAACTTACGCGGTCGGTTCATCAAACCGGGCGTTTCACCCGGTGAACGGCAGAATCGCCTGCGGCAGCATGGTACTGTTTTTATCTTTTTCACAAACATGTTGCACGTTGTGCAACATGTTTGTGAAAAAGAATGGAATCTTCCGCCCTGCCGGAGGCGAATCGGGGCGTTCATCCAGATGAACATCTGATTTGGAACCGACCGCGTAACTCCTGTAATGTTACACGCGTTACGCGGTGGGAGTCTGGACCACGAACAACCCGACATGCGCGAACACTGCGAAACGTTGGGATCGATATGCGCATATCGACACTCTGCAACCCTATGTCAGTATGCAAACTGCATACCGGCTAGAGAGACAAAGGTGATGCGAAACCGCTCTGCTTCGCTGCCGCTGCTGTTGAGCACTGCGGCCGGCACAGTCGGCGGGATGCTGGGCCTGGCCTGGTATGCCGGCAATCAGCTTAACCCCCGCCCACGCCGGACCTATCTTGATGACTATACTTTTACGCCGTGGGAACTGGATGCACCCTACGAGGATGTCACTCTGCACACCCCCGACGGGCTCTGTTTACGCGGCTGGTGGCTGCCGTGTCCCGAAACCCGGAGCGTGGTTATCTGCTGCCATGGGCATATCAGCGCCAAACATGATCTGCTGGGGATTGGCACCGGGATCTGGCGCGCGGGACATAATGTGCTGCTGTTTGATTTCCGGGGGCGCGGCACCTCCGATCCCTGGCCGAACACGCTGGCACACCGTGAAGTGGATGATCTGCTGACGGCCGGTGACTATGTGCGCAAGCGGATCACCGGGGCGCGCATCGGACTGGTAGGCTTCTCGATGGGTGCAGCGGTGGCGCTGCTGGTCGCTGCCCGTGACCCCACGATTCAGGCGATTGTTGCCGATAGTTCGTTTACCAACGCCCGCGATGTCACGGCTGACCGGATGCGGCATATGCTGCATGTCCCCGTCGCTCCACTGGTGACGCTGACCGAGGCGCTGATCCAACAGCGCTATGGTTATCGCCTCCGCGACATTCGCCCAATTGATGCAATTGGTAAACTGGCTCCCCGGCCGGTGCTCATTGTCCACGGCGCGAACGATAGTCTTATTCCTGTAGCGCATGCCCGGCAGCTCTTCGCAGCGGCGCACCAGCCGAAAGAACTCTGGATTGATGAACATGCTGAACATTGTGGGGCGTATTTTACCGACCGTCGCGCCTATGTGCGTCGTGTCGTCGAGTTTTTCGATCAATATTTGCTCAGTATTTAAGCACAGTTGAAATGCAATTCGATATTCTAACGCTTTTCCCCGATATGTTTACGGGGCCGCTAACGGAAAGCATTCTCAAGCGGGCACAGCAGGCCGGCCGGATTACCATTCACCTGCACAATATCCGCGACTATGCGACCGACCGGCATCGCACCGCCGATGATTCGCCCTACGGCGGCGGGGCCGGTATGGTGATGAAAGCCGTGCCGCTGGCGGCAGCCATTCGCGCCGTGACCGCCAACCCGGTCCCGGATGCACCCGTGCCACAGGTGATCCTGCTCAGCCCCGATGGCGAGCTGTTTACCCAGGCCATGGCCGAGGAGTTGGCGCAACAGGAGCGACTGGTGCTGGTATGCGGGCACTACGAGGGCATTGATGAGCGGATACGGACCACGCTTATCCACCGGGAGATCAGTATTGGCGACTATGTGCTGACGGGGGGAGAACTGGCGGCGATGGTGCTGATAGATGCGGTAGCGCGACTGGTGCCCGGCGTACTCGACGCCGCATCCATTACTGAGGAGAGCCACAGCGATGGCCTGCTGGAGTACCCGCACTACACCCGCCCGGCAGTCTGGGAAGAACAGCCGGTGCCGCCGGTGCTGCTCTCCGGGCACCATGGCGAGGTTGCCGCCTGGCGCCGCCGCCAGCGCCTGCACCGCACCCTGGAGCGCCGCCCCGATCTGCTGGCCCGCACTGCTGCCCAGGGACTACTAACCCCGGCCGATCTGGCTTTCCTCGCCGACCTGGGCTGGACGCCTGATAGGGGTTAACGGTTTAAGGGTTAGGGGTTACGGGTTAAGAAGTATGGGTTACGGGTTAGAAAGATCAGATAACCAACCGTTAACCCCTAACCCCTAACCCCTAACCCCTAACCCCTAACCCCTAACCCCTACTCCGCGTAACGCTCCTCTTTCCAGGGATCGGCGTGGTTGTTGTAGCCGTAGCGCTCCCAGAAGCCATGCTTATCCTCCGAGAGAAACTCCAGGCCGCGCAGCCACTTGGCGCTCTTCCAGAAATACTTTTTGGGCACGATCAGCCGCAGCGGGTAGCCATGCTCCGGGTCGAGTTCCTGCCCCTCATACTTGTAGGCCAGCAGCGCCTCATCATCCATAAGCACTTCTAGCGGAATATTGGCGGTAAAGCCCTGCTCCGCGTGTGCAATCACAAACTGCGCCTCCGGCTTCAGCGCCGGGATATGCTTGAGAAACTCGCGGAACTGCACACCTTCCCAGGTGGTATCCAGCTTGCTCCAGCGGGTCACACAGTGAATATCCATCGTGATGTTGATTGTCGGCAGCGCCCGAAACGCCGCAAACGAAAAGCCGAAAGGCTCCGCAATTTCGCCCCAGACCCGCAGATCCCATGTCTGCTCAACATTTTCATACTGGGGCACATTGCCATAGTGTAGGACCGGGAACTTCTCGGTGACATACTGACCTGGGGGCACGCGGTGTTCCTGGCCCTCAGGTGTACGGTCAAACCGCTGTTTGAAAGTATCAAACATGCTTATCTCCTTGCTAGATTGTTGCCGGACTCTGGGTACTGGTCTTATTATACCAGGGGTTGCGCGTATGCAAAACGGTTTCCCGCACGTAACCTCCCGGCACCCGGTCATAGCATCTGGTAGAATAAGACCAGGATTTTGCGCGCCATGGGCGACGGCCGGCGCCCCGACATTCCCGGCGACGTGAAGTGGAGGAAGGAGACTATGGCAGAAGCGGTTGACCTGCTACTCGTCGGTGGCACGGTGGTTACGATGGACCCGCAGGGAACCATTTATCCGGATGGCGCGGTCGCCATCCGGGGACACGATATCATCGCAGTTGGGCCGACAGCGACCCTGCAGGAGCAGTTCACGCCGGACGAAGTGCGCGACTGTCGCGGATGCGCCATTATCCCCGGTCTGATCAACGCACATGCCCATGTACCGATGACCCTGCTGCGCGGTCTGGTTGCCGACCAGCAGCTTGATGTCTGGCTGTTTGGCTATATGTTTCCGGTCGAGAGCCAGTTTGTCACTCCAGAGTTTAGCTATGTGGGCACGCGGCTGGCCTGCGCCGAACTGCTGCGCGGCGGTGTCACCACCTTTGTCGATATGTACTATTTTGAGGAGCAGGTAGCCCGCGCCGCCGCCGAGGTGGGCATCCGCGCCATCTGCGGGCAAACCGTGATGCGCCTGCCGACGCCTGATGCCGCCTCCTATGATGAAGGGCTGGAGCGGGCCCGCCACTTTATCGCCGAGTGGCACCGGCACGAGCGCATCATCCCGACCATCGCGCCGCATGCGCCCTACACCTGCACCGATGAGATCTACCGCGAGGCGGCCGCGCTCTGCCGCCGCTTTGATGTGCCCCTGGTGACGCACCTCTCCGAAACTGCTCGCGAAGTCCAGCAGATCCGCGCGGAACGGGCGGCTACTCCCATCGGCTATGTGGAGGAGTTAGGCGCATTTGCGGTGCCCTGTATCGCGGCCCACTGCGTGCATGCCACCGAGGAGGATATTGTCCTCCTGCGCGATTGTGGGGTTGGCGCGGTGCCCTGCCCCAGCAGCAATCTCAAACTTGCCAGCGGCATTGCTCCCTACCAGCATCTGCTTGCCGCCGGCGTGGCGACCGGCATCGGCACCGATGGCCCTGCCAGCAACGACGATCAGGATATGTTTGTCGAGATGCATCTGGCGGCGCTGCTGCCCAAGGGTGTCACGGGCGACCCGACGGCCATGCCGGCCCGTGAAGCACTGGCGCTGGCAACCAGTCGGGGCGCGCAGGCGGTTCACCTGGATACGCTGGTTGGCTCGCTGATGCCGGGGAAGCGCGCCGATGTTACGGTTGTGGAGTTGGGCAAACTGCACAGCGGCCCGCGCTACACCTACAGCCCCGACGCGATCTACTCGCACCTGGTCTACAGTGCCCGCGCCGCCGATGTGCGCGATGTCCTGGTTGATGGGCGTTTCCTCCTGCGGGACCGCATCCTGCTCACCCTGGACGAGGCAGAGGTGTTGCAGCAGGCGCAGGCTATCGCCGACCAGATTAACCGCTTTCTGGCAAGCCGCGAGGCAAATCTGCTCGATAAGATTCTGGCAATCGGTGGCGTGGCACAGGCCGAGATCTTCGAAGTCCAGGTCAAGGCTCATGTTGGCGCGCATGGTGCAGAGCGAGTGGCGCAACTGCTGGACCATCCCGACATCACCGTCACCAAGGCCAGCGAGCGGGCACAGTACGATACCTACTTTCTCTTTCAGAATGGTGAACGTGAGCGCATCCGCATCCGCGAAGACCACCGGCTCGATCCCGGCGCGCGGCTGGAGCCAAAATATACCATCACGCTGGTCTTTGAGACGCTGCGGAATGAGTATGCCTCAGCCATTCTGCTCTCGCGGGCACGCTACACGGCGCAGGCGGACCACTCGCTCCGTTTCTACCGTGAGTATTTCCAGCCCGATACCGTAATCGATATCGAGAAACGCCGTCAGCGCTGGCGGATTGTGTACAAAGGTGAAGACTTCGCGCTTAACCTGGATACGCTGGGGGGCAACCGCAACCCCGGTCCCTATCTGGAGATCAAAAGTCGTACCTGGAGCCGCAAAGATGCCGATGAACGCGCCCGCATCATCGGCGACCTGCTGGCCCTCTGCGGCCTGGATGAGGGCACGCTGGTCAAGCAGGAATATATCGAGATGGGATAATGCGTCATTATGTGCGCACTGCGCAGGAGGAGTCGCTCCGTGAAACAACATCCTGACCTCTATCTGATTGGCCTGACGGGTGGTATTGCCTGTGGAAAGAGTACTGTGCTGGCGATTCTCTCTGCGCTGGGCGCCCGCACGATTGATGCTGACCGGGTGACGCACCGGGTACAGCAGCCGGGCAAACCAGTCTACAAGCAGATCGTCGCTGCATTTGGCAATGATATCCTCACCCGTCCGGGTGGCCCGATTGATCGGCGCAAACTGGGTGATCGGGTCTTTAGTGACAAAACCGCGCTTCAACAGTTGGAGAAGATCGTCCATCCCGCCGTACGTACCGAGATCGGCGAGTGGCTGGAGCAGGTTGCGCACGGAAGTGGGCATGGCAGCCGCGAGCAACCCCTGGATCGTCCGGTTGCGGTGATCGATGCCATCAAGCTGCTTGAGTCAACCTGGGCCGAGCAGTGCGATGCAATCTGGGTTGTCACCTGCACCGAGGAACAGCAGGTCAAGCGCCTGATGCAGACCCGTGGCATGCGCGAAACCGAGGCCCGCCAACGGGTTGCCGCGCAACCGCCTCAATCCAGCCGGCTGGCCCATGCCGACGTAGTGATTGACAACAGCGGCACCCAGGACGAGACCCGCGCCCAGATCGAAGCAGCCTGGGCCAGAATCGTGGGACGGCCATAATAGAGCAACCCTAAATGTGTCGTAGTGCTGCCTGATGAACGTTGAATGTTCATCCGGATAGCAATCTTCAGGAGTCCCGGCTTCAGCCGGATCAGGCGTTCCCGGCAGGATACCACTGCCCCGGCAGGCAGCCCACCGGCGAAAGCCGGGACTCCCGGATGGCATATCCGGATTATGTGCGCAAACTTCATCAAGCGGTTGGGGGCGAATCGCGAAGAATCAGTTCACAACCAATGTAGGATTGCTATATACTCACCGCAATGGAGGGACGATAGCCGTGGTCCGGTACCCTGGAAATGTTGCACGCAACCGCAGCATTAGCGGGTAACTGATTCATAACCGGGTTCTGGGTTGCCGGGCCACGGCTACATCAATCTGCTCAGGCTAGATCACCTATTTCTGTCCAGGTATGCTTCAATTATTTGCACCACTTCTCTCAGGCGCACGGGCTTACTCAGATAAGCATCCGCCCCGGCTTCCAGACAACGTTCCTCATCACCGGGCATCGCCAGCGCAGTCAGCGCGATAATCGGCGTATCAACTAAACTATGCATAGCGCGGATTTGCCGAATGGCTTCCAGGCCATCTATGCGGGGCATCTGGATATCCATCAAGATCAGGTCGGGGGGCTCCTCGATGGTACGCTGGATGGCCTCTACGCCATTCCGCGCCACACTGACCCGATACCCCTGCGCGTGCAGGTATTCCGAGAGCATCTCGATCGTCGTTTCGTTATCGTCGGCGAGCAGAATGCGGGGGGCATTTATCTGAAGTGCTGTTTCGGGTACAACAACCAGAGCAGATGAGGGTTTCACCGGCTGTCCGGGAAAGATCGTGGTAATCACCGCCTGTAGTTGCGCGCGGGAGATCGGTTTCACCAGGGAGGCGGCTGCGCCGAGTGCCTCGGCCTGTTTCGGCTCATCCATAACCGAAATCACCACAACCGGAATATGCTGTGTACGTGGATCGGCTTTGAGGGCTTGCAATATTGACCAACCCGACACATCGGTTACGCAGAATATCCAGGAGAATAATATCCGGCTTAATATCAAGTGCCTGATTAACGGCGTCAAGACCACGCGTGCAAATAACTGATTGCAAACCCATTTCGCTCAGGTAGCGGGTGATCTGTTCGGCGGCGGTGAGCGAATCTTCGATAACCAGAGCCCAGCGCGGCACATGGTCGGAAGTCGGGGCAGCCGGAGTTGGATATACAGTAGGGGAAGTCGCAGCGTGAACAGACGCCAATCGGGGGAGCGTAACCGTGAAGCGACTGCCCTGGCCGACCTCACTCGCAACCGCCACACTGCCGCCATGCATCTCCGCCAGGCGCAGCACCAGCGATAACCCCAGGCCGGTGCCCTCGTGCCGGCGGTTCAGGCCACGCTCGATCTGCACAAAGGGTTTGAACAGGTGCTCCAGATGTTTCGGTGCGATGACGATTCCTGTATCCCACACGGTAAAGTACACCTGATTATGTTGAGTGTCCGTCGTCACCTCCAGACCAATCTGCCCGCCTTCGGGTGTAAACTTGACGGCGTTGCTCAACAGGTTAACCAGGATCTGCTTCAGGCGGCGCTCATCAACCTGCATTGAGGGAACATTTATCTGGAATGACTCGATAACGCGCAGGTTCTTCTTCTGTGCAACCTGTTTGATCATACGCAGACTGGCCTGACAGACCGACTCGATGGCGACATCGGCCAGGGATAACTCTTCACGCCCGGCCTCGATTTTTGCCAGATCCAGAATATCGTTGATCAGGGTCAGCAAATGCCGTCCGCTCTCCTCAATAGTTTGTAACGAGAAGCGCTGTTTTTCGGTCAGTGTACCATACACTTCTTCCTGCAACGCTTCGGATAACCCCAGGACGGCGTTGAGTGGTGTACGTAGTTCGTGACTCATATTTGCCAGGAACTCATCTTTGGCCCGTACAGCCCGAACCAGTTCCACATTTGCCAGGCTTAACTCGGATGTGCGCTCGGCCACACGCTGTGCCAGTGTAGCTCGCTCGGCCTGCAGTGCAGACTCGGCCTGCTTACGCCCGGTAATATCGGTTGCAATCCCCCCGACAGCCATAATTTGCTTCCGATAATGGCGTAGTTCGCCTGCGGCAGCGTGGTACTTTTTTGTCTTTTTCAGGAAAATTTGGCACGTTGTGCCAAATTTTCCTGAAAAAGAATGTCTCATTCCACCCTGCCGGAGGCGAATCGGGCCATGTGTCCAGGCAGACGCCTGGTTTGGAACTGACCGTGTTACGCCTGTGAGTAAAGGAAGAGGCTACATATGCATACACGTACGATTGCCCTGGCGGATGCGCGCTGGGGACTGCTGTTGATCACGTTTGCCGCCATCTCCTGGGGAACGGTTGGCATTGCCTCAAATGCCATCTATGAACTGCTGGGCAACCGCAGCTTTGCGCTGTCGCTCTCGATTGGCTTCTTGCGGCTGGCATTCTCACTGCCCGCGCTGGCGCTGCTGAGTTGGACGCTCCTGGGGCCGCGTACCTGGCAGGTGGCCCGCGCCGATCTGCCCTGGATCGGGTTGATCGGGGTGGCAATGGCGGGCTACCAGGTCAGCTACTTTGCGGCAGTGGCCCAGGTCGGGGTGACAATCGCGGTGCTGGTGGCGCTCTGCAGCGCGCCGGTGATTGTGGCGCTGCTGTCCGCGTTGCTGCTGCGCGAGCCGCTGGCCGGGCGGGTACTACTGGCGCTGGGAGCAGCCCTGGCGGGTACGGTGCTGCTGGTGGGGTTGCCGGCGGATATGGCGGCGCAGCGGCGCATGCTGCTGGGGACACTGCTGGCGCTGGGGGCGGCCCTGAGTTACGCTATTGTTGCCCTCTGCAGCCGAACTTTGGCGGGGCATTACCACCCGCTGCAGTCCATTACGCTGGGGTTTGGGGTGGGCGCGCTGCTCCTGCTCCCCTGCGCACTGCTGGCCGGACTGGTGATGAACTACCCGGTCAGTGGCTGGGCCTGGCTGCTGCACCTGGGGCTGATCCCGACCGCGCTGGGCTACCTGCTCTTCTTCACCGGGATGCGCCACACCACGGCAACCGCTGCCAGCATCACCACCCTGCTGGAGCCGCTGACCTCGGCGCTGCTGGCCTGGTGGCTCTTTGATGAGCGGTTGGGATCGCTGGGGTTGCTCGGCGGGACGCTGCTGCTGGGGGCGATGTTGCTGCTGTACCTGCCGGCGCGGCGGTAGTACGCCGGTAGAGTGAAGATAGAGTGACGGACGGTGGCGCGGGGCTGTGCTTCCACGGTATTGGCTTCGCGCCGCCGGGTTGGGTCGTAATAAGCATGCTACGCATAGGTTGCGGCGTGCAATCCCAGATCGTCCATAAGGGCATTGACGGAGGTCTGGCGCAGTTGGGCCAATCGGATCAGGGCAGCCACACGTTGCACATTCGCCCGTTCGCGCTCGTCCGTGATTGCAATCAGTTCCTGCTGCTCAGCCGGGGTAAGGGTGTGGGCCTGTCGCCTGGCCCGGAGATCGTGGTAGCGCTGCCAGGTGGCGGGCGTAAGTCCCTGGTTGATCTGCTGGAGCAGTTCGGCTTCGCGCGCCGGTAGCCCGGAGGCATCACCTGATGGAGCGGTAACAGCGTGCCGGATCAATTCCAGGATATAGGTTTCCAGCCGCTTGCCCTGTTCGGCGGCAGCCTGGCGTGCCTGGTCCTCAATCTCCGAGGGTATGTCGAGGGCAATAGTCATTGTTCGTCCTCTTCAGTACATGCGATAGAAGATGCTCGTTCAAGGTATACCAGTATTGGTATTATAGCATGCGCCTGACGGAGCGCATTCGGTATATCGGGGCTACAACCGATGTCCGCGCTTACCTGTGTCTATCCTAGTCCCGGATTCATCTGCGGGTAACTGCCAGGCTGTTTGACCTCCCACCGTAACAAACTTACTTACTTGATGTGGCACAGAGGGTTGCGTTGGTGGGGCGGAACTGGAGCGTGACACATAAAGCGCATGGATACTCGCTGGTAACGCCCGCGTATCTAGTGAGCGGGGAGAAACATTCATCGATGGATGTTTCCCCCCGCCGTGAGAACTGACTAGCGGTTAATCATTGGCAAGAACAATGTATGATTTTCAGTGGCATTGCTACTGCCTGCGCCCAGTGCAAAGACGCCGGCGTGATTGACCGTACTGATAATTTCGTTCCGCTCAGTGTCCACCCGGTCTACACCTGCCGGCATCCATTGCTGACCGTCCAGGTAAAACAGGCGGAGCGTCCTTTCGTCGGTAATGCCGGCGGCGGCGATGTCCTCATCGCTGTACTGAAGCCGCAGTTCATAGCTGGTGGGCAGTTCAGCCAGTTCATTGCCGCTTGCCGCATCAAACAGCGTCAGGTCAAAGAGCCGTGTGTCCACAAGCTTCAGCGGCCCCGGATCAGGGATGGGCAGGCGCGGGACTTCCTGGAGTTCGACAACCAGTCCGTCATCGGGGATCAGGCGGGGCGAGGTTGCGCGGAACTCCACTCCGAGCCTGGCGTTGCTCACGTATGGTTCGGTTGAGCCTGCCCAGATATAGCTCTGGCTGGAGCAGTCATCCCAGTTTTTCAGACCCGCGCGGATCTGTTCGCGCAGGGGTTCGGCCCGCGTGCCGGCCCATGTATCGCTGGCTGCCTGGCCGTTGGTGGCCCCGTGAATGAAGATGCCAAACACATACTGGCGTGGCTGAATGACCCCGTTGGTACAGAAGGGTATCTGCGCCCAGCCTGCACTTGAGCGGTAGGACAATCCGTTCACACCATAACTCCCCGATTTTAGGAAGGTACGCACCTGGCTACGGAACTGCTGCCGTTGCTCCTCACTCAGGCCGGCAGGCGCTTCTTCTTCAACCATCTGGGTCACTGGTCCCCAGTTCTGGCCGCCCATAAGTGAATAAAAGGTTTCGCGGTGGCCGGCGTTCAGGAGACTGCCATTCGCCACGCCTTCGTAAAGCAGTCCGGCATCGTGCAGCGTTAGCTCGTTCGGAGTGCGGCCACCACAGCCAATCACATGATTAATGCTTGTGTCCGCCATCCCCACAGTCGATTGAGCCATTGCATTAATGTTTGACTGACCATAGGTATCGATTGTAGCTCGCGTGCGAGCATTGTCGGAACTTTTCATCATGGCGCTGAGCACGGTGTCGAGTGACTCGGTTCCTGACTGGGCAGTGGTAGGACAGCTCGTGGCTGCATCCGTGTAACGCGGCAACTGGTCGGTCAGACCGGCATTGCCGCTCTGGACTTCGCGCATGGCATAGAGGTGCGGCACTACCTTGATGGTACTGGCAGGCTCGAAGACGAAGCGGTGCTGTAAGGCGGCCAGTACGGGCCCGTTCACCCGCTTGAGATAGAGCCCCACCCGGCCATCGGTGCCGGTGCGCAACTGGTGGCCTACGCGAGTGGTAATGTCATTGGAGTTGTTGAGCAGCAGCGCGGCGTAACGTATGTTGTTGTTGCTGTCGCGGTAGCGCTCCAGGTCGATAATACGCGCACCGTTCTGGTCGATATACTCAGACAACTGGCTCGGGCCGCTGATGCCGTAGTACCACCACCAGTACTCACCCTGAGTTTTTTCCATAATGACCGTGAAGTGACCATTGCTGTGCCGCTCGATATCAACCAGCCGTGCCTGGTTGTCATTGAGCCGGTCCGAGATATACTGCGGCGTGACGTTGTAATACCACCACCAGGCTTTATTATCGCTGCCCTGGTTGCGGATCATTATCACGCTGTAGCGGCGCTGGCCGTTGATGACCTCGGTTTCGATATCGATCAGCCGCGCCTGATTCTCGCCGAGTTTATCGGCCACAAAGCTGGCCGACACATTGTAATACCACCACCAGGTTTTGCCGTCGCTGCCGGTGTTCGGCACCATTACGACAGCAAAGCGCTGGTCGCCATTCACCCAGTAGCTCTCGATGTCGATAAGGCGTGCCTGGTGCTGGTCGAGCTTGTTGGAGATAAAGTCAGTAGAGTCTATACACAATAAGAACAAGGTGAGCTATACTACCGTGGTACCAATCCTCAGCACAAGGAGAACCACGGCGTATGCTCACCGAACAAATCTTACGAGATACCCCCTTGCTCGTCAAGGCGTTGACCGGCGTTCCAGCGGAAACCTTCTGGCCGATGATAGAAGCCATTGCAACGAAATATCCCGACTATGAGCGACAGCGCCATGCGCGTGACGAGCGCCAACGTGCGGTTGGTGGCGGGCGCACCTGTGATCTGTCCCTGGTCATCCGTGTCACGATGCTACGCTTCTATCTGCGCACCCACGTCCCCCAAACCCTGGTCGCGTTGCTGTGTGGGGGCACCCAATCGGATGTCTCGCGTGATCTGCGGCGGTTGCTACCGCTGCTGCGGGAGGTGCTGCCCACCCCAGACATCTGGGATCTGGTGGCGGACCCCGCTGACGCCCCTGCCGATGAATCGCACACCGCGGAGGAATCGCACGCAGCGGAGACGCAGGAGGCACCCGTGCTCGACCGCATCACGCAGACCCATGTTCTGGTTGATGCGACCGAACAAGAAGTGGCGCGTCCCCAGGATAGCGCAACGCGCAAGGAGTAGTACTCGGGCAAGCAGAAAGAGTTCACGCTGAAAACCCAGGTCGTGACCGATGACGATCATCACATTGTGGCCATCAGTGCGGCGGTTCCTGGCACCAAGCATGATAAGCGGCTGTGTGATGGATTGCGCACCCTGGAGCGATTGCCGGATGGCGCTGAGGTGAAGCTGGATAAAGGCTATCAAGGGGTGGCAGCGCAGGTCGAGCTCGTGACCGTCCGCGATGCAACGACGGGGCAGGAGCAGCAGGTGGCCCGTCTGCGCGTGCAAACGCCCACCAAAAAGCCGCGTGGTGGCGAGCTCGCCGACGAGCAAAAAGCGTCTAACCGCACCATCAATACCGTGCGCGTGCGGGCCGAACACTGCATTGGGTGGGCGAAAAACTGGGGCATCCTGGCAACACAATTCCGCTGTTCCCATACGATTTATACCTCGGTTATGCAGGTGGTTTGTGGGCTGGTCAACCTGCAAACCCGGCGTTGGCAGGAAGCCAAACAAGCCGAGGCTGCTTATTATGCATAGACTCTAATGTTCTGTTATGCCGCGCTTTGTCAGGCTCCGCCAGAAGCGTTCAAGGGCTTCCTGGACAATGCCGTCACTATCCTCTAGCGGCAGATCTGCGCCAGGGTACGCATGGACCCAGCCAAGCATAAGCTGGCGATATTGATACTCCAATGCTACCCAGGCAGCCTGATCGTGCCCTTCGATAGCGCGGCGAAACAACTCGAAGCAGTGGCCGACTTCCTGCCGGCGTGCTTGCTGTGCCTCCCGATCACATCGGGCAATAAGTTCGCTCAAGTCGATATGTTGTAGATTTGGATTTACCATACTCATCCAATAGTTGGTGAGCAACAATGTCTGGTCAGGGTCTGGTCAGGATAGTGCGTAAAATTTAGTATACCCGACTCAAGAACTTTTGACAAAAGCTCATGGCGCAACCCAACATTTGCCCCAGGAAGTGTAGCGAAGTGACAATTCGGGGCTGTGGCCTGAACATTCCCGTGTGAGTCGGCTTCATGAGAACGTTAGAGATTGTTTGAAAAGTGTGGTTCGCGTCGCTCACACGGCACGATGGTTGCCCTGATATACCGGACAACGTCCCAGGAGTCCCGGCTTCAGCCGGTGGCCGGAACCGGCTGAAGCCGGGACTCCCGCTCCGGAGCCGTTTACCCATGTTTCGTTCTGCTGCCCTCATCATAGCGCATGTGCGTCGCCTGTACCAACAGGCTGCGGCGGGTAATGCTACTGGGCAGTTTGCCGGCGTGCAACCGGCAAAGGAGCCGCGGTCGATTGGACGACAGCATAAGAGCACCCGGCTGCAGGTAGGCGTGGTCATGCAACCGAACCGGCGATACGAACTTCCGTGGGAGTTGTTCTGGGCGTTAATCGCTGTGCAGAACAGGGACAAACACGCAAAAACGCGGAAGAACTTTTTCGTTCTTCCGCGTTCTGCTACGAAAAACTGGTGGAGCGAAGGAGACTCGAACTCCTGACCCCCTGCGTGCAAAGCAGGTGCTCTCCCAACTGAGCTACCGCCCCAACACAACGGTAGATTGCGGATGATCAATCCACAATCTACCTGACTGGCTCCGTATGGTGGGCGCACCTGGACTCGAACCAGGGACCTCAATCTTATCAGGATTGCGCTCTAACCTGCTGAGCTATGCGCCCGTCTCACACTCGCGGGATTATAACATGTGTCTCAAGGGGTTGTCAAGGAATTTGACGACATAAACCCGACATATGCGCGATATGCGGTTCGCAAATGGCTGCAACGCAGCCACCCCCAGACTTGCGGTACAATGGCGCGGGAGGAGATCCTCCCGGTTATCTGATTTGTCGTCCACGAGGGGTATGCATGGATTTTACGGGAAAGATTGCACTGGTCACCGGCTCGTCGCGGGGTATCGGGCGGGCGATTGCGTTGCGCCTGGCCCGCGCCGGGGCGGATATTGTCGTCAACTTCTTTCGGAACCGCTCTGCTGCCGAGGAGACTGCTGAGGCGATTCGCGCGCTGGGGCGGCAGGCGTTTGTTGTACGCGCCCATGTCGGCGATGAGGCCAAAATCGATACGCTGTTTGAAGCGGTGCGCGAGCAGGCGGGCGGGCTGGACATTCTGGTGTGTAATGCGGCCAGTGGCTTCTTGCGGCCCGCGATGGAGCAGGATACGCGGGGCTGGGAGTGGACTCAGAATATCAATGCGCGGTCGCTGCTGTTATGCGCGCAACGGGCGGTACCGCTGATGGCGGCACGGGGTGGCGGCGCGATTGTCGGCATTAGCAGCCTGGGCAGCAGCCGCGTTCTGCCGGACTATGTGGCCGTCGGGGTGAGCAAGGCGGCGATTGAGACGTTGACGCGCTACCTGGCGGTGGAACTGGCCGATCAGAATATCGTCGTCAATGCGGTCAGCGGCGGGCTGGTGGAGACGGACGCGCTGCGGCATTTTGACAACCAGGGGCAGACGATGATTGACGCGGTCAGGCAGCGCACCCCCGCCGGGCGTATGCTCGAACCCGATGATCTCGCCGAGGTTGTGGCCTTCCTCTGCTCACCCGCCGCCCGCATGATTCGCGGTCAGACGATAGTTGTCGATGGCGGCTACTCGCTGATGATGTAGCTCTGGCGTAGGCCGTAGGCCGTAGTCCGTACACGGTAGTCCGTATTCCGAGATGCAGGACATGGTGTGCTTGCCGGTGGGGTTGCTTTCGCCAGTCGGCGGGCGGACGCGCTTGTGCGCGTCCCTGCCGAAAAATCACCCTGATAATTACGGGATACGGGATACAGACTACGGATTACGGACTACCGACGACGGACTACTCCTTCGGCAGATCCAGGTCGCTCAGGCGCACCGTTTTGCGCGTCCCGAATTTGATGGTCTTCTGGCCCTCGCTGCTCAGTTTGCCGTCCTTTTCGAGATTCTCGACCTCCTGCTGCATGGTCTCGGCCAGTTCAACCTCGCCCTGGTTCAGCAGGCGGGTAACGGCACTCTTCAGCTTCTGCGTGGCATTGCTGACATCGCCCGTCTGCAGGTCTTGCAGCGCCCGCGTCTGCAGCTTGAAGGCACTGATCTTCTCGACAATATTCATCACCGGCGGGTTGACCTGGTTGAGTTGCGCCGGGTCGCCGGTAAAGGTCAGCAGCACATCGACGCGCGCTTTCTCCTGGGCCAGCCCGAGGGCCGGAATATCATAGACGGCCTCGGCCTGCCCCACGCGGTACTGCCCGGCCGGACGCGGGTCCACCAGCAGTTCAATCAGCAGCGTGCGGCCCTGTCCCGTCTCCAGTTCGCCCAGCGGAACGCTGACATCTCGATCCGAAATGGGCCGGTAGCCCAGGTTGTCAATCAGCGGAATCACCTGCCAGACGGCGCGGGGAGTCACGCCCTGCACCAGCCGCAGGATCAGACTGGCATTGCGAACGACCGTGGACTGCGCGCGCTGTACGGTATTCTGGAAGTAGTCGGTAATCTTGTCGGGCTGCGCGATATAATCCGCCGTACCGCCGGAGCGATTCGCCATATCAATGAGCAGATCCTCGTTCCAGTCGCTGCCGACGCCCAGCGCGGTAATCGGCACCCCACGCTGCCCGGCATCCTCGGCGCGCAGCAAGCACTCCTTCTCGTGCTCCGTCTGCCCGTCGGTCAGGAGCAGCATCCGCCGAATGCCCGTGTCGCCGACTTTCTCGATCTCGCGCAGGGCGCGCTCGACTGCCGGGGCAATGCGGGTGCCACCGGCATCACGAATGCGGCTGATCTTCGCTTGCAACTCAGGGCGGTTTTGCACCGGGGTTGATGGAATTAGCACCTCGGTACGATGGTCAAAAATCACAATCGAAACCGTATCCTGCGCATCAAGCAGATCCAGCGCGGTGGTAGCGGCCCGCCGGACCCGGTCAATCTTCTCGCCGCGCATTGAGCCGCTGCGGTCCAGCACAAAACTCACATTGACCGGCATACGCACCTGGGCCACCTGCTGGTTTGGCTGGATCTCCAGTAGCAGATAGGCCACCTGGGCAGTGTTGGTGGCGGCAACAAAGGGGCGCGCAAGCGCTGCTCGCAGATCTACTTCACCGGCCATGAATGTCATCTCCTTTGTATACTTCTTCAGGTTGAGTTGGTCAGGAGTTACGCGGTCACTGACCCCGAAGGTCGTTCCGCCTCTGTCCGGGCGGAAGATTCCATTCTATTTCATAAAAATGTTGCACTGCGTGCAACATTTTTATGAAATAGAAAAAAGAGTACCATGCTACCGCAGGCGAAACGTGCCGTTACCGGGATCAAACGTCCAGTTTGGGCACCGACCGCGTAAGTCGTGTTGGTATTAATTGGTCATGATATCGCAGGGAAGCTGCTCCGCCCTGCGTTTGATTTACCTTGTTTTGTCTCATCAGCACTACGTCCGGCGCGGTGCGTGAGTTGTACCCCGCCAGCCTGTAGTGTAGCACAGTCCCCGGAAATGTGAAACACTGTTGCTCTTTGTCTTACGCGACAACGCTATCTACATCGGTATTCGCTTCGGCTTCGTGCGATACCAGCACTTTATCGATCCGCAAACCGTCCATATCAACAATCTCGAAACGCCACTGCTCCCAGTGTATGCTATCCCCGACCTGGGGAATCTGACCCGCCAGACTGAGGATAAACCCCGCCAGCGTATCAAAGCGAAACATCTCCTCACCCGGCAGTGCTTCTAACTCCAGATGCTGCTTGAGGCGGTCAATCGGCAATGATCCATCGATCAACCATGAGCCGTCTTCGCGCTGAACGACGGCGGGTTCCTCGGCTTCATCCGTCTCATCGGCGATCTCGCCAACAATTTCCTCCAGCACATCTTCCATCGTGGCAACGCCCTCAACCCCACCATGCTCACCCACCACAACCGCGAAGTGGCGATGCTCCTTGCGAAAGGTTGCCAGCAGTGCCGCCGCGCGACTGCTCTCCGGAACAAAGAGCGGTGGGTACATAATGCTGCGTATCAGTCCATCTTCACCCTCGCTCCAGTAGAGACGCAGCATATCGCGCACATGCACCATCCCGATCACATGGTCCAGATCTTCTTCATACACCGGAAAGCGGGAATAGCCACTCTCGATCACCTCGCCGAGAATGTCACCCAGGCGGGTCTGCGTTTCAAAGGCATGAACATCCACGCGGGGGGTCTGAATGTGATGAACCGCACGGTCACTAAACTTGAAGATGCGCTCGATCAACTGCTGTTCCTGCGGCTCAACCGAGCCACCCATCGTGCCCTGCCGCACAAGGTGCCGGATATCCTCCTCGGTGACAACTTCCGGCGGCATATTGCGGCGGCCCAGCAGCGCCAGAATACCCTCGGTTGACCAGGTCAGTAGTGTAACAATGGGGCGATTGATCTGCGCCAGGAAATGCATCGGCTGCGCCATACCGACGGCAATTGCCTCCGCGCTCTGGAGGGCCAGACGCTTCGGGACCAGTTCGCCCAGCACCAGAGAGAGATAGGTGATACTAACCACAACCAGCGCAAAGGCAATCGTTCCGGCATAGGAACCAACCAGAGGCAGCGGCTCCAGGAGCGTCTGCAGCGGGGCGGCCAGGTTTGCGCCGCCAAATGCGCCCGCCAGCACACCGATCAGCGTAATGCCGACCTGCACCGTCGAGAGAAAGCGGTTCGGATCTTCCTGAAAGGTGATCGCCAGCGCCGCACCGCCACTATCCCGTTCAGCACGCTGTTCCAACCGCCCCCGCCGGGCCGCGATCAGCGCCGCCTCGGTTCCGGCAAAGACCCCATTTGCCAGCACCAGCATCAGGATGACACCGATCTCAACAAGCATACACTGCTCCCTGACTGGTCAAGAGATCACACATCGCAGGTGACAGACACAGAGGTGTGCTGCAACCTGCGATGTAAAGACGGGCGACCAGACGCCGCCCGTTGCCTCTCTGTCCGTTGTCCGTTTTTGTCCGTTTACTCGAAGTGGACGATCCGCAAAAAGCTATCGGCCTTGAGCGATGCGCCACCGACAAGCGCGCCATCAATATCGGGCTGCGACATCAGTTCATCAACATTGTCCGGCTTCACGCTGCCGCCATACTGAATGCGGATGCTGTTTGCAGTATCCGTGCCATACAACTCGGTCAGCGTCCGACGGATCGCGGCATGCATCGCCTGCGCATCAGCCGGCGTTGCCGTATCGCCCGTACCAATGGCCCAGATCGGCTCGTAGGCGATTACAACCGACTGCATCTGCGCCGCCGTGATATCGGCCAGGCCGTTGCGCACCTGGTTAACGACAATCTCCTCGGCCTGCCCGCCATCACGCTGCGGTTTGCTCTCGCCGACGCACATAATCGGGCGTAGATCATTGGCAAGGGCCGCCTTCAGTTTGCGGTTCACGGTTTCATCGGTATCGCCAAACACCTGGCGGCGCTCGCTATGCCCGACAATCACATAGGTACAGCCGACATCTTTGAGCATCTGCGGGGCAATTGCGCCGGTGTACGCGCCTTCCTTCTCGTAGAAGAGATCCTGCGCACCCAGTGCAATCGGCGTGTTGGCTACCAGCTTACTCACCCGCTCCAGCGCCGTGTAGGGTGGGCAGACCAGCACCTCACGCTCCTTCAATGTGCCCAACCCCTTGATCAGCGCCTCAACCAGTTCCACCGCCTCGCCGGTCGTCTTGTACATTTTCCAATTCCCTGCCAGTAAGGGAATCCGCATAGCCGTCCTCCTTCGACATGATTATCCAGAATCGTACGCGCACAACCGCAAAACATACCAGCTTTGCCGGGATACTGCAACCTGCCGGGTGGAACCGCCCCCAGGAAGCGGTAGGACATGCTGATGAACGTTGAACATTAAATCCGGACATCGCTGGATCGGCGTCCCGGCTGATGAACGTTGCATGTTCAATCCGGATATTGCCGCTCAGGAGTCCCGGCTTCAGCCGGACCAGGCATTCCCGGCAGTCTGCCGCTGTCCCGGCCGGTATTCCACCGGCTAAAGCCGGGACTCCCGGTCATTTCATATCTGGACTATGTTTTCAAACGTCATCAGCCGGGACTCGCGGTCATTTCATATCCGGATTATGTTTTCAACATTCATAAGCGCGTCCGCCCCAGGGTTGACAGGTTAAAAGACCATCCGAGGCAGCACAAACACCAGAATAACCGCAATCGCCACTGTTACACCAAACACCACGGGACTCCAGTTGAGCACCTTTGCGCCATCAAACGGTCCGGCAGGGATCATATTAAACAGCCCCAGCCAGGCATTGATCTGGTAGCCAACAAACGCCATTATCGCCAAAAAGCCGCCGGCGGGGATCGCAAAGCTCAATAGGAGAAAGAGCACCGCCAGTGCCAGATTTGTCGCCGGTCCCGCCAGTGCAATCATCCCACCCTGACGCTTGGTCAGGTAGCCGCGATGCCAGACAGCACCGGGTGCGGCGATAAAAATCCCGGCAAAGGCAATCACAACTGAGAGCAGCAACCAGGGGTTATTGGCAACGAAGTGCGCCTCTGCGCCATAATTGCGTGCCAGAATACGGTGGGCCAGTTCGTGTAAGAGAAAGCCGATGCCACAGGTTATGGCGGCGATGATCAGAAATGTCACAAAACCTGGTTGGAGCACCTGACCCCCAACCATAAAGATCGCAAATGCCAGGGATGTCCCGGCCCAGGCCTTCAGGAGTTCAATGTTGTCGTCGGTGTCACCGGAGAGGGCGCGTTCATCCGGGGGCGAGAGAATATTACGCACAGTTCGTTGCTCCTTCTTATGTCAACTATCATCTTTCCAGGCATGCTCACCCAGCAAGGGCACAAAGCGTACCCCGCTCAGCCGCTCAACCTGAACCTCCTGCTTGCTCCGCGTCAACCGGAGCAGCATCTGATCATCCCGCCCGCCGACCGGGATCACGAGCCGCCCCCCAACGGCCAGTTGCCGGCGCAGTGGATGCGGCACCCAGGGCGATGCGGCGGCGACCACAATCCCGTCGAAGGGGGCATGTTCGAGCAGTCCCACCGTGCCGTCACCCTGCCGCACATGCACATTCCCGTAGCCCAGTTCAGCCAGGCATACACGCGCCGTCTCGGTTAGTGTGGGCACCGTCTCAATCGTGTAGACCTCGGCGGACAGGTGGCTCAACACGGCGGCGGCATACCCCGAACCAGTGCCGATCTCCAGCACCCGCTCATGCCCCTGCAACTGCAACGCCTGGGCCATCAGCGCCACAATGAAGGGTTGCGATATCGTCTGCCCCTCCTCGAGCGGAAGTGCGCAGTCTTCGTATGCATGCGCGCGGATCGGCTCCGGTAAGAAGAGATGCCGTGGCACAGCGCTCATTGCCTGGAGCACCGCGGCATCTCTGATACCGCGTCGCCGTAGTTGCGTGCGCACCATATGTTGGCGTTTCTGTTCCATGGTAGTTGCATTGTAGCACATCCCGCACGATAACTTTTTGATCACACTCTTATGACGAAACTATTACGTTTCGCACGCAAGACGCATGTTATACTACGTACGGGTATGGTCTTACTCGCTTACTCGTGCATCACCCGCCAGGGCTATACCGGGAGAATTGCCATGACACGTACCAGCAATGATACCGAGTTGATCCGTCAGGCCAAATCCGCTGATCCGCACGCCCTCACAGCCATCTACGAACGTCACGCTTCGGGTATCTATCGTTACATTTACTACCGTATCGGCCATCCCGAACTGGCTGAAGATCTCTGTGCTGAAGTGTTCCTCCGTATGTTAGAGGGAATAACTGCCTATGAAGATCGTGGCTGGTCCCTCGCCA
This sequence comes from Chloroflexaceae bacterium, assembly GCA_034436755.1. Lineage (GTDB taxonomy): Bacteria > Chloroflexota > Chloroflexia > Chloroflexales > Chloroflexaceae > CAKZQX01. Next base: position 12,971 of record DAOTVB010000133.1, on the reverse strand, counting down.
CCTGGCTCTATCGTATCGCACGCGACCGAACCACGGATGTGCTACGCCGCTATGCCCGCAGTCCCCTTCCCTTAGATCAGATAGACGATATATGCGACGGTCCTGAGACGCTTCTGGCTACGCAATCTGACCATGAGGAGATCCGGCAGAATCTGCAATATCTGACCTACAGTCAGCAACAGGTTATTCGGTTGCGCTTTGTGGATGAACTCTCGGTCCAGGAAGTTGCGCAACGTCTGGGGCGTACTGAAGGCTCGGTCAAACAGTTGCAGTATCGCGGGTTGCAGAGTCTGGCGCATCTGCTGCAGTCGGGGAATCCCGGTATGCCTGCCCCAACTCTACCGGCGGAAACTTAAATCTGCGCCGGGCAGTGGTTTGCAGATTGAGCCAGGTTCGGCCTGATACGCGTAGCGCATTCAGACCAGCGTTCGCAGGTAAAAACGTCGGGAGGAAGCTCCCGGCGTTTTTGCAGTAGGGACGCGCTTCTGCGCGTCCACAGCCCTTCCTGCTGCCGAAAATGGTTCCGGATAGACGCAGGGGGTTGCCACTCTTGCGGCTGTCCACCCGGCTTACAGGGCCGGGTTACGCGCCCCATCCGCGTGAGAAGATCGACTCCTCCCCGGCCTGACGTGTCCGGATGCGATAGATCCAGCGCACAATCTGATCGGCGGCAACAAACATAATAATCAGCGCCTGCACAATCTTGATCAGGTCAATCGACAGCGCGGCGCGTACCTGCATCAGCCGCGCGCCGGTCAGCAGACCGCCCCACAACAGCCCTGCCGGAATCATCGCCAGCGGGTTACTGCGCGCCAGTAACGCAACGGCAATACTGTCAAAGCCCAGCCCCGAGAAGAAGTCGGTTTTCAGCGCCTGTTCTACCCCCAGCACTTCACCCGCGCCCGCCAACCCCGCGATCATCCCGCTCAGGGCCATCGCCAGGACAATCGTGCGTGGCACCTTGATACCGGCATAGCGCGCCGCCGCCGGGTTAGCCCCGATCGTACGTAGCTCAAAGCCAATCGTGGTCCGATAGAGCAGCCAGTAGACCAGCAGCACCAGAATAACCGCCATTAAAATACCGGCGTGCAGATCGGTGCCGGGGATAACCGGGAGTTGGGCCTGCTCGCTGATAAGCTGTGTGCGCGCACCGCTCGGATCATCCGGATCACCCAGGAGGTAGGGATCGCGGCTCTTAATCAGCCACTCGGTCAGGCGGATGGCGATATAGTTGAGCATAATGGTATTAATGACCTCGTGCGCGCCGGTACGGGCCTTGAGATAGCCCGGAATCGCGCCCCAGAGCATACCACCCACCGCTCCCCCGACAATCGCCAGCGGCACCAGCAAAATACCCGGCAGCCCGATAAAGGTGATGCCGATCAGCACCGACAGCAGCGCCCCGGCGTAGAGCTGGCCCTCCGCGCCAATATTGAAAAGCCCGGCCTTAAAGCCGAGCGCCACAGCCAGCCCCGTAATAATAAAGGGCGTGGAGCGCACAATCGTGTTGGCAATGGCCTGGGGTGAACCCAGCGCACCATCCCACAACCCACCATAGGCCAGCAACCAGCTCTTTCCGGTCAACTCAATGATCACCGCCCCCATGACCAGGGCGGTAAACACGGCGAAGAGCGGCACCAGTAACGGCGATACCCATCCCCAGATATCGCGTACATTCATTGGTCGGCGCGGTTTCGTATCCGCCTCAGTGGGTCTGGCCATGGCATCCTCTCACATTATCAACGGTTAGGTAGCTCACATCCAGCCATCAGCAAGCCTAGCTCTTCGCGGTCGGCCTGCACTGCCTGAAGCGTTGCAATAATGCGGCCCCGGTACATCACGGCAATCCGATCCGACAGGGATAAGATCTCGTCCAGTTCGGCGGAGACCAGCAAGACCGCCGTACCTTCGTCGCGCTTGCGTACAATCTGCTGGTGAATAAACTCAATCGAGCCGACATCGATACCACGGGTTGGCTGCGCGGCGATCAGCAGTTTGATTGGACGGGTAAATTCGCGGGCGACAATGAACTTCTGCTGGTTGCCGCCACTCAACGAACTGGCGAGAACATGGACGCCGGGTGTACGTACATCAAACTCGGCCACCAGCCGTTGCGCATGCGTAATGCGTGCCTGTTCATCGCGGAAGATGCCGCGTGCAAAAGGTTTGCGGTAGTACATCTCGAGGATGGCATTATCGGTGAGCGGATAGCTGGTCACCAGACCTTCGCGCTGGCGGTCTTCGGGGATGTAGGCCACGCCCAGCTCGCTGATCTGGCGGGGGGAAGCGCGCGCAACCTCCCGGCCCAGCAGCGAGATACTGCCGGACGCCGGTGGTCGCATGCCGGTGAGCGCGGCGACCAGTTCACTCTGCCCATTGCCCTGCACCCCGGCAATCCCCAGGATCTCGCCGGCGCGGACCTCCAGATCGACGCCATCGACAACGGCATGTTGGCGATCATCGAGGACGCACAGGTCGTGGACTTGCAGCACCAGTTCGGTGGGATTTGCCGCCGTTTTGTCAACCTGGAGCAACACCTCGCGCCCGACCATCATCGCCGCCAGATCTTCGCGGGTTGTCCGGTTCGGAGTGGTTTCGCCAACCGCTTTTCCGTTGCGCAGCACCATGATGCGGTCAGCAACATACAGCACCTCGCGTAGTTTATGCGTGATAAAAATAATTGACTTCTGCTGTTCGGTCAGGGTACGCATGATTCGAAAGAGGTCATCGCTCTCCTGGGGCGTCAGCACCGCGGTCGGTTCATCCAGAATGAGAATGTCGGCGTTGCGATAGAGCGCTTTCACAATCTCAACGCGCTGTTGTGCGCCCACGGGGAGATCGGCTACCAGTGCGTCCGGATCAACCTCCAGGCCATACTGCCGCGAGATAGTGCGAATCTGCTCGGCAGCGCGCCGCCGGTCCAGAAATCCGCCTCTGCGCGTCACCTCGGTTCCCAGCATAACATTCTCGGTGACACTCATCACCGGCACCAGTTGGAAGTGCTGATGCACCATCCCGATGCCCAACCGGATCGCATGGTGCGGGCTATCGACGCGCACGGGCTGACCGTTGACCAGGATCTCGCCCGCATCCTGATGATAGAGGCCATAGAGGATGTTCATGAGGGTTGACTTACCGGCACCATTCTCACCCAGCAGTGCCAGGATCTCGCCCCGACGCAAACAGAGCGAGACATTATCATTGGCGATAACACCGGGGAATCGTTTGGTAATACTGCGTGCTTCGAGGACAATCGGAGTGGTCGACTCGCTGATGTCAGTCACGTTGTACCTCAGATTCTGTAGTCCGTAGTCCGTAATCTGTCGTCTGACATTGGGTGCGTAACAGGGCTTACGCAGTCACTGACCCGGAAGGGAAGGTTGCCGTTGGCAGGGCGGAACCGACCTTTCAGGCGATTCTGGCTTTCAGGTCTGGCACCAGGATGGAACAGGCCGCACCGCGTAAGTCGTGTAAATAACTGGTAAAGGCAGTTTTATTGTAGCAAAGTTGTTGCAGATGCGCGAATCGCTCCCGCAGTCGGTATGATATGCTAAACTAATACCATGCAGTATGTGGTATGCCACAGCGAGAACGAGAAAGCCCCTGACATCAGCGTCAGGGGAGCATGGGATTACGAACGGCGTATCCGGGTTGGGGATCATCCGTAACCGGGAATGACAATGCCGCGTTCAGCATAAGGAAACAGCCATGTCCGAACTGCGACAGAATCTTGCGACCCGCGAGTGGGTCATTATTGCCAGTGAGCGTTCCAAACGCCCCAATGCGTTTGTCGAGTCCGCCCACCGAACACTGACCGAAGAACATAGTGCCTATGACCCGGACTGTCCATTCTGTCCTGGCAATGAAGAGCTTGACCTGGAAGTTGAACGGTTTCCAACCGAAGGACCGTGGCATACCCGGGTTGTGCGCAATAAGTTTCCAGCGCTGGCAGAAGAGGGCATGCTGACCCGCGTTTTTGACGGCGTCCAGCGCCGGATCGCGGGTGTCGGGCATCACGAGATTGTGGTTGAACATCCCCGGCACAACACGACCCTGGCACTGATGCTGCCCCATGAAATTCAATCAGTGTTGGAGACATTTCAGCAGCGCGGGCAGGAAATCAGTACCGATCATCGGGTTGAACAGATTATCTATTTTAAAAACCATGGTCAGAGTGCCGGGGCATCGCTGCTCCATCCACACTGTCAGATTATTGGGCTACCGGTTGTGCCCAACAGTATCCGTCGGCGCATTGATGAAGCGCGTCGCTACTTTGATGACAATGGGCAGTGTGTGTTCTGCTACATGCTTGAGGATGAACTGACGCGGGGCGAACGGGTGATAACCATGAATGAGCATTTTGTGGCCTTTGTGCTCTATGCCGCGCTCTCACCCTTCCACGTCTGGATTGTCCCCCGCCGCCACAGCGCAGACTTCCTGGATATCCAACCGGAAGAGATTAGCAGCCTGGCGCAGGTGGTGCAGGAAATCGTCCGTAAGCTCTACGTTGGCCTGCGTGATCCGGACTACAACCTGATTATTCGTTCGGGGCCAGTGAAAGAACCGGGCAGCGTCTACTTTCACTGGTACATTTCGCTGGTCCCCCGGGTTAACCGGGCTGCCGGGTTTGAAATGGGCAGTGGAATGTACATTAACCCATCGCTACCCGAGGCGAGTGCGGTCTTCCTGCGCGATGTACAGATCTAGCGGAAGGTGCTCATTAAACGTACGCGGCAGAAGAGGAGGATTAACAGGCTACTCACCTTTCACTGAAAAGGATCGAGTGGGCAGCCTGCATCCATAACGAGCCAGCGTCCATCAACGAGTACCGATCATTCGTTCGAGCAAACTGCTCCTTCCCCGGTATGACCGGGCATCCCTGATCACAGAGGATGTTCAACGAATGGGTACACTACTCAAAGTGGCAGCAGTTATACCGCTTCCGTGGGTTCACCAGTGTCAATGGCCTGCGGCATGCGATCAAAAATCGCAGTGCGCTCTGCCCGCGTCTCGGCATCCAGGGTATCCAGATACCGCTCGGCATTCTCACGCAGCATGGTAAAGAGTTCAACATCGAGAATAACGCCGGTCGGATAACCCTTCTGCGTCACAACAATCGGCTGCTGATGTGAGTGCGAGCGCTTGATCAGCGAGGCCAGCGAAGAAGCGGCCTTGGTAATTGGCACAACACCCTCGTTCAGATCGACTTCACCGATAAATTTCTTTGCGTTTTCCATGATTTCCTCCAGAGCCAATGGCTTCAACAGGCCACGTATGCCGCCGGACCACCCGGCGTAGAAACAGCGTGACCAGGCTTACAGAATTGACTTGCTTGCAATGCCGCGAAACGCCATCTTCTTCCCGCTGCATGGAGTCCAATCGCGCCGCAGACATTATTCCGCATCCTAGAAAAACAAACCGTACCTCATTACCGACAAGTCCATGAACAGTTCTGGTTAAATGGGAGCTTTGCAGACCTCCTTTGCGGATCATCTGAGTATTCAGATTGCCAGATGTTCCACTACCCTAAACGACAACCTAGGGTTTTCCCTAGTATGCTGACATTGTAGCACACTATACCGACTAGATCAACTGGTTTAAGCCCTTTGCAAACCACCTGAAATTGGTTTCCTGGCAATGTGCCTGATCCTTTTGGCTTACATCGCAAAGATCCGTTAGTTGCCCCCGATACATTTATGTTAATGGTCGTAGCAATGTTTTCGCGTTCGGGCAGATAGCGCACTGGTGGCAACTGCGCCCGTGCATTATCTATACGATCTGGATGGAGTGGAGCAGCAGAACCCATGCTACGCTGGTGGTGGCTTTGGGGATAATTGTACGCATGCCGGGCGACTCATTGATACGCTCTTCAGGAATAGGGAGCGGTTGCCGGGGAGTTTTACGTTCTATCAGCATAACCACCTATTCTCAATCCGCTCCCGAAACGCTCCCGTTACTCACAGGTGCTATACTGATAACAGAGAAGAGTTGTACGTAACAGGAGTTACGCGGTGCGCGTTCAAACGGGCCATTTGCTCCCGATAACGACGTAGTTCGCCTGCGGCAGCAACGATATCTTTCGCCCTGCCGGAGACGAAATCGGCTTTCGGGCCTGGCACGCGGCCGGAACAGGGTCAACCGCGTAACCTGTGTAAGGAAAGGATATGGAGTACTCCTATGCCGAATACCGCCCATACAATTCAAACGTTACAATCAGATATTACCCGGCTCCAGCAGCGGGTAGCGGCGTTAGAGCAGGAGAACCGCACGCTGCGTGAACAGGGGGCCGGATCGACACCACCACCGGAAATATCACCCGGCGAGCAACCACTTGCCGGCGAACAACTGCGACGGATCGTTCGACAGATGCCCGTCATGCTTACGGCATTTGATGAGCAGGGTACCCTGATTGTCTGGAATGAGGAGGCCGAGCGGATCACCGGCTATCCCGCCGGCGAACTGGTCGGTCAATCCATGACCACGGTTATGGAAATTATCCAGCCGGATGAACCCTATCGTCTGCATATGATCCAGGAGTGGGCCGCCCGCGGAAACAACTTTCGGCACTGGGAGTGGGACGTTGTGGCACGGGATGGCACGCTGAAAACCCTATCCTGGTCCAATATCTCCCGTGATGTTCCAATTGAGGGCTGGTCAAGTTGGGGTCTGGCAGTTGATGTCACTGAGCGCAAGCAGGCGACAAATATGCTCCACGAAGCCCAGCAGATGCTACGGCTCGTCATTGATAATCTGCCGCAGACCATCTTCTGGAAAGACCACAATCTGACTTATCTGGGGGGTAATCGCCGGTTTGCCCTGGATGCCGGGATTGCCACCCCGGAGGAAGTCGTTGGCAAAACCGATTTCGATATGCCCTGGGTAGAACTGGCAGAACAGTTCCGCGCTGATGATCAGCAGGTGCTTGCGACGGATACGCCCCAGTACAATATCGAAGCGCCGATCCAGAAAGCCGGTGGCGTACAGGCATGGCTGCGTACAAGCAAGATTCCGCTGCATAACCACACCGGCGAAGTCATCGCGCTGCTGGGGATGTATGAAGATATTACGGCATTGAAGGAGCATCAGCAGGAGTTACAAACCTTCAAGGCACTGGTGGAAAATGCGCCCGATGCAATTGGCGTTGCTCATCCGGATGGGCAACTCATCTATGCCAATACTGCCTTCTACACGCAGTTTGGTATCACGGATCTGGCCGGCGGATTAACTATTGAGGAACTGGTTCCGCCAGAGGAACGCGTGCAGCAGAATCAGGGCTCGGTTGATGGAACAATGCAGCAGGGTTTCTGGCGCGGTGAGGTAACGTATCAGCGGCGGGATGGCCGCCGATTTCCGGGGGATGTCGCCACTTTTGTTATTCGTGATGCCGCTGACCAGCCCCTCGCCGTGGGCGCGATTATCCGCGATATTGGCGAACGCAAAGCGATGGAAGATGAACTGCGCCAGAGTGAGGCGCGCAATCGGGCACTTCTGACCGGCATACCGGACCTGATGTTCCGGATCAGTCGGGATGGTATGTTCCTGGACTACCAGTCGGGGCATGTTGCCGAGTTCTACGCCGATCCAGATACGATCATCGGGAAACATGTGCGGGAAGTGTTGCCGCCGGAAGCCGCAAGCACATACATAGAAACAAGCCGGCAGGCGTTTGCCTCCGGTGAGGCCCAGGCATTTATGCAAATACTGCCAATGCCGACGGGCATGCGCACCTTTGAAACCCGCGTGGTACCCAGTGGCGATAATGAAACGATTGCCCTCGTGCGCGATATCACCGAGCAGACACAGGCCGAGGAAGAACGGGCTACCCTGAAACAGCAGATTATCGACGCACAACAGGCGGCACTGCGCGAACTCTCGACACCCCTGATTCCAATTGCGGATAATGTAGTGATTATGCCACTCATTGGTACGATTGATAGTGGTCGAGCGCAGATGGTCCTGGAAACATTGTTGGAAGGGGTCGCCCTGCACCAGGCGGATGTTGCCATTCTCGACATTACCGGCGTTTCAATCGTCGATACGCAGGTAGCGCAGGCGTTGATCCGCGCGGCCCAGGCGGTTCGGTTGCTGGGGGCGCAGGTCATCCTGACCGGCATCCAGCCCCAGATTGCCCAGACCCTGGTCCACCTGGGTGCGGATATGAGCAGTATCGGCACCCACGGCAACCTGCAGAGCGGTATTGCTGCTGTGCTGGGTATGGATCACCACTGACGCCGGTTCACCACGACAGGCAAAGCAGGCGGGACGTTTCACCTGATTGACAGAACTTACGCGGTGGTTCATCAAACCGGGCGTTTGCACCCGGTGAACGGCAGAATCGCCTGCGGCAGCATGGTACATTCTTTTTCTTTTCCCGAACATTTGGCTCCTTGAGCCAAATGTTCGGGAAAAGAACCGGGTTCTTCCGCCCTGCCGGAGGCGATATCCCCCGCCAAATGCAGGATCGCCCGATCCATGGCAGAATTGGCTGTTTCGCGGTTTTCGCTCATTTCGTGTTGTTCGTGGTCCAAATTTCCACCGCGTAACACCTATGATTGACACGAGTTACGCGGTGCGCGTTCAAACGGGCCGTTTGCTCCCGATAACGGCGTAGTTCGCCTGCGGCAGCGTGGTACTCTTTTTATCTTTTTCATCAGAAATTTGCACAAAGTGCAAATTTTTGATGAAAAAGATCTGGTCTCTTCCGCCCTGCCGGAGGCGAATCGGGCCGATTGCCCAGGCAGACGCCTAGTTTGGAACCGACCGCGTACCTCCTATGATTGAGGCGAAATTTCCTTTTGGGTGAGCAACCGCGTAACGCGTGGGCTTAAAAATTATCACCCTGTGCCCGACACTTCGCGCGGCGCTTTGCCGTCGGTATCCTCCGGCGCGGCTCGCTCGGCCGGGTCTTCGCGCTCCTGTTCGGCCAGCACATTCCGCTGCTCGGCGACCGAGCGGTGATGCGCCGCTTCGCCCGTAATATCGGCGCGGCGCTGGTCCAGGTCAGCCAGCACGGGTGAGCGGCCATACAGCAGCAGCGTATCATCCGCCTTGATGCGGGTTGGTCCCTTGGGTGCGCCCACGTAGGTTCCATCCAGCCGCCGGATGCCCAGCACCAGCACCCCTTCATTCGACAGATCAAGATCGGCCAGCCGTTTGTCGGCCAGCCAGTCCTCTGCTTCAACCTGGAGTTCCATCACGCCATAGTCGCCCGAGAGATGCAACACGGCGGCATAATCGCGTACATCCATTTGCGCCCAGCGCTTTAAGGCCCAGCTAATCAACACCGAGAGCCGCCGGTCAAGCCACTCGCTGGTTGCCAAAATCCAGATAAATCCCAACCCCAGCGATAACCAGAGCAGACTCCAGTACCAGGCAATCCCCCCCGTACTATCAACGAACGTCAGGATGATTGAGGCGATAACGGTGACAATACCGACATTTCCCAGGAGCATGAGCAGCATCAGAATGCGCCGGCGCACGGGATGGTTCACGACCTTCTCGGCCTCGGTTGTGGTAAACCCGACGCCGGTAAAGGCAGAACGCGCCTGAAACTTGGCCGACTGCTGTGAGAGGCCGGTCAGGGTCAGGGCAACGGCTGCAACTCGGGTAATCAGGAGCGAGAGTACCAGGGCGATCAGCAGTGAAATGATAGGGATCACAAATATCCTCCCGTGTTTGTGTAGCATTGGTATTATGTCCGTACGGATGTATTGCAGCAAAAATTGTGCCAACCAGGAATGCCGGCTACCCGCCAATGCTCACATATTGCCGCTACAATCGCCCACAATCGCCCACAATCGCCCACATTTACCCTTCTCCCTGGCATAGAACTTGCGAAGGAGATAAGCGTCGGTAATAGCATAATTTACAACTAGAATGGGCGAAACCATGATTAATCTTCTACGCAAGCTCAACATCACCTCTGACCTGATGTATCTGGCCGCAGCGGGGTCGATCCTGTTGAGCATTGCCGCCTGGTTTACCCGCCGGGGTGATGACCCGCAGCAGGCGGAGCGCTTTGGCATTTTTGTGGGCCTCTGGGCTCCGACCTTTGGTATTCTGGGGCGCGCCCTTCAGGAAGAAGAGCGCAAAGTTAAGGTGCATACATAGTTAAACCCAGGTAGTAAGCGATTTATCGTACCAATCATAGCATAGAATGGAGATAGACCTATGATAAAGATGCTGCAACGGCTTAATATTACATCCGATATGGCTTACCTGGCCGTCATTATGTCGATCCTGCTGAGTATCGTCGCCTGGTTCACCCGCCGGGGTGATGACCCGCAGCAGGCGGAGCGCTTTGGCATTTTTGTGGGCCTCTGGGCCCCGACCTTTGGTATTCTGGGGCGCGCCCTTCAGGAAGAAGAGCGCAAGTTTAAGCTCGAGAGCTAGACAGGTCCAGGTGACAGGGAACCGTAGACCGGGGAGGCGAATCCTTCGCCTCCCGCTTTTGCATGACCCGGTTTGCTGATAATGAACACGAATTACGCGGTCGTTTATCAAACCGGACGTTTCACCCGGTGAACGGCAGACTCGCCTGCGGCAGCATGGTACACTTTTTATCTTTTTCACAAAAATGTTGCACTTTGTGCAACATTTTTGTGAAAAAGCATGGAATCTTCCGCCCTGCCGGAGGCGAATCGGGCGGGTTGTCCAGGCAGACGCCTGGTTGGGAACTGACCGCGTACGTCAGGTAATTGACATGCGTTACGCGGTGGGCGTAATGAAACCCGCGAAACGGTCGGTGTGGATATGCGTTCCGCGACTCTGCGTCTGGTCGGCGATAGCGCCACTGACGAGTGGAGCCAATGCTTAATGCCCGGCTGATCAGCTAACTCAACTCCGGCGCAGTTCGGGGGGCAACTGCGCCAGCCAGCCCACCTCCAGCACGCCCCACAACCCGATCAGAATGGCCTCGGCAGTATCGTGGCGCAGCGCCGTGGGCCGGGATGCGCCGGACCAGGCGATCACCTGGCGCGCCAGTTCGTCGGCATGCTGCTTGGCCCGCGCACCACTACGCTGCTCCCGCGGGTAGAGCAGACGCTGCCGCCATAGCTCCGGGGTGACGCGGCGCACGGCCGCCTGACGACGGAGCGCTTCCCGCTCCCAGATATCGCCCAGGGTGGTGTCGCCTTCCAGGACCAGCCAGGCAAGCCCGGGCAGGCCGCTTAAAACGCCCCCGACACCCCGCCGGAGCCGTGTCACCGAGCCAAAGTTATGTGAACGGTACCAGCGCAACCGCCCATCCTCCTGGTAGAGCGCCAGCCCCGTTTTTAACCCCAGATCGACTGCTAAAAGCGTTTGCATAGTCTTATACCGATTTGTTGTCATCGCCACAGAGAACACCGAGAACGCAGAGATCGTACACGGGAACGTGCCGCCGTTGCGCCCGTCGCGCTCATTCCCGTTGATTGCCGGCAAACTGGTATTACAACATCAGTGACACAATCAGTGGTACAATAATCGCCGTTACCGCGCCATTTAACCCCATCGCCAGCCCGGAGAAGGCCCCGGCCTCCGCATCCATCTGAAATGCACGCGCCGTCCCGATGCCGTGAGCGGCCAGGCCAATCGCAAAGCCCCGGATGCTCGACTCGCGGATGCGCGTTACGCTCAGTACCTCCTGGGCAATGGTTGCGCCCACAATGCCGGTGAGAATAACAATCACCGCCGTTAGCGAGGGCAGGCCGCCCACCTGCTCGGAAGTACCCATGGCGATCGGCGTTGTAATCGACTTGGGCGCTAACGAGCGCAGGGTAACATCCGACAGGCCCACCAACTGCCCGATCCCGATGGCTGAAACCACCCCCGTCACCGCGCCGACCAGCAGCGCGCCGAGCAGCGGTACCAGCATCCGCCGGAGCGTTGCGGTGTAGGTGTAGAGCGGGAGCGCCAGCGCCACCGTTGCCGGTCCCAGCAGAAAATGCACAAACTGCGCCCCATCGAAATAGGTTGCGTAGGGCGTACCAGTTGCCAGCAGCAGCGCGACCAGACCGATAATTGTCAGCAGCACCGGGTTAAACAGTGGCAGCGCGTTAGTCCGCTGATACAGCCAGTCCGCCGCCAGATAGACCGCCAGGGTCAGAGTCAGCCAGAGCAGCGGTGTTTCGGCCAGGTAGACCCAGATGTCGGTCAGGTTGATATCCATAAAGTCAATGCTCCTATAGCAGGCAATATTACTGCATCCGGTTCATTTGTAGGGATAACACATGCATGGTCAGCGCGGTGACAACCATAGTGATAATGGTACTGCCGATCAGCGTAAGCAGAATGGGCAGCCACTCGTCCTGCAGGCGGGAGAAATGCACCATCACGCCAACGCCGGCGGGGACAAACAACAGCGAGAGATGCTGCACAATCGTCTGCGCGGTTCCCTGGAGCCACGCGGGAATGGAACCGTGGACAAGCAGCAGTATCCAGAGCAGCAGCATCCCGATAACCGGGCCGGGAACGGGGAGTTGCAGCAGGCGGGCAACGATTTCCCCAACAAGCTGGCAGAGCAGCAGCGCAGTGAGCGCGCGAATCATCGCATGGTCCTTTCACAATCTTTTTGTAAGGAGACGGCCTGCAATGATCGTACCATGGGTCGTAGCCTGATTGCACCGTTCCTCGCGCATGGATGGATTGATCGGCTGATAAACGTTGAGAACATAGTCCGGAGATGTGACGTACGGGAGTCCCGGCTTTAGCCGGTGAATATCTGCCGGGGCCGCAGTACAGTACCGGCAAGCCTGGACCGGCTGATGCAGTGTGCAAGATAGCCCGGCTAGGTGACGTACGGGAGTCCCGGCTTTAGCCGGTGAATATCTGCCGGGGCCGCAGTACAGTACCGGCAAGCCTGGACCGGCTGATGCAGTGTGCAAGATAGCCCGGCTAGGTGACGTACGGGAGTCCCGGCTTTAGCCGGTGAATATCTGCCGGGGCCGCAGTACAGTACCGGCAAGCCTGGACCGGCTGATGCAGTGTGCAAG
>DAOTVB010000132.1:0-51305 GCA_034436755.1 Chloroflexaceae bacterium | reverse complement strand
ACTGGGAGAGCGGTGTTACGAATCCACAACTGATTCTGGCCGATCTGATCAAGATTTTTCATGCCGAGCTGCTGCCGGAGCATGAGTTGTACTTCTATCAGCAGTTGCAATGATGGACAGTTTGCTGCACAGGAGACCCTATGGCTGAAACAACCTCTTCCATCCACTCGTCATCGGACGTGACCTGGCCGCGTCTCCAGTTGCGCTTGATCACGCTGCTGGGGCTGGCGGCGGCACTGCTGGGCGTTTTTCTGCTCAGTCTGGTGGTTGGTTCGGTGTCAATTCCCGCCGGCGAAGTGCTGCGCATTCTGCTGGGCGAGCAACCGGAACGGGCCACCTGGACGACCATTGTGCTACACTTTCGCCTGCCCCGCGCCTTGACCGCCACCCTGGCCGGGGCGGCCCTGGGCGTCAGCGGCCTGCAGATGCAGACACTCTTTCGCAACCCGCTGGCCGATCCCTTTGTGCTGGGCGTTAGCTCCGGCGCAAGCCTGGGTGTGGCTCTGGTGGTGCTGTCGGTTGGCGTGGCAAGCAGCGCACCATTGCTGGCGGTCTCCGGGCTGTTGAGCAACGTCAGTCTGGTGCTGGCGGCGTGCGGCGGTGCGGCGGCGGTGCTGCTGATCGTCCTGCTGCTGGCGCGCCATGTGCAGAGCAGTGTCACCCTGCTGATCATCGGGCTCATGATCGGCTACCTTACCAGCGCGATTGTCAGCCTGCTGCTCTATTTCAGTATCGCCGAGCGTATTCAAGCCTACATTACATGGACATTCGGCAGCTTTGGCGGCGTCACCTGGAGCCAGATGCGCGTCCTGGCACCGACGGTGCTGGTGGGATTGGGGCTGGCCTTTACGCTTGCCAAGTCGCTCAATGCGCTGCTCCTGGGCGAGGCGTATGCCCACAGCATGGGCCTGCCGGTTCGACAGGCGCGCTTCCAGATTATTACCAGCGCTGCAGTGCTGGCGGGCGCGGTGACGGCGTTCTGTGGCCCGATTGCCTTCCTGGGCATTGCCGTGCCGCACTTTTGCCGCAGCCTGTTTGCCACATCCGACCATCGCCTGCTGGTGCCGGCCGTGACGTTAATGGGCGCACTGGGAGCGCTGGGAGCCGACCTGATTGCGCAGGTGCCCGGCAGCGATACGGTTCTGCCGCTCAATGCCGTGATGTCGCTGATTGGCGCGCCGGTGGTCGTCTGGATCATTCTGCGCCGTAGCCAGTTAAAAGCCGCTTTTGCGTCATGAGCCGGCCGGTATTGACCACCCACGATCTGGGGATTGGCTATGGGCGGCGGGGCGATCCGTCTGCAAGCCGGCATCTGGTTGCTGCATCGCTCAATCTCCAGTTGCGCGCGGGTGAACTGGTCTGCTTGCTGGGGCCCAATGGCGTCGGCAAATCCACGCTGATGCGCACGCTGGCGGGGATGCAACCGCCGCTGGCCGGGGCGGTACGGCTGGCGGGTACCGACATCACCACGCTACCGCCACGCGACCTGGCCCGCCGCTTGAGTGTGGTGCTGACCGAACGGGTTGATGTGGGCAATCTCTCGGCCTATGCGCTGGTGGCATTGGGACGACATCCCTACACCGACTGGCTGGGCCGGCTAACCCCCCACGATGAGGCGGTTGTGCGCCAGGCAATTGAGGCGGTGGGCGCACAACCGCTGGCGCATCGATCCGTGCATACATTGAGCGACGGCGAACGCCAGCGGGTGATGCTGGCCCGGGCGCTGGCGCAAGAGCCGGACCTGCTGCTGCTGGATGAACCAACGGCCTTTCTTGATCTGCCGCGCCGCGTTGAGTTGATGCGGCTGCTGCGGCGGCTGGCACAGACGACCGGGCAGGCGCTGCTGCTCTCGACGCACGACCTGGATCTGGCGCTACGTAGCGCGGATGTGCTCTGGCTGATGGCCCCCGGCGGTATGCTGCATGTGGGCGCGCCGGAAGATCTCATCTTGAATGGGGCCTTTGCAGCGGCGTTCCAGAGCAATGGTGTGCAGTTCGATGCCGCAACCGGCGCCTTCCAGATCACCGCGCCGATACGGGAGATGGTGCAACTGAGGGGCGCGGGACTGCCGGCAATCTGGACCCGCCGCGCCCTGGAGCGTGCCGGCTTCCGGGTCGTGAATGCGGACGCGGACGGAGAAGCAGTACTCCAGATCGAGGTTGTGCCGGACGGGGAGCAGACGCGCTGGTCTGTAATCCGCAATCGGGGCGTCTGGAGTTGCGCTTCGCTGTATGAGCTCATCGCCTTTCTGACACAGCGGTGAGCGGGGGAAGTGGGAATGCGCCAACGCGGCAGCGACTGCTTGCAGCGCCTGCCTGATCTTTGTATAATACGTGTAGTATACGTGCATCACCACGAAGAAGGAGAAGGTAATGCAGCGAAAACTCACGATTACGCTTGATGTTGAGGTATATGAGGGTCTCTATAGAGTCATTGGACGGCGGAAGATTAGCCAGTTTATTGAGGATCTGGTCCGGCCCCACGTACTGACAGATGAACTTGAAGCTGGATACGCGGCAATGGCTGCCGACGAAGCGCGCGAAGCCGAGGCACTGGTATGGAGTGAAGGGACCATCGGAGACGCCACCCATGAAACGCGGTGAAGTCTGGTGGGTTAACTTTGATCCATCCGTCGGTGGCGAAATTAAGAAACAGCGCCCATCCATCATTGTCAGTAACGATACCGCAAACCGGCTTCTTAATCGCGTACAAGTAGTTCCCCTAACAAGTAATATCGGCCGCCTATATCCAAGTGAAGCCTACGTAACCGTTACCAATATTCAGCATAAGGCCATGGCTGATCAGCTCACCACTGTAAGCAAGAAGCGCCTCACGCATAAAATGGGCATGATATCGAAGGCCGATGTGCAGGCGGTTGAGCGCGTTATTAAGATCCAACTAGAATTATCGTAGCGAAATAGCTACTGCATAACAATGATCAGGGTGGAGTACAGTGATGGACACAGCCAGTATTTTTCAGGACGGTCAGAGCCAGGTCATTCGGTTGCCGAAGGAGTATCGGTTTCGCGGAACGAAAGTCCATTTGAAGCGTATGGGTAATGCGGTTGTGTTTATTCCTGAGTATGACTCATGGCAACCACTTATCGACAGTCTATCCATGTTTTCCGACGACTTTATGGTGAAACGTAATCAGCCGCCTGGCCAACCGCGCGAAGATCTGTTTGAATGAGCATCTGCGGTACTTAACCGGCAACCCTACCGCCGCACCAGGATCGTCTGCGCCATGCGCCAGTCAATCGGCTGCGGCGTGCTGTCACTCTCCCCGACCTGCACCGAGACCGGTCCCTCAAACGGGGCAACGGCGACGATTTGCACGAATGTGCCCGGCACCAGCCCCAGCGAGGCCAGGTAGCGCAACCGCTCGGCATGCTGATCGCTCACCCGCACAATCTCAGCCCACACACTCACAGGCAGATCCGTCAGGCGCACGGCAGACGAGGCGGGCACCTCACCGTCCAGGGTCGGGATCGGGTCGCCGTGCGGGTCAACCGTGGGCTGACCGAGCCTGGCCGCAATGCGCGCCTCCAGCTTCTCGCTGATGTAGTGCTCCAGTGCATCGGCCTCTTCATGCACCTCATCCCAGCTATAGCCCAGCGCTTCCACCAGGTAGAGCTCAAGCAGGCGGTGGTGGCGTAGCACCTCCAGCGCAATCTTCTCACCCGGCGGCGTGAGTTGCACCCCCTGGTAGGGCGTGTGATCGATCAGATTGCACTCGGCCAGCTTCTTAATCATGCCTGTTACCGATCCCGGTTTCAGCCCGCCCAGTTGTTCACTTAATACCGAGGTACTGACCCGCTCACCGCGCTGCTGGATCAGATAAATCGCCTTGAGATAATCCTCCATGCTGGGGGTCACCTGATACCGCATATCATCCGTGGGGGTCATAGCATGGTCCCTTTCTGCTGGCTCACTCCCGGCAGCTTTGGCCTGTGCCGACACGATTGTGTTATTGAGATACCCCTATCATAACACATGCTCCATAGCTATCCGGTCATGTGTGGGCGAAATCATGCATTATTCCGGCGTACACCCACAGGTAATAATCGTGGGTACCGCTTATATTCCCGCCACCTGCCGGGCCATCTGCCGTCCGCGCTCGGTCAGGATTAGCGTGTCACCCTGGCGCTGCAACAGGCCGCTCCGCTCTGCCCGGCGTACCACCCGCGCCGCAAAGGTCGGTGCCCAGAGCATATGGCGAGTCAGATGCTCCACGCGTGACTCCTCCTCTGCCTGAAAGGTGGTTTCATGGTTCAACAGGTGCGCTGTCAGCAACTGCTGCGCAAACGCCCACTTCTGACGCGTGCGTCGTCGTATCCCGGCCAGCACACCCCGCTCGGGTGCAAGCAGGAACACCAGCCCAAACGCAACTCCGCTCATCGTCGCCATGGACCCGGCAATCGACACATCCAGCCAGTGTGCCAGCCAGTAACCCATGATAGCGCTGCCGGCCCCGATCAGGACGCTCAGGCCGATCATGCGCGGTAATCGGTCGGTCAGCAGGTAGGCCGCTGCGGGCGGTGCAATCATCAGCGCTACCACCAGGATCGAACCCACCGCGTCGAACGCGCCCACGGCCGTCACCGATACCAGCGCCATCAGCCCGTAGTGCAACAGCCCCGGCATAAAGCCGAACGCCGCCGCCAGCCCGGCATCAAACGTTGCCAGCTTCAACTCTTTGTAAAAGATCGTCACAAAGGCCAGGTTGAGCAGCACCAGCCCTGTACCGACGACCAGCGCGCGCGGCCCCAGATCCAGGCCAAGCCAGACCACCCGATCAAACGGCACAAAAGCCAGTTCGCCCATGAGCACCACATCCGTATCCAGGTGAACATTACCCGCAAAACGGGAGATCAAGATCACGGCCAGGCTAAACAGGACCGGGAAGACCAGCCCGATCGCTGCATCCTGCTTCACCAGCCGGGTGCGGTTGAGCAGTTCAACCAGGCTAACCGTCAGCACGCCGGTCAGGACTGCGCCCACAAACAGCCAGGGCGAACCCAGGTTATGCGTCACCAAAAAGCCGATCACAATGCCAAAGAGCACCGTATGGCTAATGGCGTCGCTCATCATAGCCATGCGGCGCAAAACCAGGAACACGCCCGGAATGGCACATGCTGCGGCGATGACCACCGCGACCAGTTGAACTTCTATTTGTGAAGACATAATCTATCATTTTCTCCTTCTTATCGTGGGCTACCTGCTGACCTCTTCAATGGCCGGGAGCCCGGGTGCCGGCTGACCTTGCTGCATTGCCGTCTGCAGGCGGCGGTGATTGCGGCGGCGGCGCAGCCGGCTCCAGACCAGCCCGCGATTCGGGGCAAACAGCAGTGAGACAACTACAAAAGTACTGACGGTCAGCACAATGGTTGGCCCGGTAGAGAGGCCCCGCGCGGTGGCACTGATGACCGCGCCAATAATACCCGAGAGCGCCCCAAACACTCCCGCCAGCAGCACCATCAGTCCCAGCCGGTCGGTCCATTGGCGGGCAGCGGCAGCCGGCGCAATCAGCATGGCGCTCATCAGCACCACGCCCACCGTTTGTAGCCCCACCACAATCGCCACCACGATCAGCGAGGTCAGGCCAATATCCAGCAGCCGGATCGGCAGGCCGATGGTCGCGCCATAGTCCGGGTCAAAGCTGACGAGCTTGAACTCTTTCCAGAAGAGCAGCATCAGCCCCAGCGCTACCGCACCAATCAGCGCTATCGTCAGCACATCGCGCTCAACCAGCGCGGCGGCCTGCCCAAACAGAAACGTATCCAGCCCGGCCTGGGCCGCGGTTGGCTGCTTCTGCGCAAAGGCCAGCAACATCAGCCCGAAGCCGAAGAAGACTGCCAGCACCATACCGAGCGCGCTGTCCTCTTTGATGCGTGTCGTATTCACAATCGCAATCATCACCAGCGCGGCTACCCACCCGGCGATGGCCGCGCCGAGCAGCAACATTGGAAGTTCGCGCACGCCGGTCAGCAGGAAGGCCAGCGCAATGCCCGGCAGCGCCGCGTGCGACATCGCATCACCCAGCAGCGCCTGCCGGCGCAGCACCGCGTAGCAGCCCAGCGCGCCGCTGACAATGCCCAGCACCGCCGCACCCAGCGCCACCGTGCGAATGGTGTAGTCGGTAAAGAGTTGGTACAGCAGATCAACCATGCAGTGGCCTCCTTGTTTCAGTTTCCTGAGTTGTCTGTTGACTCGTAAAGGCGGTCGCAACTTTGCCGCCGTAGGCCAGCCCCAGGTTATGCTCGTTAAAAACCTCGTCCACCGGGCCATGCGCCACGCGCCGCACATTCAGCAGCGTGACCCAGTCAAAGTAGTCCGGCACCGTGGAGAGGTCGTGATGGACCACAATCACCGTTTTGCCCTGTTCGCGCAGTTCGCGGAGCAGCGCCACAATCGCCCGCTCGGTTGTGGCATCCACGCCCTGAAACGGTTCGTCCATAAAATAGATCTCCGCATCCTGCACCAGTGCGCGTGCCAGGAAGACGCGCTGCTGCTGCCCACCGGAGAGCTGGCTGATCTGGCGGTCGGCAAAATCGCCCATCCGGACCTTGTCCAGCGCCGCCAGCGCCAGTTCGCGCTCATGCCGGCCGGGTCGCCGGATCCAGCCGAGTGCGCCATAGCGCCCCATCATCACCACATCCAGCGCATTGGTGGGGAAGTCCCAATCGACGCTGCCCCGCTGCGGCACATAGCCCACCAGATGGCGCTGCTGGCGGTAGGGCTTGCCATAGATAAACACCCGCCCGGCGGCCGGCTTGACCAGCCCCAGGATCGACTTGATCAGTGTGGTTTTGCCCGCGCCGTTGGGCCCGACAATTGCCAACAGCTTGCCAGGGGGCACGCTAAAATCAATATCCCAGAGCACGGGCTTTTCTTTATACGCCACCGTCAGGTCGGTGACATCAATCGCTGTGTTTGTATCGGTCATTGTTGTTTCCTCTCTTTGAAACCGTTCAACGTTCCCTATTCGTGGCGTATGATACGCATTCTCAAGCCAGCCGGAGGGTGCATTCGATGCACCATTCTTCGTTCATCAGCCAACCGGAGCCAACCGTAGGGTGCATTCGATGCACCATTCTGCTGCTTATGTCTCAACGTTCATCAGCCGGAGGGTGCATTCGATGCACCCTCCGGCTGCCACAGGCAGGCATCCCACCGGCTCAAGCCGGGACTCCCGGTCATTCATATCCGGGTTATTCTCAAATGTTCTCTGTTCTCTTCACACCTACTCCTCCACACCGCTTGTCACCGGCGCGCTCAGCGCATTTGCAATGGTGTCAATATTGTGGCGCATCATGCCGACATAGGTGCCCTCCGGGGTGCCGGGGTCGCCCATCGCGTCGGAGTAGAGTTCGCCCCCAATCGTCACCTCGCGGCCCGTCTCGGCTCGCACCGCTTCCTTCACTGCCTCAATCGTCCGGGGCGAGATGGTGGTTTCAATAAAGATGGCGGGCACCTCACGCTCGGCCACAATATCGGCCAGCGCCTGCACATCGGCGGTGCCGGCTTCCGTTTCCGTACTCAACCCCTGCACAGCTTCCACCGCCAGCCCGTAGGTGCGCCCCAGGTAGCCAAAGGCGTCATGGGCTGTTACCAGCACGCGCTGCTCCTGTGGAATCTGCTCCACCTGCTCCAGGAGGTACTGGTGCAGGTCGTCCAGCTCGGTCATATACTCCTCGGCGTTGGCCTGGTAGGTGGCGGCATTGGTCGGGTCCACCTCGGCCAGCGTATCGGCAACCACCATAACCACCTCTTTCCAGAGGCGCACATCGTTCCAGATGTGGGGGTCGTTGGGCAGGCCTGCTTCCGGCTCCCAACTGAGCAACTTGGTTTCCTCAAGCTGCTCGGCCACTGCGACCACGGTTTTGCCCTCCTGCCCGGCCAGTTGATCGAAGATACGCTCCAGTTGGGCTTCCAGATGGTGCCCGTTGTAAAAGATGACATCGGCATTCTCAAAGGTTGCGATGTCCGACTCAGTGGCCACATAGGTGTGCGGGTCAATGCCCGGCCCCAGCAGGGTGGTGAGGTCCACATTATCCCCGGCCACATTCTCAACAACATCGGCGATCTGCTGCGTGGTCGCCAGCACGTCCAGTGGCTCTTCCAACGGTTCGACCACTGCTGCATCGGCCCCCTCCGCCGCACTATCTGCGTCAACTGCCTCTTCCGCAGATGGTGCCGCCGGCCCACCGCCACAGGCCGCCAGCAGCAGCACACCGATCAGACTCAACGCTATCCAGAGCGAACGCATCCTCCTACCTCCTGTTGGTTCATTTTCAGGTAATGCAATTTGTATGTCTCCTGGTTTCCTCAATAAAATCTGAGGCATCCCTAAAATAGCAAATTGTGCGGTCGTTGTCAAGGGATCAAAAAGGTATTCCGGCGCTGACGGGGCGGATGGTTTGGTAGGGACGCGCAGCAGCGCGTCCGCCGCTCGTTCGGATGGGGGGTAGCCCCTGGCTGAGATGGCTGCCCACTATTCATCCCGTATCCTGCATTCCTGTACATTCTCATCACCTTGCCGATCTTCAGCGCGGTATGCTATACTAACGCATGTGTAACTGCAAGCGGTTTTACATTTGTTCATCACCTGCAAACCTTGCACGGAGCTATGCATGTCATGGGAGCCCTGGTCAAAAGCCGATGAGCGGGGGCTGGCGCGCTATGTTACGCCGGAACTGGTGCGCTATCTGCCGCTGTCGGTGAACTGCACCGATCAGTTAACTCAGCCTGATGGTCCCCGCCAGGTTGTTGCCGCGATCTATGCCAATCGCCAATCACCAGGTCACAGTTAAACAGGAGGAAAACAGTGTCGCAAAAACCAGCATTGCAGGATATGGTCATCGTGATACCGGGGATTATGGGCAGCGTATTGCAGAAGGACGGCAAAGATCTCTGGGCACCCTCGCGCCAGGCGTTGAGTAAGGCCCTGTTCCATCTCAACCAGGTTCTGGACGATCTGAGGATTGACCATGATCCGGGCGATGACGATCTGGGGGATGGTATCCGCGCTACCCGGCTGGTGCAGAGCATCCACGGCCTCTTCGGGCTGCACCTGATTGATGGGTATGACCAGCTTATCGGAATGATTACCCAGAACTTCGAGGTCGTTGCCGGGGCGGTTGACGACCCGCGCCCGGCCAACTTCTACCCCTTCCCCTACGACTGGCGGCGGAACAACGCTGTGAATGCGCGCAAACTCCAGCGCCTGGTCGAAACCGGGTTGAAGCGCTGGCGGAATCACAGCGGTGCGCAGGATGCGAAAGTGATTATCCTGGCACATAGCATGGGTGGCCTGGTGGCGCGCTACTACCTGGAGGTGCTGGGGGGCTGGCAGGACTGCCGGGCGCTTTTCACCTACGGTACTCCGCATCGGGGCTCGGTCAATGCCCTCGATGTCCTCTGCAACGGCTGGAAGAAGTACCGGCTCGACCTGAGTGAGGTGGTGCGCTCACTGCCTGCGGCCTACCAACTGCTGCCCATGTACGAGATGATTCAGGTTGAGGGCAACTACGCGGGCGTCACCACGATCAACACCCTGCCGAACCTGCCCCGGCAGAAGATCGACCCGGCCGTTGCGTTCCACCGCGCGATCAAACAGGCCGTCGAAGCGAATGAGCAGGATGAACGCTACCGGGAAGACTATCGGATCATCCCCATCGTCGGCACGCGTCAGCGCACCAATCAGTCTGCAACTTTTGCCAATGGGCACCTGAGCGTCGCCAGAACGCCACCCACCTGGCTGGAGGCGGCTCTGGCCGACGGCGATGGTACCGTCCCGCGTATCTCGGCCATTCCCGCCGAACTGAAGGATGACTACCGGGAGACGTTTGTGTCCGAACAGCATAGCTGGCTGCACAGCAACCCGGCCATGCTGGAGAACCTGCGCAGCCGTCTGGAAACGATCCGGGCTCCTGATATTCCCTCTGTCCTTGGTCTCCAACTGCCGGTTGTTCCGGCGGAGCAGCCGGCCATTGACCTGGCCTTTGATGAGTTGTATGGACCCGACGACCCGATTACGATCCATGCCGAATTGCGCTACGCACGGGAAGATCCCGGCACGCTGGAAGCCGGCATAACCCCGGTCGGGGCGGATACCTGGTCCACCTATGCCTTCGTCTCGGACAGCCGTGGATGGACGCTGACGCTGGAGAAGCTGCCACCGGACATGTATTACCTGAGGGTGCAAACCCGGCCATTTATCCCGTATGCGCCTCCTCCGGTGCATGGTGTTTTTGAGGTTGTGGGGTAGGGTTCCGGGGTTAAGGAGCTTCCGGGTCGTGTGTGCGCTCCTCCTGGTGAACCGTGAAAGGTATTGCCTTTAGGAACCCGGCATCCGCCCCAACTAAGGTATAATACCAGGACACACGCGGAGAGTCTGACGGGCGCGTCATTCGGGGGAGTGGGCTAAGGCGCGCTCCTCATCAGTTTAGTGGCGGTATGCGCCAGCGGGTGATGATTGCGATGGCGCTCTCCTGCAATCCGGAGTTGATTATCGCCGATGAGCCGACGACGGCACTTGACGTAACGATCCAGGCGCAGATCCTGGAGTTGATCAACCGGCTCAAGGAAGAACTGGATACCGCGATCATCATTATTACCCACGATCTGGGCGTTGTCGCAGGGATGGCCGACCGGGTGGCGGTGATGTATGCCGGGCGGGTGGTCGAGGAGGGCCGCACCAGCGATATCTTTGAGAACCCGCGCATGCCCTACACCATCGGGCTGCTGCGCTCCATCCCCCCGGCTGGATGCAGGACAGGGGCGCAAACTGCTGCCGATCCGCGGCCTGCCACCGGACCTGATCGATCTGCCGGAAGCCTGCCCCTTCAACCCCCGGTGCGACTATGTGCAGCCGCAATGTTTGCGTCAGACGCCGCCGCTGCGTCCGGTCGGGCCGGGCCAGCGTGCTGCTTGCCTGTTTGATATTACGCTGGAGACGCCGATCCCGGATAGCCCGCTGCGGGAAGATGGCAACGTGGTGCAATAACGCTTTAAGACAGAGTTGCACGGTGGGGGGTTGGACCACGAACAACGCGAAATGAGCGAAACACACGAAACGACCAGTGCCGGCATGCAGCACGCGGTCCTACATTTGGCAGTGAATATTGTTTCCAGCAATATGGAAGAGAATATCCTTTTTCAGGGAATTTTGGCTCACAGAGTCAAAATTCCCTGAAAAAGACTCAGCAAGTACCACGCTGCCGCAGGCGAACCCCGCATTCTGGTCTGGCACCAGTCCAGGGTAGTCGGTACCAGTTTGAATATTCACCGCATAAGTCGTTTTTATGAGGACAACTAAAAACATGAATGACGAGATCTTGATAGATGTACGCAATTTGAAGATGCATTTCCCAGTGACACAGGGGATTATTTTCCGGCGCAAGATCGGCGCAATTCGCGCGGTGGACGGGGTCAGCTTTGCGATCCGGCGTGGCGAGACGCTGGGGCTGGTCGGCGAGAGCGGCTGCGGCAAGAGTACCACCGGACGGGCCATCCTGCAGCTCCACCGCCCGACGAGTGGAGAGGTTCGCTTCGCGGGGCATGATCTGACGACGCTGCGGGGTGAGGAACTGCGCAAGATGCGCCGCAATGTGCAGATTATTTTTCAAGACCCCTACGCCAGCCTGAACCCGCGCATGACGGTTGGCGATATCATCGGCGAACCGATCCGCGTTCATCGGCTGCGGCAGGGGCAGCGCGCGGTGAACGACCGGGTGCATGAACTGCTGGAAGTGGTCGGGCTGAACCCCTACTTTGCCAACCGCTACCCACATGAGTTTAGCGGCGGACAACGCCAGCGCATCGGGATCGCCCGCGCATTGGCCGTTGAGCCCAGCTTTGTGGTCTGTGATGAGCCGGTCAGCGCGCTGGATGTGAGCATTCAGGCGCAGATTGTCAATCTGTTGCAGGAGCTGCAGGCGCGGTTGGGGCTGACCTACCTGTTTATCGCCCATGATCTCAGCGTGGTCAAGCATATCAGCAACCGGGTGGCGGTGATGTACCTGGGCAAGGTGGTTGAGCTGGCCGAGGGCGAAAAGCTCTACAGCATGCCGCGGCATCCCTACACGCAGGCGCTGCTCTCCGCCGTGCCGATTCCCAACCCACGGATTGAGCAGCAGCGCCGGCGGATCATCCTGGAGGGGGATGTGCCCAGCCCGTTCAATCCGCCGTCGGGCTGCCACTTCCACACCCGCTGCCCCATCGCCATCGAGAAATGCCGCACGGAAGACCCGCCCTTTGTGGACTATGGCGACGGGCACTACGCTGCCTGCCGGCGCGCCCACGAGTCGCCCGAGCTGATGCCCGCCGTCGCCCGCGAGAAGAGCGCGTCAACCGCAACGCAGCGCGTGGCCGAGGTGGTGAAGGGATGAGCCGGAAGATGAAGGTTACTTCCCCGGTTGTTAGCACGGCTTGATAAACGTTGAAAAATAGTCTGGATATGCCATCCGGGAGTCCCGGCTTTCGTCGGTGGGATGCCGCCCGGGACAGCGGCCTTCTGGCGAGAACGCCTGATCCGGCTGATGAACGTTGAGAACATAGTCCGGATATGAATAGCCGGGAGTCCCGGCTTGAGCCGGTGGGATGCCGTCCGGGACAGTGGCCTCCTGCCGGGAACGCCTGATCCGGCTGAAGCCAGGATTCCTGGGGCAATGTCCCGATTATTTTTCAAAATCCGTGGAGCCGCGTGCATCCCGCACGCCTGCGGCTCCGCCGGCAAGATTGCAGGAAGGACAAACACCTTGTATACTTAAAGCCGGATAAACCATCGTTTTTAGCAAATTCCTGAACATTGAGGGCAGCCGGATCAATGAAGTACGCATGTTTTATTAGCTTTCGGCATGGTAAAACGTAGAGAGATGTGTGACCGGCTTGAACAATTTTATGAGGCACTGGCAGGACAGTTAGAACTCCGCATTGGCAACGATCTGATCTGGATTGATCGAGAGCGGATGGATGGCAGTAACCGGCTTGATCCCACATTGGCCCGGGCATTATGCGAGAGCGCCTGCATGATCGTAGTCTACACTGGTACATATTTTCATGATAAAGACACCTTTTGCGCACGCGAGTATGAGGCAATGAGGCGATTGGAAGCGGATCGGTTGCAGTTGCTAGGAGTCCCAGGTAGTCCTCAGCATGGTTTTATTATCCATGTCATCTTTTATGGATCAGATCGTTTACCACAGTTCATTAAAGAGTGCTACTACTATAAGAATTTCGAGAACTTGCATCTTCTTGGTCCAGATATAAGCCGACATCCAGAGTTTCAACCGGAAATGGTGGAGATTGCTGAAGTTGTCTGCGATATGTATTATGAACTCAGACGTGTAATGGAAGAAGATAATGTGGATTTATGTCAGAGTTGCGACACGTTTGCACTGAAAACTCATGATGAAATTCAGCATTGGCTCCAGGAAGAGCGAATTCTAGACAGTGTCCGTCAAACTCGGAAGCGGCGTTTCTCTCCAATGCCGGGACGTGAAGGGAGTTAGGCATGGCAGATAAAGCTGCAGGACAGGTTATTACATTTTACTCGTACAAGGGTGGCGCCGGTCGCTCAATGGCGCTGGTCAATACCGCCTGCCTGCTTAGTCAGGAGCAGTTCGGGGGAAAGCGGGTGTTAATGGTTGACTGGGATCTGGAAGCTCCCGGATTGCATCTCTTTTTCCATAATCGTGTCAGACTATCAGCGACAAACTCTGACCATGAGTATCCCTGGAATTATCGGGGTCGTACTGACATGACGACAGTAGTAGTAGACCAGAAGTATTTGACGAAACTCCGCAGTCTTCTTGTCGAATATTTCAATGAAGAAGAGCTACGAGATCTTTGTTTCACTATGGGAATAGACTACGAGAGTCTACCGGGCGAAGGCATGAAGGGTAAGACGAGGGAGATACTCACCTTCCTTGAGCGCCATAATCGTATTCCCGAACTTGTAGAAGTTGTTAGAGACAGTCGTCCCGACCTTGACTGGGAAGAACTAGATGTTTCCACCTCCTGGTAGCCACAACCCATCAAATGCTGATCTCAGTACAGCGGTGATGGTTCAGGGAGTTCCCAGGGGTTTTCCTTCCACCTATGTGATCAACAACATCAACGCCACCCACAAAATACCGTACAACAGAAATGGCGTGAGCAGAAACCCGACAAATGCAACCAGCCGCGTCTGCCAATCGGCACTCGCGTGAAAAAGCCGCCGATCCGCCAGCGCCGCTCCGACCAGGCAGATCAGTATGGGCGCGGCCATGCCAAAGAAGGCGATGGTTACACTGGTGGGGGCTGGTTCCTCACATCCAAACTGCATCGTGCAGCCGACTGCGTAGACCAGGATGTGCCGACCGCTGAAAAATAGGGCGATAATGCTCAAAATAATGCAGGGTAGCCAGATTGGCAGCGCTACCCGCCAGTGGGAACCGCATCCGGGTGGGCCGGTCTGTTCCCGTAATTCTTCACGTATCATTTTGAGCGCTGCCCCGGTTGCCCCTCCCACGGTGGCCGCGGTGCTACCCGCAGCGTGCGTTCTGCCTGGTAGGTAACTAAACCCGGTGGTCCGCCGGAGACTTTGCGTACCCCTTTGCGCCGCGATAGGTCAACATCCACGGCGGTTTCGTGGCGCACGCCGCTGAAGTAGGCCGCCAGTCCGGCCGCCTCCTCCAGGGTGCGCTCGGGGATGTCGCGCCCTCCGCTACGCACAATCACATGCCCGCCGGGAATGGTGCGCACATGCAGCCAGATATCGTCCGGCTGCCCGATGCGAAAGGTCACTTCGGCGTTCTGCTCGGAGCTGCGCCCCACAAAGATATCAAAGCCATCGCTCGATACCAGGTGCAGCGGCTTGAGCCGGGGCGTGCGTGGTTTGCCCCGCCGGCCTGCTCCGGCGCGCGCATGGGCCGGCCTGATGTAGCCCTGCTCTTCGGCTTCCTGCGCAATCTGGTCGATCTGTTCGCGCACATCGGTCAACGCCAGCAGCGCCAGCAGTTCTTCCAGCCCGGCCAGTTGCTGCTCGGTCGCCTTGAGCCGTTCGGGTACCCCTTCCAGGGCGCTCTTCGCCTTGTCAACCGCGCGAAAGCGGGCCTGGGCCTCTTCAAGCGGGCTGCGGTCAGGGTCAAGGTTGATGGTCTGCCCTTCCACTTCCAGCGTCTGTTGGCCGGGCGACAGCGTATGCATAAAGCCCAGGATCATCTCGCCTTCCCAGCGTTGCTGTTCCAGATGCTGCGCGCGTTCCAACTCGGCTACCAGTTGGCGTTGCTGATGCTGCAGGCGGTCGCGTGCTTCGGCCAGTTGCTGCTGCACGCGCTCCCGTCGTTGACGGTGCGCGGTGACGCTCTCGCGGGCGGCGTAGAAGGTTTCCAGCGCAACGCTCATGCCGGGTTGGGGCGCTGCTCCGCTGAGGTGGGTCAGCAGGTAGGGCGCGTATGCCTGCGGGCGTTCCTCTTCAAAGGCCAGCGTGGGCTGCCAGGGTGCAGTAAACAGCTCACGCAGATGACTCGCCAGATCTTCCAGCGGCAGTGCCGGGCTCAACTCCGCATCGGGATGCCCCAGCGCCCGGTAGACCGCCTCGCGGGCCACCTGCGGGGAGATGCCGCGATACGCGCCAACAATCGCACGGGTCAGCGAGCGCGCCCCACTCTCGAGTAGGGCGGCCATCCCGGCGGCTGTGGTGGTCTGGGGATTACGCTTCTCCTGCCGGGGCGGTAGCTCGTAGACATGGCGCGGCAGTATCACCCGCCGGCTCATCTCCGGCGTCACCCGCTTGACACTATCCAGAATCAGGTTATCGTCGTCAACCAGGATGATATTGCTGCGCCGGTCCATCGGCTCGATAACCAGTTCACACTGCAGTGCCGGCTGATTGGGATCTGCCGCAGCCGGGGGGGGCTCGGCGTCATCCTCCGTGTCAGCCACCTCATCTTCAGCCGACTCATCTTCAGTGGGTATTGCTTCCGGCGCGATCTGGGACTCAAGATGGTTGCGCCGCGCGGTTTCTTTGGCTATACTTAACACTAATATGCGTTCCAGGGGGGGCTGTTCGATTGCGATGATACGCCCACCCAGGACATATTTGCGCAACAGGAGCAGCAGCGGCGTAGCCTGCTCGACGCCCCGCGAAAGGCGGGCGCGGACCAGGTGGACGCGGGCAACCTGCGGGTCGGCCGAGGCCAGCAGTTGATAGCGCTGCCGCTGCGCGTAGATTTCCAATCCAATGCTGAGTGGACTCGGCAGGAGCACCCGCTGTACGCGCCCACCAAGGATTGTGGCGCGCAGTTCGTCGGCAACGGCGGTTAGAGTTAGTGCATCAAAATACATTCGGTTCCTGAAAAGCGATCAAACAGATCACCATGGTCTGTCTCTAGGAGATACCTGGTATTATACCGCTATGACAGATGTAGTCCAGAATCCAATTTTACAAGGGCAGCCCCCGCAGCCGCTCCTGGTGGTGCTCTCGGGTCCGTCAGGTGTTGGGAAGGATTCGGTGCTGATGCGCATGCGGGAGCTGGGCTTTCCGTTTCACTTTGTTGTCACGGCGAACAGCCGCCCGCAGCGTTCCGGCGAGATCGACGGCCTTGACTACCACTTTGTCAGCCCGGAGCGCTTTGAGGAGATGATCGCGCAGGATGAACTGCTGGAGTGGGCCCGGGTTTATGGAAACTATCGGGGCATTCCCAAGTCCGAGGTGCGCCAGGCAATTGCCAGCGGGCGTGATGTTATTCTGCGCGTCAATGTAGATGGCGCGGCAACGATCAAGCAGATTGCGCCTGCCGCCATCTTTATCTTTATTGCGCCCGTTTCGATGGAGGAATTGCGCCGGCGTCTCAGTCTGCGGCGGACCGAGACCCGGGAAGAGATTGAGCAGCGCCTGTCGGTGGCGCAATATGAGTTTGAACAGATACCACACTTTGACTATGTGGTGATTAATCGCGAAGATCGGCTTGACGAGGCAGTGGGGCAGATTCGCGCCATTATCGTCGCCGAGAAGCAGCGCGTTTTCCCCCGGCATATCCGTCTGTGACCCGATCACGATACTCCTCTACCCGGTGGTGTGGCGGCTGAGGTGTAGCCAGGCGGCTCACGGTTAACCGTAATAATCCACCGCCGCAGGTTCCTTTTTCTCTTGTACGGACAGGCAGGTCAGGTAAGGAGACATATTATCATGACAGTACAGGATCGACTGCAGGCCGATCTCAAGGAAGCAATGCGGAGTGGTGACAAACTCCGTGTCAATGTTATCCGCTCGGCGCGCGCGGCGTTGCAGAATGCCCAACTGGAAACCGCCAAACAGGGGTATGACGCGGCGGTCCAGGATATCGAAACGCGCCTGGCCGCTGATCCGGCGGCGCGCGAGGCCGCTCTGGGCGCGATTTCGGCCGACTACCATGCACCGCTGGAACCGGCGGCCCAGGAAGCGGTGATTGCCCGCGAGGTCAAGCGGCGGCGGGACTCCGCCGATGCTTATCGCCAGGCTAACCGCACCGATCTGGCTGAAACCGAAGAGGCGGAAGCACGTATCTTAGAAGAGTATCTCCCGCAGCAACTGAGCGCCGACGAACTACGTCCCCAGATTGTCGCGGTGATCGACGAGTTGGGGGTGCAAGGCCCGGCGGATATGGGCAAGCTCATGCCGGTGCTGATGGAGCGGTTCCGGGGCCGGGCCGAGGGGCGGATGCTCAGCCAACTTGCCCGTGAATTGCTGGCCGGGCGTTAAAAGAAACCCCATGGTACGTTTTGTGTAATAGACGACCCATGGCGAGACGTGCATCCGGCACGTTCATGTGAAGGATAAGGGCATGATACGACAATGGTGGCCCTCACAACTATGGCCGTTCCAGACGAAGCGCCAGGGCAGTGCCAGGCCGCACATGCCGCGCTGGCTGGTCGTAGTTCTGCTATGGACATTATTAACCACCGGGTTGTGGGCGGCCTTAACGCTGCCCCAGTCGGGTCAATCCGGGGTATTTGAGGTCGGTCGTCCCAGCCCGCGAACGATCCATGCGCCGCGCAGTGTGGCTTATGACAGCGCAGTGTTGCTGGTCGCCGAACGGGAACGGGCGGCAAATCGACCGGAAAATACGGTGTTTGATCGTGATCTGGGGATCAACCAGGTGCAGCGCGAGAAGTTGAATGATCTGCTGACCGAAATTACCACTATTCGGACAACGGCGGAACTGAGCCAGGCGGAAAAGATCGAGGCAGTTGTGAGTCTGCCCGAAGCAGACGAGACGTTTACGGATGTTGAGATCTCTGAGACGGTGGCGCGGGAAATCGTGATGCTTGACGATGAGAACTGGCAAAACGTCCGCGATCAGACGATACGCACGTATCAGCGCTCGCTTGATCAGTATGATCTTGAACTGGATGAACGCGCCATCCAACTGTTGCAAGAGCGCTGGCTCCCGTCGTGGACTTCCCAGTTGCCGGAGCCGCAGGGCAATCTGGTGCGCTTTCTGACCTCGTCATTTCTGCGGGTGAATACCACAATTGACCAGGAAGAAACCGAGCAGCGCAAACAGCAGGCGCGTGACGAGGTGCCGGCACAGGAAGTCGAGGTGCAGGCGGGTGAAGTCATCGTGCGTGATGGTGAGATTGTCACTGAGGCGACGATTGAGAAACTGACGGAAACCGGCGCGATGCCCCAGCAACTGGACTGGATCGGCATTGCCGGGCGCGGCATGCTGGCGGCACTGCTGGCGCTGGTGCTGATGCTGCATCTCTTCATTTTTCAGCAGGAGCCGGCCCGGCAGTACCGTCCGCTCTTCGTGATCATTCTGACGGTGATCGGCGCGGCATTGCTGGCCCGTGTGTCGATGCCGCTCTGGCTGGAGCATCCGTATGTCTTTCCGCTGGCGCTGCTGGCGCTGGTGCTGACGGTGGTCTTTAATGCGCAGATTGCCCTGGTCGGGGCGGCAGTGCTGAGCGTCATTGTCGGCGTTATCGACAGTAACACCCTTTCGACGGCGGCGACGCTGATGTTCGGCAGTACGGTCGCGGTGCTGTCGGTGCGCAATGCCGAGCGCTCGCTGACCTTTCTGCTGGCCGGGGTGGCGATTGCGGCGGTTACGGTGCTGGCCCAGACCGCGTTCTGGCTGGCTAATCCGACCAGTATTGTTCAGGTGGATCAGGAAACATTTACGATGGTCCTGCTCTACAGCAGCGTGAATGGTGGGCTGTCGGCAATTCTGGCGCTGGGGTTATTCAACCTGGTGGGCCGGGCTGCCGGGGTGGTGACGCCGCTGCAACTGATGGAATTGGCGCATCCCTCGCAGCCACTGATCCGCAAGCTGATCCACGAAGCGCCCGGTACGTACTATCATAGTGTTTCGGTGGGCAATCTGGCAGAGGCGGCGGCGGAGGCGATCGGGGCCGATGCGCTGCTGCTGCGGGTGGCGGCCTACTATCACGATATCGGTAAGACGATCCGCCCCTTCTTCTTTACGGACAATCAGACCGGGCGGGAGAATGTGCATAACGACCTTGATCCCCGCACAAGCGCGGAGATTATTGTCGATCATGTGCGCGAGGGCGTGAAGATGGCGCAGGATGCCCGGTTGCCGCAGCCCATTATCGACTTTATCTCGACACACCATGGCACGCATACGATCCAGCACTTCTATCAACTGGCGCTGCAGCAGGAAGACACGGTTGATATCAGCGATTTTCGCTATCCCGGGCCAATTCCCTGGACGCGCGAGCAGGGTATTCTCATGCTGGCCGACTCGGTGGAGGCGACGGTGCGCTCCAAGGCCCAGAGCGGCAAACTGGTGCCCAAACGTGCCGCCGAGCATGGACAACTGCCCAGCGGTATGCAAACCATTGATGATCTGGTGAGTTCGATCATTGCGGATCGGGTGCAGAGTGGGCAACTCGATCATACGCCGCTGACGTTGCATGACATTGTGCTGATCCGGCAGGCATTTATCACCAGTTTGCAGGGCATCTACCACCCCCGGGTGGAGTATGCGCCGCAGTTGGTGCGGGCAACCTGACCGGAGGGGAAAATCAGGCAATCGAACCGGAGGGGCGCAGCATGCTGCGCCCTTTCTGCATGCCGCTCCCCGTTTGTTGGGCTCTCTTTCTGGCATATTTCTTGCTAACTGGGTATGGTGAAGCTGTCAGCAATGAAGTTTGAAAAATAGTCCGCTATCTGGATGAAACATTCAACGTTCATAACAGACAGCCTGGCCAATCTAGAAGGAGGAACAACGGATGTTTGGTCAGCCAATTAAACTATTCAAGCTGTTTGGCTTTCCCATAAAGCTTGACCTGAGCTGGTTTATTATTGCGATCCTGATTACCTGGACCCTGGCGACCGGCCTCTTCCCGATGCTGCTGCCCGCTGAGGCGAGCCTGGCACCGTCCACATTCTGGGTGATGGGTGTCGCCGGCGCACTGGGGCTGTTTGTCTCGGTGGTGCTGCATGAGTTGGGGCACTCGCTGGTTGCGCAGCGCTACGGGCTGCCGATCCGGGGGATTACCCTCTTCATCTTTGGCGGTGTGGCCGAAATGGAGCGCGAACCGGACGATGCCAAAACGGAGTTTCTGGTTGCCATTGCCGGGCCGCTGGTCAGCGTGCTGATTGCCCTGGTCTGCTTTGGGTTGACCGCGCTGGGGCAGGCTGTCGGTCTGGGGCTCCCGTTTGTCACGGTTGTCGGCTATCTGGCAACAATTAATACGCTGCTGGTTCTGTTTAATATTATTCCGGCCTTTCCGCTCGATGGTGGGCGGGTGCTGCGGTCGGCGCTCTGGCACTGGCAGGGTAGCCTGCGGCGGGCCACGCGCATTACCTCCTGGATTGGTGCCGGGTTTGGCTTTCTGCTGATGGGATTGGGGATTTTCTCCTTTATCGCCGGCAACTTTATCGGCGGGATCTGGTGGTTCCTGATCGGGATTTTCCTGCGCAACGCGGCGGTTATGTCCTACAAGCAACTGCTGGTGCGCCAGGCGCTGGAGGGTGAGCCGGTCAGCCGCTTTATGATCACTGAGCCGGTGACCATACCGCCGGAGATCTCGGTGCGCGAACTGGTTGAGGAGTATGTCTACCGGCACTACTACAAGCTCTTTCCGGTGGTAGAAGATGGCCGGTTACTCGGCTGTGTCACGATGGACGAGGTGAAGAAGATCGAGCGCGAGAAGTGGGATGACTATACGGTCGGGGAGATCGCGGACAACTGCACGCCGCAAAATACGATCAATGCACATGCGGATGCAATGGAGGCGCTGGGGAAGATGAACCGCACGAGTGCGTCGCGCCTGATGGTGGTCGAGGGGGATCGGTTGCTCGGCATTATCGCGTTCAAAGATCTGATGCGCTTCTTCTCGATGAAGGTCGATATGGGCGAAGAGGAGCCGCTGCCGCGCAAGCCCCAGCAGCCTGCGGGCGAACGCCAGGATGAATTCAAGGAGCGTGCGGGGAAGGCCCGGCAGCGCCATGCTCCGGCCGAACGGTAAATGTCAGGAGAGAACGTGATGCAAACAGCCAATCCCTGGAAAGGACTTGTACTCGGTGTGGCCGGCAGCGTGGCTGGTCTGGCAGCAATGGGCAAATATTTTGCGCTTGTACCAATGCCGCAGGGCAGCGCCGATCAGGACGACTATGCCGGGTTCCATGCGCTCGACTCGCTCTCGCTGATTGGGAAGCAGACCCGCGATGATGAAGGCTCAACTGCCGCCGTTGGCCGCGTTGCCTACCAGGCGGTGACCGGCGAGGAACCGCAGTCGCAGGAGACCAAAACGACCCTGAGCTACCAGGTTCACTGGGCATATGGCATGGGCATGGGTGGGCTGTACGGTCTGGCGCGGCCCGCCGCCGGTTGGCCGGATCTGGGCGGCGGTCTGACGTTTGGTACCGGTCTCTGGGTGCTGGGCAGTCAGATCATGGTGCCGATGCTGGGTCTGGCCAAAGGGCCAACTGCTTATCCGCCCCGGCAGCATCTGGTCGAACTGGGTGGGCATCTGGTCTATGGCCTGGTGACATCGGCGACGACCCAGTTGCTCAACCGGGTCTTGCCATAGATGTGATGCGGACGCGTAGAAGCGCGTCCTTACCGGAACATCCTGCGGAGGTACCAGACGTGACAGGTTTCCGAAGATCTGTCACGTCTGGTACCTCATATATCCGGACTATTTTTAACTGATTTTTGATAATGATATATAATTATGCATGAGGAGTAGAAAAAGCATGTTTGATGTACTGGCGCATCGACTCAACCGGGTTGGTCGGATCGCCAGCCGGGTTGATCATACCTACCCCGAAGAAGTGTTGTTTGCTGCGCCGGCAACAGCATTTGAGACCAGTGAGGCCGCAGGTCGCCAATGGCCGCTTGAGCGTCTGCTGCCCCACCGGGGAGTTGTTGTGATGACGCCCAACCGCATCTTTCTGACCACACAATTCTGGTCACCCTTCAGTCTGGTCTATCTCCTGATCATCGTTGCGGCGCTGCTGCTTGTTTTAATCGCCCAGAACGGGCTCTACCTGTTGCCGGCGCTGGTTGCTGGGGTGTTTCTGTTTCAGCGGCGGCCCTACGAGCGCCAGATCGCTATGGAGCGAATGACGGAGATCCATACCAGTCCGGTACGTAGCCTCACCGGACGCCATACGCTGCTCACGATCTTCCTGGATAGCCGGTCGGTGAATATTATACCCGCCGACCCGTTGCCGCAAGCGGTTATTCAGACCCTCTCACAGCATGTTGACCGCGAGGTTGTTGTGCAGTTGACGCCGGATCGGTAGAAAGAACAGCTCTCTTCCTCGCCGGCATGCGCCAGACGCACTCTGTTCTGTGTTGTTTTGTCCCTGTCCTCTACAAGACACGACGTACGCGGTGCGGACTGTGCCGGATCCGCAGGCCGGTTTTGCCTCCGGCAGGGTAGAAGATTCTCGATCTTTTTCACAAAAAAATTCACGTCGTGAATTTTTTTGTGAAAAAGGTAAAAAGTGTACCATGCTGCCGCAGGCGGTCTATATTGCATCGGGTGAAACGTCCGGTTTGCATATCAACCACGTAACTTGTGTACAAGCCATGGCCTGGCACAGAATTTGCAATATTCTCCAGTGTGAGCCGGTTCCACGGACTGATATGTTCTGCCACAAACGCCACTGGTTTTATTACCTGTTGCTTCAATCTTGAACAAATAATCCAGCCTGATCGCCAGACTACTGTCGTGATGAAGGGTTGCACGTCAGTGTAAACCAGGCAAACATGCGAGAAGAGAGGTAAAGCCATGACTGAAGTACATAATCTGGCAGAAGGGACGCGCCCGTTTTTAGACTACCTGGAAGCCTGGTACCGCGCCCTCGACGAACTGCCGTTGCGTGACCTGGTAGCAGATAAGCCGGATCGCGTCGC
Organism: Chloroflexaceae bacterium; assembly: GCA_034436755.1. Taxonomy (GTDB): domain Bacteria; phylum Chloroflexota; class Chloroflexia; order Chloroflexales; family Chloroflexaceae; genus CAKZQX01. Next base: position 27,939 of record DAOTVB010000132.1, on the reverse strand, counting down.
GCTGATCTCGGTAGATGTCATCAATGGCTTCTGCAAAGAGGGACCGCTGGCAAGCGAGCGCGTTGATCGCATCTCTCGCCCGGTGGCCGACCTGTTTGAGCGGGCATATGCGCTGGGTGTGCGCAACTTTGTCCGCACCCAGGATACACACGACCCGAATACCCCCGAGTTTCAGTCCTATCCGCCGCACGCCATCCGCGACACCGCCGAGAGTGAAGCTGTCCCGGAGTTGCAGGCACTGCCCTTCTTTGATGAGATCACGCGCATTCCCAAGAACTCGATTAGCTCCAGCATCGGGACGGCGCTGGGGAACTGGATGGCCGAACATACCCAGGTGAACCGCTTTGTTGTGATCGGCGACTGTACCGATCTGTGTACCTACCAGTCGGCAATGCATCTGCGGTTGTATGCCAATGCGCATAACCTGGAGCGTCGGGTGGTTGTTCCGGCGGATGCTGTGGATACCTTCGATATCCCGGTTGCCGTGGCCCGGGAGCAGGGAACTAACGCGCACGACGGCGATCTGCACCATCTAATGTTTCTGCACCATATGGGGATGAATGGTGTGGAGATTGTGCGCAAACTGGGGTAGGGTCACATCTTCCGGATGCTGCTGCTGCTGAAGTAGTGGAGAAGGAATAGCTCGTACGGCAAGGAGTACCTGTATGACCGATCACCATTCCCGTGCTGGACTCGAAGACATCGGGCTGGGTAAAGTTAACACTGTCTGGCGCAATCTGCCGCCGTCTGCTCTGTATGAACATGCAATCACCCGCAAAGAAGGGATAGTTGCGTGGCATGGTCCGCTTGTGGTACGCACCGGACAGCACACCGCGCGTGCGCCAAACGACAAATTTATTGTGCGCGAGTCGCGTAGTGCCGACAAGATCTGGTGGGGTGATATCAATCACCCCTTTGACCCCGAGCAGTTTGAACAGATACTGCGTCGCATGCGGGCCTACCTGCAAGGCAAAGATATCTACATTCAGGACTGCTTCGCCGGTGCCGATCCGACCTACCGCGTACCGATTCAGGTCATCACAGAACTTGCCTGGCACAACCTGTTTGCCTGGAATATGTTTCTGCGTCCCACACCGGAGGAGCAGGCCAACTATAAGTCGCAATTTACCGTGTTAGCAGTGCCCGGCTTCACCACTGAACCGGAGATCGACGGCACCCGGGGACATGTCTGCATTCTGCTCAACTTTGCGCGCCGGTTGGTACTCATCGGCGGTACGCACTATGGTGGGGAGATCAAAAAGTCGGTTTTCACCCTGCTCAACTATCTGTTGCCGCAACAGAATGTGCTGGCAATGCATGCCTCGGTTAATGTCGGTGACCAGGAAGATCCCGCCGTCTTCTTTGGGTTAAGCGGCACGGGCAAAACCACACTCTCCTCCGATCCATCACGCCGGTTGATTGGGGATGATGAGCATGGCTGGAGCGACCGGGGGTTGTTCAATTTTGAGGGTGGCTGCTACGCCAAAACCATCGATCTCTCGGAGGAGGATGAGCCGGAAATCTACCGGGCAAGTCAGCAGTTTGGTACTATACTGGAAAACGTTGCAGTTGATCCAGTCACCCGGAAGGTTGATTTTGCCGACGATACATTCACGCAGAATACGCGGGCGTCTTACCCGATCATGCATGTTCCCAATGCCGACTTGCATGGACAGTGTGGTCATCCGCGTACCATTCTTATGCTAACTGCCGATGCCTTTGGCGTGCTGCCACCCATCAGTCGCCTGACGCCCGACCAGGCCATGTATCAGTTTCTGCTGGGTTACACCGCCAAGGTAGGGGGCACTGAGAAAGGTGTTGATGAACCACGGGCGACATTCTCGCCCTGTTTCGGGGCACCGTTTATGGTGCTACCGCCAACAACATACGCAACAATGCTGGGCGAGCGCATTGCGCAGTACGACGTTACTCCCTGGCTGGTCAACACTGGCTGGACCGGCGGTTCGTATGGTACTGGACATCGTATTAAGCTGGCCTACACCCGTGCGATGGTCAATGCGGCCCTATCCGGCGAACTTGCCGCTGTGGAGACGACTACCGACCCGGTTTTCGGGTTGCATGTCCCGACACACTGTCCGAATGTTCCATCAGAGCTGTTGCAGCCACGCGAAACCTGGAAAGACAAGGCGGCTTACGACCGGCAAGCCGATGAAGTGGCAAGCCTCTTTGTCGAACACTTTCAGCCCTTTGTTGCGCAGGTGCCACAGTCTGTATGTGATGCCGGGCCACGCCTGACAGCATCGGACTGACTCGATGTCTTTAATCTAGTCAGGAATAACGCAGTTATCATGAATATGAGGAGGAACTATGACTACCGTTTTGGGACTGTTTGATACATACGAGAAAGCCGACAACGCCGTACGCACGCTGCGCGAGCGCGGCTATCCTGAATCAGACATCAGTGTGCTGGCGCGCGAGCAGGCCATACCATCGGCGCGCGAAGCACCTTCCCAGAAGAACGATCCCACCAGCGCTATGGCCGGGATCGGCGCGGTTACAGGCGGGATTGGCGGGCTCTCGCTGGCGCTGTTTGCGCTGGCGGCCCCCGGAGTCGGCGCGATGCTGGGTGTCGGTACGCTGGGCACAATTGTTGCCGGCGGTGCCGTCGGCACGGGTGCGGGTGCCGGCGCAGGTGGCATCTTGGGTGCGCTGGCAAATATGAACATCCCCCACGAAGAGGCGCAGGTCTATGCCGAGGGCGTCAAGCGTGGCGGCATTCTGGTGGGGGTCGAGGTGAGTGATGCGCAGGTTGACACTACCCGTGGCATTATGCGTGATGCCGGCGCACTGGATATCAACACAACTCGGGAAGAGTGGCAGCGTGGCGGATGGAAGCAGTTTGACGAAACAGACAAAAGCGGGTGAGAACTACCCGGCGCTGCGGCGCAGTTCGTAGAATGTCCAGAGTGTCAATGCTGTTCACCTGGCACGGAACTTGCGAATATGAGATGGCAGTAGCAGCAGTAAAGGCTGTAGGGTGTGTCAATGCTGTTCACCTGGCACGGAACTTGCGAATGTTATGTAACGTAAAGTAATCGCACTAAAGTAACCAGGAGGTTAACTCATGCAATACCACGATTTTCTTGGACAGGTACAGAACCGGGCGAAACTGAGCTCCACGGCTGATGCCGAGATTGCAACTAAGGCGACCCTGACGACCCTGGCCGAACGCCTGGCGGGAGGCGAGCCCAAAGATCTGGCGTCACAGTTGCCGGAGCCGCTCGATCAGTATCTGACCGGGGCAGGTGCCGGCAAGGGCGAGAGCTTCTCACTGAAGGAGTTCTTCCAGCGGGTGAGCGCGAAGACGAAGGCCGATGAGCCCCAGGCGGTCTATCAGGCCCGCGTGGTGATGGAAGTGTTGATCGAGGCGGTCTCGCCCGGCGAAATGAATGACATTCGTACGCAGCTCACCGATGACTATGCGCCGCTGTTTGAGAAGGGCGCGCAGGGACACCTCTAGTCCCGGCATAACGCTCCCGGAGAAATGTACGTATGTTAATGCGTGCCAGGGCCGCCGGCAAGGAGAACCAGTGCCGGCGGCTTGCTACTTTCGGGCATAGTAGGGAAATCTAGAGAGACAAATTTACCTGCTAATTCTTAATAACACGAGTTACGCGGTCGGTTCCAAACCAGGTGTTCACCTGAACGAACGGCCCGATTCGCCTCCGGCAGGGCGGAAGATTTCATTCTTTTTCACAAAAAATTTGCACAATATGCAAATTTTTTGTGAAAAAGAAAAAACAAGTACCATGCTGCCGCAGGCGAAGCCGGCCTTTGGGGAAGTACATGTCTGATTTGTACGCCCACCGCGTAACTCGTGTTAATAACAGGAGTTACGCGGTCATGGACCTGGAAGGTAATTTCGCCTCCGGCAGGGCGGAAGACTCCATCCTTTTCCACACAAATTTTTGCACTATGTGCAAAAATTTGTGTGGAAAAGACAAACAAGTACCACGCTGCCGCAGGCGAGTCGGACTGTTCAGTTGAACAAACGCCTGGTTTGAAACCTACTGCGTAATGCGTGTTTGCGATATCCTCTAGAGCAAAGGAGACCTAGATCATGACAGATGTGCGACAGATACAAGCAGAGATGCGCCAGTTGCAGCAGCAGATTGATGAGCGCGAAACCGAAGCGACCCGGCTCGCGCGCCAGTTGGGCCAGGCCCAGAATATGGACCCGGAAGAGCGCCATCAGCGTGCTAAGGGGCAGGGTGGCGATATCCAGGCCAGTGCGCAACGCGGCCGGGTGCAGGAGGTTGAAGAGGAGATTACCAGACTGCGCCAGCGTCTCGCCAATCTGCAGGCGCAGGCGGGAAACCAGGGCGCAACGCCACCGGAGCATGACCCGACCATCGGCGCGCCGGTCCTGGCGGTTGGCGGTATGGCCTGGCTGGAGCAGAGCGGCGGTATCTCCAACCAGTTGCGGACAAATCCTGGTGAAGCGGGTGGTACAGTCTGCAAACTGGCTCCTGGCGCGCAGATGACCGTGCTCTACGGGCCGGAGGATGTTGACGGGCATAGTTGGTGGCGTGTACGTACCACCGACGGCAAAGAAGGCTGGGTGCCCGATGATGGCCTGCGCGCGCATGTGGCGTAAATCGTTGAAATGTTAGAACGTTAGAACGGTTTCGCACAGAAGCAATGCACTGGAAAGGATGCGATAGATTATGGATCACTTTCGCTATGTTATTCTTGGTGGTGGTGTAACCGCCGGATATGCCGCCAAAGAACTGGCCGAGTTGGGCCTACGTACCGGCGAACTCTGTATCGTCTCCAAAGATGATACGCTGCCCTATGATCGCCCACCGCTCTCGAAGGATTTTCTCTCGACCGATATGCCGCCGGAGGGCGTGCTGGTCAACGACGAGAACTTCTACAATCAGCATGGGATCGATGTCCGGCTCTCTGCCGAGGTCAATATTGTTGATCTAGAGAAGAAGCTGCTGCACACCACGCGCGACGAGCAGATCGGCTTCGATAAGCTAGTGATTGCCAACGGTGTACGCCCGCGCACCTTCGATCTCCCCGGTGCCGACCAGAAAGGCATCATCTACCTGCGCAGTCTGGACGATGCGCGCGGTATTCGGGTGCAGGCTCAGGATACCCAGAACGCCGTCGTGATCGGTGGGGGCTATATCGGCATGGAAGTTGCCTCGCAGTTGCAGCAGCGCGGCCTGGAGACCGATCTGCTGGTGCATGGCGATCGGGTAATGCATAAGCTGTTCACCCCTGAGATGTCCGACTTTTTTGAGCGCTACTACGAAGAACGCGGGGTACGTCTGCATAAAAATGCCGAGCCGGTCTCCTTCTCCTGGAATGGCCGCGAGTCGGGTGTGCGCCTTAAAAATGGTGATTATCTGCCTGCCGAGATGATCGTCGCCGGGTTAGGCGTTATCCCAAACACCGAGCTTTTCGAGGGCACCGGGCTGATGCTCGACAATGGCGTGGTCGTGAATGAATATCTAGAGACGAATATTCCCAATGTGTATGCGGCGGGCGATATTGCCAACTACTATGATATGTTGTACGACAAGCAGCGCCGCATCGAGCATTGGGACAACGCCGTTGAGCAGGGGCGGCATGTCGCGCGCCTCCTGACCAACCGGCGCGAGCCCTTTGTGCAGGTGCCCTACTTCTTCTCCGATGTCTTCGATCTCTCCTGGGAGTTCTGGGGCGATCCTGCCGGCGCAACTTCGGTGATCCAGCGGGGCGATATCGACAGCGGCAGCTTTAGCATCTGGTGGCTCTGGAGCGGACGGTTGATCGCGGCGTTTGTGATGAACCGCTCCGAGGACGAGCGCGAGGTAGCGCCCGAGTGGATTCGCTCCCAGCAGAAAGTACCACTGGAACTGCTGGAGAACCCAGACCTGGCACTCAATGCACCCTACCCGGCCGCAGGCGAGGCCCGCACACGGGGAGCATAGCACGTCGGGACGCGCTGCTGCGCGTCCCCATAGCTACCTGGAAGAACGAGAAATGCACTACCGTAGGGACGTGCTGCTGCGCGTCCGTATGCTTGACCGAAACATTTCATGCATTCCCTGACTTCCGGAAAAGAGAACTGAAGGAGATAAACCAATGTCAATAATGCTTAACCGAAGCTGGTGGGTACTGGCGTTGCGCGGTATCGCTGCCATTATCTTTGGCCTGCTGACCTTTATCTGGCCGCAAATTTCGCTGTTTGTGCTGGTCGCGCTGTTTGGCGCGTATGTGCTGGTCGATGGAATCTTCTCGATCATTGTGGCACTGCGCAATCAGGAAGCGCCGCAGTGGTGGGTGCTGCTGCTTGAGGGTATTGTCGGCGTTTTTGCCGGGGTGCTGACCTTTATCTGGCCGGGCATTACCGCGCTGGTCTTACTCTTCCTGATTGCATTCTGGGCGCTGATCACTGGTATTTTCGAGATTGTCGCCGCTATCCGGTTACGCAAGGAGATCTCTAACGAGTGGCTGCTGGGTTTAAGCGGTGTGATCTCCATGCTGTTTGGCCTGCTGCTGATCATTCTGCCCGGTTCCGGTGCGCTGGCGGTGATCTGGTTGATTGGAGCCTACGCGATCTTCTTTGGTGCGCTGATGCTGGCCCTCTCCTTCCAGGTGCGACGCTGGCGTAGCGGTTCCAGTGAAGGTGTGCCGAGTGCGGGGTAAGGATATTTCCAGGCGGCAGTATAGCTGCCGTACTCCATAGAGAAGGGATGGGAGTAACACGATCCGATACCGATTTACTGACCGTATTTTTATCGCTTATCGCTAAAGGAGAAGGTAGTTTATGACCGAATCAACGTATCCAATAGTACGCGAACGTACAACTGTTGGCCGTCTCTGGTGGGCCAGCCTGAGCGCATTTCTTATCGCCATCGCCGGGAACTTTATGGTTCGTATGTTTACAATATCGGTTGCCTCTATTCCAGCCGAGTTTGCGCCGTTCCAGATTCCACGGATTGCCGTCTTTACGCTTGTGGGCGTGGTGGGCGCAACGCTGATCTTTGCTGCGCTGGTACGCTTCACCAGACAACCCATCCGGCTCTTCTGGATTATCTCAGTAATTTTCTTGCTGATCTCCTTTATTCCAAATATCGCCATGTTCTTCACCAACATTGTTCCGGGAGAGACACCGGCGGGGATTATCAGCCTGATGCTTATGCATGTCATTACGGCGGCGGCGGCGGTGGTTGTGCTGACCCGCTCGGTCCAGCCGCATCATACCGAGTAGTGTAGCCGGGGATGGTAACAACACCGTCCCCCAGGAGTCACTTAATAATGATACGATCGTGCATCCATCCGCAGCCGCGCCGCGCCGACTCGCCGGGGCAGCGCGGTGTTCGACATGCTCCGGCTGACTGCGGTAGACCGGGGCGGTATGTCGGGGCGGTACTGCTGCTCATGTTCGGCCTGCTGCTGGGGCGTGTAACGCGCAACAAGAACAAGCCGAGGATGTGGACAGCGTCGCCACCGAAAGCGCGGAAACACCCGTGGCGGAGCAGACCGCCATGACGGAAGAGGTTTCGGCGTTTATGCACGAGGTGCAGACTGAAGCTGCCGGCATCACCCTGCCGGATGATCCCGATGGTCCGGTTGTCGCTCTGGGCGAAATCGATAACGACCCGCGAGCCTACCTCAACCAGACGGTGACGGTACGCGGGATGGTGTCCGCCATCGTTGGCGAGCATGCATTTCAGTTTGACGACCCGGCATTGCTGGGGGCCGACGATGTGCTGGTGGTCGATCCCCAGGGCCAGACCGACTTCGCCAGGGGGGATATGCTGGTGGTGCGCGGGACGGTGCGCCGGATCGACCTGGATGCGGTTGAGACCGACATTGACCTGGATGTGATGGACGATATGTTCCCCGGCCTGGAAGAGGGCACGGTTATCGTCGCCTGGGAAATTATGGACGTATCCGAGGACGAGATGACCGAGGTTATGTCCAGCGATATTCTGGCCGATCCGGAGGCATTTCTGGGTAATCTGGTGGTTGTCGAGGGTGTTGTCACCGCCGTGTTTGACGCACAGGTGTTCCGTATGAGTGACAACCAGGCGTTGACCATTCAGGATAACATCCTGGTGGTGCTGCAAGATCAGGATCTGCCGGCGGAATTGGAAGATGGGATGGAAGTGCGGGTGCGCGGCATGGTCCAGCCATTCTACGCCGTTGATTTTAACCGCGATCTCGATTTCGATCCCCAGATTGAACTGGGGATAGACTACGAGAACCAGCCCACGCTGGTGGCCTCATCGGTGCGGCCGGCCGAACTGCCGCAGACGGAGGAGTAGCAACCCGGTGATAGCGCGACGTTTTCTCCGTAACGTGAAGCCGGGATACTCCCGCCGCGCCGCCGGCATGCTGCTATGCGGCCTGCTACTTGTGGCGTGCGGCGCGCAGCCGGTTGCAACCGAGGACACCACGCCCGAACCGACCGGGGCTGCGCGCGCCACGGTCCAGGCCATGCAGACCGCTATCGCCACGGTCACGCTGCCGGCCGATACCGCCGGGCCGGTTGTTCCCCTCAGCAATATTGACGATTTCCCGGAGCAGTACGCAGGGGAACCCGTTACCGTGCGCGGGATTGTGGTATCCCTGATTGGTGCAGCCGCCTTCCAGATCACTGACATGCCGCTGTTGAGTAGCGATACGCTGCTGGTCGTTGCCGCCGACGGCACCGCCGATGTCGCGGAAGGTGATATACTGCTGGTGCGTGGCCGGGTGCGCCACCTCGATCCGCAAGATATGCCAGAGGAGATCGACCCCGGTTTTCTGAATGATATCTTTCCCGCTTTTGATGGCGATACGGTTATGATTGCGCAGAGCATCACGCAGCTTTCATCAGATGCCCTCGACGAATAGGTAAAGGAGTAGAACAATGACCGATGAGACTTCATCTGAGACTTCATCACCACCCGCACCGCAACCCGCGCCCCAATCCACACCGCAACCCGCCCCCCGGCACACCCAAAAACAATCCGGTAATCGCGCCCCACTCTGGCTGCTGCTCGGCGTAGCAGTCGGGTTTGGCCTGCCCGTGGTGGCCTGTGGCGTGATCGCCGTGGCGTTCGCGCTGGTTGCCGGCTCGTTTTCATCGCCGACGATGGCGACCGGGCCGAATGACTTGCGCCAGGTGCATGTGTCGGGACCGACCTCCGGCCCGGCGGTTGCCATTATCGATGTCACAGGGCAAATTGTCGGCGGTGAGGGCACGCCCTTGAATGCCCAGGTTGCCGCCGCCGGTGATCTTGTTTCGCTGATACAGGAGGCCGACGCCAACGAGGATGTGCAGGCGATTATGCTGCATGTCAACAGTCCCGGCGGCGGCGTCGCGGCGTCGGATCGGATCTACAACGCGCTGCAGCAGGTCAATAAGCCGATTGTGGTCTGGATGAGCGACGTGGCGGCTTCGGGCGGCTACTACATCAGCGTGGCCGGCGATGAGATTATCGCCATGCCGCAGACGATTACCGGCTCAATCGGCGTGATCGGGCAGAGCCCCAATGCCGAGGAGTTGCTCGACAAGATCGGGCTGGAGATTGAGATTATCAAGTCGGGTCGCTTCAAAGATATGGGCATTCCCTACGAGCCGCTGGGACCGGCGGAGCGGGATATCTGGCAGCAGTTGGTCAACGCGGCCTACGATGACTTTGTTGGAGTGATCGTCACCGGGCGCGACCTGGACGAGGACGCGGTGCGCAACCTGGCGGACGGGCGGATCTACAACGGCGAGCAGGCGCTGGATCTGGGGCTGATCGATGCGCTGGGCTACCGGGAGGATGCGATCACCCGGGCCGCCGAACTGGGCGCAATCGAGGACGAGCCACGCGTGATTCGCTACCAGCGCCGGCCCTCATTCAGCGAACTGCTCGGCATCACCGCCTCCACCGACCCGACGACGGCAGAGCTACAGCGCCTGCTACAGCAGCATCCCACCCTGGAGTATCGCTGATCACGGGTGACTTGCGCCACCGGAAAGCGCGACCAGACCGGTCTGCGGAGATCGGTCTGGTCTGCTGACCGCCTGATGACCGTTGAACATTACATCCAGACATCACTGATCGGGCGTCCCGACTTACGGAGTGTGAATTTCTAATCCGGACATCACTGAACAGGAGTCCCGGCTTCAGCCGGATCGGGCGTTCCCGGTGGTATGCAATTAAACTGGCAGGTATCCAACCGGCTAAAGCCGGGACTCCCGGATGGTAATGGTATATCAGGCATTCCCGGCGGTATGCCGCTGCCCCGGCAGGCATGCCACCGGAATGCAGTGCCGCGGCAACGCCGCACCGCGCGGCACCGAAAACCCATGTCATCCTGACCGGCGGGAGGGATTTCACCGCATTTCACGGCGATATCCGCGCAATGGTTCGCTCCCCGCACCACAACCCGGGTTGTCACCGCGTGACACTAACATACGCAATGCGACCATTGAACGGTATGTCGGTCAGCCGTCGGTGGGCGGTTCGCCCAGGCGGGTCAGGAGGTGCCCCGCTTCGTCATACGCCACCCGATAGGTATAGTCCGGCAGGCCATCGCAGGTCGCCAGCCGCCGCGCCGCCCGCGCATACCCCAACGCCTGCTCCCGCCGTTCGCACCGTTCGCGTTCGCGTTCGCGGCTTTCGTGTTCACTTTCGCGGCCTTCGTGGTCCAGCGTCCCCATTTCGCGGCGTTCGCGTTCACTTTCGCGGCTTTCGTGGTCCAGTGCCCCCATTTCGCGCGTTTCGCGTTCGCTTTCGCGGCCTTCGTGGTCCAGCGTCCCCATTTCGTGGTCCAGACCTGCATACATCCCCGCCAGCACCAGATGCACGTCCGCGCCCGGCAACACGTAGCCGCAGCGCTCCGTGATCGTCAGCGCCTCCTGCGCCAGGCCTAGCGCCGCCGTGCGGTTGCCGGTTGTCGCCCGCAGCCGGGCCAGTTCCAGCAGGATATCGGCCTCGTGGTCAACCAGGTTGATGCTGCGGCAGCGGGTCAGCGCCTCGGTCAGGTGTTGCTCGGCGGCGGCGAAGTGCTGCTCTCGGTCGGACGCCGGCACGCCGTTGACCCGGTGGGCCGCGCCCAGCAGCCAGTGCGCCCGCACATAGTCCCGCTCAACGGGGTAACTGATACGAGCATCCTCATCCGCCAGTTCCAGGGCGCGCCGGGCGGCGGCCAGGGCGGTGGAAGCATGATCGGTGGCGACATGGGCGGTAGGCACTGTCTGCGGCGATTGTAATGCGGCTGCTCGTACCTGCAGTAGTGCCAGCAATACACGGTAGGCTTCATCTATGAAATGTCCCTGCATATCATCTATCATCTCCCAATAATCCGTGGATACTGCCAATTTTATTTTTGCCCCCCCACATACCCCGGTAGGACAGTAGTCGTCCCATTTCTTGGGTTCCAACCATCCCATTAAACTGCTCGATGCTCCAATCGGCCTTGCTAGAAACGTAGTTCCTTTCGCAGAGTTCAATTTGGCGGCACAGGTTGGTTTCGGCAGTCCGCAGCATTCCAATCATCATCTGATGGTACGCCAGGTTTCCTAGACCGATAGCATTGCTCACATTACGTTGCTTCTCGGAAACCTCATCTTGCGACCATATGGTATGTCTCGGCAGATCTTCGTGAATCTTATTGTGCTGATTGTAAAGCGGTATGGCACGGCGCGGCTGTCCGCTGGCGCTATAACTATTTGCTAATTCGTTCAGTGTCCACGCCTGGGTGTGCTTGTTCATCAAACGGGGCAGGTTGTCCTGCCCCGTTATGTTGCAGGGCTTGCCACTGGGGAAGAGTGCCTCCAGCATTTCAATGCGTAACTGGTAGGCTCCGAACTGGAAATAGAGAGTGTTGTGAAGACGATCCTGGAAGAGGTTAAAAGCCGTATCGTATTGTCCCGCCCTCACCGTATGGTGATAGAGTTCGATCAGCGGTATTAACTCGTCCAGGTTCTCTACCCGTGGTGGGACTTCTACCTCGGCGAAGTAGTCGCGCAGTTGACCGTGGGCCGCGCGGCGGGTCGCGTCCCCCAGCCGGTCGTAGGCGTAGCGGCGCACAATCGGGTGCAGGTCAAAGCGGTTGGTCCGCTCATCCCGCTGGAGTAGACCGCGTTCGAGCAGACTGCGCAGGTCGCGGTCTACCTGTGCCGGGGTGATCGGGTGCCGGGATGCCGGGGCCTGGTCCGGGCTGTCATGCTCCGCCTGGTTCGTGTCGGCAATGGCGACCAGGGCAGCATAGGCGACCGGGCTGCGGAAGCAGGCGATGCGGCTGAGTAACTGCTGTCGCGCCGGGGGCAGGCCGGCGTAGGACTGTTCCAGGACGTGGTGCTGCCGCTGGATCAGATCGCCGCTCACATCCAGCCGCGCGGCGGCGGCGATATCCCCCGGCTGGTGCAGGTCGGTCAAGATCAGCCCGGCTAGCAGCCGCAGGCTCAGCGGGTGGTAGCCGTAGCGCGCCCCGGCCGCCGCGATTTCGGCGCGGTTGCCGCGAATACCCAGCGCCCCAAAGAAGGCCAGCGCATCGGCGGGCTGCATCTCCGCCAACGCGATCTCCCGGCCGCCCTGCAGCAGCATCCCGCCGTGGCCCTCCAGCGCGCCTGGGCGTAGCCGGCTGGTCAGCAGCAGCTTCCCGCGCAGCCCCGGCAGGGTTGCCACCGCCCGCAGGAAGTCGTCGGCCAGGGGCGAGATACATGCCCGCCGGGCGCGTTCATCCGCCACTGTTTCTGCGGCGCTCGCCGCCGGCGCATCCCCCTGGTAGGCCGCGCCCATCCCGCTGTAGGCGCGCAACTCGCGCTCAAAGCCATCCAGGATCAGCAGCAGGCCGGGCCGACGCAGACAGTCCAGCAGCGCCTCCGCCTGTTGGCGGGGACCGGGCCGGCTATCCGGGGCGATCCCCAGGTAGGCCAGGGTCACGCGCAGGAAGTTCGCAAACGTGGCCTCGCTCTCGTAGAAGCTCCACCAGACCACACGCGGCCAGCGGGCCGGGTCAACCGCCTGCAGCAGCCAGTGCCAGGCCAGGGCGCTCTTGCCAAAGCCCCCCAGCGCCCGCAGCAGCAGCAGCGGATGCGCCGCGTCGCCGTTCAGCCAGGCGCTCAACTGCGCCTGCTCGTCCGCCCGCCCGGTGAAGTGGGGCGGCATGGCGTAGGGATGCGCCAGCAGCCAGTCTTGCCGCTCCGGCGGTGGGGGCGTCTCCGGCAGCGGTGGCCGGCCCAGCGCGGTCAGGAGCTTGCGCCGCTCAATTTCCCGATCTTCCGCCACCGTTGCACCGGCAAAATCGACCGGGGTCAGGTAGGCGATACGGGGTGGCAGTTCGCATGGCGTGAGGATCAGCGGAATCATGCTGCGCTCCCGGTTAGCCGGGTCGAGGAACTGCGCCATCATATTGCCAAAGTTAGCCCACTCACTCGCCAGGTAGTCTGACGTTAGAATGAGCAGCGTCCGGCGACTGGTCTCAACGGCACGCTGGATCTCTTCCGGGCGCGGCGCACCGGCCTGAAAATCGCGGTAGTCAATGCAGACCGTCAGGCCCGCGCCCTCCAGGACGGGCAGCAGTTCATTCCGGACCCAGGCCCGGTCAACTGAACTGTAGGAGATAAAGACATCGTAATCGTAGATGTCAGGCATTATGGTTGTCTCGGGTGGTGCAATACAGCGCGGCGGCAATGCTCCGACGCCCTATCCCCGCGCCACCATGTTTTTCAGTGTCATCCTGTGCCGGCGCATGCGCGGCGGTGTGTGTCGTCTGCGTCTGGTGGGTATTCTAGCATAGGATGATGCGATGACGCGAGGACGCGAGGAGGCGAGGATATTTGGACCACGAAAGGGGCGAACGGGCGCGAAAGGCATGAAAGCGGTCTGTTCGCGGGTGGCGCGGAGGGAGGTGGGAGCGCGCTATCTCACCGCACAAGCAAGCGTGGGCAGTAGTATACCGCAACGCCGGCAACGCTCACCATTCGTGTATTCGTGGTCTTATTCGTGGACGGTCTGGCCTCCATGGAGACATCTGGACCGCGCAGGGGCGAACGGACGCGAAAGACGCGACAGCGGTCTGTTCGCGGGTTGCGTACAATGTCGCGGGTTTCGTGGTCCGATGCCCCGGGTGGTTGCGCAGTTCAGCGGTTGCGGGGGTTGCCGCGCTGCGCTGGTTGTGATTGTCCGGCACGATGCCCCGGGTGGTTGCGCAGTTCAGCGGTTGCGGGGCTGGGGATGCCTGTGCCACCATTGGTATGTTGATGCCCGGCAGCCCATCACCACGGCAGAGAGCGAGCCGGAGCCGGATGTGATGATTGTGTGTGGTGCGCGACGCGACTACGTTGATCGTCATCCTGCACCCGCGGATCTGGCCCTGGTGGTCGAGGTGGTCGACACCACGCTGCAGCGCGATCGCATGCTCAAGCAGCGCGTCTACGCCCGCGCAGGCATACCCCGCTACTGGATTGTGAGCCTGCCCGAGCAGCAGATCGAGGTCTACAGCGACCCGACCGGGCCGGATGCACTGCCGGTCTACCGGGAGCGCCACGATTACACCGCTGAAGATGAACTGCCCCTGATCCTCGCCGGTCAGGAGGTTGGCCGGCTGGCGGCGCGGGAATTTCGGCCCTGAGCGGGGCTGTGTGCGGCTGCAAGCCGGCACCTTCCTGGACGCTGGTGCCAAGGCTGTATGTGCGGCTTGCAGCCGCACCTCCCTGGCCGCTGGTGCCAAGATCAGACGGGTCTTCGTCGCCCGGTCTGGGCTCTATCTGGGGGAATTTCGGCCCTGAGCGGGGCCGCGCGATTGCGCACGCTGCTGACGTAGAGCGGCAGTAATCCACAGCTTATCCACAAAATTACTTACAAAATCCACCGCCTGTATGCACCTTTTCCCGGCATGTCTGTGCTATAATTGGGGCGGTGCGGTTGCATTCCATGCTGCCGGGGTTGGGCTGTGCCGGAACAGTGCATCATGATGCCAAACGGCAGACAACCCGACACGCAAGATTGTTCGCATGCCCCACGGGAATGTCAAAACACAACTACGAACCTTTGTCGAAGTGTAAAGCATTTCTTGCCGTTGGCAGCCGTCAGTTGCCGAACGGTCGGTTGCGCTCTGCCGTTGCCGGGGCGCTGCTTTGTGAAAATCTGACTATTGCCATGGATAACTCATGAAAGATTTTGTCCACCTGCATGTTCACTCGGAGTATAGTCTGCTGGATGGGTATGCGCCGACGAAGGCGATTGCCGGGCGCGCGGCCGAGTTGGAGATGGATAGCATTGCCCTGACCGACCACGGGGTAATGTATGGCTCGATGGAGTTTTATGGGGCGGCGAAGAAGGCCGGGGTCAAGCCGATTATCGGTGTCGAAGCCTACATGGCCCCCGGTGCGCACAACGACCGCTCCCCGAAGAGTCGCAACTACTACCACGCGCTGCTGCTGGCAAAAAATGCGGAGGGCTACCGCAACCTGGTCCGGCTGACCACCCGCGCCCACCTGGACGGCTTCTACTACAAGCCGCGCATCGACCATGAACTGCTGGAGCAGCACAAAGAGGGACTGATTGCCACCTCCACCTGCATGGCCGGGGAGATCCCGCAGGCGATTTCGCAGGGCGACCTGAGCCGGGCGCGTGAGATTGCCGCCTGGCACCGCGATCTCTTCGGCCCCGACAACTACTACCTGGAGCTGCAACTGCACGAGGATGTCCCTGAGCTGGAGGGCATCAACGATGAACTGGTGCGCATCGGTCAGGAGTTGGGCATTCCGCTGGTCATCACCAATGACACCCACTTTGTGCGCCGCGAAGATATCGAGACCCACCGGCTGATCCTGGCGATGGGCTATAACATGACACTGGGCGAACTCTGCGCCAAGAAGCGCGACATGGACGACAGCTACCACATCATGAGTGGTGATGAGATCTGGGAGCGCTTCAAGCGGTATGGCACCGCGCCGATGGAGAACACCCGGCGAATTGCCGAGCTGTGCAACCTCGATCTTGACTTTGGCCGGGTGGAACTGCCCGCCTTTGAAATTCCGGCAGGGCATGATGCCGCCTCCTACCTGCGCCTGCTCTGCGAAGAGGGTTTGATGCGGCGTACGAACGGCAACCCGCCCGAAACGTATGTCCGGCGGCTGGATGATGAGCTTGATGTCATTAACGCCACCGGTTTCCCCGACTATATGCTGATCGTCTGGGACTATGTGAAGTTTGCCCGCTCGCGGGGCATCCCCTGCCTGCCGCGTGGCTCGGCGGGCGCGTCGCTGGTGCTCTACTGCCTGGGTATCACCGATGTGGATCCGGTCGAGAATAAGCTGCTGTTTGAGCGCTTCCTCAGCCGCGAGCGCCTGGAGATGCCCGATATCGATACCGACTTTGCCGACAGCCGCCGCCACGAGATCCTCGAATATATCGCGCAGAAGTATGGGCGCGAGAATACCGCGCAGATTATCACCTACGGCACCCTGGGGGCCAAGGCCGCGCTACGCGATGTCGGGCGTGTGCTGGATGTGCCGCTGAGCGAGGTGGACCGCATCGCCAAGCTGATCCCGCCGCTGCCGGTGGGCATCACGATTGAGCAGGCGATCGAGCGCGTCCCCGAGTTGCGCCAGATCCGCGAGAGCGATCCCCGGCTGGGTGAGGTGCTCGACAAGGCCCGGCGGGTGGAGGGGCGCATGCGCAACGTGGGCACACATGCCTGCGGTGTGGTGGTCAGCCGGAACCCGCTTGAGAATATCGTGCCGCTGCAGCGCACCACCAAGGACGAGAACGCGGTGATGGCGGCCTACGAAGGGCCGACGCTGGCGAATATCGGGCTGCTCAAGATGGATATCCTGGGGCTGACTAACCTCTCGGTGGTGGCCGAGGCGCTTAACTATATCGAGCGCACCACCGGGCAGCGTATGGAACTGGTGGATATTCCGCTGGAGGATCGCAAAACCTTTGAGAGTCTGAGTCGCGGCGAGACAACCAACGTCTTCCAGTTTGAGTCGGCGGGCATGACCCGCTACCTGCGGGAACTGAAGCCCACCCGCGTGCAGGATCTCTACGCGATGGTGGCGCTCTACCGGCCCGGCCCGCTGGAGCAGATCCCCAACTATATTCGCAACAAGAATAATCCCCAGGCGATTGAGTATCTGCATCCCATCCTGGAGCCGATCCTGAGCGATACCTACGGCGTGATCGTCTACCAGGAGCAGATTATGCAACTGCTCCAGACCGTCGCCGATTTTACGCTGGGTCAGGCGTATATTGTCATCAAGGCCATCAGTAAGAAGAAGAAAGATCTGATGGCCGAGAACGAGGTCAAGTTCAAGGAGGGCTGTCTGCACAAGGGGCTGACGCAGCAGCAGGCCGATCAGCTCTGGGAACTGATCCTGCCCTTCGCGGGCTACTCCTTTAACCGACCCCACTCGACGCTCTACGGGCTGCTGAGTTATCAGACCGCCTACCTCAAGGTGAACTATCCGACCGAGTATATGGCGGCGGTGCTCTCGGCGGCGGCGGGCGATACCGAGGAGGTCGCCAAGGGCGTGAATGAAGCCTCCCGGCTGGGTGTGGTAGTCCTGCCGCCGGATGTGAACAGCAGTAGCCTGGGCTTTACGATTGAGGAGGTGCAGCAAGCCGCGGCATCCGCCGATAACGTGCATGCGCGCGGCATCCGCTTTGGTCTGTCGGCAATCAAGAATGTCGGCACGGCGCCGGTTGAGAAGATTATCGCCGCCCGCGATGCGGAAGGACCATTCGAGAACCTGGAGGATTTCTGCGCGCGGGTGGATCGTCATGCGCTGAACAAGCGCACGGTTGAGGGGCTGATCAAGGCGGGCGCGATGGACAACCTGCCGGGGACACGCCGCCAGAAGCTCGCTATCCTTGATCAGGCACTCTCGGCGGGGATCGATGCGCAGAAGGCGCGCGAGGCCGGGCAGGTGACCATGTTTGACATGATGGGCGGCGGTGCTGAGGCTTCCGATGTCAGCGTTAGCTCCATTCCGCTGCCGATCCTGAGCGAAACCCCCGAGCAGCAGAAAGAGCAACTGACCTGGGAGAAGGAACTGCTGGGAATGTATATCTCAGCGCATCCGATTGTGCAGGCGCTCAAGGGGATCGACACCAGTGGCACTATCCGCCTGAGTGAGATTACCGCCGAGATTGTCGGCAAGACCCAGACCTTTATCGGGATGCTGACGGGGCTGCGGCGCATTTCCACCAAGAAGGGCGATACCATGCTGGTCGCCGCGCTCGAGGATCTGGAGAGCACCATCGAACTGGTGGTCTTCCCCAAGACGCTGGAGCAGTATAGCGAGCTGCTGCAAGATGATGCGGTGCTGCAGATTACCGCGAAGGTGGATAACCGCCGCGATACGCTCCAATTAATTGTCGAGAGCTGCGCTTCCCTGGATACACTGGCCCGCACTCCTGCAACCGCTGCCGTCCAGCCCGAGATGGATATCGAGGGATTGGGTGAGGAAGAGGGAGCACCGCCGGAACCGGATGCGCTTCCTGCCGCGCCGGAGCCACATCCGGCGGATGCCGCCGCGCCGGCGGTACCTGCGCCCCAGCCTGCCCCGGCCGCCACCCCCACGCCAACGGTGATCCGGGCGCGCACGAAGGTTAGTCTGGATAGCGATAACGGCAACGGCAACGGCAATGGCAATGGTCACGAGAATGGCTATGCCGGCAACGGCAATGGCAGTAGCTACCAGCCGCCTACACGCTGCCTGCATCTCTACCTGCCGCGTACCGGCGATTTTGATGCCGACGTTGGTCTGATGCAAGCAGCCGATAGCCTGCTGCGCTCACACGAGGGCGCCGACCGGGTGCAGCTCTACCTGCCCAACGGTATCGGCACCGTGGTGCTGCGCCCGCGCTATACCGTCAATCTCTCGCCCGCGCTGGTGGAGGAACTCGAGCGCATGGTTGGCACGGAAGGTGTCGCAGTGGAGGGGTAGGTTTGTAGGGGACAGGGGACAGTCTGCCCTGTCCCGGCAGACATCCCATCCGGCTCAAGAAGTTTGAACATTAAAGCCAGACATCCGCGATCGGGAGTCCCGGCTTCAGCCGGATTGGGCGTTCCCGGCAGTCTGCCGCAGCCCCGGCCGGCATCCACCGACTAATGAACTTTGAACATGAAATCCGGACAGTACACCAGGAGTCCCGGCTTTAGCCAGTGTGCGGCCGGAACCGGCTAAAGCCGGGACTCCAACACTGGGGGCCGGGCGGTGGCGAACGCCCGGCGACCGCACGCCATACCCGCCGTAGGGTGCCATTCAATGCACCGTTCTGCGGCCGCACGCCGTAGCGGCCGCACGCCGTAGGATGCATTCAATGCACCGTACTGTTGCCGCGCGTCCCTCCGTTCCCCGTCCGGTTACTCCTCCGGCTCGCTGCCGGGGAGCCGGGGCAGTTCGAGTCGCGGGCGGTCGCCAAAGTCCGGCAACTGCGGTGGGTTCTCCTCCAGTAGCCGCTGGATCTCGGCGATGGCCCGCTCCAGTTGCGGATCTTGCCCGGCTACATACTCCTGCGGGCGGATATCGACCTCGATGGTGGGTTCGGTGCCGTAGTTCTCCAGCCCCCAGCCCACATCCTGGAACCAGAACGAAAACTCCGGCTGGGTGGTCACGCCGCCATCCACCAGCGAGTCGCGCACATTGATCCCGATCACGCCGCCCCAGGTGCGCTTGCCGATGAGTGGTCCCAGGTTCATCAGTTTGAACGCATGGCTAAACATGTCCCCGTCCGACCCGGCTTGCTCGTTGGTGATCGCCACCAGCGGCCCCAGCACCGAGTCGTCCGGGTAGGGTGCCGGTTCGCCCCAGCGCTGCACATCGTAGCCGATCCGCCGCCGGGCGAGCTTCTCCAGGATGAGTTGCGAGACATTGCCGCCACCGTTGAAGCGCACATCAACAATCAACCCCTCGCGGGCGACTTCGGCCAGGTAGCTGCGGTGGAACTCGGCATAGCCCCGCGCACCCATGTCGGGAATATGGACATAGCCCACCCGCCCATCGGTAGCCGCATGCACCTGCTGCCGGTTATGTTCCACCCACTCGCGGTAGCGTAGCGCCGTCTCGCTGCGGAGCGTCCGGACCGAGATGGTGCGCGGCGCGGCGCCGTCGGCCCCGGCGAGGGTCAGCAGCACCTCATTCCCGGCCTGGTTGACCAGTGCCTCCTGGGGCGATAACTCCGGTCCCAGGCGGCGCCCGTTGATCGCCAGCAGTTGATCTCCCGGTTGAATATTCAGACCGGGGCGTGCCAGTGGTGAACTGACCTCCTCATCCCAGACATCACCATGGAGCAGGCGCGCAATGTGATAGCTGCTCGTCTCCGCATCATAATCCAGGTCGGCTCCCAGGAAGCCCTGGTAGTAGCGCGGCGAACGCCGGTAATCGCCGCCCATCTCGTAGGCGTGCGAGGTGCCCAGTTCGCCCTGCATCTCCCAGAGCAGATCGGAAAACTCCGCCCGGGTTGCCACCCGCTTCAGCAGCGGCAGGTAGCGCTGGTAGACCGTCTGCCAGTCCACGCCGGACATATCCGCCGTCCAGAACTGGTCACGCTGCAAGCGCCAGGCTTCGCGGTACATCTGCTCCCACTCGGCCGGCGGTGCAACCGCGACCCGCACCCGGTGCAGATCGATCCAGCCGCTCTTACGACTCGGCGGGCCGTTGCTCTTGGGCTTCTCCCCCGCCTTGAGCACCCGCAGCCGGTTGCCCGCCCAGTAGACCAGCGACTTGCCGTTCTGCGAGATGGCGAAGTTGGCTACGCTCTCGACCAGCACCTCGTGGTTCTGATCGTCAAACTCATACATCTCGATGCGACCGCGCGCGGGGGTCAGCCCCCCATTGTTGGGGCGGCTCAGGGTGCCCTCAACCGGGAAGGTAGTAAAGAGTGCTTTGCCCTTGATCCCCCGGATCTGCCCGTAGCGCCCCGCCGGAACCGGGAAGGCGATCACGCGATCACTGATGCCGTCCCGATCAATCTGGATCGGCTTGACCTCGGATTTTGCCTCGGGCTTTGTTTCCTCCTTCGCCTCGTCCTTCTCGGAGGCGTTGTCCTTGCTCTCCTCCTTCTCTTTGGAGTCGTCCCCGTCGGGCTTTGCTTGCTTCGGCTCCAGCCAGGCCGGGGTGGGAATGAAGGGTGAGGGAATGTCGGCGCGCAGAGTGATCAGGTAGGGACGCATGCCGGTGGGAAAACCCAGGTCAAAATGCATGCTATCCCGTACCGGATCAAAATCGCGGAACGAGAGGAAGTAGAGATATTTCCCCTCCGGATCGAATGCCGGCCAGCCGTCGCGCAGCACCGGCCGGGTTGCGGCAAAGGTTTCGCCGGTCTCGACCTGGCAGAGTTTAATCAGCGAGGTCTGCTGCGTGTCGGCAAAGCCATAGGCCAGCCAGCGCCCATCGGGTGACCAGGCGATGCCGCGCATGCGCGCGTAGCGGCTCTGGTCCAGCACGCGGGCCGTGCGCGTCTCCAGGTTGACCAGGATGAGTTCGTTGCGCTGGTTGCTCAGGGCGACCTCCGGCTGCGTGGGTGAGGCGAGGAGATTGACCGGACGACCGATGTCCAGCCCTTCCAGGCGTTCCATCTCAGCACTGGCATCGGCGGTGTGGACCTCCAGCGCCTCTTCGCCCGTGGCATCGCTGAGCATCACCAGACGTTTGCCGTCGTGGAGCCAGCGCAGCAGCCGGTAGCGGGTGCTGTTGCCGTCGCCATACTGCATGGCGGCACCCTCCCAGTTTGCCATGGCGAAGGGCTTGCCCCGTGCAATGATCGCCAGCGAGTGTCCTTCGGGGTGGATGGCGTAGGATTGCAGGTAGCGCGTGGTATCGACAAACTTGCGGTTGCGTTGTGCCTGCGAGCTGTGGAAATCAAACTCGATCAGGCGCGTGGCGTCGGTCGCCGGGTCGTAGACAAACAGGTCCGCCCCGGCGTGATAGACGATGCGCGTGCCGTCGGTGGCCGGATGGCGCACATAATACTCGCCATGGTGCGTATGCCGCCGCAGGTCTTCGCCGGTCGGCAGGCAGGAGTAGAGATTGCCGATGCCCTCGTGGTCCGAGACAAAATAGATCCGCTGGCCCACCCAGAGCGGGCGGGTCACATTCCCCGCCAGATCGAGCAGCCGCCGCCAGTCGTTGTTGCCGTCGGCATCGATCCAGAGGTCGCCGGTCAGCCCACCGCGATAGCGTTTCCAGCGCGCCAGGTCGGTCGTAAAGCGTCCAATCACCTTGCCGCCGTTGGGACCGTAGGAGATGCTCATCGCCGGGCCGGTCGGCAGTGGTTGCGGCGTGCCGCCATCCCGGTGGATCGTGTACAACTGATACTCGCGGGTGAAGGGCTGCCCGGCATTGCCGGCAAAAATAATCGACTCGCCGGCGGGCGACCAGCCGACCACCCACAACTGCGGCGAGCCCAGGTAGGTCAGCCGCCGGGGGGCTCCGCCGGTCGCCGGCATCAGGAAGACCTCGGGCGGGCCTTCATCGCGGCTCATATAGGCCAGCAGCGTGCCATCGGGCGCGAGGGCGGGCGTCGAAGACTGGCCGGGGTTGGAGGTTAACCGGCGCGCCACCCCCCCGGCAGCGGAGACGGTCCAGAGATCATCTTCACACACAAAGACGATTGTATCTTGATGGATTGTCGGGAAACGATAATAACCTGCTTCTGTCATTATGGACCTCTATGGATCTGCAAGGAAAGGAAGAAACTATAGATAACAGAGAACAAAGAAACAGAGAACAGAGTGCGCCTGGCGCAGCGCTATCGCATAATTGATCGGTTCCCTGTTCTCCGGCTGTCGGTTCTTGCTCGGTTTATGGATAGCAAAAGCATGTCGCAACACGCTTCAGGAGACACATGCGCCAGCAAGACCCCTCAGCATATTAGCACGATGCCGACGCAACCGCAAAGTGGTATACTCTTGAGGGCAACTGGTATTCACCTTCAGCAAAGCGAAAGAAGTATCACCCTATGCAGATACGAGGTAAACTGGCAGGCTGCCTGATCCTGCCATTTATTGCCCTTGTTTTTGGCGCTGTTGCCGGCGGGTTGATCCTGGTCGGGCGCAATGCAGCCCGGGAAGCTGCGCGGGTCGCGCAACTGTCGCCCCTCTCGGCCACGGTGCTGGAGGATAGCCCGCCGGGACGAGCGGCGCTGATCGAGGGGCGTATCAGCGAGCGCAACCAGCAGCGCTTGCGTGAGTTTGTGGTCTATGTGCGGGAAGAATATCGTGGCAGTGATGACGACGGCGATCCCAAGTGGTCCGAAGATGAGCGGGTGACGCCACCGCTGCTGATTGAATTGGCGGATGGCCGGGTGCAGATCGAGAATGCCGACTACCGGCTGGAACGGGCTCCCGTGACCTGGCAGGAAGATACTGCCCTGCGGTGGAACGGGATCAGCGGCGAGGGCACCAAACGCTATACCGGCTTTGTGGCGGGTGACCCGGTGACGGCTATGGGCACCGTTGTTCAGGGGCGCGAGGGCCGCGCGCTCAACGCCGAGCGGCTCTACGGGGGCAGTCGGGCTGACTATATCGCCGAGAAAGAGAGCGACGCGGCAATTCTGCCCTGGATCGGCGGCTCACTGGGGCTGGTCAGCGCGATTCTGCTGGGGGTGTGGGTCTGGCTGCTGCTCAGGCGTTGAGTAGGGGCGTAGCAGTAGCCTCACAGATAATGCCTGCCGGATATCTGCCCGGCCCCTGTTGCGCCCTTATCTTCATTACACGCGTTACGCGGTGGGCGTTTGGACCGCGAACAACCCGACATGAACGAACACCGCGAAACGGCCACTGCTGACATAGAGAGAACACAGAACAAAGAACCACAGAACAAACCGTCTCTGGCGCGCTGGTATCGAACAACCAGTTTGTTCTTTGTTCTGTGTTTGTCTGTTCTTCCTATATATCAGGTGATCCCGTATCTGGCGGAGGATAGCGCCGTTGCCGCAGGCGCATCGGGCTGCCATCGGGTGGAACGTCCGCTTTGCATATAAACGCGTAACTCCTGTTCATTAGAAGAATCCATGGAGATACCTATGGCCCTATCCGTACGCCGGCTCAGTCCCGGCGATGAGACAATTCTTGCCCAACTGGCGGCGGCAGATGCCGACTTTGATCTCGCCGGGCGGGGAACCGCGCAGGACATCACCACCCCGGACGAAGCGCAGCGCTACCTGGCAAACCCGGCGGTGCTCTGCTGGGCCGCCTTTGAAGATGCCACGCTCGTCGGCTCCCTGGACTGCTTTTTGCTCCCGATGGCGACCGGCGACGGCGCGCAGGTGCTGCTGTACGATATCGGCGTGCATACGCGGTGGCGCAGACGCGGCGTCGGGCGGGCGCTGATTGCTGCAATGGAGCACTGGATGCAGGCCCACAATGTGTGGGAAGTCTGGGTGCTGGCGGATAACTCGGAGGCGGTGCAGTTTTACCGCGCCTGTGGCTTTGTACCGGAGGCAGAGCAGCCGGTCTATCTAACCCGTTCCCTGGATAGAGATGGTACCTGAGGTGTGTGTCGGCGGGATACTCAAAACTCAGTGAGTGAGTTGGTGCGTTCCACGTTTGCGTATCCTGCTATAATGTAGGTAGTAGCCATACCCCATGGAGCGGCAGGCTGATTAATAACAAACAAGAGATCAACAACAACGCGTTGAATTACGGCATGCAGGACACCATTCGCGATTGAGGAAACATCGTGTGAAAGGTTGTCTCTGTCAAAGCTTTTAGTGCCAGAATAAGGAGTTTTCAACAATGCCAGACTTAGCAACTATCTATAGAGCGTTCGATGCCTTTGAGCCGCTTCCTGCTGATGATGATGTTCGCTATGTTGATCTTGCTTCAGTTCGCGGGAGTAAAATTGCGCACCGTTTGGCAAACCGCATTCGGATGGCTGGAGATGAGCCGTCATACCATTTAGTTATGGGACACACGAAATGTGGTAAGACGACAGAACTTAACCGGGCTGTTCGTATGTTGAGAGAGGACAACTACTTCACAGTCGTGTTTGACGTCGAAGAACAAATAAGTGGACGTACGTTTGAATATACTGCTGTTCTACTTTTGATGGCGGGAAGCGTAGTTGCCCAACTTCAGAAAGAGAAAATCTCTATTAAAGAGGATAGTGCCAAGAAGCTGGCTGAATTTTTGATCTCAAAGGAGATTACGATAGGAGGACAACTATCTGGTGATATGGCGGGTAAGGTTGAGGCTAAAGTAGCACCCGGTCTACTCGTACGAATACTGGGTGAATTTGGCCTCGGTATTGAGTTGCGTGGAGGCTATCAACGTAGTCGCCAAATCACAACTAGAATTGAGGCGAATACAAGAGGTTTTCTCGATGTATTCTGTGAGCTAATGCAAGATGCACACCAACAGGTATTAGAGGCAGGGTATAACGGTTTGGTTATTGTTTGTGATGGTTGTGATAAACTCAATCTGACTGCAACTGACGAAAATGGAAAGAACCGTGACTTACAATTAGAGATGTTCGTCGATCATGCTGCTGAACTTCAGGCAGTACCTTGCCATGTCATTTATACAGTACCTATCTCGGTACAGGCTAACCTCGGTGATATATGGGAACAGAGTCCTGAATTTGTTCCTGCTATTCCGGTGACTCAACTCCCTGACATAGACGAAATGTATTCAATGGAAGGGAGACAAAAGCTTACAGAAGTTGTCAGTCGTCGATTGGTCCAGGAAGATACATCTATTGAGGAGCTTTTTCAAGACGTCAATGTGCTTGAACCACTTATAGATGCCTCAGGCGGTCATATCAGTGACCTTTTGTTGTTAATACGTGACGCGGTTTTGGAAGCTCAGGTCGAGAGTGAGGATGAACTTGCCGAAAAACACGTTCGTGTTGCTGTTCGCAGGCGACTGCATGAATACACCAAGCTTCTCGAGAACAAATATCTGGAAATGTTGGTTGTTATCGATCAATACAAGACGGCTACCGCAAATAGTGATGTCTATAGAGAGTTGATATTTAAACGACTGGTTTTGGAGTACATCTGTGGCGATGAAATTCGTGTAGACTTACATCCACTTGTCGCTGCTACAGATGCATATCAGCGCTGGCGAAAGATACAAGGCTGATGAATGATACTAATCATATTCACGATAGTGAAAAAAACAACATTGTCTCGTCAAGTGGAACCGTCCGTTCTCGTGACGAAATAGTCGCTGATATCAATCAGGGTTCTCTGAACCATGTTGCTGGTAATAAAGTACAACTTGTTGCCTCCGAAGATGAGTATCAAGTCCGCAGATTAGCACAAGTTATTCGTAATATGCAGGGTCAATTTGTGCTATTGTTCGCAGTATGTAATAAGCCGTCAAAAAGACGCGAACTAACAAAGCAAATTGAACGCCAACTGCCTGGACACGACTTCACTGAAGTTATGCTTACTGGTAGTGATAGTAGTATACTGGATGTACTATTTACAGCAGAAGGCACGTCAGAACCGCTAATTGTGTACGATATTGAGAAACTTTTACCATCCGAAGAGAATGCGGCACTTAGAGATAGAACTCTTCAGGAACTTCAAGTACAGCGTGAACGGTTTCGGAAACTGAATCGTCCACTGATCCTCTGGATGCCAGAGTATGTTTATGAGTTAATTGGTCAAAGAGCAGTTGACTTTTGGAGTTGGCAGAGTGGCGGCTTCTTTTTCAGTGAGCAACCCGCTCGTCCTGGCATAATCACACAAACCTCCTCGGTTAATAGTCTGTATCAACTGCGTGCTCCAGTGGCAGACTTTGTAGGTCGCGAGTCTGAATTAGAGCAACTTGTTACGACTTTAACAACTGGTAATCGAGTTGCGGCTATCGTAGGTATCTGTGGAATGGCCGGCATTGGCAAAACAGAACTGGCTGTTATTGCAGCAAATAGAGTTGCTACTTACTTTCCCGATGGGCAAATTTCTGTCGAGTTGTCTGGTTCAACAACTACTCCTCTAGCACCTTCTCAAGCATTGCAGCAAGTTATCCGCGTATTCAAACCAATAGCACGCCTACCGGATGACGAAGTGACACTAAGTGCCCTCTATCGCTCTCTCCTTCACGGTAAGCGAGTGCTAATTTTTGCCGATGATGCGTGGGATGCTGCTCAGGTGCGACTATTGTTACCTCCTTCTGGCTGTGCATTGCTTATTACTTCACGCAGTGCCTTCAGTCTACCCAGAATACAACATTTCTACCTGGGCGCACTTTCGAAAGAGGAAGCTATTAATCTGCTGCTGGAGCTGGAGCCCCGCATTGGTGAGTATGCACCGGAACTGGCGCGGATGTGCGGTTATCTGCCATTGGCACTGCGAGTGAGCGCAACCTTTCTCAGACAAAGCCCCTCACGTTCAGTGAAAGATTATCTCCAAAATCTGCGTGATGAACAGACGCGGCTGACGCGTTTACACTATCCAGAAAACTTAGCGTGGAGCAGTGTGGAAGCCTCATTAGCGTTGAGTTATGACAGGCTGAAAATTGCAGAACAGCGAGTGTTTGCGCAGTTAGGTGTTTTTATTGGCAGTTTCACCCTGGAAGCAGCAGAAGCGATAATTGACGCAGAGGGCAACATAGTCGCTGATTTGCTGAATGAATTGTACCTGAGCAGCCTGGTAGAGTTTGATGTCACTACTGAGCGTTACGACCTACATGACCTGGCACGTGCCTTTGCATTGTGTCGCTTGCACGAGCAGGGTAACGAGCGTATTACGCGTCTGCGCCACGCCCGTTATTATCAACGAATTGCAAGTCATGCTGAAAACGAATTGTATTTTAAAGGTAGACCTCTGGAGGGGTTGGCATTGTTTGACAGAGAGCGACGGCAAATTGATACTGCCTGGGGATGGCTAATGCAACAGGATGAGCCGGACCCCGCCATTGATGAACTGCTGCTCGACTTTGCCAATGCAACGGCCTATGTGGGTGAGTTGCGCTACGACCTGCGGCGGGAGCGCATCCCACAGCTTGAGGCACAGCGTGACGCGGCACGGCGGC
>DAOTVB010000131.1:0-28323 GCA_034436755.1 Chloroflexaceae bacterium | reverse complement strand
CCGCCGTCAGCGGTATGGGTGGCGGTGTACTTGCCGTGGTGCCGCAGCAGGCCGGGATCGCGGTCTTCTCGCCGCCGCTGGGCGCGGATGGACATAGCGTCCGGGGCGTGGCAGTATGCGCGGATCTGGCCCGGCAGTTTCGCCTGCACATCTTTGACAGCCGCCCGGGCGAAACCAGCCTGGCCGCCGCCATGACCGGGCGCGCGGGCCGTGCCAACCGGCGGCAGGGATGAATTCGTGGGGGCGGACGGTGGTTCGCCCCGCGCCACTTCCGGAGTTTAACGCAGCGGCGCAGCGTTTCCCCAATCACCAATCGCCACTCCCAGAGTTTAACTTAACGCAGAGCCGCAGGGGCGCAGCGTGTCCCCACTCGCCACTCCAAATATTTAACGCAGAGCCGCAGAGGCGCAGAGCCGCAGAAGTTTACATTACCCCAATCGCCAATCGTCACCCACCCTATTCATGCATTCGTGGTCCCATTCGTGGACGGTTGCCACAGTCACCAATCGCCACTTCCAGAGTTTAACTTAACGCAGAGGCGCAGAGGCGCAGAGCCGCAGCGGTTTCCACTTCCCAATCGTCACCCACCCCATTCGTGCATTCGTGGTCCCATTCGTGGACGGTTGCGCTTGTCTCCACACACCACCCGCGCTATTCGTGCATTCGTGGTCCCATTCGTGGACGGTCTTCCCAATCGCCAATCGCCAATCGCTACCCACTCACCCCTACTTCCCACCTCCAACCTCCCGAACGCGCAACTCAACCGTCGTCAACTCCAGCACATCGAGGGCAAAGTCGAGAACCCGGTCAATCAGTTCGCTCTCCTGGGCAAGCAGTTCGGCGGATAGTTCAATGCTGCCCTGCCGGGGCAGATCCGTGCAGCAGTCGCCGCCACTCAGATGAAATGTGCCGTCGCTATTCAGGGTAATCATTGTAATCTTCTCCATACGGAACCTCAGCAGTAGTTGGGTGGCTCATACCAATGTGCCGGCAACCCAGCAATTAACGGGAACGGGCGCACTGGGCGTAACGGCGGCACGTTCCCATGTATCATCTCTGCGTCCTCGGTGTGCTCTGTGGCTATGATAACACATCGGTATCAGGGGCGTGTGATTCCCACACACACCAGGTCTGTTTCATCCACCAGCGCCGGATTGCCGGCGACCGCATACTGACGCACCGTTTGCAGACCGCCGGCTTCCATCCAGGCACACACCTCTGGCGGGGTTAACGTCGTGTCGGTTATGTCCGGGTCGGTTGCCGGTTGCCGCTGCTTGTTCCAGCGCGGGAAGACAATCAGCAGGGGCGCGCCGGGACGCAGCACGCGGCTCAGTTCGGTCAGCCGCCGGCGGGGATTGTCCAGATAGCTCAGGATCGGCGCGCTGGTCACCGCCAGATCAAACATGTCTGTCGGGTACGGCAGGAACGCATTCATGCCATAGTGCATTGTCACTTGAACCTGCGCCCGTCCGGAGCGCCCCGCTCCGGGAAAGAACATGCGCGGCGTAATATCAATGCCATCCAGTTGTACCCGCAGATTGATTAACTCTAGACTGAAGGCAACCGTGCCGATGTTGCAGTCCAGCACCTGCCCGCCCGCGCTAAACGCCGGCAACACCTGCTCGGCCTGCAGGTAGGCAAACAGATCGGCATAGGCGCGGGGCGAGCCCGGCGAGTTCAGTTCCTGGTTTTGCGTACGCACCCCAGTGTTTTCAATGCCAGGCTGGTTCATACTAAAAAATGGCTGGAAGTCTATCGTATTTACCATCGGTTCTGCAAACATATTCATCTACTCTGCCTCCTTGCTTATTCATTTACAGGACGTACGCGGTGCGTGTTCAAACCAGACGTTTGAGCCGCAGGATGCTCGATTCGCCTCTGCCCTGCCGGGGGCGAAACTCCCGACCAGATGCGGGATCGCGTAACATATGGCATCACCGGTGTTTCACGTTTTTCGCTTATTTCGTGTTGTTCGTGGTCCAGATCCCCACTGTGTAATACCAATGTGCCGGCAACCCAGCAATCAACGGGAACGGGCGCAATGAGCGCAACCGGCGGCACATTCCCGTTTACCATCGCTGCGTCCTCGGTGTGCTCTGTGGCTATGACAACAAATCGGTATAAGTCATGTCATGTATAGCGCGCTGCATCTCGCTCTAGCGGCGCGCCGGGTTGTTACTGTGGTTGCGTAAGCGGCAAACCGGCCGCGATCCAGGCTTCGATCCCGCCCTCCATATACTGCACGCTAGTGAAGCCCATATCCCGCAAGAGCTTCGCGCCGCGCGCCGCGTTATAGCCCACCTCACACAGGGTGACAATCGGCCGGGTGCGATCCTGGAGCCGGGGGTCGCGCAGTGTCGGCGGGATCTCCTGGTCGGCGCGGAGCGGCAGGCGGCCCAGCGCGATGTTAATGCTGTCGGCAAGCATTCCCTGAGTCGCAATATCTTCGGCCTCCCGCACATCAATCAGCAGCAGATGCGGCTCATGCTGCATGCGCCGGTAGACCTCTTCCGGGCTGATCCCTGGCACGGCGGCCATGGCCGTGGCTACCATCTGCATGTAGGTAACTGGCATACAGCGTTCCTCTCCCACTCTCTCTTCTCAATTACCCGAGTTACGTGGTGGGCGTCCAAACCGGACGTTTGACCAGATGAAAGGCCGAATCGCCTGATCCATGTCAGCATTGGCCGTTTCGCGGTTTTCGCTCATGTCGTGTTGTTCGTGGTCCAAATGCCCACCGCGTAACTCCTGACATTCATTGCTGGATCGGAGTCCCGGCTTCAGCCGGATCAGGCGTTGCCGGCAGTAGGCCGCAGTCCTGGCAGGCATCCACCGGCTCAAGCCGGGACTCCAGTGAGTCTCATAGCCGGGTTATTTTTTCAACGTTCATCAGCCGGTCCCGGCGTTGCCGGTAGTAGGCCGCAGTCCCGGCCGGCATGCACCGGCTCAAGCCGGGACGCCCGGTCATTTCATAGCCGGGCTATTTTTTCAATGTTCACCAGACGGATCAGGCGTTGCCGGCAGTAGGCCGCAGTCCCGGCCGGTATGCACCGGCTCAAGCCGGGACGCCCGGTCATTGCATAGTTCATAAGACGGCATAGCGCATGCCAGTGCGCAAATTTTGGACGTAGTTGTTGCAACGGGTGAGTTAATTGTAGCAAACGTGCGCTACCGTTGCATCGTGGAAGCGGAACCACGTTTCACGGATATGGGTACGGATCTTTGCGGCGGCTTCCCCGGAGAAAGTGTACAACTGTCGGGTCAGGTACGGAGGATTTTAACTCTTTGTACGGAGATTTTTAACTGTTTTGGGGGCGGCTTAGTCGGGGCGAACCAGGCCCTGCTCCTGGGCCCAGGCGGCGATCTCCTGCCGGGAGGTGTAGTTGAGCTTGGCGAGGATGTTGCTGATGTGGGTTTCGACCGTGCGCTCCCCAATGATCAACTGGTCGGCGATGGCCCGATTTGTCTTGCCCTGACCGACGAGGATGGCGACCTCGCGCTCCCGGTCGGTCAGCCCGCCAAACTTTGCGGCCTGCCGCCGGCGCTTTGACATACGGTAGCGCCGGGGGAACAACCCGGTGACCCGCTGGAGCAAGGTATCGCGCACCTGGTCATCGGGGAGGTTGGCCGCCAGTTCCTCCACGATGGCGCGGGCGCTGTCAAACTCCTGCCGGGCCGCGTCAAACTCCTGGCGGGTGTGCCGGAGGTTGCCCAGCGCCACATGGCTGCGCCAGAGCTGCCCGCGCATACCCTGCATGCGCAGCGTCGCCTGCGTCCGGGTCAGTACGGTGACGGCTTCCTCAAGCCGGCCCAATGCGATTAGCGCCTCACCCCGCAGCACCGCCAGGCGCGGTGTGTCTGCCGGCGCGGCTGCGGCGGGCACCGACTGGTGGGCCTGATCCAGCAGATGCAGGGCGTGCGCCGGGTCGTGTCGGGCAAGCAGCAGTTGCACCTGTGCCCACACAAAGAGATCATGCCCGATCCAGTGAACCGGCAGGTTGGCCGTGGTCGCATCCGTGAGCAGCTTTTCGGCCAATTTGAGGTTGCGCTCCAGAATATGCAGGACGGCGGTGGCGCTGGTTGCCACATGGATCCAGTAGATTGAGCCCAGCTCCTGGCTCAACCGCATGGCCTGTTCCAGATGCTGCCGGGCGGCCGGAGTCGCCGACAGATCCAGGTAGAGCATCCCCAGCAGCCAGTGGGCTGTCGCCTGCCGCTGCAGGTGGCCGACCTCCTCGGCGATCTGCAGGCTGCGCCGGGCTATCTCCAGCGCTCGCGCATACTCGCCCGCCGGTCCCAGAATTGACCCCAGCATATACAAAACAAAGGCTTCGATGGTATGCCACTCCCGCGCCTGCGCCCGGGCCAGTGCCTGCTCTCCATTGCGCACCGCCTGCTGGAAACCGGCGGTACTTGCCGACCGGGGGGTACTGGTATAGGTGCTGCTCCGGAGCATGGTCATCGTCAGCGATGTGGTCCAGCCGCGCTCATCACCCAGTTCCTGGTAAAGGCGGGTTGCCCGTTCAAAATAGCGTACGCTGCTGTCGGTGTCGGCGCTGAGATGGCTGGCGGTTCCCAGCAGTTGCAACGTTTCGGCCATGCCGTTGCGGTCAGCGATCTGCTCAAAGATGGCAAATGCTTCATGGTGGAGCCGCAACGCTTCCTGCGGTTCGGCGGCGTTGGCGTGCCAGTTGCCGATCCGGTTGAGGCTATGCCCGATCAGCGCCGGGTCATCTAATCTGCGCGCCAGTTCAAGCGCCTGCTGATAGTAACTGCCGGCCTGGGCATAGTCGCGGCCGGTCCACAACATACCAAGCTGGTGTAGCGCCTGCCACTCCAGCCGCGTGTCGTCGGATGCGCGGGCGAACTCCAGGGTCGTGGTGTAGTCGGCCCGCGCCGGCGGAAAGCGCCCCAGCGCCTCGTACGCCCGGCCACGCTCAAGCGCCAGTTGCGCGCGGGTCAAATTCAACCGGGGCAGTTCGTCCAGTGGCGCAACTGTGGTGAGTTGGCGTGCGGCTTCCAGGGCCCGCGTCAGATGCTCAACCGTAGCATGCACCGCGTGCAGGCGCTGGGCACGTGCTCCGGCGCGTTGTGCATAGCGTAAGGCCGGCTCCCACGCCTGGGCTTCAAAGAAGTGGTAGGCCAGATCGCCCAGGTGAGGCTCAAGTGCCTCGGCGTACACCTGCTCAATCGTCTCCGCAATGGCGCGGTGCAGCGTGGTGCGCTCCCGTACCAGCAGTTGACCATAGATTGCCTGTCGGGTTAGCGCATGCCGGAAGGCAAACTGGTCCGGGGTGGCTTCGACGACCATCTGCGCGGTAATCAGTTCCTTAATCCGGCGCAACATTTCATACTCATCGATCCGGGCCAACCGCTGGAGCAACTGAAAGTCGAAGCGTCGCCCGATCACGGCCGCCGGCGTCAGCAACTCCTGTGCTGCTGTGGTCAGCGCTCCCATCCGCTGCTGCACCGTAGCCTGCAGGCTGCGCGAGAGCTGTAGCTCTGCCAGGGGTTTGTAGTGCCAGGCATCATCGGTATAGAACAGATCCCCCGCCGCGATCAGTGATTTGAGCAACTCTTCCACATAGAAGGGATTGCCCTCGGAGAGATCATACATCCAGTCGAGAAACTCGCTGCGGACCGGGGTGCCATAGCCCAGGATTGCGACCAGCATCGCCGCTACTTCATTGCGCTGTAGGCGGGGCAGGGTCAGCTCCTGCGCCAGGCGCGTGCGGTCTAGTTGCGCCAGCCACTGTTGCAGTGTGGGGGTAACTTCCTCGCTGCGGTATGTCCCCAGCAGCAGCAGCGGTTGGTTGGTCGCATAGCGCAGCAGATAAAGCAAAAAGTCCAGGCTGCTCTCATCGCACCAGTGCAGATCCTCGACAATCAGCAGCATTCCGGCCGGGGCATTCGCCGGCGCGGTGGGTGGCGTGAGGCAGTAGACCAGCGCATCAAACAGCCGGCGTTGCGCCGGTTCGCTCTCCGGCGGTGCGTCGGTGTAGGGGGTTGCCACGAGTGGCAGCAGCTCGGGCAGCAGCGGTGCCAGCTCGCGTACGAACGGCCCGACGGTGGCCGTGATTGCGGCGGGCGCATGCCCGGCGAAGCGCGCCCGCAGGATCTCCAGCAGCGGCGCGTAGGGGCATGTCCGATCCTGCGGAAAGCAGACGCCTTGCAGCACCTGCATGCCCCGCGCCGTGGCAAAGGTGCGGGCCTCGCTCACCAGGCGCGATTTACCGATCCCCGCCTCGCCGGAGATAAGCACCATCTGCCCGGTTGTGTGGCCCACCTCGGTGATCTGTTGCTGCAACGCCGCGACCATCGGGTCACGCCCGATGATCAGGGAGCAGACAATCGGTTGGGTGAGACGCTCGTTCATGACGCCTCGGTTGCCTCGTATTACTAAAAGAGAGAGATAATAATTATAGCATATCAAATCTATTCCATGGGATTATGCACACGGCGTGATTTGCGGGTCTTTGGGCGCGCCAGGCCGCGCCAACCGCCACCGACCGGTAGTGCGAACGATCCCGTTGACCACCATAATGCCTATGATAATCAGGAAACCTCCCAGGTAGGCCGTCCATGCCAGGCGTTCGTGTAGTACGACCACACCCAGAACGGTCGCAACCAGCGGCACCATGTAGGTGACCAGCGATAGATTGGTCGCGCTGGTCTGCTCCATCACCCGGTAGAAGATGACATAGGTCAGCGCTGTACTCATAATTGCCAGGGCCAGGACTGCCCCAGCGCCATTGCGGAAGGAGTTGCTATCGTGTAGGGCCGTTCCACGATCAGCGACAGCGGTAAGAGGTAGAGGGTGGCCATTGTCAGTTGAGCGGTTGGTCCTACCAGCGGCGGCAACCCCACCAGATATTTGCGGCCATACACGAGTCCAATACTCTGGCTGGCCGCTGCCACCACCGTTGCCATCAGTCCCCAGGTGGTTGCCTGCATGCCACTCAGCAGCGTTGGAGCCAGCAGCACCGCCATGCCGCTAAATCCCAGCAGGATACCGGCGGTTTTCACTGGTGTCAGGCGATCATCGGTTGTAGACAGGTGCGCCAGGATCGCTGTAAAGAGCGGGACAATGCCCACCAGCATTGCTGCCAGGGCACTGTCGATATACTGCTGCCCCCAGCTCACCAGCCCAAATGGTAGCGCGCTGGCAAACAGCCCCATCAGCGCAAAATGTCTCCAGATTGGCCCGAAGCGCGGTAATGTCCCGCCCTGGATGCGCAAGATGAGATAGAGCAGGCCGGTTGCCACGCCGACACGCTCGGCCATAAGGGTAATCGGTGGAATATCCTGAACGGCAACTTCGACCAGCAGAAAGCCTGGTCCCCAGAACAGCGCCAGCATGACCAGCCGGAAAAATATGCGCAATGACATTGGTTTCCTCCCATGAACAGGTGTGACCGTTGTTGGTCACAGGAATATGCTACCGCAATCGTGCGCGTCTGGCTTCAGGCCGCGGGTGGTCTCCGGCTAAGGCAACGCCGTACGTCTTGCCGGGGATACGGCACCCGCTCTACGGTCTTCCCTTAGTTCGGTTAAGACCGATACCCTATGTAGCCTCCCAGTCTGGTGTGCTATGGTGTAAGCGCATCGCACTCCAGCGACGAAGCACCTGCTCTACAGTGATGTGTCCCCCCCGGGACATCCATCATCAGCGGAGGAGATCTGACTAATGATAAGTGATGAGCAGTTCTACCCGAACCAGTATACTGTCGGTGAGCAGCACCCGGAGCAACAGCTCGCGGCAGTTGCGTTACCGGCAACCGTGCAGCGCACAACACCCGCTATTCCTGTCACCGTGCGCCACGCCGAGCCGGAGGATTATATGGCGCTCCACCGTATTTTTGCCGATCCCCAGGTGATGTACTGGACCAGCGCCATGCCGTTCACCCCGTTAGCTCGCCTGCGCCGGCAGTTGACGGACCCGTCCGAGGGACACTATGGGCTGGTGGCCTGTATTGGGGAGGCGGTGGTGGGGACGCTGGCCTGTATTGTGCTCCCGATACCGCGCGCGCGCCACATGGGGCATCTCAGTTTACTTGCAGTTGCTCCGGCCTGGCAGCGGCGGGGCGTGGGGGCAGCGCTGATGCAGGCCGTGATTGACCTGGCAGACAACTGGCTCAACCTGGCACGCCTGGAGTTGATGGTTTTCAGTGATAATGGGCGTGCGATTAACCTCTACCGGGCATTTGGATTTGTGACTGAGGGAACGCATCGCCGCTACGCCTTTCGCGCCGGGCGGTATGCCGATATGGATACGATGGCGCGTATTCGGGAGGTTTAATACTGATTTGCCAGGCCGCCCCCTCCCGGAAGCAGTCAGCTTCCGGGAGGGGGGCGGTGCTGCCCGGCCTATGCTTTGCCGGCGATGGTCCGCAGCGCAGTCAGAAGTTCATCCGGTGGCGTGGTTTTGAGCAGGTAGGCCGCGACTCCTAGCGTGCGGGCTTGCGTTTGCATTGCTTCGGTATCGTCGGCGCTAAGAATAACGACCAGTGGCGCGGGGGTCAGCGTGAGGAGCGCCGGTATCAGATGCAGCGAATTGCCGTCGGGCAGCCAGAGATCGAGCAGGATCAGGTCGGGATGCAACTGCCGGGCCAGCGTGACCGCCATTGCTCCATCCTTTGCCTCGCCCACCACGTTCCACTCGCCGGTCCAGCCCAAAAACTTGACCAGAATTCGGCGCACCCGATCATCATCCTCGACGATCAAGATCGAGTGCTTGTGTGGTGTGGTCAATTGACCTGTGTCATGCTCTTCTTGCATGGTGGTATTGTGCCACCAGATCGGATGCCTGACGCCGGGTGTTTATCCAGGTTTCTTCTAAGGGAATTGCGTAGATAACAGGAGTTACGCGGTCCTGCCAATTCCGGCCTGGTGCCGGACCCAAACGCCCGCTTCGCCTGCGGCAGCATGGTACTGTTTTCTCTTTTCCACAAAAAAATTCGCAACCTGAATTTCTTTTGTGAAAAAGAATGAGATCTTCCGCCCTGCCGGAGGCGATATCCCCCGTCAAAACCCGGGATCGTCTGCTGCATGCCGGCATTGGCCGTTTCGCGGTGTTCGCTCATGTCGTGGTTTTCGTGGTCCAAACGCCCACCGCGTAACTCGTGTAAATAAGGCGCCACATTCTTTAGGATTGGTTAGGAGTGGGCCACTCGAAGAGAATGGTAGTTCCCTGGCCGGGGGCGGAGCGAATTGTCAGGTGGGCATGCAGAATGGCGGCGCGTTCCCGCATCGAAATCAGGCCAAAGTGACCCGGTTCGATCTGCGCCGGATCAAAGCCCTGTCCATCATCGCTGATGCGCAATTGCATGGGCGAGCGCCCGGTGAGGAAGAGGTCTACCCGCTGGGCATGTGCGTGCCGCTCAATATTCATCAGCGCCTCTTGCGTGATCCGCAGTAGCGTTGGCTGCACTACTTCTGGAATGGCATCTTCTTCCTGGATCTCGACCACAACCGGAATCCGGGTGCGCTGCTCAAACGCCATAACCTGCTGCTGCAGCGCCTGCGCCAGACTCTGCTCCGTCGTGGCGGCCGGACGTAGCTCAAACAGGAGCGCGCGCATCTCCGCCAATCCACTGCGGGTCAACTCCCGGATCTGCTGCAGGGACTGGCGCGCCTCATCGCGGTCAATCTCCCAGAGATCCGGAATCACCTGGGCCAGTAGACTCATACTGAAGAGCGACTGCGTCACCGAGTCGTGCAGTTCGCGCGCCAGGCGACGGCGCTCCTCCAGCACGGCGATCTGCTCGCCCTGCTCGGTGAGCAGCAGATGCTGCTGGCGGCTGTCAATCGCGGTGGCCAGTTGGGCCGCCGTGGTTTCGTAGGGTTGCAGATCCGCTGCACTCCACTCGTGGATGTGGGGACAACTGAGCAGCACACTGCCAATGCGCCGCCCGCGCACAATCAGCGGGATCATTGCCAGCGCCAGTTGCCCATCACCGGTCAACTCCATTCGCAGCACCTCCGGCAGGCATGTGTCCTGCTGCACATTGGCAAAGGTGACAGTCTGCCCGGCATCCAGCAGCGGGGTGAAGGCCGCCTCGATGTAGGGCCAGCGTACTTCGCCCGCATTCATCCCGGTTTTGGGCGACCAGCGCCCGCGTACCGTCATGGTGGTGCGGCGGTCCTGCGGATCAACCTCCAGCAGTACAATCGCGCAGGGATAGGGGCCGCGCGCGGCGACCTGTTCCAGGTAGGCCAGGATTACCCCTTCCACACTCATCGCCGTACTGATACGCCGGCTGGCGGCATACAGCAACCTGGTTACTTCCAGCGCCTGCTGCATACTCCCAAACAGCCGGGCATTTTCGAGCGCCGCACCGAACTGGTCGGCAATGATGGTAATATCCTCGGCTTCCTCGGCGTCAATCGCTTGTTCGTCCGCAATCATGATCATACCAAGCAGGCGGCTGCCGGCAATAATCGGCACTGCCAACGCCGCCGCTGTCGGTGCAGCGCAGGATATCGGTGGGTAGGCAGGAGAGGATGAACTGCTGTTCATCAGCGCTTGCTGCCGGGTCCGGGCCGCCACGCCAACCAGTCCGGCATGCAGCGGCTGGCGATAGCCCGCCGGCACGCTGCCGGACTGGCGTCCCGCATGCGCCATAAGGATCAGATGCTCCGGATCATCCGGGTCGATAATGCCGACTGCCGCATAGTCAAAGTGAAATGCCGCATACATCGCCGTCACTGCGGCCTGAAAGAGGTTGCTCGAGCTGAGGTTGCCGGTGATCACGCGCCCAATCCGATTGATCGCTGCGATCCGGGCCGACCGGCGACGCTCGGTTGCAAAGAGGTGGGCTTTCTCAATCGCCACCACCAGTTGATCGGCAATGATCCGCAGAGAGGTCGCGTCTTCGTCGGCAAATGGCTCACTGCCGGCGATCTCCAGCGTCCCCAGCAGTTGCGTGCCGCGCAGCAGGGGCAATCCTAACCTGGCCTGGAACTGGTGCGGGTCATGCGCCGGCGCTGCTTGCGAGCACACAACCATTGCCGCCTGTTCGCCGGTCGTATGATCCGGTTGCGGCATGTCGGTGCGCCGGACGAGCGAGATGGTCACGGCGGTATACCCCAGCAGCGCATGCATGGCATCGGCCGTATTCTGCAAAAGCTCGTCAATCAGCAGGTCGGCCGTGATAATGCGTCCGACATGGGCAATCAGCGCCAGGCGCTCGTTCCGCCGCTGCTCCTGTTCAAAGCAGCGGGCATTCTCAATGGCAATCGCGGCATGGCGGGCAAAGAGCGTAATCGTTTCGACATCCTGGGCAGTGAAGCGGCGGGGCGGTTCCGCCCCGATGCCAAAGAAGCCGATAATGCGCGGGCCCCACCAGATCGGAATCCCAATGACGGTGTGGTCGGCAAACTCCGGAATGCTGACCTGTTCCAGATCGCCATACCGCGCCAGGCAGAGCGACTGCCGTTCGCGTAATACCCGCCCCGCCAGGCCCACATTGGCCGGGAACTCCATCCCCAGTTCCGTGGGTGGCATATTGACGGCGGCGGCAATCTCGACCACTGCGCCCCCGGAGCGTTCGCGCACCAGCCCCACCGAGCCATACTGTGCCCCGATCAGCTCGGTTGCACTGGCAACGATCCGGGTCAGCAACGGCGCAAGCGCCAGTTCACTGCTGATCAGTTCAATTACCCGGCGCAGACTCTCGGCCCGGCGCAGGGCCGCATCTCGCTGCCGCTGCAGGCTCGCGGCCCGGCCGGTTATGGATGTGGTCATGCAATTTCACTCTCAATGATCTCCCGGTACCTGGTTTATTATACGCGCAAAATGGGAGTATCGGGACCGGGGTAACAGGATTTGCACGCCGGGTTCGTTGTGCTTGCGCACAGGGCGGCGTGTATCCCAGGAGGTGGGACTTAAGAGTGCAGCGTGGGTTGTGCTCAATCATCGGGAGAAGAATGGATTACGCCGGGGTTGCCAGCGCCATAGACCATCCGACTGCCCGTTCGCGGGGGGGCGGGACTAACCCATTCACCACGGCGAGAATCTCCTGCGACTCAACCGGCTTGGTGAGCAGGGTGGTCACCCCGGCCGCGCGGGCCCGGCTGTAGTCCTGCTTGCGGCTGCTGCCGGTCAGGGCAATCACCGGCAACTCCCGATAGCGCTCCTCCGCCTGCAGATGTTCCAGGAAGGCCAACCCATCCATTTCGGGCATCATCAGGTCGGTCAGGATCAGGTCAATGGAGATGCATTCCAGGCACTCAAGCGCCTGCAGACCATTGCGGGCGGTTATCACCGTATGGTTGTCCTGCTGCAAGATAAAACTGAGCAGGCGCTGACTTGTGGTGTGATCATCAACGACGAGGATTGTAGCCATAACCGTTTTCCGTCCTTGTATATTCATCCCTGGTTAAAATCAGGTTGCTTTTCCGAGAGTATCAGGGCAAAAGGAATAGTACTACTATTGCGGTATGGCATCTACTGTAGCATACGTTAATGACAAAATTACTTCATGTGCGTATGTCATACATAAATAATGTATCACACTACTATAACGGTTAGGGGTTAACGGTTAACGGTTATCTTGTAACCCGTAACCCGTAACCCGTAACCGTTAACCCGTAACCCGTAACCGTTAACCCGTAACCGTTAACCCCTATCCCCTACTTCCGGCGCGATGCCCACACCCCCGCCGCCAGCGCGCCGGCACCCAGGGCTGCAACCGGCCACCAGCGGCGCGTCCCCGTATCGCCCAGCACCACGCGTGCCGTGTTATAGCCGCTGGCCCCAAACACCCCACCGCCGGGATGCGTACTCGCCCCCGTCAGGTAGAGCCCCTTCAGCGGTGCGCGGTAGTGGGCCAGCTCCGGCAGCGGGCGGAAGAAGAACATCTGGTCAAAGCTCATCTCAACGTGCATCACATTGCCCTTGAGCAGCGCCAGGCGGCGTTCCAGATCGAGCGGTGACTGAATAAAGCGGTCGATAATTGCGCCGCGCATATTGGGTGCATACCGATAGAGCACCTCCAGGATGCTGTCGGCGACCTGCTCGCGGATGTCGTCCCACTGTTGCCCGTTTGCCAGTTCGTAGGGGAAATATTGCGACCAGAGGAAAACCGTATGTTTGCCCGGCGGTGCAACATCGGGATCGATCGCGCTAAAGGTCATCGCCAGCACCGCCGGATCGTGCGCCGGTTCGCCGCGCAGATAATCCTCGTAGGCGCGGCGCACATAGTCCATACTGGGGGCCAGCAGTTGCAACCCGTGGTGGCTCTCGTGCGGTTGGCCGCCGCTGGGTGCGCCCGGATAGTCGGGCAAGGCGCTGGCGGCACAACGCACCGTCATCCCAAAGCCGTTGCCCACGCGCACATGTTGCAGCCGCTCAACCAGCGCATTTGGCAGATGCTCCGGCCCGACCATCTGGAGGAGCGTCGTCAGTACATGCGCATTGGAGATCACAATCGGCGCGCTGAAGCGGTCACCGCGCTCCAACTCCACGCCGCATGCCGCGCCATTCTGCACCAGGATGCGGCGTACGGGTGCATCAAGCAGCAGCGTACCGCCATACCCGGTCAGCGCGCGGGCCAGCGCCTGGGTCAGCATCCCGCTGCCGCCGCGCGGATGTTGCGCGCCGCTGATATGCATCATCGAGTTCCAGCCGAAGAAATCCCCCGCGCCCATCTCGTCCGGTGGTGGCCCGCTCTGTGCCGCCAGCCAGGTCATCGCCGCGCGCATCGGCTCGCTCTCGAAGGTCTCGGTGATCAGGCGGGCATAACTGGTAAAGAGCCGCCGCGTGACCTCCATCGCCGGAATACCGCGCGGCAACCGGGGCAGGCTGGCCCCAACGCTGCCAAACAGCCGCGCCGACGAGGGCGGGTTGAGGAAGACATCAAAGATGGCTTCGTTCAGCGGCTTCCAGAAGGCGATAAACTGGCGGTACGCCTCGGCATCGCGCGGGCTGATCCGGGCAATACTGGCGCAGGTCTTCTCAATATCGCGGTAGAAGCTGATTGCACCGCTGCCGTCGGGTAGCGGGTAGAAGGCATAGGGGTCCATGTCGATATACTCCAGCCCATGCCGTTCCAGTTCCAGATCGCGCATAATCGGGGTGAGATGGATCATAATGTGGGCGGAAGAGCCGACATCGATCTTGTAGCCGGGAATGACCTCCTCCGTGCAGACCGCGCCGCCGACAATCGGGCGGCGCTCGATCACCAGCACCCGCCGCCCGGCCCGCGCCAGATAGTTGGCGCAGACCAGGCCGTTATGCCCGCCGCCAACCACAATAACATCATAATCAGTTGTCGGAGCCATGGCTTCCTGTTTCCTCTCTCAGCAGGTATACAATTTCCAGTCGAGACGCGCTTCTGCGCATCCGCATCCCGCCCCTGGGGCGACACAGCGGTCTACCTCTACCGCTGGCGTGTTGGGGCGTTTCGGCGCACCCATTGCACCGGAAGACGTAGGTGTACATCGTGCCGCACCTCCCGCAACGTAGCACGGGATGACTTGACGGGATCAGTTTGCTGTACTCTCTATTATAGTGCAGGAATGTCATTTTTTGTGCATAAGAGCAAGAAGCGGATACATAGCAGCGCGAACCACATGTAGCAAGATCAGGTGTGGAATGTGCTATACTGCCTATATGGTATCGCGTGAGATCTGAGCATGGCAGGCAGTGTTGGGTGTAGGGACATGCTGCGTTCCTATGCCCTATTTTGTTGAGCAGTGCCGGATCTCTCCAACAGAAAGACGTGGACCCTGCATGTTGTTGAATCGCTTCAACCGAATAATCCTGCTCGTCGTTGTCATCGCCCCACTGGTTGCTACCCTGTATGCCATTGTGCTGCTCTGGCAGCGCCTGGTGACGTGGGAAGATCTCGCTATCATGGCCGGGATGTATTTCCTGACCGCCATCGGTATTACGATTGGCTACCATCGTATGCTGACCCATCGCAGCTTCGAGGCCCACCCGGTTGTACGGTTTATCTTCCTGGCACTCGGCTCAATGGCTATTGAGGGGCCGGCGGTCGTCTGGGCAGC
Organism: Chloroflexaceae bacterium; assembly: GCA_034436755.1. GTDB lineage: Bacteria > Chloroflexota > Chloroflexia > Chloroflexales > Chloroflexaceae > CAKZQX01. The sequence continues at coordinate 13,311 of DAOTVB010000131.1, read as the reverse complement.
GACGCATATCAAACATCATGCCAATGCCGATGAAGACGATGACCCCCACAGCCCACTGCATGGATTTTTTCATGCGCATGTCGGCTGGTTTATGGATGGGTTTGAGGCCGAGCCAGAGGTCTACGGCAAGTGGCTGCTCAAGGACCGTATGGTCATGTTTATGAGCCATACCTTTCTGTTCTGGGCCGCGCTGGGGCTGGTTGTTCCCTTCCTGCTGGCAGGCTGGACCGGGTTGCTCTGGGGGGGATTGGTGCGGGTGTTCCTGACGCACCATGTTACCTGGAGCGTTAACTCAGTCTGTCATACATTTGGGCAGCGGATGTTTGAGACAAAAGATCAGAGCCGCAACCAGTGGCTGGTTGGCCTGCTGGCGTTTGGCGAGGGCTGGCATAACAACCATCATGCTTTCCCGCGTTCCGCAATGCATGGCCTGCGCTGGTGGCAGTTTGATCTCTCGGCCTATATTATTCGTCTGCTGGAGAAAGTCGGCCTGGTCTGGAATGTTAATCGCGTTTCCACAGCCAATCTGCAGGCGCGTATGGCAGGCCGCCCCCGGAAGGAGCCCTCGGCAACCCCGTAGAACATGGAGAGTCGCGGACTGAGAGTGGAATAGATAAACGCGGGGGCCATACGGCCCCCGCGTTGTGGTTAGCGGGTGAAATGTGAAATGTTGCCGGAAGAAACTGAACCGGCGTAGCGTCGTGCAGACGATCAGTAGCGATCGCGCCGCCCGCCACCGCGGCCACCGCCACCACCACCAAAGCCACCGCGGCCACCACCACCACCACCGCGACCACCGCGACCACCGTTGCGTTCGCGGTCCTCGGCCTCGTTCACGCGCAGATTACGCCCGGCAATTTCTTGATCGTTCGTGGCGCGAATTACTGCAGCAACATCATCAGTTTCGATCTCGACAAAGCCAAAACCACGTGAGCGGCCGGTTTCACGGTCGCTGATAACCCGGGCACTCTGCACTGTGCCATGCGGGCTAAAGATCTCTTCGAGTTCGGCATCGCCGACACTCCAGGGCAGGTTACCAACAAAGAGCTTGACCAGCATCATACTTCTCCTCCGCGCGGAGCGCGGCAGTGATAGGGGCGTGTGGCGCATCCAGCGCAGTCGCCCGACGACAAAATTGACATCCCGTACAGCCGCCCGCCAGGGCCTCTGCCTGGCAATCTCGCTCCGGCGCTCACAACGTACATTCCTTCGAGCGGTGAAGTTCTGTCGAGTGACCACGAAATCAGCGGGAAATCTCTGATGCAGGCCTCGCAGCATGTGACGTTGGTTGACGCGCATAGTTTACCATATCCCTATTGCAAAGCGCAATACCCCTGGTGCTAATTATTCCGTATAATTTGGGGTTGGGCATGATCTATGCGATCCAGATATGGAGGTAGCGCCAGGTGCATTCCGATAGTCGTGTCAGGGTGAGCGAATGTCAAAACATATTGTCAGTAAACCAGGAAAAGACTACTGAAAGTGTATTGTGGTAGCAGGGTGCGTTGTCTCTTTTTTTCGAATTGTTTGGTCGGTGGTCAAACAACTTCGGGAAGAAAAGTGGTTTCTTCCACCCTGCCGGAAGCGAAGCTCATCCGCTGGATGGAAGACCGCGTAACTCGTGTTACTGAGGATTGCATAACCCGTGTGGAAGAGCAGAAAACGGGGATAGGGCAGGAGGAGTTTCTTCAAGTGTTCCTGCCCCACTGGTAGTTCCTATTTACTCCTCCCCGTGGCCTTAGTGTAATCGCTGGAGTCGGGAAAAGCTATCCGGGTATGTGGGGAGATTTGCGGGACATTTCTGTAGCATGGGCTGCGTACCGGGCATAAGCAGAAAATGGTGAATGGATTGAACTTTAAACTGGGGTTGCGGCAGACGAACCTCACGACTCCTCGGCGGCCCGGGTTGGTTCTTGATCCGTGTGTCTGGCTTTGATCCGCTTCTCAACCGGCGTCAGCAGATGTAAGGTCAGGAACGTGACAATACTGACGATAATTGCGATCTCGTAGTGGTCATAGGCCACCGCCGCGCCCATACCGCCGGTTGTCCAGACGCTGGCAGCCGTATCCAGGGTGCCTCTACCGAACCGGCAAAGGATGAACTGGTCAAGAATGTCCTGGCCGATTATGCCTCGGAGAACTTTGAAATTGCCTCCTACCGCTCGCTGATTGCGGCGGCGCAGGCGATTGGTGATGCCGAAACCGTGCAGGTCTGTGAGACGATCCTCCAGGATGAGCAGGATATGGCCGGCTGGCTTGAGCAGCAGATTCCGGTGGTGACGCAGGAGTTTCTGGGGCAGCAGACCCGCGCACACGGCGCGTAAGCAATGTTCGCCATTTTCGCCACAGAGAGCACCGAGGCCACGGAGGGATACGGCCCTCTCAAGTGGAGACTTTTGGGAGAGATCGCGTCCCAATGGGATCGGTCGGGGCAACCACTGGGGGTTGCCCTGGATAGCGTTTTCCGCGTCAGAACGCCATCGGCAGGCACGGGGGCCTGCCCCTACGAAAAAATCCTACACCTGAGAGGGGATACGGCCAGTGTTTACGCGGTTTGGTGCCGCATAGGTCGCCGGTAGGAACGCGCTGCTGCGCGTCCGCCGGTTGCGCCGGTTGGTGGACGACGGGTGTCATACCTGGAAACTTTTTGCAACAGCAGATCGTATCATGAGCAAACCAGGGGGGATATTCCCAATCTCCCCTGGTTTGTTGTTGGCATCCTCGCCATCAAGCTGGAAGGTGAAGTAGGTGGAAAGGCAAGGACACAATGGACTTTTTTCAGAAGGCACTGGCGACGGTAGGTATCGGCGCGGCAAAGGTGGACACGCGCCTCAGTCAGTCGAGTTTTGTTCCCGGTGATCAGATGACCGGGGAGATACATATTCAGGGAGGCAATGTCGCACAGGATCTGGATGCGATCTATCTGGCGGTGGCAACCCGCTATAAGCGCGAGTCGGGCGACTCGACCTACTATGCGGAGCATGTGCTGGCGCGGCACCAGTTGGCCGAACGCACGGTGATCGAGCCGCAGCAAAACCGCGTGGTGCCCTTTACCGTCCGCCTACCGGAAGAGACGCCGGTCACAGTGCATAAGGTGCCGGTCTACCTCAAGACCGGGCTGGATATTCCGGGGGCGCTTGATCCCAAGAACCAGGACTACATCCAGGTGCAGCCGCATCCGCTGATGACGCAGGTACTGAGTGCGGTTGAGGCGCTGGGGTTTCAACTGGTGAAGGTCGATTGCGAACATAGCCGTCTGGGTATCCTGTCGCACCCGTTTGTGCAGGAGTTTGAGTTCCGGCCCATTGGTGAGTATCGCCGCCACCTGTAGGAGCTTGAGCTGATCTTCCGGCTGCAGGGCGAGACGCTGGATGTTTTCCTGGAGTTGGACCGGCGGGCGCGCGGCCTGTCAGGGCTGTTCGATGCCGCGTTCGATATGAACGAGCGCTTTGACCATATCGACGTAACACCCGCCACTACCGGGGATCTCCAGCGCCGCCTGGCGCAGGTGATCGAGAGCCACGCACGGTAGGGACGTGAAGCGTGAAGCGTGAAGCGTGAGGTGTGAGGCGTGAAGCGTAAGGCGTGAGGCGTGAAGCGTGAAACGTGAAAGTTTTACCATTTCTCTTCGCGTCTTTGCGCCTTTGCGCCTCTGCGTTAAAAAAGCGATGTGACGTATTGTTGCGCAATTCGCAGCAGCAGTTCATTGGAATGATCTGGCTCTCCGCGTTGTGATTGGTGTGCCATATGTCGTGTCGCTCCTTCGATGTTGCTGCTATGATTATACTATGGCATAGAGCGGGTAGCTTTGAACCCGGCCGGCGTGGCGAGCAGCAGGGATAACGACGTGTGTACGTCAGGTTTGTTGCTTCGCGCTCTTCGTGGCCTTCGTGGTTTTCTTGCTGGTTTGCCGGCACATTGGTATCACACCTCCTGCTCAACCCTAAACGGAATCACCACCTCCACCCCGCTGGTGTCGCCACGGGCGACCATCTGCCAGGTGCCCGGCAGCGAGTCAATCGGTGAGTACCAGTACCAGTCGGCGCGGCCGGAGGGGCCGGCCTCGTTCAGTTGCCGAATATTGCCGTCGTCGATGGTTTCCCCGGTCGGGCTGATCAGCCAGGCGCTGATGGTTTCGCCCGGGATGAAGCCGCGCGCAAAGAAGGCAAAACGCGTACCTGCGACAGCTTCATTCGGCTGCACATTGGCCTCGATGGTCGGCGGGGTCTGCCGGTCGATCTCAAAGCTAATGACATGCTGGACGCCGCTCGCCATGCCCAGCGTGACCATCTGCCAGATGCCCGGCTGCGCATCCAACGGCGCGACCCACTCCCAATCGGCGCGCCCGATGTCGTTTGCGCCGTCGAAGTCATCGACATCGGCGTCAACGGCGCGGCCATCGGGGGTGTTGAGCCATACACCGACCGCCTCGTTTGGCAGGAAGCCGGTGGCGACGAAGCGGAACAGCGTGCCGCGCGCGCCCACCTGGGGTTGCACATTCGACTCCCTGGGGAGCGCCGGCGCCGGCTGGGCCATGGCGCGCCCGGCGATAGGACCGCTGCCGGCACACAGCAGCATTACAATCATAAGGATGCCTGGAAGCTGTTTCATGGGGTTTCCTCCTCGGTCGTGTCCAGGTTGCTGTTCATCTCTTCCGCGTCTTCTTCCACTTCTTCGTCGTTCATCTGCGGGTCGCCGCTGATCACATCCGCTTCTGCTGCTTCCACACCGGCAATATTGGCTACCACGGTCATGCCGACGCGTAGCGGCTCGGGAGCTTCGTCCAGTTCGATGCGGACCTGGTAGGTAGTCACGCCCTGCTGGATTTCCGCCGAGGGTGCGATAAATGTCACCGTGCCGGTGAAGACCTGCCCGGCGATTGCATCGGCGACAATCTGCACCGGCTGCCCCACCTCTACCCGGTCGATCAGTGCCTCGTTGACGAACACATCAACATAGAGCCGCGACATATCCACCAGGCGGATGGCCGGTTCGCGGGCGGGACCACCGGCAGCAACCACGTCCCCCGGATCGATATTGACCACTGCCACCTCGCCGTCAAAGGGGGCGCGGATCTCGGCATACTCGCGGTTGAGTTGTGCCTGGGCCAGGGCAGCCTCGGCCTGGGCGATGCCTGCTGCGGCCTGGGCCTGCTGCGACTCGGTTGGCGTGGTCAGCAGCCGATCCAGATTGGCCTGGGCCTGGGCGACGCCGCCCTGGGCCGCCTGGATCTGCCCTTCGCGCTGCCGGCCGGTCAGTTTGGCGAGGTTGGCCTGGGCGTTAGCAACTGCCGCGCGCGCCTGGGCCACCTGGCTCTCCTCCGGCGGCTGCAACAGTTGATCCAGTTGCGCCTGCGCCTGATTGACCTGGGCCTCGGCCTGCTGCAACCCGGCGATCTCGGCCAGTCCCGCCTGTTCATAACCAAGCTGGGCCTCCTCCAGCGCCAGATTAGCCTGCCGTAACTGGACGATGGCCTGCAGCAGTTGATCGCTAAAGAATCCGGAGATATTGTCGGATATATCAATCCCCAGATCAAAATCAACCGGGATGGCCTCCGGCAAATCCAGTTCCGGGTCAAAGTCTTCCGAGTCACGCCAGTTCCAGTAGGCGTTGCTGTAGTTGCTCTGCGCGGCCCAGACCTGGTTGGTTGCGCGGGCCACGGCGATCTCCGCCTGGGTTTTGGCCTGCGAAAGCTGCACACGCTGCGTCTCCAGCCCGGCCAGGGCCGCGTCACGTTGCGCCGAGGCAGCGCGGATATCTACCTCATCCGGCCCGGCCAGAACATCGTTGAGGGTGGCCTGCGCCTGATTGATCTGCTGCTGCGCGGCGTTAACGTCCTGCGGTGTCACCGCACCCTGGGCCTGATTTAGCTGGCCCCGCGCCTGCTGCAACCCGGCTTCGGCCTGCCGGATCTGCTCCCCGGTCGGTTCCAGCCCCTCAAGCTGGGCCTGGGCGCTCTGCAGGGCGGCCTCAGCGTTGCGAATGCTCTGCTCCAGGCGGCGCACGTCGAGGATTGCCAGGAGTTCGCCCGCCTGTACCTGATCGCCCTCTTCGACATAGATCTCGTTGACGGTACCGCCGGTCTGGAAGGCGATCTCAGCATCCTGAAATGCCCTGACCGCGCCGGTCGCCGTGATATCAAACTCCAGTTCGATCTGTCCCGGCAGCTCCGGCAGCGCGGTTGGGGTCGGCTCCGGTTGCCCGGCCACGGCGGTGCGTTGAACGGTTGCGGTGGGCGCACTCACCCCCGGCATATCCGGTGCACAGTTGCTGAGGCCAATTGTGGCTACCAGCAGCATAACAGCCATTCCTATGTGACGCGTCACTGTCTCTTCTCCTTGTATTGAGTGTTGGTTACGTTAACTCCGGGCCTTATGTCTGCGCCGCTCGGCCGCCTGCTCCTGACCCGCCACCGGCCGTGAGCGTTCGTCGTCCGACTCTTTGCGCTCCTCAGAGCGCTGCCGGCGGCGTTCGCGCCGGTGGGCGATGCCGAGGCGGGCCGACTCCACCAGATTGTAGGCCACCGGAATAATCACCAGGGTCAGCAGGGTTGAGGTAATCATCCCGCCGACGACCACGGTTGCCAGGCCCTGGCGCAGTCCGGCACCCTGCCCCAGGCCAATCGCTGCCGGCAAACTCCCCAGAATCACCGTCAGCGAGGTCATCAGGATGGGGCGCAATCGCAGGCGACCGGCCCGCAGAATCGCCTCATTCAGATCATCGGTCATCTCGCGCGAGCGGTTGGCAAAATCAACCAGCAGGATCGAGTTCTTGGTGACGAGACCAAGCAGCATAATGAAGCCAATCATTGCCAGAATGGTCAGGGTGGTGCCGGTCAGGGTCAGCGCCAGGAACGCGCCAATCGCGCTGAAGGGCATCGCCAGCATAATGATCAACGGCTGGACATAGGAGCCGAACTGGCTGGCAAGCACCATAAAGACGAAGGCCACCGAGAGCCCCATGGCCAGTAAGAGACTGCTAAAGCCTTCCGACTGCTCCTGGGTTGCGCCGCCATAACTGACGGTGACGGCGGCCGGCTTTTCAATTGCTGCAAGCCGTTCCTGGATATCCGACTGAACATCGTTAACATTACGACCAACATTAAACCCACCGATCACAACCTCGATCTGCCGGTCGGTGCGCCGAATGGAGGAGGGACCGGTTGCCAGTTCCACATTGGCGACCGTGCGTATGGGGACCAGATCCCGGCGAATTGGCAGCCGCAGGTTTTGCAAATCTTCGATATCCTGGCGATCTTCGGGTTGGAGTTGCACAATGATCGGAAACTCTTCGCCACCTTCACGATAGCTGGCTACATCACTGCCGTCTAGCAAGGTTCGCACATTTTGGGCCAGAGTCGCGTTACTCAATCCATACTCGTTGGCCCGATCCAGAATAATCTCGACCTGCAGCTCGGGATTGCCCGGTGCGTAGGTTGAGCCGATATACATTAGCCCAGGCACATCTTCAATCGCTGCGGTCATCCGCTCAATCACCGGCGCTAAATCTTCCAGGGAGCCGGTCGTGCGCACCTGTACCTGGATCGGACGGGCGGTGACGGCGGTGCTGGTACCAAGTTGGTAGTTGGGCGGGCTGATCACCAGGTCGGGAAACTGAGCGAGGTTGTCGTCGAGGCGCTGGATCGTCTCGTCAATGTCGGCGGCGTTGTGCAGGTTGACCAGGAAGGTTGCCTGTTCCGCACCCCCGCCGGCACCGATTGCAATCCCGCCGGTCTGGGCCGTGTTGCCGCCCACGGTGGTCAGCACATTCTTGACCGCCGGGTCGGCCAGCAGGATCTGCTCGGCCTCCTGCGCTACCTGGTTGGTCCGCTCCAGCGGTGTTCCCGGCTCCAGTTCAAAGGAGAGACCGAGCCGGGGGCGGTCGCTTTCCGGCAGGAAGGCAAAATCGACGGTGCGGGCGGCAAAGACACTGGCAACCAGCACCGCCACGCCGACGAGGACCGTTACCCAGCGGTAGCGCAGCGACCAGGCCAGGACCGGCAGGTAGAGGCGCTCCAGCCAGCTCGCTTCTTCCTGGGCTTCCTCTTCTTCTGCTTCCGCCTCCGGCTCCTGCTGCTTAAACCAGTAGGCCGAAACCGCAGGCGCCAGCGTAAACGCTTCGAACAGCGAGATGGCACTCGCCCCGGCCACGGTGATGCCAAACGACTGGAAGATAATGCCGGCCGTGCCGGTGGTAAAGGTGACCGGCACAAACACCGCAAACAGGGTCAGGTTCATTGCCAGCACCGAGGCGGCCACCTCGGAGGTGCCCTGGCTGGCGGCTTCGCGGGGCGTCTTCCCCATCTCCATGTGGCGGAAGATATTCTCGCGCACCACAATGGCGTCGTCGATCACCAGGCCAACCGAGATTGAGAGTGCCAGCAGAGTCAGAATATTGATGGTCAGCCCGAAGAGCGTCATAATGCCGAAAGTGGCGATAATAATCACCGGCAGACCAATCACCGTCACCAGGGTGTTGCGCAGGTCGCGGAAGAAGATAAACACGACCAGCGAAGCAAAGACGATAGCGACCACAATCTCGTTGATGGCGCCCCGGACACTCTGCTGCACCTGTTCGGCATCGTTGCTGACCACCACATAGTTGAGGTTCGGGTATGCGGCGAAGGCCTCCGCAACCGCTGCCAGGGCATTTTCTGCTACGGTGACGGTATTGGTGCCGCTCTGCTTGCGGATCTCCAGGCTGAGGGCGTCACTTCCGTTCAGGCGGGTGTAGGTTTCGATCTCGGCAAAGCCCATTTCGACCCGTCCCAGGTCGTTAATCTGGTAGGTCGTACCGGGGATACCGACCAGCGCAATTTCGGCGGGTGTGTCAAATGGATCGAGCGCGCGGATGTTTACTTCGCGCTGGTTAAACAGGGTTTCGCCCAGACCTAAATCAATGGTCTCCTGCTGAATAGCTTGACCTACCTGGGAGGGCAGGATGCGCAGGGCTGTCAGGCGTTGCAGATCGAGTATAACATCAACCTGGCGCTCCAGGCCACCGGAGATGGTCGTTGCACCAACGCCCGATACCCGCTGGATCTGGGGTTCAATCTCTTCATCAACGATCCGGCGCAGTTCGCCCTGTTCCATCTCGACCTCGCTGTTGATCGCCAGGGTCAGGATAGGCGTGGCGGCCGGATCAAAGGTCTGAAAGACCGGTTCATTGATATCCTGGGGCAACTGGTTGCGGATACTGGAAACACTCTCGCGTACATCCTGGAGGGCAAAATCCACATCACGGTCCTGCTCAAACTCGATCAGGAAGATCGCGATGCCTTGCCCCGCCGTGCCGGTGACATTGGTGACGCCGCTGAGCGCGACCAGTTCATCCTCGACGGGTTGGACCACCTGGTCGGCAACCGTCTCGGGGCCTGCACCGGGGTAGGCAATCGTCACCGAGACAATCGGCACCTCGATATCCGGCAGTAGATTAACCGGCATACGAAAAAAGGCCACCAGCCCGACGACGACCAGGGCAAGCATTGCCATGGTCACCATGACGGGCTGCCGAATAGAGGTATCAGAGATTATCATAGCTTGATGCCCGGCGTCTTTCTAGATTAGGAGACAAGGTTACAAAATTCAGGTTACAGGATTAACAACTGGTATGCCTGACCAGGCTGGTGAACGTTGAAAACATAGCCCGGGTATGAATAACCGGGAGTCCCGGCTTTAGCCGTTGCATGCCTGCCGGGGCAGTGGCATCCTGCCGGGGACGCCTGATCCGGCTGAAGCCGGGACTCCTGAGCGGCGATATTTGGATTAAAAATGTAAAATTCTTGAGCCGGTGCATGCCTGCCGGGGCAGTGGCATTCTCGCGGAAACGCCTGGTCCGGCTGCAGTCGGGACTCCCGATCATTACTGTCCGGATTAAAAGTTCAACGTTTATAGAGCTTTGTCTGAATGTTTTTGTAATTGCGAGACAGGCGCATATGGCGCTGCCGGACGCCCTTTTGGGCATCCCGACAGGCGCATGCGCTCTCTCGCTGGGTAGGGTTGATCCCCGGACGGGTTAACGCTCGTCCCGTTCATGCACCCGCGCCGGGGGACTGGTGGCCTCGACTGCGGTGAAGGGTTCGAGGATGTTATAGCTGTGGGTTGCGCCTTTGGGCACGACCCAGGAGTCGCCGGGCTCAAGCTTGACCATCTGCCCTTCGAGGTGCAGTTCGGCGCGGCCCTGGATCACATAGCCAACCGTCTCGTAGTCGCGCTGGGACGGCGGCTTGGGGTCGCCCGGCGCTTCTTTGTCCCAGAGGCGCATCGAAACGGTAGTACCTGCTGCCAGGTATTTCTGGCCCATCTCGCCCTTTGGGGAGTGGGCCGCATCAAGCTTCTTCACGCTGGTATCACCCATGGTTATCTCCTTACTTTCTTCTTGCCTTATTTGCCACAGAGAGCACCGAGAACACCGAGGGATGCGCCCGGTGCTACCCTGATGGTTGTGTGCTTGCCTGTTCGGTCTATCCTGTTTGCTCGCTACTTCTTGCCTTATTTGCCACAGAGACGGTTGAGAACACAGAACAAAGGAATAAAGAACAAAGGAGCAAAGAGTGCCTGGTTTATAGAATATTGCGTTTACTCCTGGTTCGGTTTTGTTTTCTGTTCTTTGTGTATTTGTGCTTACCTCATTGAGTCGCGGTTGGTGACAAAGGGCCCACTCTGGCGCTGATCGCCCACCACGACGCTGAGGTCGCTCATGCGTGCGCTATGCTGCATGTTCGTATGTGACATAGTGTAAGAATGCTCTACTGGACTATAATCTGAAATACAGCAAGTAGCGTGCCAGTGTAGTCGTATAGCAGGGGAGCGGAATGAGAATTCCGTTAATAACAGAAATTACGCAGTCACCATGCAAACCGGACGTTCCACCCGATGGAAACCCGATTCGCCTGCGGCAGCATGGTACACTTTTTATCTTCTTCACAAAAATGTTGCACGTTGTGCAACATTTTTGTGAAAAAGCATGGGATCTTCCGCCCGGCCGGAGGCGATATCCCCCGTCAAAACCCGGGATCGCCGGCTGCATGCCAGGATTGGCCGTTTCGCGGTTTTCGCTCATGTCGTGGTGTTCGTGGTCCAGACGTCCACCGCATAACTCGTGTAAATAAGCTTGCCCTCCCGGAACATGCCGGGAGGGTGTGGGGAGTGCGACCAATATGCAGGGTCAGGCGCGCGACTGCTCGCGGGCAATCTGGCCGGACCATTTCAGGGCTTCCGAGGCGGCGTTCAGCCACTCGGAGATACCGGTTGCCGCCAGGATGCTCATAAAGACGCGGGTGGGACCGGGGGCGATAATCAGGCCGTAGGTCAGGCCGGCCGCGATCCATGTGCCTGAGCAGATCGGGCAGGAAAGGAGTTCGCCCAGCGCCCGCTGTGGGCCTGCGCCTTTCGCAACGACCGTCTTTCCGGTGCCCGAGGCATCGGGGCGCGTTTCGGTAAAGGGTTTCCGCAGCGGCAGCGTCACCTTGTCGTAGGCCGCCAGATGCCCGCCGCGATAGGTGGCAAAGCCAAGCAGCAACAGATCGAGCGGGCGGATTTCGAAAGGATCGTTGTGCCGCTTTTCCCGCGCCGCAAATGCGGTTAACAGCGCCAGAAAGAGGCCGATCAACATCAGGTAGGTGGCCTGCTGCTTCTGCTGCTGGCGCACATGATCATCATGATCACTGGATGCGCCATTTTCCTGGCTGTCGGTTTCCGTTGTGTTGGCGATGGCGATAATGTCAGCAATACTCATTGCGATATCTCCTCTGCGATGGGGTTAGCTTTTGCTGTGCGTCTTGTCCCAGGCGTAGTGAATGGCGTCCTTAAACTGACTCCAGGTCGCCGGGTTGTGCTCTTCCCACTGTCGCCGTGCCTCCGGCTCAATCTCGGACCAGTTGCGATCCCGGTAGCGGGGGTCGTTTGCCAGGTCGTACCCGTAGCGGTAACCAAGCTGGTAAGCATCGAACGGGTAGTTACACCCACCGAAGTTGCTGGTGTAGTGGTTCTCGAAATCGGGCACATAGGCATTATACCCACTGGAACTGGCGGGACCGCGCTGCCCACCGGGGTTCTCCGGATGGGTTGTGTAATATTCATGCTCGCGGCTGATGGTTTCGCCCTGGTACGGCGCAACCCCAACCTCTTTGATCGGCGGGTTACTGGTCTCCCACTCTGCGGAGCGTTGCCGTACATCAACCGGGTGATGCTGATTCAGGATGCCCGCAGCCTGATTTGCCCGCTCGTCTGAGGTGGTAACGGCAATCAGCGTGCCGCCCCGGCGTACCCCTTCCTCATAGTAGTGCGCTTCTTCTTCAGGGAGACCGCTGTGGAAGAGCCAGCCGGACAGACCACCCGCGGCTGCGCCCAGACCGGCTCCTGCCAGCGCTCCGGCAATCGGACCAGCGGCCAGCGCCGGGCCGATGCCTGGAACGGCAAACAGCCCCAGCCCCAGCAGCAGCCCGCCGACGCCACCGGCCGCCGCGCCTGCCCCGGCACTGATGCCGGCCTCCTCACCACGCGAAACATGATCCTCGTCTTTGGCAACCGAGCGCTCGCGTCCGGCTCCGACATGCTGATCGTACCGGCCTTCGGCATTGTTGGCAACCAGACTGATATCATCGCCTGGGAAATCATTATCTCGCAGATCCTGGACTGCCTTCTGCGCCGTGTTGAAATCATCGTAGAGCGCTACAACTGTCTTTGCCATGATTTGACCTCCTTGTCTTCTTTAAGAACACCGGCCTGCGCCGGGCTACGTCGTTGTATAGCTGAAGCACCGGGCAGGCCGCTGTCTCGAATGTTTGTGCTTCGGTATGGTTTCTGTGGTTTCTTACCTGGTCGCAGCGGAATGTGAACTACGCCGCGATAATGTCGCCCACAAAGCCCACGCCGTTTGCGTCACCTGCGAAGAAGAAGATGGTAACAATCAGGGCGACAAACACGACCGCAGCCAGCCCGATGATCAGGGTCAGTGGCGGCCCGGCGCGCTGATCGGACGACTGGCGCAGGCTAACTCCGGCCGGGGAGTAGCTGCCACCGCTGCCCTCAACTTTGGCACTTGTCGGCGAGAAGGTACCACCCTTCTCCAGAGTGCTGCGGCCGTGGCTCTCGGTCGGGGTGCCGTGCGAGGCTTCGGGCTCACCGGCCATTGGTGAGGGATACTGTGATCCGGCAATATTCTGGTACTGGTTTCCTTGTTGCTGATTCTTTTGCTGTTCGCTCATTTTTAGACCTCCTTATGGATATCTCGTTATTCCAGTGTATAGAATGCTCAGACGTTGTCCCGGTTGTTGAGTGGATTGAAAGTGGTGTGGTGTACGTGGTGCTT
>DAOTVB010000130.1:0-40941 GCA_034436755.1 Chloroflexaceae bacterium | reverse complement strand
AACTCCTGTCACATAACCGGACCGACGCGGTAGGCGATCAAACCAGACGTTGTTCGGATGGTATCTTCCGTCCTGCCGGAGGCGAAATTCCCTGCCGGGTCAACGACCGTGTAACTCCGGTTATGTGAAAGGTATTGCGGTGCGGGGTTGACGGTCAGGGGGCACGGGGGCATCCGTAACCTGACCATCACCCCCTTTCGATTCCTCGTATCATGTTGGTCACTCATATGCGTTACACTAACGGGGGAACATTGATGTCCGGTTCCTGTGTGAGCATCTGCTTCGTCCACGCCGCCGACCTGCGTATGGGTGCTGCCGATGATGATATGATCGGTGCGGGCGAAACAGCGTATCTGGAGAGTAATGATGGAAGCGCTGGAACATCTGGCTCTGGCAGCGCTCTTGTGGGACATTCCGGGAGTGCTGGCGGACGCCCCAACCGCGATTTCTCCGGCTGCACAGCGGTTGCTTGATCTTACCCGCCTGGAGGATCAACCGGTGTTGGCGGCGATCCTGGCCCAGGCACGGCAGTATGCCGGTAGCAGCGGGCAACCCCGGTCGGGACTGCCGGACCAGCCGCTCCGCGCGATCTTCGGCCAGGTGCAGATCAGCCGGCAGCAGTCGTTGCAACCATCCTATTACCCGATTGCCCCGCTCCCGGCGACCCACGCCTCCCTGGAGGTTCTGTTTCCCCGGTCAGAGCCGGATATGTCCGGGTTGGCAGCGCATCTGCAGCATCTGGCCCGCGAACTGGACTGGCTGGGAACCAGCGTCGATTGCTCCCGGTTTGCGCAGGTGTACACGCATCTGCTGGCACTGCTCCAGCGCTACGGCGGATGCCTGCCGGGTGGTTCGCCTGATGGGTCGCTCTGTGACACGGCCTGGTTGACCAGCGCGATTGCCGTTTGCCTCTACCAGTACCATGCCGACCGGATGCCCAACGCGGACGTTCAGGCAGAAGCTCAATCTGAGCGCTTCTGTTTGCTGGCGGGCCAGTTGACCGGTTTTCCGGACTACCTGTGTGATATTACCCGCACCGGGCCAGGTGGAGTGGCCCGGCGACTGCGGGCCCGCGCGCTCTACCTGCAGACTCTGGTCGATCTGGTTGGGCAGCAGATAGCACGGCGGTTTGGGGTGCCGGACGGCAATCTGATCATGGTGACCGGGAATACCTTCTACCTGCTGCTCCCCAACCGGGACGATGTTGCAATGGTCATTCAGGAATTGCGCCATGCGATTGACACCTGGTTGCAGCAGCACTGCAACGGCGAAATCGGGCTGAGTCTGGCGCATCGGAGCTTTGCCGGGGAGCAATTCCAGGCGAGTAGTTCCACACGGAGCGGCTTTGGCAAGCTGCTGAACCAGTTACAGCAACGGCTCCAGCGAGAAGCGCAGCGGCGCGCCCACGCCGTCCTGACCAGCGGCAATGCGTGGGATGAGTCCGCTTTTCTGCTCCCGCACAATTTTCAGGCAACCGGCGTCTGTGCAGGTTGCGGGAAATTCCCGGCAGCCCAACCCGATACCCTGTGCCGGCAGTGTACGCAGGATCAGGCCTGGGGGCAGCAGTTGCCCCAGGCCCACTACATTGCCTACTACCAGGACTGTCCGGATGCTGCCGATCTTGCGGCCCGGCCCCTGCCGTTCGACTGCGCCGTCCGACTGCTATCGGCCGACCAACTGGCTGACGCGGGAGAGCCCTACCAGATCGTGCAGATCAACGACCCGCAGATCCATGACCTGGCGGATTACCCGGCCAGGTTCCGCTACCTGGCAACCCACATCCCCACCACGTCGGACAGTGAACCGTTGACCCTGGCCGCAATTGCAGCCCGGGCGCGCGGCCGCGCGCTGCTCGGCTATCTGGATGCCGGCCTGGATGATCTGACGCTCCTGCTGACCGAGGGGCTGCGGCGCGACAGCGACGGCTATGATACAATCGCCCGCATTGCCACCCTGAGCCGGCGCATCGATCAGTTCTTTTCCGGCTGGCTGCAGCAACGGCTCGGTCAACCCCCGGCTGGTACGGAGCACGACTATCGTGACTGCTACACGGTTTTCTCCGACGGCGACGCATGCCTGCTGGTGGGGCCGTGGGACCGAATCGCCGACCTGGCATGCGCAGTGCGCGATCACCTGACGCAGTTCGTGGGGGATAATCCCGCTATCACCATGTCCGCCGGTATCCGGTTTGCGCCGGAGGATTACCCGCCGGCACAGGCCGCCCGTGATACCCGTGAGGCGCGCACACAGGCCACTTTTGCGCGAAACACAGATGATCCGGAACAGATCGGTGATCAGCTAACGCTCCTGGGCGATACCCTGCGCTGGGACGAGGCGCGGCAGATCCTGGCGCAGATTGCGCTGTTGCAACCGGGGGTGGAGCATCTGACTGCGACACTGCTGGGCAACCTGGTCGAGTATGGGCGGCTCTACCGCCTCTGGATGGATACCGGCGCGGTCGAAGGGCTACACTACAAAGCGCGCTTTGCCTACGCTATCGCGCGCGCCTTGCGCAAGGGGCATCCCGCCGTATATCAGTGGGCCGACACCTTGCTCCAATCACTGCACACCAGTCAGCCAGATCCATCAATGCGACATCTGGAATTGCTCGCCACCTATCTGCTATACATCAGACCACAGAGGAGCAGCACATGAGCAGAAAAGATCGCCGCAAACAGCCGACACATTATACCGGGCAAAATCAGTTCTACCAGGGGCATGCGCAGCCGGATGCCGGTACCACCTTCCGGTTTGGGACGGGTTATCTGCGCGAGGGATACTTTACGCTGCGGGACGGCAAGCCCTATCTGCGTCCCGAAGTCATCGACACGCTGGCCATTGATATTGCCAAGTTACTGGGCAACCGGCTCATTCTGGGGCGGCGGCGCATGAAATTCAGCCAGTTACGCGAATTTTTTCAGGAACTACGTTCTCTTGAGGTACACCTCGACTACTCACATGACTTTGAGACGATCAAAACCGAACTTGGCAAGCTCAAGGGGCAGGTGGCCTATCAGGTCGGGCGCGAAGCTGTTCCGGAAGAATTCAAGCTGTTTATTGATCGGAATATCGAACTGGCAATGCATGACGAGCAGAGTTTTCGTCAGGGTTTTGTGCAGCATTTTACCAGTGTCCTGGCCTATTTTGCCTATTATCATCGAGATAAAGAATAAAGAGAGGTATCTACGCGATTCCACGCATGGGAACCCGCGCTTCCAGCGCAATAGATGAGGTATGAGCATGGCCCGTCTGCTTAAAACCTACCGCAACATCTCAGGAACGATTGTGTGTCTCACTGGTCTGCGCATCGGCGGCGCGGCTGAGAGCCTGGCAATCGGCAGCCTGGACAGTACCATCATCCGGCACCCGCTTACCGAGGAGCCCTATATTCCCGGTTCCTCGCTCAAAGGCAAAGTACGCACGCTGCTCGAGTATCGTTATGATCGCCGCGACCGCCACAACCAGACGAAAGGCCAGACCGACCGTGACGATGGTGGTCCCTGCGCGTGTGGTCTCTGTCTGATCTGTCGGGTCTTTGGCGCACATAAGAATCCACACCATCGGCTGGGACCGACGCGCGCCCTATTCCGTGATGCGCTGCTGCATGATACTTCGCGGCAGGAGTTACGTGAAGCGTTGAGCACAAAGGGCATTCTGTTTGCTGAGGTGAAGGTAGAAAACATGGTCAGACGGACAACCGGCATTGCCGAACATCCACGGACCCAGGAGCGAGTGCCGGCGGGCACGATGTTTCACTTCGATATCTCCGTGCGCATTTTCGATGACGATGACGAAGCGGCAATCATCGGGTTGCTCAAGGAGGGGCTCTCCCTGCTCCAGCAGGACTATCTGGGAGCGTCAGGGAGCCGGGGCTATGGTCAGGTCCAGGTGTTGCCGGATGAGTAAGATGCTGACTTATCGCGCAACTATCCGGCCCTACGCGGCCACCCGCTCGCCCTGGCAGGCCGACATGCTCTTTGGGCATCTCTGCTGGTTGATCCGCTACGAGGAGGGCACACCCGCCCTGCTGGACTTCCTGGAGTTTTACCGGCGGGGAGAGCCGCCAATGCTCTTCTCGAATGGCTTCCCGGGCAACTGGCTGCCGCGCCCATTGCTGCCGCCAGCCGCCCTGCCGACCGATCAGCCGAAACATGTCCGGCTGCGGGCAAGACAACAGATGCGCGCTGCTGAGGAGCAGCCCTGGCTTGACCTGGAAGCATTTAATGCCCTGCGCTCCGGCAGACCAGTACCGCCGGCCACCACCCGGCCCCGGTTGAGTAGCAATCGCACCATTTTCAAACAGCCGGTTAACCGACTGTCCGGTAGTGCAACCGTCCCAACTTCGCCCACCGATGACCCTGATCAGGGCACCCGCTACCCCGGCACGGAATGGGCCTACCTGGATCAGACCACGGTTCCCCCGGCAGGACTCGACATCTCGATGTATGTGCGGGTACGTGATAGCCTCTGGGCGCGGCGCGCGGAGAATCTGCTGCGGCGGCTGTCCCGTAGCGGCTACGGCGCGAAGAAGTCATCCGGGTATGGGCACTTTGGGGTCATCTGGGAGCAATTTGATGGGTTTGACGCCGAACCGCCGGAGGCAAACGGGTTTATCAGCCTGTCGCACTGGACACCGGCCCGCGACGATCCCACAGATGGGTTTTATAACCTGATGGTCAAGTATGGCAAGCTGGGCGAAGAACTGGCAACGAGTGTGAACCCCTTCAAGTTCCCGCTGACAATGCTGACCGCCGGGTCGGCCTTCTACGCCGATGCACCAATCCGGAACTGGTACGGGCGACTGGTGACAGGGATTGCGCCGGTTAATCCGCAGGTGGTGCAGTATGCTTTCGCGTTTGCCCTGCCCGCACGGCTAACGGGGGAGCCTTCAGCGTAATGCTCCCGGAGGACTTTCACCTGAGCCGCTACCGCTTCGACCTGGAGGCAGTTGATCCGCTGCATCTGCCGGTCTATCCGGGCCGCACCTTGCGGGGAGGTTTTGGCCATGCCTTTAAAAAAATGGTCTGCGCCCAGGCTGACCGGCATGCCTGCACACCCTGCCAACGCGGGAACGCCTGCCCCTACGGGTATATCTTCGAGCCGACCCTGCCCGCCGACAGTCCGGTCTTCCGCAGCATGCACGAGATTGCGCCCCCGTTCATCATCGACGCCGCGCAGGTCCGGCAGCAGTTTTACCAACCCGGCGAGCAACTCGCCTTCGAAGTTGTGCTCGTCGGCCGCGCCGACACCTATCTATCCTACTTCCTGCTGGCTTTTCAGGAGTTGGGACGTATGGGCCTGGGCAGTCCACCCGGACGCTATGTCGTGCAGCGCATCAGCGCAGTGCATCCCTGGCAACCGGCCGAGGAACTGGTCTACGACGGTGTCAATCTGCGGGTGGGTGGGTGCAACCTGCGTGTGCGTGGAACGGACATAACCGCCCGAGCCGAGATGCTCTCAACCCGCCAGGTGACGCTGCACTTTGTGACACCAACACGTATCAAGCATCGGCAGCAGTTTGTCACCGTGCCGGCATTTCATGTGCTGGTGCGCACACTGCTGCGGCGGAGATCAACTCTGGCGGCAATCCACTGCGGCACACAATGGGAAAGCGACATTCGCGGCCTGATTGCGGCGGCGGAAGCGGTAGCGATACGGGAGCAGGCGCTTAACTGGTCAGTCCAGGGGCGCTTCTCCGGTCGCCAGCAGCAGCGCCTCGATCTGAGCGGACTGGTTGGCTCCATCACCTACGCGGGCAACCTGGAGCCCTTCCGACCGCTGCTGATGCTGGGCGCGCAGGTTCATGTGGGCAAGGCGGCGGTGCTGGGACATGGAAAGTATCGGGTGGAGAATGGTTGACGCCATCCAAATGATCGCCTATCATTGGATAGACTGTTGCGGATGGTTTTGCCCCGCCAAAAGGGGATTGCCGCAGTCGTGCGACGCATAGTGGCTCTACAACGCCAGTGCCCCGCCCAAAGGGGATGTCATAGCGCCAGCAGAACGGGGGCGCGGAGAAGATTTTCTCCGCGCCCCCGTTCTTTTGATGGGCAGTTTTATCGCAACTCTAGCTTCCCGTTGCCTCACCCGGCTACATCCGCCTCGGCGCGCTCCAGGGTTGAGCCGATGCTGAAGTACTTCGCCTCGGGGTGGTGAATCACAATCGCCGCTGTGCTCTGCTCGGGCACCAGTTGGAAGGCACTGGTCAGCGAGACCCCGATGCTATCCGAGGGCAGCAATTTAAACAACTGCACATGGTCCTCCAGATCCGGACAGGAGGGGTAGCCCCAGGAATAGCGCCGCCCCTGCGAGCCACTCAGCCCCAGGCCGCGCTGGATCATGCGGTTGGTATACTCGGCCAGTGCTTCGGCCAGCGACACCCCCAATCCATGGATGAAGTAGCCTCGGCTGTAATCACCCTCACGCTGGAGCCGATCGCACAACTCGGTAATCTTGTCGCCGACGGTGACAATCTGGAAGGCCGCCACATCCACGCGCTCACTCTCTACACTCGCAAAGTAGTCCGCCAGGCAGAGATGCTCACCCCGGGGTTGGCGCGGGAAGCGGAACCGGGTCACCTCACGTAGGGCAGCTTTGTCCCCCGCGCGCGCCAGGTAGGAGACCGGGTCGTACACAATTAACTCATTGCCTGCACTCTGCGCCGGGAAGTAGCCATAGGCGATCTTGGGTTCGAGCCAGCCGTCGCGCTCGGACTCGCGGCGCAGATCGCGCAGCCGCAGATCAAACTCAAGGCGCAGGCGCTCCCACTGCTCACCTTTCGTATTCTTCGCTCCCCACTGCAATCGGTAGAGCGAGTTGATATCCAGGCAGTCAAACAGTTCATCAAAGTGGACCCGGCGCACCACCTGTGCTCCCCAGAAGGGCGGCGTGGGGAGGGGCACATCCTGCGAGACATTCGAGCGCTCTTCACCCGCGCCCTGCTCACGCCCAACATCGGCCATCACCATACGCCCGCGTTGCGGCTTGTTGAGTGCCTGCGCTGCTTCCTGGATGCGCTGCTCAACAAAGGCATCGCGCAATTGCGGGTCGGCGAGCTTGTCCACTGTCTGAAGCCCTTCAAAGGCATCTTTGCAGTAGTAGACCCCCGGCTCATAGGGGCGTTCGCCCTCGACAAACAAGATCCGCTGCCCATACTGCTTGTTGATCGCCGCACCGCCCACCAGCACCGGGAACTTCAGGCCGCGCCGGTCAAGTTCCTGCACACAGAGCGGCATCTGCTTGCTGGTGCTGACCAGCAGCGCCGAGAGCCCAATGGCGCTGGCCTGAACCTCGACCGCTTTTTCCACGATGGTGTTGATCGGCACCTGTTTACCCAGATCGTAAACCTCATAGCCGTTATTCGACAGGATGGTATTCACCAGGCTCTTGCCAATATCGTGAACATCGCCATAGACCGTTGCCAGCACCACGCGGCCCTTGCTGACACCTTCCTGCTTCTCCAGGAACTGCTCCAGGTGGGCCACGGCTTTCTTCATCACCTCGGCACTCTGCAACACGAAGGGCAGGATCAACTCACCCGCGCCGAAGCGGTCGCCAACATCTTTCATGGCGGGCAGCAGCACATTGTTGAGCACATCCACGGCAGCGGTGCTGATGGTGGAGTTGGTCTTGCCGAGCCGGGCCAGCTCGGCCTGCGGATCAACTTCGAGGCGCTCCTGCAGGGCCGCATTGATCTGCTGGTCAACCCCTTCGCGTTTACGATGCAAGATCTGGTAGTGAATTTTCTCGTCAGGCGTCATGCCCTCGGTCGGATCGGCTTTCTCAGCCTGGGTTGTCTGCGTCTCAGCCTGAGAAAAATAGTCGATAAAGCGGGCCAGGGCTTCCTCGTGGCGGTTAAAGATCAGATCCTCGCAGATCGTGCGGGCCTCCTCCGGAATTTCCGCATAGGGCAGCGTATGTTGCGGGTTGACCATCGCCATATCCAGTCCGCCCTGCACTGCGTGGTAGAGGAAGACGCTGTTGAGCGTAGCGCGGGCATGCGGCGCAACCCCAAACGAGAGATTGCTGACCCCCAGGCTGGTCAGCGCGCCCGGCAGATGCTGCTTAATCAGCCGCACCCCTTCAATCGTCCACCAACCCTCATCCCGGAGTTCCTCCTGCCCGGTGGTAATCGGGAAGGTGTTGACATCAAAGATCAGGGCATCGGGGGGCAGGCCATACTCCTGCGTAGCAATCTCATAGATGCGCCGGCAGATGCGCAGCTTGTCTTCGGGTGTGTGTGCCATTCCCTCTTCATCAATTGCCATACCGACCACTGCCGCGCCATAACGCACCGCCAGCGGGAGCGTCTCGTCGATCTTCTTACCGCGCCCCCCCTCCAGGCTGGTACTGTTGAGAATCGGGCGTCCGGGATAGACCTGGAGCGCCGCCTCGAGCACCTCCGCCTCGGTGCTGTCAAACATCAGCGGGGCTTCCACCCCCATCGAGAGCGTCTTGACCAGTTGTACCATCTGATCCTCTTCGTCGGCGCGCTCAGTCATTGCCACACAGACATCCAGCACATGCGCCCCACCATCCACCTGATCGCGCGCGATTTGCAGAATGCTTTCGTAGTCATCGGCCAGCAGCAGCCGTTTGACTTTGCGGCTCCCCAGGCTATTGACCCGCTCACCGACAATCAGCGGACGAGGATCCTGGTGCAGCGCAACTGCGCGCATCCCGGAAGAAACAAACGGTTCCTGGGTCGGTGTAACGTCCGTCAGTTGATCCGCGCGCACCGCCTCAGCCAACCGGCAAATATGGTCCGGGGTTGAACCACAACAGCCACCCACGATACGCACACCAAACTCGCGCACGAATTCACCCAACGTGCGAGCCATCGGCTCCGGCTCCAGCGGGTAGACCGCGTTGCCCTCGACATTGATCGGCAGACCGGCATTGGGAATACAGCTTACCGGCAGGCGAGTATGCGCCGTCAGATAGCGGATCGACTCGCGCATATGCTCAGGGCCGGTGGAGCAGTTGAGGCCCACGACATCGACCCCCAGCGCCTCAACCGTTGTTAGCGCACTACCAACATCGGTCCCCAGCAGCATCCGCCCGCTGGTATCGAGCGTCACCTGCGCCTGCAGTGCAACCGGACGGGGAGCAGCAGCAATCGCCTGCCGACTGCCCAGGATCGCCGCCTTGACCTCGAGGATATCCTGGCTGGTCTCGATCAGCAGCACATCCGCGCCGCCATCGATCAGAGCGCGCCCCTGCTCCTCAAACAGGGCCACCAGTTCATCGAAGGTGATATCACTCAGGTCTGGATTATCGGACGAGGGCAACTTTCCGGTGGGGCCCATTGAGCCGGCGACAAAACGCGGACGCCCATCCAGCGCGGTAAAACGGTCGGCGACGCGGCGCGCCAGAGCGGCGGCATTGTGGTTAATATCATACGTCTGATCGGCGAGCCCCCACTCCTCCAGCCGTAACCGGGTTGACTGAAACGTACAGGTTTCTACGACATCAGAGCCGGCTTCCATAAATGAGGCATGGATCTGCTCAATGACATCAGGGCGAGTGATGACCAGATAGTCCCGACAACCCTCAGTTTCGGGGCCGCCATAGTCGGCAGCAGTCAGGGTAAAGGTGTCAATACTCGTGCCCATCGCGCCGTCAAATACGAGTACACGCTCGGCAAGGGCGGCCAGGTAGGGTGATCTGTCATTTGTTTGTGTCACGAAAACCTCGTCAGTTTATATTAGGAGAGTCAACAAGCGGGTAACCAGTGCCGGCATGATTTCGGTCACTGCCTAAACTATGGATTATCGCACATACAAAAGCCCACACGCTGGTGGTGCGGGCTTGAGCAATACGCATATCGCCTCATCTTCCAGCTTGCGCTGCCGGAGTTAGCACCTTCCCGAACAAGTTGTGAGTTTTAATCGTCAAGTTTTACGGTTGTATCACTACAACGCAAAACGCAAAACTCAAAACTTCTCTGGGGTTGCTGGGGCTTCGCCGGGCCGATCCCTCTGCCCCTCTGGATGAGCATAGTCTGGTTGTTCTACGGCGAGTATAGCATAGGCCACGAAGAAGGTCAATTTATTTCTGTCGCTGTGGGGGTGGGCGTCCCACCCCCCGGAACCCGACAGGTAAACTCCTCCACCAGCTCACGGGTACCACGTACCTGCACTTCCAGCGGATAATCACCGGGACGTTCTTCGCCAACAATCAACTGCAGGGCATACGTACCGCGCGAGTCGCTGGTTGTTCCCCCAACTGCACGTCCATCAAAGTAGAGCAACAGCGCGGCGTTGGATGGACCCTGGCCTTCAACCGGCACGGGAACACCGGGAATACAGATCAGCACATCCGAGTCGGGAATGGGCGTACTGGTCGGAGTTGCGGTTGCCTGCTGGCGGGTTGATCCGGGCGTATTCGTCGGCTCGGCTGCGGTTTCATCTTCGTCCACTTCAAAGGTACTGGTCGGCGTCCGGGTGGCGGTTCGGGTGGCGGTGGGGGTGGCGGTATCCTGCGTATTATCATTAGTCGTACTATTATTGTTGTTGTCGGACGTAGTATCATCATCGTCATCATTCTGGGCGGCAACATCCGTCTGGCGTGCGGCTGATGTTTCCTTGATTGAACGGTCCTCCGCTTCTGCGGTTTCGGTTGCGCAGGCAGGATATGCAGAATTTCCCGACTCACAAACATCCCCAGTTTCAGCCTTGCTCTTAGCTACTTGCGTTTCCTCAAAACAGGCAGGATATGCCGAGTTCCCCGGCTCACATTCACTCTGCCGGGCCGGGGCAGCACTGGGAGCGGTCGGACTGGTAAGGGCTGACACAATTATAATCAGGGCCACCATCATCACACCCAGGGGCCAGATGAGACTACGCTGTGACATGGTTGTTCTTCTCCTCGTCACGGGCCATACAAAAAATACACTCGCAAGGGACTATACCATACCGCTGTCAGGTGTCGCAACTGGCAGATCAGTATGACCATATTACGGTTCTGTTATCAGACAGGCAGATGGTTGCGTGGTTTTTGACAATGCTAAGATTCAACGAAGTTGTGTTGTTCGTAGGTGGGTATCCGACAACTATCTGATAATTGGTACAGTTTTTAGCATACACTGCTGATCAGATTTGGAACAGAGGACGAAGGTACTAAAGATGCCTGGTATCATGGTATCATGCGGAAATCGGGGGAGGTTTACCGAACAATGATGGTGCATTGCTGCTCGCTGTGTGCGGCAACGGAGAGCCATACAAACGGGGCGCAGCGCGTCCCTACGCGGTGAAAGCATACGGACGCGCTGCGCAGCTCTACGTGCTGTGCATCTCATCCGGGTTGTGCGGGAGTTCCTCGCGCTGGCGGCGGGCGGTGCTCCCAATCGCCAGTCCGGCGGAGAGGAGAATGAGGTTCTTGATAACAAACTCACCATCTTTGGTCAACAACAGCGGGTTGTTCTGCTTGAAATTATTTTCCGGCTGGACGATAAAGGTCAGAAATGTTCCCGCCAGTTGCAAAAAGAACAAGAGCATCGTCGAGCGCAGGGCGACCCGGAAGAGCAGCGCCAGGCCAATGGCGACCTCACCCAGGCCCAGGACCGGCACAAACAGCTTGCGCGGCAGGAAGGGAACGGTCTTCGCCGCCAACTCGGACACCGGACTGACACCAAACACCTTGAGCGCTCCAAACCAGATGTATGTCACCCCCAGGCTTATGCGCAGCAGCGGAATGGCGGAGTCGGCCATGGCATCGGTGATCTGTCGGTCAACGCTTTCGATTGAATACCGGGTGTTTTGCATGGGGTTCTCCTTATACAAGTTAGCCGCAAGCCAACGCGGTACAGACTATGGACTATCATCGCCATAGCAGGATCGGTGCCAGCGATAAGGTTGCAAGCCGCCACCTGTCGCTACGGGTGCGACTGCATAAGTCCTGGTATAATGGCGCTTCAGGCCAATGCGCAGCACCACACAGTCAAGAAAAGAACGAAGGGTGATTTCCCCATGTCAACCCTGACGCACATAACGATTGGGATGCTGTTGTTTCCCAATCTGACGCAGTTGGATCTATCCGCACTGCTGGAGCAGGTAAAGGCTGCACGTCAGGCGGGACAGGACGAGCACCGGGCAATTGCTGAACGCGCGGCGGCACGGCTGCGGCAGCGTTAAACTGGTTGCTACCCAGCCACCCGGCACAGACTATGCTGTAGTCACCCAATAGCGAGAGCAAGACGGAGAGCAAAGTATGCAATCAGTTACCGATATGGTGATCCTTATTACCGGCGCAACCGATGGAATTGGACGGCAGGCCGCGCATGAACTTGCGGCGGCGGGCGCGACCGTCCTGGTGCATGGGCGCAATCCGGAGCGGGGCGCGGAAACGCTGGAGGAGATTCGTTCCGCCACCGGCAGCGAGCGGTTGCACTATCTGCAAGCCGATTTTGCCGCCCTGTCCGAGGTGCGGCAGTTGGCCGATACGGTGCAGTCCCGGTTTGAACGGCTGGATGTGCTGATCAACAACGCCGGGATTGGGCCGGGCAAACGCGGCGCGGAGCGCACCATCAGCAGCGATGGTTATGAACTGCGCTTCGCGGTTAACTACCTTGCGTCCTTCTTGCTGACCCACCTGCTGCTGCCGCGGCTGCGCCAGTCAGCACCTACCCGGATTGTCAATGTCTCCTCAGTCGGGCAGAGTCCGATTGACTTTAATGATGTAATGCTGGAACAACAGTACGCCGGGATGCAGGCCTATCGCCAGAGCAAACTGGCCCTGATCATGTTTACCTTTGAACTCGCCGGACAACTGCCACCGGAAGAGATTACCGTCAATAGTTTGCATCCCGGTTCGCTGCTGGATACCAAGATGGTGCGCGAGACCTTCGGCGAACCGATGGGCAGCGCGCAGTCAGGAGCCGAGGCGCTGGTCTACCTCGCCACCTCGCCCGATCTTGCCGGCGTCACCGGGAAGTATTTCGACCAGCAGCGCGAGTCGCGCGCCAATGCGCAGGCCTACGATGCCGCTGCCCGCCGCCAACTCTGGCACCTGAGCGAGGAGTTGACCGGGATCAACTGATCATATGTATGACACGCGTTACGCGGTGGGAGTTTGAACCACGAACAACACGAATCCGGCAGGGGGGAACCGAACATGCTTGTTCACACATTAGCTCGGAGAGCCAATGTGTGAACAAGACAAGAAAAGCACCTTGCTGCCACAGGCGATGGCTGCGTTTTACTGGGTAAGACACCCGACTTGATTGCCCACCGCGTAAACTGTATAAATGAGGAATCTTATGCATAAGGAAACTATCGCTATTCACACCGGCAATATCCAGGATAGTACGGGAGGGGTGGTCAGTCCGATCTTCCCCGCCACCGCGTACGCGTATCTCGACGCGGAAACACCGATCTATCCGCGCTATTTCAACACGCCCAACCAGGCGGCCATCGTCCAGAAGCTCTGCGCGTTAGAGGGTGCCGCGGACGGTATCCTCTTTAGTTCCGGGATGGCAGCGGTTAGCGCGGTGATGCTGGGGTTGCTACAACCCGGCGATCATGTTGTGCTGCTGGCCGGGCTCTACGGCGGCACGCATGCCTTTGTCACGAGCGAGTTTGCGCGGCTTGGCATCAACTATTCGTTTGCTGCCGCCGACCGGGAGAGCCTGACGGCGGCGATCACCGAGCACACCCGCATGATCTATGTCGAGTCGCCCACCAATCCGCTCCTGACCATTGTGGATCTGCCGGGACTGGCAGAAGAAGCGCGGGCACGGGGCATCACCACGGTGATCGACAACACCTTCGCCTCGCCGATCAACCAGAATCCCATCCGCCACGGCATCGATCTGGTGCTCCACAGCGGCACCAAATATCTGGGGGGGCATAGCGATGTCTGCTGCGGCGTGGTGCTGACGGATGCCGACCGCACAGCGCAGATCTTACACCGCGCGATCCACTTCGGGGGCAGCCTCAACGCGCTGACCTGCTACCTGCTGGAGCGCAGCCTTAAAACGCTCAGCCTGCGCGTCGAACGGCAGACCCAGAACGCCGGGAAGATCGCGGCCTACCTGGAACAGCATCCCGCCATTGCGCGGGTCTACTATCCCGGTCTGCGCAGCCATCCGGGTCACACGGTTGCCGCCGCCCAGATGGAGGGCTTTGGCGCGATGGTTTCGTTTGATCTGCGGGCGCCGCTCCCGCGCGACCCATTTCTGCACAACCTGCGCCTGATCACGCCGGCGCTGAGTCTGGGAGGAGTAGATACAACGATCTGCGCGCCGGCGGTGACATCGCATTCCAAGATGACGGCAGACGATCGGGCACGCTTTGGCATTGGCGACAACCTGCTGCGGCTGTCGGTCGGCATTGAGCATGTTGAGGATCTGATCGGCGATTTGGAGCAGGCGTTCCAGACGCAATAAGCGCTAATCCCGCAACGGTCGGCGCAAGCCTTTGGGATAGGCATTCTTGATAATCCCCTGGGCGCGCCGGCCCCAACTGATCGGAAACCCGGAGACTGTGAGCAGCAGCCAGCCCGCCGGCCCCGGCTCCGGCAGCGAATGCCCCTGCAGATAGCGCGCGAGGCGTGGGTCATCCGGCGCGAGATCAAGACGCTGCTGCACCCCGGCAGCAGGCAGTGCCAGCGCCAGGCTATGCGCGGGGATAAACCGATCACGCTGGAGTGTACCCAACCAGAGCCCCGCGCGCACCACGCTAACACCGGCAAACGGCGGCAGATCCTCAGGCAGCGCGTAGATCTGGCTGCCCCGGCTGATCAGATGCATACCTTCAGCGGGATTGTGCGTCAGCGTGGCCGCAACAAAGGAGTGCCACGCCGCACATGCCGCTCGGGGCGCACGCTCCAGCGTGGCGGCGGGCAGGTCAACCGCTTCCCCGGCAGTACGCTGGAGCAGTGCCGCAAAATGGCCCTCCCCCGGCACCCGATGCGGCCAGAGCCGCGCCATCAGCGCCAGTTCCGGCCGGGTCAGATCGGCAGCAACCCAGTCGGCGCGTCCCGGGTCGGCCTGGGGTAGCGTTATCGCCCGCAGTTCAAAGTCGGGATGTTGCGCCAGGAAGTGCGCCACCACCTGCTCATCCTCCTCCGGGGCAAAGGTGCAGGTGCTGTAGGCCAGCACTCCGCCGGGCCGCACCAGGTCGGCGGCCGTCGCCAGCAATCGCTGCTGCCGTAGACTGCATCCCTGGACCGTCTTTGCGCTCCACTCCTGCCGGGCTGCGGCCGATTTGCGAAACATCCCCTCGCCGGAGCAGGGCGCATCAACCAGCACCCGATGGAAGCATGCACCCCAGCGCTCTGCCAGTCGCTCTACCGACGCATTCGTGATCAGCGCATTACGCACACCCCAGCGCTCCAGGTTGCTTGCCAGAGCTGCGGTACGGCTACGCTCAAGTTCATTCGCCACCAGCAGCCCCCGGTCACCCATCAGCGCCGCCAGATGAGTGGCCTTCCCCCCCGGCGCAGCCGCCAGATCCAGCACCAGTTCGCCCGGCGCGGGCGCGAGTGCCTCGGCCACTGCCATCGCGGAGGGTTCCTGCAGGTAGTAGAGCCCGGCGGCATGGTAGGGATGCTTACCCGACTGGACACTCTCCGGGACGATAAAGCCGGTGGGGCACCAGGGCACCGGCTCCAGCGACCAGTTCACCAGTACGGACAACTGGTCGGACGACAGCTTCAACGGATTGACGCGCAACCCGGTGAGCGGTGGTTTGTTCAGCGCCGCCAGCAGCGCCTCGGCCTCGGCTCCGAGTAGCGCCTGCATGCGGGTGATGAATTGATCGGGTAGGTTCATGGGATTCTCACCACCTGCGTAGCGTAAGGGCACAGCATTGGCCCACAAGATACCACTCTACGCTGGATAATTCAATAACAGAAGTTACGCGGTGGGCGTTTGGACCGGACGTTTGCCCAGGTGGAAGGCCGCCCTGCCGGAGGCGAAAGGCTCTGCCGGGTTAGTGAACGCGTAACTTATGTCAATAACAGATCAGTGCGGTATCAGCATATCATGGTGGTGCCAGGTATATTTGTCAACCTCAAAGGTCATGCACGGCTACAAGCTATGTCCATACCAGTGATGTAATCTCTTTTCCGATAGTGCATGTGTGTGGTAATGCTGAAGTTGTTGCGCGTGTTATACTCATAGGTAGGTCATGACTGTGTTATGGATGACGGGAACCTTGATATTACCAGGTCCAAAACCCGGAAGTTGTTACATCTCACTGATACCCCCACTCTACGTGATCGTTTTAGTTGAAAGGCATGTTCTCGTGGATCAATCATTCATCATCGCCCTGATTGCCGGTAGTGCCGCTGGTGGCGCGCTGGTGGCCGCCCTGATCACCGGGTTGGTCTGTGCCGGCAAAATAGCTACGCAAACTAGACGTGCCGACCGGGCTGAAGATAAACTGTCCGCATTGCAGGACACTGACCAGCGCATGCGCGAGGCATTTACCAGTCTGAGCGGTGAAGCACTGCAGGCCAACAATGATCATTTCCTCACGCTGGCCCAACAACGCATGCAGCAACAACAGGAAGCCGTAAAGAGCGACCTGAGTGCCCTGGTCAATCCACTCAAGACCACACTTGAACAGCAGCAAAAGAACCTCCATGCAATTGAGCAGGCCCGCACCGAATCCTATAGCCAGATCAACACATTGATCGCCAATTTAAAAGAAGACCAGTTGCGATTGCAAAGCGAGACGACCAATCTGGTTAAGGCGCTACGCCAGCCGCAGGTACGTGGGCGCTGGGGCGAA
Source organism: Chloroflexaceae bacterium (assembly GCA_034436755.1). Lineage (GTDB taxonomy): Bacteria > Chloroflexota > Chloroflexia > Chloroflexales > Chloroflexaceae > CAKZQX01. Next base: position 24,205 of record DAOTVB010000130.1, on the reverse strand, counting down.
CTGCAGTTGCGGCGCGTCGTTGAACTGGCTGGCATGAGCAACTACTGTGACTTTGATGAACAGCAGACGATGCGCGGCGATGAAGGAAAACGTCTGCGACCGGATATGCAGGTACATCTGCCTAATCAGCGTCAGATCGTCATCGACTCGAAGGTGCCGCTAGAAGCCTATCTGAAAGCCCTGGAAGCAGCCGACGAGGAAACCCGCGAAAAACATCTCAAGGCACATGCCTGGCAGGTACGCAGCCATGTCGATACCATGCACAAACGCGAGTATCAGAAATACCTCGACGGAGCGCATGACTTTGTCGTGCTATTTATTCCTGGTGAGGTCTTCTACAGTGCCGCTCTGGAACACGATCAGGAACTGCTCGACTATGCCGCAGCAAAAAGCGTCATTCCGGCAACACCGACCACCCTTATTGCCCTGCTCAAAGCAGTGGCCCAGGGCTGGCGTGAGGCACGATTAGCCGAGGATGCCCGCAAGGTAAAAGAGGTTGGTGAACAGATTTACCATGATCTGAACACGCTTGCCAGTCATATCACTAATATTGGGAAAGGTTTGGATAAAGCCATTGGTGCATACAATAAAACGATAGGGAGCGTTGAGTCCCGCCTGCTGGTCCATGCCCGTCGTTTATGCGACCTAGAAATCAGCAGCCAACCTATCACTGCTCCTGATGAATTGACCGAGACGTTGCGCAGGTTTGGCAAGCCGGAGTTAACGCAGCCCGATAGCAACAGGGGTACCAATGACTGGAAGTTTGGGGAAGATTAGCGACCGGATATGTGCGGATCAGGCATTACAATCAGCGGAAAGATATCTTCCTGTGCCAACACCTCCGCCGCATAGTCCAGGGCCGCACGGATATCTTCCGGTTGCAGCCGGGGGTATTCCTGCAGAATAGCCTCGTTTGTGATACCCTGCGCTATCATCCGCACGATCAACTCCACCGGGATACGCGTCCCGTGAATAACCGCCTTCCCGGCTATGATCTGTGGATCAAGGGCTATACGTTGTCGAAGCTGTTCATCCATAACCTGTTCCTGTCAGTGATACGTCTTGCGCGGTGAGGGTTTGGACCACGAATGCCGCGAAATGAGCGAAAACCGCGAAACAACCAGTGCTACTATGTGTTACGCGGCCCTGAGTGTGACAGTGGATAGTGCCTCTGGCGGGGCAGAAGAAACCAGTTTTTTTCACAAACATGTCGTACATAGCGTAACATGTTTGTAAAAAAGATCAAAATGTACCAGAGTCGAGGGTGTGACGAATTGTTCTGCATTCTATGGATGTGCTCCTGCCTGCATTCGGCGGCTCCAAGCCGCCGCTCCGCTGCGCGTGGGTTGGAGTTGGAGCGGCGGCTTGGAGCCGCCGTTTCTGCCAAAGATGCGTGGTATTGTGCAAGAACATACGTCACACCCCAGAGCCGAACCGCAAGCCGATCAGTTCATCTGTGTTTATCATCTCTGCGCCCGCTGCGTCTCTGCGGTGAGAAAGAAATCTCGTTGTAGTAATCGGGGCACAGCTTGCTGCTACCTATGCTATGATACCCGCACGGCAAATCCCATTCATCAGGGGCAGTATGATGAAACTCACCTTCCTGGGTACCTGCGCGGGCACCGAGCCGCAGGCCTGGGGCCACCATAGCGCGCTGATTATTGCGATTGCGGATCGGCTCTACTGGTTTGATGTCGGCGAGACAGCGGCCTACACTGCGCATCTGCTAGGCTATGATCTGCTGAAGACCGAGGCCATTTTCATCTCGCATACGCACATGGACCATATCGGCGGCCTGCCGTATCTGCTCTGGAACCTGCGCAAGCTAAACCTGCCCTACATGCCCCAGGCCGGCGCTATCGCCGGTCGGCGGATCAACCTCTTCATTCCCGATGTGACGGTCTGGCAGGGGATTGAGCAACTGCTGCGCGGTACCGAGGGCAACTTTGAACTGACATTTCAGATCGAGGTTGCACAGCCCCACGACGGGCTCTTCTTTGCGAATGACGACATCCAGGTGTCCGGCTTCCACAACCGGCATATGGGCACCCCGGCGGATGGCGTCTGGCGCTCCTTCTCCTACCAGATCCGCCATGGCGCTACTACGCTGGTCTACTCCGGGGATATTGAACAAGTTGAGGAACTACTGCCACTGCTGCCGGACTGCGATCTGCTCCTGATCGAAACCGGACACCACGGCGTCGAAGCGGTCTGCACCCGGCTGGCGGCGGAGCCACAGTTTACCGGGGCGGTCTACATTTACCCACAACGGCGCTGAGATCCGCGCCGAGCCCATCCAGATGCTACTCCTGGCCCGCAAAATCCTGGGCGACCGGGTCCACATCGCGCGCGACGGCATGACGGTCGTGGTGTAAGCGTCCTGCCGCTATTTGAACAGCCTGCGGACGCGCACAAGCCCGCCCCTCCCGCAACCCCGCCTTCCCTGGCACATATCTTGCACTCACTGAGTAGAAAAGGACAGGATGCCGGTACGCGCTGTACCGGTAGTGTAGGGATGGTCAGGGAGGTGGATTATGACGGAGCCAACTAAAACTGCCGACGATTTGCAGCACGCTTATGCGGTTTCACACGGCAGACGCGACATAGATAGTACGAATGTTGGCGAGACTGAGCGCTGGTTTTCGGCGGTGGGTGGCAGTGCGCTGCTCGTTTATGGCCTGCAACGCCGGGCTATCACGCCAACGCTCATCGGCGGCATCCTGGCGTATCGCGGGTTGAGCGGTCACTGCCCCGCGTACGAGGCGCTGGGGGTAAATACGACTGAGCAGGCCGGGGGAACCGGTACGACCCACGGGCGGGGCGTTGCAGTTGAACGCTCGGTGACGATTGATCGTTCGCCCGAAGAGCTGTACCGGTTCTGGCATGACTTTACCAACCTGCCGCGCTTTATGCAGCATCTCCAGGCGGTTCAGGTGATCAACAGTCGGCGTTCGCACTGGGTGGCGCGAATGTCTCCCGCTCCCACGGTCGAGTGGGATGCCGAGATCACGGAGGATCGCCCCAACGAGGTGATCGCCTGGCGCTCGCTCCCCAATGCCGATGTTGAGAACAGCGGCGAAGTCCGCTTTGAACCAGCACCAGGCGGACAGGGTACGCGGGTGAAGGTGGCATTGAGCTACAACCCACCGGCGGGCGCGATTGGTTCAACCCTGGCGCGACTGTTCAAGGTGGTCACGGCCCAGCAGATCAAGGAAGACATTCGCCGCTTCAAGCATCTGATGGAGACCGGCGAGATTCCCACCATAGCCGGGCAACCTTCGGGACGGTCAGCGCGTTCCGGTCCAGCAGCATATCGTTCCGAGGCGGGCAACCTGCCTGGAATGGAAAAAGATGTTGTACAAGAGGCCGCCGAGGAGTCATTCCCGGCGAGTGACCCACCCGGCTGGACCGGCACAACGTAGGAGGAGAGACGGGAATGAAAGCTCTTTGCTGGTATGGCAAGCACGATGTGCGGGTTGAAACGGTGCCCGACCCAACAATTTTGAATCCCCACGACGCTATCGTGAAGGTTTCACTGACGGCGATCTGTGGCTCGGATCTGCATCTCTATGACGGCTTTATTCCCAGTATGCAGCGCGGTGATATCATCGGGCATGAGTTTATGGGCGAGATTGTCGCGGTTGGCGCAGAAGTTAAAAAGCTGCGCGTGGGTGACCGGGTGGTAGTGCCCTTTGCGATTGCGTGTGGTAACTGCTTCTTCTGCAAGCGAGAGATGTGGGCGCTCTGCGATAACTCGAACCCCAATGCATGGATGGCCGAGCAGTTGTATGGCTACTCACCATCGGCGTTGTTTGGCTACTCGCATCTGCTGGGGGGCTATGCCGGCGGTCAGGCGGAGTATGTGCGCGTGCCCTTCGCCGATGTGGGACCGCTTAAAGTCCCGGATGGCCTGGCGGATGAGCAGGTGTTGTTTCTGACGGATATCTTCCCGACCGGCTACATGGCCGCCGAGAACTGCGCTATCCAGCCGGGCGATACCGTGGCGGTCTGGGGATGCGGCCCGGTGGGGCAGTTTACGATCCAGAGTGCCTACCTGCTCGGAGCCGAACGCGTGATTGCCATCGACCGCATTCCGGAGCGGCTGGCGCTGGCCCAGAATTGCAGCAAAGCCGAAACCATCAACTTTGCCGAGGGCGGCGTCATTGACCAGCTTAAAGAGTTGACCGGCGGGCGCGGCCCCGATGCCTGTATCGACGCGGTCGGGCTGGAGGCGCATGGCAGCGCAATTGACGACTGGTACGACCGGGCCAAAACTGCGCTGATGCTGGAAACGGATCGCCCGCATGTCCTGCGCGAGGCCATCCAGGCCTGTCGCAAGGGGGGCACAGTTTCGATTCCCGGCGTGTATGGCGGAATGATCGACAAAGTGCCGTTTGGGGCGGCTTTTGGCAAAGGGCTGACGCTGAAGATGGGCCAGACGCATATGCATCGCTACCTGCAACCGCTGCTGGAGCGGATCGAACGGGGTGAGATTGATCCCACGTTTGTGATTTCGCACCGGCTGCGGCTGGAGGATGCGCCCGGCGGGTATGACATCTTTAAGCATAAGCATGACAACTGTATCAAAGTGGTTCTGCAGCCATAGAACCGGATGGCACCCCGAACTGTTATTGATAGGAGTTACGCGGTGGGTGTTCGGACCACAAACAACACGACATGAGCGAGCACTGCGAAACGGCCAATGCTGCCATGGATCAGGCGATCCCGGGTTTGGTGGCGGATATCGCCTCCGGCAGGGCAGAAGACTCCATGCTTTTTGTGAAAAAGCTAAAAAAGTACCATGCTGCCGCAGGCGGATCAGGCTTCCATTGAGTAAGATATCCGGTTCGCATGCCAACCGCGTAAGTCATGTTATTGAGGAGATGATATCTGCATGAAGGCTATCAGAACATTTGCAACTGCTGCCGCCGGCGTGGGCGCGCTGCTGGCTGGGCAGGCAGCATTGCGCCGGCGCAACCAGATGCACTTCGCGGGGCGCTCGGTCGTGATTACGGGTGGATCGCGCGGCCTGGGGCTGGCGCTGGCACGCGCGTTTGCCGCCGCAGGCGCCCGGTTAACGCTGCTGGCGCGTGATCCGGTGGAACTGGAGCATGCGCGCCAGTCGCTGGCTGAACAGGGCGCGGAGGTGCTGACGGTACCCTGCGATGTGCGCTACCAGACAGAAGTCGAGGCGGCGATCACGCGGGTTATCAACCAGTATGGGCGCATCGACGTGTTGATCAACGACGCAGGGGTGATCCAGGTTGGCCCCGTGGAGCATATGCAGGTCGATGATTTTATGAACGCGATGGCGATTCATGCCTGGGGACCGCTCTACGGCATGCTGGCGGCGATACCGCACATGCGCGAGCAGGGCGGCGGGCGCATCGTCAATATCTCATCAATTGGCGGGAAAGTGGCGGTACCGCATCTGTTACCCTACTCCACCAGCAAGTTTGCGCTGACGGGGCTCTCCACAGGCATGCGCGCCGAACTGGCCCAGGACAATATCCTGGTGACCACGGTCAGCCCGGGCCTGATGCGCACCGGTTCCCACTTCAATGCGCGCTTCAAAGGGCAGCATGCGGAGGAGTTCACCTGGTTTGCCCTGGGCGATGCGCTGCCCACCGACTCGATTGACGCGCGCAAAGCGGCACAACAGATTGTAACCGCCTGCCGCTATGGTGTGCCGGAACTGATTATTACTTTCCAGGCGCGGCTGCTCGTCATGATGAATACGCTGCTGCCCAACACCATGGCCCGGCTGCTCACGCTGGTCAATCGGCTGCTGCCTGCCCCAACTACGGCAGAAGGCGATCAGAGTCAGAGCGGCTGGCAGAGTCGCTCCCGGCTGGCCCCTTCAACGCTGACCAGCCTGGCAGATCAGGCGGCCGAGGAGTATAACGAATTGCATGGGCGTTAACCTGTGGCGGCAGGGCTGCTGCAGTTTCAAATAAAATGAGGAATAAAAACAGACGAGAGGAGTATATCATGGATCTGCTTACATGGGCGATTATTGCACTGGTGGTTGCGGTTATTGCGGGCGTCTTCGGCTTTACCGGGATTGCGCGGGGCGCGGCTCAGATTTCGAAAATCCTCTTTGGGATCTTCCTGATCGGTGCCGTGATCCTGCTGATTATGTTTGTCCTGGGTATCGGCGCAGTAGCATAAACGCGGCACCCAGATGTGGATGTGACAGGCTGCCCGGCACGTTAACTGTGCCGGGCAGCTTTTGTTTTTCGTAACATGTGGAGGGATGCCCGATCCTCAATTTGCGCCCGACTCACCCGCCATAATTACGGCAACCGGATGCATCCGCGCCAGGGGTATCACCAGCCCGGCTGCCACCTGAATAGACATCACCCGCTCGATATCTTTGTATGCCAGGGGCGACTCATCAACGCTTAACCCGGCAACCAGCACATCGCGTTCACGCAGCAGGGCCCGTACATCGTTGATAGCAATCGTCTGCGTAGCCTCGGTGCGACTGCCGACCCGCCCGGCACCATGGGCAGCACTTGCCAGGCTCCCCTCAGCGCCGAGCCCGCGCACGATGTAGGCCGCCGATGCCATACTGCCCGGAATAACCCCCAGCACACCGGCTTCGGCCGGGGTTGCCCCCTTGCGATGCAGCACCAGATCACCCTGTTGCCAGGCAAAGTTGTGGTGATTCTGGATAACGGTAAGCGGACGCACCCGCGCGCGGCGGGCAAACTGCGCATGGATAACCTCGTGGTTGGCCTGGGCAAAATCCCCGGCCAGTTCCATCGCCTGCCAGTATTCCTGCCCGGATTCGTGGTCAAGATCGAGCCAGGTATACAGTCTGGGAACCTGCGCTACCCGGCCCGTCTCCTGGTCTGCCAGGCGCATGTAATGGTTGGCAATCGCAAAGCCCACCCCCCGCGATCCGCTGTGGGTCAGCAGACCCGTGAAGGTGGCCGGCAGATCAGACTCAGACGCCAGGCGCTCGCCAATCACCAGTTCCGCAAAGTGATTACCGCTACCGCTACTCCCCAGATGCTCCTGCGCTTTGCGGTGCAGATGGCATAGCAGTCCGGTGCTCTGCCAGCGCGGATCATCCAGGATGGCATGATCAGCCGTCCGGCGTGACCGGGCGTTATTCCCGAACAGCGTCACCGCCTGCAGATCGGCAAAGAGTGCGTCACGCTGCTGCAGCAGATCTTCCGGCGGCAGATCCAGCAGACTCAAATGCATACGGCAGCCGATATCCACCCCAACCATGGCCGGGGCAACGGCGCGATGCGCTGCAAATACACCACCGATTGGCAGCGCATAACCGGGGTGGGCATCGGGCAGCAAGGCACCGGCTACAGCCACCGGCAGTCGCAGCGCAAGTTCGATCTGGGCTACCGCTGCGGCATCAATATCAGTGCCGACATCGCCATAGATGCGCAACGGCTGCGCACTGTCGCGGAGGGGCGTACGCGGGTGGGGCGCGCCAAACTCCTCGGTCAGATGGTCGATAATCTGCTCGGACGCGTGGCCCTGCTTCTTGAGCGCGGCGGCGCGCTTAGAAATTTCTGTAAATTGTTTGTTGCCCTTCCAGGGTGCAATCAGGCGCTGTACTTTCATGAAGTATCCCAACAACAGTTGATACGCATTACGCAGGGGGCACTCAAATCAGGCATGTAATCTCACCGGGGTAGTGGTTCGCCGGCAGCAGCATGGTGCAATGGAGATGGTGCAATGGTGGAGCGCCAGGGAATCGAACCCTGCCTGTGCGGGGGCGTTTGCTTTACCCGCCTGGCGACCCCAGCCGCCCCGCGCCCCATAGTTTACCCGAAGTCTATGATACAGTAATCAGGGTACATGCGGATCGGGCAAAAGTATGAAACTGGCGGTTCACCCACTATGTTTCTATACCAGACTGACTGCCTGGCAACCTCAACTGGTTGCCAATCAAGTCGTTAGCGTTTCCGACCCGGCACAGTATCCACTTTTACCTGGGCCTATGCTATACTAAGCGTTGCCATGCGCATATCCCGGGCAGTGGGTCGGGCACGCGGACTGGAACAGCCCGCACTGCATAAGTTATAGTTATTTCCCCGTCATTCCTGGCGGGAACCAGGAGGCAGTCCAAATGAATGAACACCTGCCCGCAAACTATCTGGGAAGGAAATTCACCACCCTGCGTGTCCTTGCCGTTCTGCTCAAGGTCATTGGCGTCCTGGTCGGTCTCGTGCCGATTGTGATCACGGCTATCACTTTCAGGCCCAGAGGGTTCCTCGCTCCCGCGCTCCCCTGGGGGAATTTCACCTTTGTCATTGCGCTGCTGTACGGCCTGGTTATTGCCTTGAGCTTCTTCGCGCTCTCCGAAATCATCCTGGTGCTGCTCTCCACCGAGGAGAACACCCGCCGCACGGCATTCTATACTTATCAGGCCAGTGCAGGCAGCGGGCAAGGCGGCGTTGCACCGCTCCTCCCAGCCGACACACCAACCCCGGTTGGGCTGGAAGATATCGCCCGACAACTCCAGACATTAACCATCCAGGTGACAATACTGAATGAGGCCGTCACCACAATGGCACAACATACCGAGACTTCAACCGAAACAATGCAAGCCATCGCCGAAAGCTCGCGGGCCACGGCGACGTTGCTGCACCGGCAGCAGGGGAAGTAGGGGGAGTAAATCAAACGCCGAGATGCGCGTCGGAGCTTTTCCGTTTGCTGCATTCGGGTGGCATCAAGGTGTATAATGGGTTACTGGCTTACACTGCGGACCTTTCCAGAAAGACCAGATGTTACCACATCAGTCACCGTTCCCGTTCCGCGCAGCAACATATTTACGGTGGCGACACTCCAACAAATTATGGGCCAGATCAACCGGAGAGAGCCGCTATGAATCTATCCATCTACGAGCTAAAAACCTTGCACGCTGTCAAACCACTGGATCTGGCAGCATATCTCCGTGCCAACCAGTGGCATGAAACGGAACGGCAAGAGGGGCAATTTGCCTTCTGGCACAGAAACGGTGATGGTGATACTATCGAGATACTGCTACCACTGAATCGTGCGTTCCGTGACTATACCAGCCGCATTGCCGAGGCTCTTCATACCCTGGAGGTCGCCGAACAACGATCCCAACGCGAAATCCTGACCGATATCCATGCAATTACCAATGATATTACCCGCATTGCCGCCGAACACGAAAGTCTGGCAGATGGCACACTTCCGCTTAAAAGAGCGGTTCAGTTTGTCGAAAGCGCATACTCCCTGATACTGGCTGCTGCCTGTAGTACGGTTCGTCCGCGTGCGGTATTTTATGCGCGCAGACCGGCTCCAGCAACTGAACATATGCAGCAGGTGCGTATGGGCCAATCGGAACAGGGCAGCTATGTGGTGACTATTCACTCGCCGATAACGCCTGGTTTGCGCATGCCGGCTCAGGTACACCTGCTGAAAGAACCGGAAGAACTGTTTGCGCGCCGTGTTTCACAGACACTTATGCAAGCATTGGTAGCAGTGCGCGCTGCTGCTGAAGACTCGGTTGCTTCCGGTGAGTTTCAACCATTTCTGGATGCGGTTCGGCGTGGGGTCAGCGCTAATCTGTGCGATGCGCTGGTGGGCTTGCAAACAGGCAGTGATGCCAGCCAGGTGCGCATACGTATGAGTTGGTCACCCACGCGCACAATGGATCTGCCGATTGCCGGCCAGGTGATCATTCCGTCCGATGCTATCGCCGTAATTAAAGAAGCCGCGCGTTTCTTACGCGAGACAACCAGCCGCGAGGAGTTTGAACTTACCGGACTTGTCGTAAATCTCCGGCGCACAAAACGATCACAAGCGGGAATGGTGACAATTGTCGGGTTAGTTGATGAAACCTATCGAAATATTCAGGTTGCCCTCGAAAGCTCTGATTATGAGCAGGCGGTCGAAGCCCATAAAAAAGGTTGGCAAGTGCATTGTGAAGGTGAACTGACCCGCGAAGGGCATAAATTCGTTCTGCGCAATCCACGTCGATTTGTTGTTGATCAACCTCTGCTGCTGCAGGAATCTAACTGAGTTAATGATACTATGAAGCCATGACTCCAGGCAGGAATACCCCGTGACACTATCTAATCAGAATGGCAAGCAATGCCCGCGCTAACTCGCCCGCGGCCGCGTCGAAGACATCCATACTCTCAAAAACACAGTCGAAGAAGCTGCGCGGCACCTGAATCTCGACCTCGATTAGATCGATCTGCTGGTACTTCCCCAGCAGTTCAAGCACGCCGGTCGCCGCTACGCCATTCTGCGCCAGGTAGTCTTCGCGCTCACGCACCAGCTTATTCATCAGCTCAATCTGCGCGCGCTCGCCGATGGTTATTGCCACCTCGGTTGAAATGCGTGTGATGATCACCTTGCAGCCCAGCAATCGCAGCGCCTGCGCTGTCTGGATGAGTGCCTGGACCACCTGGGTATCGACCGCTACCACCCCGGTGATGTCGAGCAACACCACCCGATTATAGATACACCTATCCCATGGATAATGCTGGTACTTATGGTAACGAAAGCCACAGCAGATCACTATAGCGTTAGTGCTTATCCTACCTTCTGGAGAAACGACAGCAGGGCAGCATTGAGTTCATTCGGGCGATCAAGCGGGGTCAGGTGCCGCGATCCTGGAATGACGACCAAATCCGCCTGCGGGATGCGCGCAGTATAGTCCTGTTTAAAGATCACGGAGGTATAGTCCTCCTCCGCAGCAACCACCAGCGTCGGACAGTGGAGCGCAGGCAGGCGCGCGGTGACATTCCAGCCACCAATGGCCCGCAGGGCTGCCAGGTAAGCACGCGGGTCATTCTCAGCCCAGCGGTCAATGAATGTCTGCCGCAGGGCCGCCTGCTCGGGTTCCGGCAGGAGGTGCCGGGCGAGGGTCGCCCCCATCCGGCGCATCCCGGCCAGGCGGACCACGGCCACCCGCCACAGATAAACGCCAATGAGCCGAAGCCGCTCACGGCGCGTGGGGACCGGCACTTCGGGACCACTATTGATGATAACGAGTGAGCGCACCAGGGTTGGCACAGTCAGGGCCAACTCAAAGGCCACCATACCACCCAGCGAGAGCCCGACGACATGCGCTGGTGCGGCGTCAAGCGCGCGCAGTAACCCGGCCATGTCCGCGGCAAAGCGTGCCATGCGGTAGCGTTCGCGGGGCTTCGCGGAGCGCCCGTGCCCGCGCAGGTCGGCGGTGATGATCTGGAATGTCGGCGCAAGCGCCGCCACCTGGGCCGCCCAATCCCGCGTGCTGCTACCCAGGCCGTGGATCAGGAGGACCGGCGGCCCGACCCCGGTGCATTCGTAATAGATCTGAATATCGTCAACGGTAACCGTGGGCATCGGTTTTTCCTCACAACCTGCGCCTGAGCATACAGGGCGGTTTTGACATCCTTACAACATGATTTATGCGGTCGCTCGTTCAATAATGGATATCGTCACGGTTATTCTGATGAACTACCCCGGAAGCGTCACCCGGCAACCACACGCCAGATCAAACGTATGCGGCAACGAGTAAACCTGATCGGGCACGGCGGGCTGGTAGTGGCGTACCCGCTGGTTGCGTGGGTCTACTACCAGCACATCACGCACGCCATTGGCGATGTAGAATGGCGCACCGTCCGGTCCGAGGTCTTTCTCTTCGTAGCCCATACTCAGCACCTCAATCACCGCCTCGGGAATACTGGTCAGGGCCGTATCCTGGTCGGGTTGCACCGTGCAGAAAATAGCAATATCGGGGCGCTTGAGCGACTGATCCGGATCATGAAAGCGGATCAGCACATCCGCCAGCGAGTCGCACACACATGGGGAACCAGCGCCGGGACGCGGCTGGAGCGTTGCGCGAATACGGTCAACCAGGCGTTGATGGCGGCTGGCGGGGCTGGCCTCCCACTTCAACCGACCGCGCACATACTCCATACGCACCGGAACACCACCGGCGTCCATCTGCATAATCAGGTCATCCACCGCGATGGTGGCGGCCATGCACTGCCTCCTCCTGGTTAATGCGGGCGGCAGGTTCCTACCCCGAACATGCAAATTTCCCCGCCGGCACCCTTCGCAAAACCGAAGACCCACGGGGAAATACTGCTACTCTGGCTCCCCGACCAGGATTCGAACCTGGAACCTACTGATTAACAGTCAGCCGCTCTACCGTTGAGCTATCGGGGACCACGCTATTTTTCGCACAAATGGGAGTATACCACAGTCGTGCAGCTCTCGCAAATGTTTGTGACACGGCGTTACGCGGTCGTTCATCAAACCGGGCGTTTTACCCGGTGAACGGCAGAATCGCCTGCGGCAGCATGGTACACTTTTTATCTTTTTCACAAACATGTTGCACGAAGTGCAACATGTTTGTGAAAAAGCATGGAATCTTCCACCCTGCCGGAGGCGAATCGGGCCGTTCGACCAGGCAGACGCCTGCCTGGTCAACGACCGCGTAAGTCGTGTTTGTGAATACTATCCGGGTATAATGGGGGAGACGACACGCAACACCCGTCACTACTACGACAACGAGATTTTTCTCACCGTAGAGACGCAGAGGGCGCAGAGATGACCAACATCGGATGGACTAATCAGCTTGCTCTGTGGCTTCGGCACGCAAGATTTCAATAAATTCTCGTTGTAGTACTACCATTCGTTCTGCAGCAGGGAGAGGAACACTATGCCTACACCATTTCCCGGAATGGACCCCTACCTTGAGCGTCCGGGCCTCTGGGAGGAGGTCCACGCGGGGTTGATCGTGGCGATCCAGCAATATCTAAGTGCGCTGTTGCGCCCGCGCTACCGGGTAGCGATTGAGCGCCGCACCTACCTGGCACTGCTCGACACCGAGCCGTTTGCGGGCAAACCGGATGTGCTGCTGGTGGCCGCCGACGATGTACCGCCCCCGACAGCCGCGCCGCTTCAGCAGACCACGACCCTCACCGCCGAACTGCCTATGCCGGAGGAGGTAGTCGAGCGCTTCCTCGAAATCCGCGAAGTTGCTACCGGCGCAGTTATCACTGTGATCGAACTGCTCGCGCCAACAAATAAACTGCCGGGCGCGGGCCGGCTGGCCTATGAGCGTAAGCGGTTGCGTCTGCTTGCCAGTGCCAGCCACCTGGTGGAGATCGATCTGCTGCGAACCGGTCCGCCGCTGCCGCTGCGCCTGCCGCCGGGTACTGCACCGGGTGACTATCGCATGGTGATCAGTCGCGCACCCCAGCGCCCCACCGCCGAGGTGCTGCTCTTTCGCGTACGCGACCCGATCCCCGCTCTCTCCATCCCGCTGCAACCCGGCGAGCCGGAGCCGCAATTGCCCCTCAACCAGGTGTTGCACACGTTGTATGACAACGCCGGCTACGATCTGGCCGTGGACTATCGGCAGCCCCCCGATCCGCCGCTCACCGAAGCAGATGCAGCCTGGGCCACGACACTGCTGGGGTAGTCCGGGCTAACGCCGCTCGGTGGGAACCTGATCCGCCGCATATGCTTCAACCGGCTCGCGCTGCCGCGCCAGCGGCAGATACCAGACCAGTGCCGCGCCGGTGCCCACACTCGTGACCAGCAGCGCGGCGGTGTAGGCCAGGGGCGGGTAGTGCCCGGCGACATCAACCGGAAAGGCTCCGATGATCAGGCCCATCCACCACTGGAGCAGAAACGTCCCACCGATGCCAAAGAGATTGACCGCCGTGACCGCCTGCCCGGTCATTGTTGGCGGGAAAATATGCCGGACATGCGCCAGCAGCATCAGGCTGAAGCCCCCCGTAACCCCGAACAGCAGATAGGTCAGGCTGACCAGGGCCGCCGGCGGCGTGAGCAGCAGCACCAACTGGCTCAGTCCAAACAGCAGCGCACTCACCACAACCACCCGCGCCAGCCCCAGACGGTCGGCCAGCCAGCCCGATCCGCCAAAGCCCAGTGCCGCGCCGATCCCCAGCAGCAACAGGATATTGCCCACCGCGATCTCGCTCAGGCCCAGGACATCAAACAGGTACGGCCCGGCCCAGAGCCCCTGGAACGCCAGCAGCGACCCGGTCATGAAAAAGTTGAGCGGCGCAATCCGCCAGAAGCGCGTATCACTGAAGACCCGCCGCAGCCCGTGCAGATCGGGAGCCCCCGGCTTCCAGGGCACCTCCGGTGGGGTGTTGCGCGTCCCGGCCATAATTGCCGGCGCAATCACCGCCGTTACCACTGCGCCTATCACAAACACGGCGCGCCAGCCAATAACCCGGTTCAACCAGGCCAGCGGCGAGGCAGCCACCAGCGCACCGGATGCGCCAATGCCCACCAGCAGCGCCGAAACGGTGGCAAAGCGGTGCGGTGGGAACCACTGGCTGAAGGCTTTGAGCGAGCCCATCAGGACACCCGCCATGCCCACGCCAATCAGAGCACGCCCCAGCGCCGGCAGCCCAAACGCGGGTGCCACCGCAAAGATCAGGCTGCCGATAGCCCCGACCAGCATCAGCCCCGGCGTCACCCAGCGCGGCCCCAACGGTCCAGCCCGATGCCCAGCGGTATCTGCGAGAGTGCGAAGGCGGCAAAGAAGAGGCTGGTCATCAGCCCCAGGTTGGCGGCACTCAACGCCAGCGCGCGCGTCAGGTCGGGCGCAATAACGGCATTGGCCGAGCGGAAGAAGTAGGAGAGAAAGTAGGCCGCCGTAAACAGCACAAAAACACGCGTGTATTTCGGCATAAAAATCCAAGACCCAGAACCCAGAACTCAGAACTGAGAACTGAGAACTCAGAACTCAGAACTCACCTCCGCAAGCCAACCCGCTCGATCCGCTCGGCGCGTTCGGCAATGGTGCGGACCAGGCCACGAAAGACAGGGCGATGGAAGGGATAAAAACCATACCAGTAGAGCTGTCCCAGCAGCCCCTTCGGCGCAAAGCAGGCCGTCTGCACCAGCAGCGTCTGATTCTCGGGCTGCGGGTGGGTCTCGAACTCCAGCCAGGCCTGCCCCGGCAGCTTCATTTCAGCACGCAGCCGCAACCAGCGCCCCGGCTCGACCGCCTCGACTCGCCAGAAGTCCAGCGCATCCCCCACCCGCACCTCGTCCGGGTCACGTCGGCCACGGCGCAACCCGACGCCGCCAACCAGCCGGTCCATCCAGCCCCGCAGATGCCAGGCCCAGTTCATATGCAGCCAGCCATGCTCGCCCCCCAGCCCGGCAAAGATCGCGTAGAGCGTATCCGCCGAAGCCGCAACCGTCTGTTGCCGCCGCTCCACAATCATGCCCTCGCGGCTGGTCAGCAGCACCGGCGGCAGATCGCCCTGGCTGCTGACCAGCGCATCGCTCCAGGTGGTTTCGATCTGTGCGCTATCCAACCGCTCCAGCGCCAGTTGCACCGCTGTTGCATAGTCCAGCGGCTCGATCTGCGGAAAGATATGCCGGGCATCATCGCTACGGACAACCACCTCGTTATGCAAACCATCAATCAGTGGGCGGGCAATATTGGCCGGAATGGGCGTCACCAGATGCAGCCAGTAGGAGGAGAGGCGCGGCGTCAGGAAAGGCACCGGCAGCAGCTTCCGTTTGAGGCCGCGCGCCTCGGCATAGCCGGTCATCATTGCGCTGTAGGTCAGCACATCCGCGCCGCCAATCTCGATAATCTGCCCGCTACTTTCGGGCGTCTCCAGCGCAGCAACCAGGTAGTCCAGCACATTGCGAATGCTGATCGGCTGGATGCGGGTAAACACCCAGCGCGGGCAGATCATCACCGGCAGCCGCTCGGTCAGGTAGCGCACCAGTTCAAAGGAGAGGCTGCCCGATCCAACAATCACTGCCGCGCGCAACTCCGTCACCGGCACATCGGTTGTGCGTAGCGCCTCCCCGGTCTGCTGGCGCGAACGCAGATGGGGCGAGAGTTCCGTATTCGAGTCCCCCAGCCCGCCCAGGTAGACAATCCGCTGCACCCCGGCGTCCTGCGCAGCCTGGGCAAAGTTACGCGCCGCAACCAGGTCGCGCTCGTGAAAGCCCTGCCCACCGCCCATGCTATGGATCAGATAGTAGGCAACCTCGATCCCGGCCATCGCCGGCGGCAGCGTTTCAGGTTGCAACACATCCCCCGCCACCAGTTCAACCTGTCCCTGCCACACGCGCCCCTGCAACCGGGCGGTATCGCGCGTCATACAGCGCACCTGGTGGCCCGCCTCCAGCAGACGCGGCACCAGTCGCCCGCCAACATAACCCGTCGCTCCCGTCACCAGTACATGCTTCCCTGCCACGACTTCCCTCGCCACTTCAAAGCGATCCCAGCGGCAACCGTTGCGCCACCCGAAAGTGATCATCGGGTGGATCGTCCCGCCAAATCAAACAGACATCCACTACAGTGAACTGTACCGGGCTCCAGTCGTTTTGTAAAGCGGCAACCAGGCGCAACATCGTATCGCGTCCGTGGACCTGGCCGACACTCAGGTGCGGAGTAAAGCCATGCCGAAAGCGTCGGGTATCATCACAGTCGGGAACAACCTGCCAGAGCGCGGTCTGCAGTTCTACCAGCGCCGCCGCCGGTTCGGGGGCCAGCCAGAGGGTATAGCGCCCCCGCGCCTGGGGAAAGGTCTGAAACTGCGCCAGCGTCACCTGGAAGGGCGCCATACCCGCGCAGACCTGCTCCAGGGCCGGCGCAACCGTTGCAAATGCCTCACGCGGCCGAAACGGGTAGAGCAGCGTGATATGTGGCATCCAGCGGCGCACCTGCCGGTCATGCTGCTGCCGGATCGCCTGGATCGGCGGCCAGACCGTCTCCGGCGGAATGATCGCGACGGCGGTCGTATGGGTCTTGGGCGGCATCAGGCATTCCTCCGCATTCATCCGAAACGGCGCATAGCGACGCATGCAACCGGGGCAAACCACTTCCTGCACATTCGGCGTGACCGTAGATTATACCAGCATCTGGACTGAACAACCATGGTATACTGAACGGGTTACGCAGAATGGCATCGGCAGCGCACCCTTCCAATACACCGGAAAATGGGAGAGGAATTTGCTGAGGTTTTGCAAGGATGTGAACGGTTATGCGCGCAACGATTATTTTTAACCCGACGGCTGGACAAACCGAGTCGCCGGAACAGCAGATGCAAGCCGCTGCAGATGTCTGGAGAAAACGCGGGTGGGAGGTTGACTTGCAGCCGACCAGTGGGCCAGAGGATGCCACTCGCCTGGCACGGATAGCGGTTGAACAGCAGCACGAGGTAGTGCTGGCCGCCGGGGGCGATGGGACGATCAACGAGGTCATCAATGGGATGGTCGGCCATGGGATGGTCGGCAGCCCAACGGCCCTGGGGGCGCTCCCGCTCGGTACAACCAATGTCTGGATCCGCGAGTTGAAGCTGCCACTCCAGCCACAGGCCGCCGCCATCGCCCTGCTTGATGCTCAGACCCGCACGATTGATCTGGGCTGCGCCAATGGACGCTACTTCCTGCTGATGACCGGGATTGGCCTTGACGCAGCGGTTACGGCCAAGGTGCAGTTTACCGAGAAGCGCCGCCTGGGCATGCTGGCCTTTGTGTTGCGGGGGTTTCGCCTGGCACTGCAGTTTCGTGGCGCGCGCCTGCTCTTGCAACTGGATGGGAAGACCGTCAAGGGGCGGGTGCTGATGGTGGTCATCGGCAACAGCCAGCTCTACGGCGGGGTGGTCCGCATCACCCATCGCGCCCGGATCGACGATGGCATGCTCGATGTCTGCGTCATCAAGGGGGATAACGTCATCAGCGCGTTGTACCATGCCCTATCAATTCTGGCGCAACGCTACGTGCATCTGCCCAATCCCGACATCGAATATTACCGCGCCCGTACCATCAAGGTGACGGCGCATCCGGCGCTGCCGGTGCAGATTGATGGGGAGAATTTTGGGCAAACCCCGATGACGTTTGATGTGGTGCCGGGAGCCCTGCGCGCCCTCATACCGGCGGATCTGTCCAGCGACCTGCTCCGTGCAACGATTGAGCCGGTACCTGATCGCGTCGGCGGTCTGTAGACACAGCAAGCTATAGTATCAGGATCAGGTCATGACCGCCGCATGGTAAAACTCGTCAAACGTTTTTGTTCTGTGCGCTTTGTTCTCTATTCTCTACGATAGTACAACTTTTTTATGGCAAACATGACATCCAGATACACTCGAGCACTCCTTCTGCTTCTGCTCCTGCCGGCGCTGATTGCCTGCAGCGAGCCGGTGCAGCGTTCAACCGAGCCGCAACTGGTAGGCATAGCGCAGCAGGAAGAAGCGGCCCTGGAAGCGGAGCCAGTGCAGGGCGAAACCCTGCCCGGACGGCTACTCTTTGTACGCCGGGGAACTGTCTGGCTCTGGGAAGAGCGCGAGGGGCGTCCGCTGCTGGGTGAGGGCGACGCCTGGCAACCGGCCTGGTCGCCCAACGGCACGCAGATTGCGTATGTGGAGCGCGGCGAAAGTTACAGCGATGTGCTGCTGGCCGACGCGCAGGGGGCATTTGTGGACCGGCTCACCGCCAACCGCTCATCGGCAGTCTCACATAGCCACGAGCGGATCTACAGCAGCCAGTGGGCCTTCTACCCGACGTGGTCGCCCGATGGCCGACGGATCGCTATGGCGGCCCAGTATGGGCCACCAACCGGCTCCCCGGCATTTGAATACACCCTGGCACTCTATACCCTCCCGGCCGCCGGGGGCAGACGGCAGCAACTCTATACTGATGACAACGCCCATGTGGGACCGGTGGTATATGACGACTCCGGCTCGATGCTGGTCTACACGCATATTGGGATTAGTGGTGAGAGTGAGCCGCAACTCTACCGGCTGGCGCTCAGCAGCGGGGTCAGCACACCCTTCCCCGGTGCGCCGGTACCGGCATACGATCCGGCGTTTTCACCGGATGGAAGCTGGCTGGCCTTCGCCGCGCGTGACGAAGCCCGGACGGACATCTGGGTACTGCCGGCAAATGCTACCGAGGGCAGCAATGCTACTCCCCGGCGGTTGACGGACCAGGGCACCGCCCGCGCGCCGATCTTCTCGCCGGATGGACAACTGCTGGCGTTCCTGGCGATTCCTCCCGGCAAAAGCGGGTTTGAACTGTGGGTCGCCGATGTTGAACTTGACGAAAATGGTACGCTACGCATTACCCGCCCCCGCCAGATCACCCGCGATATGCAGCTTGATGCCGACTCAGGCCTCTCGTGGGCACCCTGATGAGCCGGATGATCAACCGGACAGGCAATGGAATGGAATGGACGCGCAGAAGCGCGTCCCTCCATATTTCGCAACCAGATCGGCAACGGACGCGCAGAGGCGCATCCCTACCCCCGATAACCTTACCTCACGCCGCAGCCACCGATGACGACGCATCGCGTGAGCGATCACGCACTGCCTCGGCCACACTGATCCACTCCTCAACGCTGGTTGGCCGGGGTTGCAGACTGCCCAGGTAGCGCTGCACATCGTTCCACTCCTCGCCCCCGATAATATCGCCATAGCGGGCAAAGAAACGGCGCTCGGCCTCGGCCGGATCTTTGGGCGGGTTGGCGAGAGGCCGCGATGGTGTCGCCGCTTTGCCATTTTCACTCGTCTCGGGGGCTGCCGGTTCGGCTTCGTCCTCCGCATCGCTGGGCTGAGACTGGGAAGTAGCTTTACTGCTCTTGCGGGAGCGGCTGTTGGCGGGTTGCGCCAGTTCCGGGTAGAGCGTCCCGATCACCGCCGGGTAGCACTGCTCCAGTTTGAGGTGGGCCGGACGCGGCGGCTTGATAATCGGCATAATGTTGCGGCTGTCGCCTTCGCGCTCCACCAGCAGGATTGCATCGGCTTCGTAAGCGATCTGCTCATCGGCCAGCACGCGGATGCCCTCATCCATCAGGTTCTTCTCCTGCGCCCGATATTTGCGCGCCAGATGCCCAATAATAATCACATGGAACCCGGCCTGCTTCAACTCGGTCAGCCCGGTGTAGACCGTCTGCATATTTCGGTTGACCGAGGCATGCTCATCATAGTCGATAATCGTCTTACGGTCGGTCTCACCGCCGGCGCGCTGCTGGGCATAGGCGCGCATCGCCTGAAAGACTTTCGAGATCGAGTCGAGCAGCACGGCATCGCCGGGTTTACCCACCTGCTGAATCTCCTGCATCGCCTCGATCAGCCCGCGGAGCGAGAGCGTCTGCACCACCTGAATGCGGCGGTGAATGCCGGGCTTGCCCTGCAGATTCTGGGCCGCGCCCTCGGTATCGAGCACCCAGAGCGTACCACTCCGGCGCGTGCTGGCAGCCAGGTGAGACTTTCCCGCACCGGCTTGACCCGTCAAAATATACAGGCTTCCTGTCTGAAGTTCGTCCAATCGCTGAAACATATGCGTCTCCCCGGTGGCATACCATCTTATATACAGTCTGTGCGCACACTGGCGAACAGTACGAATGTGTTCAATTTGCCTCTATTTTAGCACGCGCGTTCTTTTTTGTAAAGTAGCACCTCGATTTGACGGTTCCCCGGCAGAAGTGCTATACTTGAACTATGTGAGCAGTATTGGTTGAAAGCGTACCTTGCTCAATGACGAGGGGGTAAGTGGCTTCGACGTAGATGTCAGATGATACTGTATGAAAGCAATTGTGCGATTTATCTTCAGAATCAGGCGCGGCACGGATACATATCATCAAGATGCCCTGCCCGCAAACTGCACCGCCTATCGGCCAGTGCAGCTTTTGTGTTTCCACGCACCTTCCCCCAGGGGTATATGCCTCGCGGTACTTCCCTTTTTTGTCCGGCAACACTTGAGCAACGGTTTACGTCTAGTTTACACAGTATGTGAGGTATGATAGGATTGAACGAACAGATTTCTGACCCAGGAGGACACGTTATCGAAACGGCAACACTTGCACGGCGCGTGGTGGATCTGGCCGAGGATAAACAGGCGCATGATATTGTCATGCTGGATATCCACCGCCTCAGTACCATTGCGGACTATTTTGTCATTTGTTCTGGTGATAACGAGCGTCAGTTGCGGACGATTGTCGAACATATTGATGACGTTGTGCAGCATGAGTTCCGGCTCAATCCCCGCATTGAAGGGGAGGTCAGCAGCGGCTGGATCGTGCTTGACTATGGTGATGTTGTTATCCATGTGTTTAGTCCTGAACAGCGTGACTACTATCGGCTGGAACAGATCTGGGGTAAGGCTCCGCCGGTTGTAGTTGTACAATGAGGCACAAAATGAATACCGACTCATCACAATCTTCGGTTCTGCTCTTTATTGTAGGGGCAGTGCTGGGTAGTATGGTTGGCCTGGTACTTGGTTCACTATTGACACTCTGGCTGGGGCAGGATGCCATTCGCGCGATGCAACGCGGGTTGCGCCGGGTGAGCGGTAATGGTGACAGTCCCCGCGCCGATCTGTTTATGCAGTAGGATCGACACCGCGTCAATACCACGCAATCATAACAGATTTGACGAACACAGAAGAAGTGTGTTCGCGTATGACAATGCGACAGGTGCGTTTTTCTGGGGTATTTTGGCCTGTTTGTGCTATTGGGGTGAAGGGTCTGCGTATCGGCTGCGACACGGCGATTCTTCACCCCTCGCTGCTGTGTCCGCCAGTGCCGACAACCTCCCGGCCAGACTCACTCTCCCGCCGGCACTCCGGTTAGTTTAGCCCGTCCAGAATATCTTCGATCGTGGTCAGTTCAAATGGTTTTTGGAGATAGCCATCAGCCCGAAAATCATCACTACTCCCATTGCCGGCTTTTCCTACGGGTAAAGCCGCACTCATCAAGATGACCTGAATATGAGCGATAGAGGTATCTGCGCGCAACGCGCGTAGGAACTCATATCCGTTAAGCAGTGGCATCATTATGTCAGAGATGATGAGATCAGGCTGTTTTTCCCGCGCCAGCGTTAAGCCCTCCACGCCGTTACTGGCCTGGAGAACCGTGTGTCCTTCATCCTCGATAATATCGACAAGTAATTCGACAATGGGGGCTTCATCGTCGATGACTAGAACCGTTGCCATGTGAGATGCTTTCATAAGAATAGTCGTACTCATTCAGACTGCTACCATCGGTATCAAGATGTAGCAGTTCCCATAATCGTTAAACCTTCCGGGCCGATAGTGTATGTATTAACACTATGCTGAACGAAATTGCTGCGCGTATTTACGATTGAGACCATCCGCTGTGTGGTGCCTGCCTGCATAACATTCCGGAGTAAGAGGACATTTCCTGCAACGACCGCCAGTGGCATTGTACTTACATCAACGGTTTCAGCAGTAATTCGGTCGATCATCCGGGTTATATAGGTTGTCACCCCCGCATTATAGAGGAATGTCACCAGCGCGCCGAGATAGTCATGCATGCGCTCTTCCCGCGCGGTTGCCCGTTCCAGTTCAAAGAGTTCATCAACCACCAGTCGCTGAATGCCCTGCTCCTCTACCGCCTGGTGGATAACTGCACTGATTGCATCCGGTTCTAACTCGGTTGGCGCAAAGATACGCAACTGAATCTGACCGGATTGTACGGCGGCTGCCAGCGGTATGCCAAAGTATTCAGCCTTTGCGAGGAGTTGATCCGGGTGTTCGTGAAAGCCAATAAACAGCGCCGCTTCGCCCTGCTTAATGGCCTCGTGCAGGTAGTAAAAACTGAGTAGCGTTTTCCCCATACCCGGTTCACCCGCGATCAGCGTTGTTGAACCGGTTGTGTAGCCACCTCCCAGCAACTCATCAAGCCGCGTCAGACCGGAACTCAGGTATGTGCATGCGTTACGCCGTTCAGAATCACTGTACCTGGCGGCAACCAGGGCTTCAATGCGTGGAAAAATTGTCCAGCCGGCCGCGCTGATCCGGTAGCTATGGAGGCCGGTCAGTGGTGCCATGGTACGCAGTTTTCGCACCTCGATTTTGCGCTGATGCCGCACGCCATGTACATCAAAGTGGCAGGCCAGCACCCCGTCGGCAATGGTATATGCGCCATAGTCATCAAATTCCGACAGGCCACGCTCCAGTGCTATCAGGGTCGTCGTCCCCAGCAGATGCAACTGCGACGAGAGTTGGTAAAGAAAGCGGCGCACATCTATCGGTTGCGTACACATTCCCTCGATTGCCCGGAACCCATCAATGCAGACCAGATCCGCTCGCTGCTGGCGCGCCGTGCGAACAATCGTCTCGGCGGTGGCTTCTAACCCCTGCTGCATAAAATTTTCTAGCGCCAGCAGGAGCACCGTGTCTCCCAGACGCCGATCATCAAAGAAGTGAAATGGCCGGATCTGACGTACGATTTTGCTGTGCGGCTCGGTCAAGGTGCTAAAGTAGATCGCGCGCCGTGCGTGGGTTGCCGTTAGATTAAAACAGAGCTGTTGGGACAGGATCGTTTTGCCGCTACCCGGCCCACCAACAACGAGGAGCATACTGCCGACTGGCAACCCACCACCCAGAACCATATCCAGCCCGGGCACGCCGGTCGGCAGAACATCAGATACTGCTGCAGAAGTCGTCTCCAGATAGGGTGTGGAGTTTGTCATAATTACCGAATCCTCTCAGCAAATTGTATGCTGCTGCTGCAATACCAGTGACGGGACTCCTGGCGCTTTTGCGGGCTCCCCCTCACCTGGCTGAGCGATCATCAGGGATAGACGACCACTTCCTTTCTGGTTTGTGTATGCAAGAAAGGTGCCACCAGCAGCTACTTATACCAGGAAACGTCGGATACATCGCAGCAGACCCGAGTCAACCATGGATGGGGAGGTGGGTCTACCGCTGCCCGGCTGTGTCTCATCCTGATCCAGGTAGTCCTGGTAGGCATGGATCAGCGCTTCGGCGTTGCTGTAGCGTGGTTGCCATCCCAGAACCTGTTCAAGCTTTGCTGTCGAAACAGATACATTCCAATCACTGGTGAGGTAGAGTTGAGTCAGAAGTGGCGCGAGACGGAGCATAGCCAGCAACCGGAGCGCGGCTCGGCTGGGGCCGGCGGGAGTTGGCAGCACACGCGCCCCATTCCCGGCATAATCGCAGAGCGCCCGCAGATCTTGCCGCAGCATGCCAAAACGTTGCGCACCGATATTGAAGGTGTCATTGGTACAGGTTGATGGGCCGGTCAGCAGCAGCAGCACCGCCTGGGTCAGGTCGGCACCGGCCAGCATCTGGTAGCGGGTATCGCCCGCGCCGATCACCGGGATACGCCTGCCACGCCGTACCCGGTCGAACAGGATCGTCCATATCTCGGATTGATCAGGAACAACGCCAGGCGGCGCGCGCAGGATAGTGATATGCTGCCCCC
>DAOTVB010000129.1:0-12617 GCA_034436755.1 Chloroflexaceae bacterium | reverse complement strand
GCCGCCCCAGTTTGCGCGACGCTGTCGCCAATCTGGAAACCCATGCTATCCCTGCGGAGCTGCAAGAGCGTTTTGCGCACTTTTTGGAGCAGGCCCGGCCACACGAGTTGTTTCATCTCAACCCCCGCTACCTGGCCGAGCAGTTGCGTTTGAATGAGCGCCGGACGTTAAAACTCTTGCTGGCCGGACTGCATGAAGGCATTGTTGCGCTGCACTGGGAAGTGCGCTGCCCAATGTGCAACGCGGTTGACCACCGCAGTACATCACTCGAGCATCTCCATCACGACGCAGAGTGCGACAACTGCCATGCGCAGTTTGCGCCCCATCTCGATGACGAGGTACGCATCAGCTTCAGCCTGCACGAGCGGATGCGCACCCTGCCGCCCGAAGCCGATGATCCGACCTTTCGCGCCGAGGTCGAGGCCCGGCTCGGCAGTGTGCCCGGCCTGGCGCTGCTGGTCTTGCCCGACTTTCAGCGGCTCTTTCCCAACCAGCGCCTGCTCCCCGACGAGAGCCTGGATGTCACGCGGGTTGCGCTGCTCTTTACCGATCTGGCCGGTTCGACGGCAATTTACGCACGGCGGGGCGATCCCCGCGCCTATCATCTGGTGCGCCGTCACTTTGATGAACTCTTTGCGGTGACCGATCGGAACAACGGCACGACTGTGAAGACCATCGGCGACGCTATTCTGGCCGCGTTCCAGAATCCGCTGGAGGCACTCTGCGCCGGGATCGAGATGCAGCAAGGGATTGTTGCGCTTAATGACCAGATGCGCCTGACCGACGATGAACGTCTGATTCTCAAGGTCGGGTTGCATGCCGGGCCCTGCCTGAGCGTCACGCTCAATGATCATCCCGACTACTTTGGCACGACCGTCAATATTGCCGCCCGGGTGCAAAACCTCTCACGCGGACGCGATATCGTCTTCACAGAATCTATCCGCACCGATCAGGAAGTGCAGCAGATTGTGAACGGGCGGGATCTGGAGAGTAACCATGTACCACTGCGGGGATTTGACGAAGAGATGCTGGTTCACCGCATAGCGGCATAGCAGCACCGGAGATGAAAAAGGCGAGGACAACGGAGGATGAACCCGGCCTCCCCAGACCTCGCCTTATACCGGCATGGTAACTGAAGACTACCCGATCAGTAGCCCTGTTACGGTAAGGAACAGGAGCAGAAGCATCAGCGGTACAACCACCCGCCACGACCAGGGTAGCAGGCGGGACAAAAGAGGCTGATGCGTACAACGCGATCGAGGCGGAATCATGATCGTCTCTTCCGAACCGGACTCCGGGGTCAGAATGACGAGTGTACTGCTCCTGGTCGAATGCGGCTCAGTTTTAGCCGTGATGACGAACGTTTCTTCCATAATGTGGCATTACATCCTTGTTTACAGCGCCAACACTGATACAAGCAAACCTCACCAGACCTTACGTCCTCGAAAGGTCAGAAACGCGCCGACTCTTTCTGAATCATTGTGCGTCGGTTCACATACAGTAGCATGCCAGTATCCTTCTGTCAAACATTTTATATGTCAGATTCTGCCGGTGAGATGTCAGAAATGTCAGATATCAGCGCCCGGATCTACCGGTCCAACCGGCTACGAACAACCGTGAGGAACTGCGCCGCCACCCGATCCCAATCGAACCGCTGCACATACTCCTGACCGAACGCGCCATATGCCGCGCGCAACTCCGGCTGTTCCAGCAACTCAATCAGCGCATCTGCCAATGCCGCCGGATGTGCCGGTGGTACCAGAATACCCGCCTGCCGTTGTGGGACTACTTCGGGGATCGCCGCTGCGGTGGTGCTGACAATCGGCAACCCGCCGGCCATCGCTTCCAGCAAGACAATGCCAAAGCCCTCCTGGATACTCGGCAGACAGAAGATAGCACTGCGTTTATACCAGGCCATGACCGCCGCATCATCAGGCAGGCCACCCAACAACTGCACGGCATCCGCAAGCCCCAGCGCGGCAACCAGTGCCCGCAGCCGGCGATGCTCCGGCCCATCGCCGATGATAACCAGCCGCGCGGCGGGCAGACGTGCGCGCACCCGCACAAACGCCTGTAGCAGATCGGCGATCCGTTTGCGCGGATATTGCCGGGCCACACATAGCACCGTCAGCGGATCGCGGGGCACATCGAGCCGTGCCGGGGACTGCCGCCACTGCGCGAGGTCAATTCCTTCCGGCACCAGGTGAATACGCTCCAGAGGAACGGCGTAGTGCTGCCGGATGGCCTGCCGGCAGTAGGCGCTGGTCGTAATGACCTGCGGCGCACGCCGGGCATTGGAGCGCTCCAGGCGGGACATGCTCCAGAGCAGTAGCCGGGTCAGGCCACGTTCATGCTGCAACTCCTCCGCCAGCACCCCCTTGATGCTGCACAGGTAGGGCGTTTGCCCGGCCCGACCGGACCAGAGGAAGCCATCAATATCAAAGCCGACGATAATATCATAATCAAGCACACGCAGTAGTGCCGGAAGCTGAACATTGTAGAGCAAGCGCCGGAGCAGCAGCGTCCGCGGCCAGGTAAACGTGGGCGCAATCCGTACCACGCGGTGGCCGCGCCGGTTCAGTGCCCGCCCTAACCCGCCGATAGCCGCCGCCGTCCCGCTGCCCTCGACCAGTTGTTGCAGCCAGGAGTCGAGCAGGGCAATCCGTAGCGGCGGCTCCCCGGCCGCCACTGAACTGGTTGCACCCGCATATGCTGCTGGAGAAGAGTGACCCATGGCACAACCATAGCCTGTCCTGCTTCTACCTATCATCTCAAAGGAACAGTATACGCCGGTTCACTTATACGAACAACCATCACAAGATGTATTCTGGTATAATACCTGAAATGTCTTCGTGTAACCATGGTATACTAGATATCAGAGATACAATCCGCGCTCAGGAGAGACAGAAGTGATGATGCGGATGCAGCGGATATTGAGCCCGACCAGCAAGGAACATTCATGACGACCATTGCTGCCGGCACACCAGAAAACAGTGTCTCGCCTGCCGGTTATCTACACCTGTGGAACCAGGTTATACCGCCCACTGGTTATTGACCAGTCGAGGTTGCCACGCATCCAGGCATGCAGTCCATCAATATATCGCTGCACGTCGGCATCAACCGTCAGGCCACACGCCGGGAGTTGCGCTTCCATGATTTCAAAAGCGCGGACCTCAGCGTCGTGGATTGCCACCGCACGGTCTACCGCTTCTTGCAACGTCAGACCATATTCATGCTGCAATATACATATGAGATTCATGGTCTCACCCGCGTTGGCTTCCTTGGTCAACGAGAAGAGATCATTGGCAAAGCAGACTACCTGACAGGTAAGCTGGTTAAGGCTCTGTATCAGCGGATGCTGATAAGTCGCGGAGGACAGTTCCAACTGATCAGTAATCTCAATCAGTGCAAGTTCGGTATACATTGCTCCCGTGAACGGACGCATCATGCAGTATGTTGAGAGATCAGGCATGTGACCCAGATCATACTGCACTGCTTCCCAGACGTTCGCCTGGAAATGGTTTTCAACTGCCTGAATGAATCGGGTGAGACATGCCGAGTTTGCCATGTGACGCAGGCGATGGCAGAAATCTGCCAGTGTCTGCCCCAACGTCAGGTCAGCAGCCAGAGTTTCTCTGCCGTATAAAATTTCTAAGAGTTGAGTGTTAAAGCTCACCAACTGGTCGGGGACAGCACCTATCTTTGTCTCTACCAGAAAATCATCACGAGCAAACAACCAGACATTCCAGTCGGTCACAAGTTCAAGCGCTTCCTGAGAAGCCATAGGAAAAGCACGTGCGACCAGTTCAGCATAGCGGGCAGCGGGTAGATGCCGACAGACATCAACGGAAAACAGTTCATACTGCTGGATCCAGGCTTGCATACGCCGATCAATTGCGTCAATATTGGAGTTAATCCGCGGGGGGAATGGACAGTAGAGCGTGGGCAGAGTAAATGGTATCATCGATGTTCCTTACGTTAACGTTACTACTATGATAAACCCTGGAATGGAGAGCAACTCATTCGCCGCGCAAGTCGAGACACGTCACATGGAAGTCCTTATACCTTTCATAACTGTTGCCGGACCGTTACCTGCGGGAGCCTACTTCAGGAAACTCGGCCTACTGAATGATACCCTGGTACATCGTCGTACACCCTGAACTTCGAACCAATTATACACCATTCAAGGAGAGCGTACAATGACCACTGACCACATCGTTATGGAAACCCTGCAGAACGAAAATAGCCGGTTGCAGCAGCAGATTGCCACCCTGGAACAGACTATAGTGGAACTCTG
The DNA here is from genome assembly GCA_034436755.1 of Chloroflexaceae bacterium. GTDB lineage: Bacteria > Chloroflexota > Chloroflexia > Chloroflexales > Chloroflexaceae > CAKZQX01. The sequence continues at coordinate 8,320 of DAOTVB010000129.1, read as the reverse complement.
CCAGTCCCGGCATATGCTCCAACACATCCTGGATAACCTCCCGCTGGCAGTTGCCTGGAAAGATCAGGATCTGGTCTACCAGGGCTGCAATCGACAGTTTGCCCACGATGCCGGGCTGGCATCCTCGACCGAGATTATCGGCAAGAGCGACTTCGATCTGCATGGGCCGGAGCAGGCCGAACAACACCGCGCCGCGGATCATATGGTACTCACCAGCGGAACGTCGGAGTATCACCGCGAAGAGGCGCAAGATCGCGGCGGTAAGGCTCTCACCTGGTTACGAACCAGCCGTATTCCTTTCGATAATGGTGGCGAAATCCCTCGCACACTCCTGGAAGTTTATGAGGATATCACCGCGTACAAAGAGGAGAAAGACTGGTTGCGTATGTTCTATACCGTTGTAGAAAACGCACCGGATGGGTTTGGTGTAGGTTCGCTTGATGGCCGTACAATGTATGCGAACCAGGCTTACCTCACAATGCTCGGCGGCAACCCGCTGGGATCAATGTTTACGGAGTACACTGCCCCTGAAGATCACCAGCGTATTCCAGAAATTGTGCAACAGGTACAGACAACCGGCATGTGGCAGGGAAGAATGACATACCAACGGGCAAATGGAGAGACGTTCCCGGCAGAGGTTGCGACATTTATTGCCCGTGATCACGCGGAGAAACCGCTGGCGATGGTTGGCATTGTACGCGATCTTACCGAGCAGATGCGTATCGAGGAAGAACAGGCAGCACAGCAGGCAACTCTGCGCGAGTTAAGCACACCGCTCATCCCCCTTGCCGACGACGTAGTAGCCATGCCCTTGATCGGTAGTATTGACAGTGCCCGCGCCCAGCAGATCCTCGAAGCGCTCCTGCAGGGTGTAGCACAGCACCAGGCTACAACGGTTATTGTGGATATTACCGGCGTGCAGGTGGTCGATACCCAGATTGCCAATGTGCTGGTGCGCGCGGCCCAGGCTGTGAAACTGCTCGGCGCGCAGGTAGTCCTGACCGGCATTCGGCCCGAAGTGGCGCAAACACTGGTAGGAATGGGCGCTGATATCCAGGGAATCATTACCCACGGCACGCTCAAGAGTGGCATTGCCTATGCTATAGGACAGGCTGCGCGAAAAGACACTCGAAAAGTCCAGCCCGAAACAGATGCGGCGCTCCGACAAAATTCGACCCGGTAATGCGCACCATTTGATGCCACGGTTTCCCCGGCAGTTTGTGGTTCGCTGATGAACATGAGTCTTTAATCTAAATATCACTGACTCTGGCGTCCCGGCTTCAGCCGGATCAGGCGCTCCCAGCAGTAGGCCGGTGCCGAGACCGGCATTCAAACTGGCTAATGAACTTTGAAATTTTAATGCGGACATCGGGGGATCAAAGTCCCGGCTTCAGCCGTTCTGCGGCCCTCTACCGGCTGAAGCCAGGACTCCAACGCCGGGGCCAGGTCGGAGCGAACGCCATTCGGCCCCACGCCCTATCCGCACTACTTTTTTCAACGCTTATCAGCCGGGATTCCTGGAACGATTTTCGAATTATATGTCCAAACTTCAGTCAGTGCTCCTGACTATCTATACATGTATCTGAGTTGAATTTCAAAACTCAACATTCAAAACTCAGAACTAATAGATAAACTCCTCAATATGGTAGAGCGCCACCTTCGGGCCATGCGGCAGCGCAGACTGCACCCCATGCTTGATCGCGGCAAACTGCGCCTCAACTTCGCCCGCGTCCAGTGGCGCGATCCCCAGATCGTGCATGCGCAAGGTGTAGGCATCGTCAGCGCCGACAATCAGCGGCGAGAGATAGATCAGATCGCCCGCTCCCGGTTGCATTGCCGCAATCGCCACAATCGAGTTATCAACATGCTGCCGGGCGAAGCGCGCCCCACCCGCACCCACCAGCAGAATGATCCCGACGTTAATCCCGGCGGCCTTGATCGTGCGCACCGCTTCGATACACTCCGCCGGCGAACCGGGCTTGTTCAGCAGGTTGAACAACGCCGCATCGCCCGTCTCCAACCCGATATAGATACGCCGGACGCCATACGCGCGCAGTTCCTGATAATCCACCAGGGTCTTCTTCTCTGCGCCGAAAATATCCAGGAAGGCGTAGATGCCCTCTAACTGATACCCTTCCTCGGTGCGCGGGCCATCAAGGGGAAACTCCGCATGCACCAGGTCAAGCAGTTCGCGCAGGCGGGGCTGCGGGATGATCAGCGCATTCGCATCGGCCAGAAAGATTGACCGGCGCAGTCGGATCGCCTCGCCCAAAAAAGCCTTGACCTGTCGGGCATGCTGCTGGAACTCTGACGGCGACTTGATGCGGAACCGCCGATCGCGGTAGAACGAGCAGAAAGTGCAGCGGTTCCAACTGCACCCCTCCGCCGCCTGCAACACCAGGGCGCGATACTGATCGGGCGGCAGAATGGTAACCGGTTTGTAAATCGCATAAAACGCCTCGCGTTGCGCCTCCAGTCGGTCAAAGTCCCAGGTCAGGATACGATCCAGCCAGGCGCGCAGTTCGGCCTGCTCCGGGGGAGGAAGCTGTGCGCGGATGCGGGCCACCCGCGCAGAGATATCTTCAAGCAGATGGTTGCGCTCCTCGTAGGCAAGAAAACGGCGGACCTTTGCGCCATCCTCGGCAAAATATTTCTGCATAATCGCGTTGGTCATGCTACGTCGGTAGTTTTTGCCGGCGAGAAAGCCGCCGGTCAGGCGACCCTCCCGATCAAAGGCGTAGATCTCGCGCAGATCCTGGGCAATCGTCAACACATCGTCCCGCTGTTTGAAAGAGACGTTACCCAGACCAGGAACAGCAAGCTGGTATATTGCGGGCGTAACTGTCATTTTTCCTCTTCTTGTCGCAGTTTTTGCCACCAAACACACCGAGGAGCCGAATTTTTTGCCACAGAGAGCACCGAGGAACACAGAGTTGTGGTCGGGACATGCTTCTGCGCGTCCCCATCCCCTCCGACTGCGAATGTAGTAACGCATGTAGATTTACTTCAGACAGATGCAGGGGTGCATGCGATGCACCGTGCTTCTCCCGCACTCCATTCACTATACCGCTACCGAGGCAGGCATTCAACCGGCTAAAGCCGGGACTCAGAGCACCGAGGAACACAGAGTTGTGGTCGGGACGCACTTCTGCGCGTCCCCATCCCCTCTGACTGCGAATGTGATAACGCATGTAGATTTACTTCAGACAGAAGCAGGGTGCATCGAATGCACCCTGCTTCTCCCGCACTCCATATCCGGACTATTTCTCAAGCTTCTTCAGCCGATTTTTTCCCTGCCTCGGCAAAGAGATGTAGGATGCATTCGATGCACCATTCTTCTGCCGCACTCCATATTCGCACTATGTACGCAACACTCAATTCAGAAGGCAGTGCTACCTGGAGGCGGGGACTTCGTCCGGTGTCACCAGTGAGATGGTGCGTGGCATTTTGCCGACGAAGGGGCAACCCTGCGGCTCGCTCCCGCACGCAGAGCCGCTGCCGCAACTGCTGCAGACCGTCTGCGCGCTATCGTCCTTGAGCCGGCCCTTGCGAATCCAGTAGTCGATCATACCCTCCAGGGCGCTGCGCTCGACGCCCAGTTTATGCGCCAGATCCCGCAGATTGAGCGGCTCGCGGGCATGTTCAAATTCGCGTAACACCTGTTGCAGCATAACGATTTCTCCGCTTCCCCCGTCATCCTAATCCCAACCGCAGACCACCCTGGAACACAACCAGCGCCATAACCCAGGCCAGGACCAGTTGCCCCACGATGCTGACCCACATCCACATTATTCCCAAACTCATGCCGCGCCGCTGCCGTTGCTACCATGCAGGGCATGTAGAGCACCCCGCGCACCCCGGCGATAACGCCAGCAACCAGCAGGCTCTCGAACCAGGTGTCATTCAACCCGACCATTGCATAAGGGCAACCTGATAAACCGGTATGCTAGAGTAAATCCTGACTTCCAGTATTAGTCTAGCCTTACACCAAATGTTTGTCAATACGAAGCAGTTACGGGTGCAAAGGCTGACAATAGCTCGCCACCGCGATACATGCAGAGCCCCGGTAAAGCGGCCGTCAATGCTTGTACAACCGCAGCAGTATGCCATGTAACGCATACGCTCCGGGAGCATACCCGGCACGTACGTCGCTCGTCATTGAGGCGGACAGAGGAGGGAGTGACGTTAAGGCTTACCGGCGATTATAGCATAGTCTTATGGCAGACCAGAACTTTTGAGGTAAACGTTGCACAACTATTAGTAGTAATGGGACAACTGAAGCAATCAGGACCGGACTGCTATTGCGCGGCGCACCCGGCTCGTGTATGCTTGACGGCAGACGGCAGACGGCAGACGGCAGACGGCAGACGGCAGGAGAATGTTCCATGCTCATCGAGTTAGCCATTGGTGATGCCTACGGCGCGGGGTTTGAATATGCACCCGGCTCCTTCGTCCGGCAGTACAACGACCTGTCCGGCTACCGCCGGCACCCGCGCCACAACCTGCGCCCCGGCCAGTATACCGACGACACCCAGATGAGTCTTGCCATCGCCGAGGCGATTGTGGCGGACGATCCCTGGACGCCGGAGCATCTGGCGGCGCGGTTTGTGCAGGCATTCCAGCGCGACCCACGACCGGGCTATGCCCAGCGGTTTTATGACTTCCTGCTGACGGTGCAGGATGGGCATGACTTTCTCCGGCGCATCAACCCGGCCAGTGACAAAAGCGGGGCGGCAATGCGTGCCGCGCCTATCGGCATCTTCCCGACGATTAAGGAGGTCATTGCGCGCTGTCAGGTGCAGGCGGCACTGACCCACAACACCCCGGACGGGATCAACGCGGCGGTGGCGGCGGCGCTAATGAGCCACTACTTTTTGTATGAGCGTGGCGACAAAGCCGGCCTGGGGCGCTTCCTGGAGCGACATGTGCCGGGCGACTGGTCACAGCCCTGGCAGGGCAAGGTGGGCGCGCCGGGCTGGATGAGCGTGCGCGCAGCCGTTACTGCCCTCGTCCAGAGCCGCACCCTGAGCGAGCTGTTGCAGCGCTGTATTGCCTTTCGCGGCGACGTAGACACCGTGGCCGCGATTGCGCTGGCGGCGGCCGCCTGCTCCGCCGAGATCACTCCCGACCTGCCGGCACAGTTGCACTGGGGCCTGGAAGATGGACCGTATGGCTATCGCTATATTCAACAACTCGACACGGAACTGCTGGCGCTGCGGCGGAAAAAGTGAGAGGAGAAACTATATGCACGAACGCATCACCACTGCCCTGCACACCATCGCGCAAGACGAAGATGTGCGCATCCTGTATGCCTGCGAGTCGGGCAGCCGCGCCTGGGGCTTTCCCTCGCGCGATAGCGACTACGATGTGCGCTTCATCTACGTCCGGCGACCCGAGTGGTATCTCTCGATCAACCTGGAGCATCAGCGCGACGTGATCGAGCGGCCCATCTCGGAACAACTGGACCTGAGCGGGTGGGATCTGCGCAAGGCGCTGCAACTGCTGCGCAAGTCCAACCCACCGCTGCTGGAGTGGCTCAACTCGCCGATTGTCTACTTTGAGACGGCAGACATCGTCGAACGGTTGCGCGCGCTGCTGCCGGTCTACTACTCGCCGGTGGCCTGCCTGTTTCACTACCTGCATATGGCGCGCGGCAACTACCGCGACTATCTCCAGGGCGAGATTGTCTGGATCAAAAAGTACTTCTACGTGCTGCGTCCGCTCCTGGCAATTCAATGGATCGAGGCGGGGCGCGGCGTGGTGCCGGTGGAGTTTCAGGTGCTGGTGGATACGCTGGTCCAGGACGAAGCACTGCGGCAGGCCATCGATCAGTTGTTGGAGCGCAAGCGGGCCGGGGAGGAGCTTGACCGTGAGCCGATGATCCCGGCGATCAGTGCCTTTATCGTAAGTGAACTGGCCCGACTGGAGACAGCATCCATCGATCACCGCCGCTCCGGTGCCGATATCGAGCAGTTGAACCAGCTTTTCCGCACTGTGCTGACATCTGTCTGGTAGGGAGTGAGAACCGAGAACCGAGAACAAAGGACAGAAGAACAAAGAACAAAGGGTGTGTTGCATGGTTATTCGACAACTTCCTTGTCCTGTGTTTGTCGGTCTTTTTCAGGGCAAAACTGGCGCATGCCGGTTGAATATGTAACCTGAACACTAATGGACCGAAATCTCGGCTTATGAAGTGTAAAAGAATATTGCGAATATGGAGTAGAGCCGGATGGTGTTCGCTCCAGCCCGGCTTCGGCGTTGGAGTCCCGGCTTCAGCCGGATCAGGCGTTCCCGGCACTATGCCCTGTCCCGGCAGACATCCCACCGGCTAAAGCCGGGACTCCCGGTCATTCATATCCAAACTTACTTTCTCAACGTTCATACGCCGGGCCTCCTGGGAGTCTCCGGCTGGAGTCAGTTTTTCATACTTTATCACTCCAACCCACCACCCGCCTACCCCACGCGCGGCAGGCGGCGGCGCTGGGCTATCCAGTAGGCAATCAGCGGCACCTGGTAGGCGTAGCTACCCGCGCCATCCGGGTAGAGCAGGTCGCGCTCGCAGAATAGCTCCAGCAGTTCCGCCCGCGCATCCGGGTCGCCGATGGCGTCCAGCGCTTCGCCCCGCGCCAGCGTGCGCAGCAGATGCGTGGTCAGCTCCGCATTGCCGCTGATGCGCAGGATCCACTGCCAGATGCTGACAAAGGCCGTTTCGCCGCCGGCGAAAACCTCCGGGATGGCCGCTTCGATGGCGCTGACGGGCAGCGGTGTGCCCGGCGGTGTGCCCGGCGCGATATCCTGCCGATTGCGGTTGTAGGCACTGACGACACGCTCGCCAATCAGGTGCAAGAAGAGCGGGTGGCCGTTAGTCAGCTCCAGCACCCGTTCGACCGCTTCCGGCTGATAGACCTCGTCGGGGAAATCGGGCGCGGGCTTGATAAAGAAGCGCCGGGCATCGTCGCGGCGCAGGTAGGTCACCGGCAGCGTACGGCTGCTCTTGAGCGCTTCGTACCAGCGCGGGTCGCTCTCCTCCAGCGTGAAGGTGCCGCAGAGCGCCAGCAATACCCGGGGGTGGTGCTGGATCAGGCTGCGCAGCATAAAGAAGATGCGCTCATCCATGGTGTTGTTCTGTACCGCCCGGTCGATCCGGTCAAACTCGTCCAGCGTAAGCAGTAGCCGCCGCCGCTCCCCAATCGCCTGCTCCACCTCGTCAATCCAATTCTCGAAGACGCGGTAGGGATCGCCCGCGATCATCTGCTCCTCCAGCGGGGGCAGGCTAATTGGCTGCGGGTGGCGCTGCGCGGCGGTGCGGATCTCGTGGGCCAGGTCGCTGACCAGCCCGAAGGCGTCGGTGGTGGTAGCGCGGCGCTCCATATCCAGATAGACCGGCAGCACCTGCGCGCCCAGGCGTTGCGGGAGCTGCCGGAGCGCCGAGGTTTTGCCGGTACGCGGCTGCCCCAGCAGCAGCGGCGTCACCTTGCCGGGGCTGTTGACCAGCAGATCCTCCAGTTCGCGGAAGAGATCGTCGCGTCCATAGAAGCTGGAGGTTCCGGTTGGCAGCACCATGCCCGCGATATAGCGCACCGGCAGTTCACCGATCTGCGTGCGCTGCTGCTGAACCTGGGCCGCTTCCGCTTCCAGCACGCGCTGCCACTGCTCCAGCGTCTCGGCATAGCCGCGCAGGCGCGCCCGCTCGCTACGGCTCAGACTGGTGCGCCGGTTGCGCAGCCGCTCGATCTGCGCACGCAAACCCTGCTCACTGGCTTCGCGGGTGGCAGCGGCCAGCGCCCCGGCAGTGTCCTGGCTGATGCTGCGGAATTCTTGCAGTAGCGGTTGCTCATCGTCGGCAAAAGACTCGGCCGGCAGCCAGTGGGTGGCCTCGGCAAAGCGCGCAATCAGCGCGGGCGTGGTGCAGCGGCGCAGTTCTTCGTACAGGACCAGCGTGAGCGCCTGTGGTACGGCCCAGCCCTGACGTAGCGATGCGCCGGTATCCGCCAGCGCTTCCAGGGCGGCCTCCGGGTCGCTCCGGGCAATCGCGGCGATATGCTCCGGCAGGCCGACCAGCGGCAACTGGATCACCTCGTCATAGTGTAGCGGCTGTTTGCGCCAGAGCATGGCCGCCTGCCCGGCTGCCCGGGTAGCGCGCCCGCTCAGGTGCAGACTGCGCGGTAGCTCCCAGAGGTACATCGGCAGGCGTAAAAAAGCAATGATAAAGGCAACAGAAAACGCCACGCCGCCCGCCACGCCGACCGCCACGCCGACCACCACGCCGCCCGCCACGCCGCCCGCCACGCCGACCGCCACGCCGACCGCCACGCCGAAC
>DAOTVB010000128.1:0-3801 GCA_034436755.1 Chloroflexaceae bacterium | reverse complement strand
ACTCAACCACGAGTCGAAACCGATGAAAGTCTGTGCTATCATGGCGCTACTCCATTCTGTTGGATAGGTTTCAGTACTCAACCACGAGTCGAAACCGATGACAGCCATGCACCGCCAGCGCGTCGGGCGTGCTTTCCGCACGGGTTTCAGTACTCAACCACGAGTCGAAACCGATGAAAGTCCACCCTCCCGAATGGAACCAGGCCGATGTTTAACCCCTGGATAGACCGCTGCGCCGCTCCTGGGGCTTCCTGGCACGCTACTATTGTAGCATAGTTGGCCCCGATCCGGTAGTCATTCGCAAATCGGTTTTTGTCCCAGAATCGCGTCAAGTTGCGAACGAGTTTCGGGCGCATCAGGACGCCGGATCGCAGCAAAAAACTCCGACACCACCCCCGGAAAGGCGTTACACTTCGGCCCGCTTTTTTGGGAGTTGCGAATGGAGCCGTTAGAATGTTGAAACGTTCTAACGTTCTAACGTTCTAACGTTTCAACGATCCTACACCACATCATTACAAAACCGGCGGAACTCGCAGTCCACACAGGGCCGGCGGCTGGTGGGTGGGGGCGGGAGCGCTTCGCCCGCAATGGCTGCCTGGATATCGCGCACGGTCGCGGTGACGCGCCGCCGCAGGGCGGGGGTGATCGGAATACGCACCGCCCGGCGCAGCGGGATCTGGTAGATAAACCCGGTGCGGACGGGCAGGCCCCAGGCTTCTTCCAGTAGCAGCGCATAGGCCGCCAGTTGCAGTTTGATATGCGCGCCCGGTTGCTGCTCCGTGTCTTTGTATTCAATGGCAAACGCCTCGGCTCCGGGACTGTGGCGATCCGGTGTGGCAATTGCCAGGTCCATCCGCCCGCGCAGGCCCAGCCGTTCGGAGCGCAACGCCAGGTCGAAGACCCGCTCCCCCACGCTCAGGTCATAGGCGCGCAGGGATCGGCGCTCCTCGCGGCCCGCTTCGCTCCGGTGGCTGGCCTGCCCCTGCTCCATCAGATCGGTGATGGGGCGGATGTCGGGCAGGCAGTGGTGATACCAGACCACCCGCCCACAGTAGCGCCACTGCTTCAGGTCAGTGACTTCCAGGGTTGGATCGTAGTTCATGTGCGATTACTCCTGCGTGGCCGGATCGCCCTGTTTGATCGCGCGACGACCCGACCAGCTCTGCTCGTCCAGCGGAAAGAGTTGGATATTGGCGGCCTTGTCCTTGATGCGCGCGGTAATCTCGCCGAACAGCGCCCGCTGGTGGGCCCGGCTGAGCTTGCCGCAGAAGGCGCTGTACTGGATGCGCTGCAGGCCATAGTCCAGGCAGGCATCCGCCACCTTCTGCCGGGCGCGGTCATCCGGGATGTCATAGATGAGAAGGCATTGCATGTCCGTTCCTCGCGTTCCAACGTTCTAACGTTCCAACGTTCTAACGACAACACCTACCAGCTCATGACGAAGGGCATGTAGTCGGGGCGTTCGCCGCGCATGAAGACGGCCAGATGGCGGGCCTGGCACTGGAGAATATGGCGCAACGGCTGGCGCTTGCCCGCGTACGCTTCGCTCCGCTCCAGCCGCTCCATCACCTTCTCGACAATGCGCTTGCGAGTGTCGGCGTCGAGCAGGCCGTGCTCATCGCGGGTAATCGCCCAGCCGCGCGTCACCTGCCCAAGCAGCGGCCGATCCACCACCGCCTGGCGAAACTCCTCAATCAGATCCAGCACCAGACTGGGCTTGCCGGGACGGTCGGCATGCAGCAGCCCGGCGTAGGGGTCCAGCCCGGCCAGGACCAGCGCATACTCCACCTGCTTGTAGAGCACACCGTAGCCATAGTTGAGCGCCTGGTTAAACGGATCGGTCGCGCCCCGGGTTTCGCGCCCCGGCCAGGCCAGTTCTGCCGGAACCAGTCGGGCCAGCGCACCCCAGTAGCGGGTGGCATAGTGCCCCTCAATCCCCATCAGTGTATCGCGGACGGCATCGATCAGGGTGCCCTGCACGGAGGCCAGCGCATGCAGGCTATCGACCACGGCGGCGGCGGCGGTGTTGAGCGCGGTGTAGCAGTCCGGGTCGCTCTCCTTGCGATATTTGGCGGCGTAACGCAGCAGATTGGCCTGGTTTTGCAGCTTGCCGCTGCTGAAGGCCCGCGCCAGCGCCACGCCGCGTTCGGTATCGTAGGCGCGTAGTTGCGCCCGCCGGGTCAGCACGGTGCCGGTCAACCCGGCGCTGTAGAGGCTGCTGTGGGGTGTGCCCCGATTGCTGATAAAGTGCAAGGGAATACCCTCCTCACTGCAGGCGCGGATGGCATCACTACTAATGCCGATACCGTTCCCGCTGATAATAACCTGTTCCAGATGCAAGAGCGGCGCTTCGTCCAGCCGGGTCTTGTCTTTCGTGATGCGCAGGCGGCCCTGATGTTTGGCGACAAACGCGCCATAGGTGTCAACAAAGAGATACATGGGTGTGATCCTTCAAGAGAACTGAGAACCGAGAACTGAGAACCGAGAACTGAGAACTGAGAACTGAGAACTGAGAACTGAGAACTGAGAACTGAGAACTGAGAACTGAGAACTGAGAACCGCATCCCGCGCGGCGATCCGGCGGGCCAACCCCCACCTGGATGCCCTTGAACAGGCACGGCTGCTGCTGACCGTGCAGTTTGGCACCGATCGCGCAGCCCATCTCCGGCGCGCGCCGGATGAGGAGGGACCAATGTCCATACCGTCCGCGATTCTGCCCGTGGTGCAGGCGTTGACTGCCGGGCAGATCCCCTACTATATCAGCGGCTCCATTGCGAGTAGTGCCTACAGTCTGCCACGGACAACGTATGATGTGGATGTCGTGGCCGCATTTGCACCGGAACATATCGGCCCGTTTGTCGCGCAGCTTGTAGACGACTACTATGTCGATGCCGGATCTCTCCTGGATGCGATTGTCGCCCAGGCGTCGTTTACTATGATCCACCAGGCAACCGGCATCAACATCGACATCTTCATTCCGGCAGATCGCCCCTTTGATCAGATCCAGTTTGCGCGGGTGCAGGCGCACACTCTGCCCGGCACGGAGCAACCGGTCAATCTGGCCTCGCCGGAGGATGTGATCCTGAATAAGCTGGCCTGGTATGTATTGGGCAATCAGGTTTCCGACCAGCAGTGGCGCGATGTGCAGGCCATCATCCGCGTGCAGGGTGCGGCTCTGGATCAGCCCTACTTGCAGACCTGGGCTACCGCGCTCGATCTGGGCGATCTGCTGGCGGCGGCCCTGCGCGGCGAACGGCCACCCCCCGCGTGACGGTGAACCGTTGGAACGTGCGAATGTCAGAACGTTCCAACGTATGAACATGCCAGAGACTGATTGTTAAGGTACACGGTGCTCAACCATGAGCCGTCCGGGTCACGCTTCCCACTTCACGCATTCATCCCGATCCCATACCAGCCATCGCCCTTGACGGCGTTTTTGCCGACGTGGATCAGGCTACCCCAGACAAGCAGTTCCCGCAGCGGTGCCAGGTCGCCGGCAACGGTGGCATGGCCCACCAGCCCGCCGATAGGCGTGTGACGGCGCCGGCGGGAGGAGTAACTGAGCAGATCGACCCAGCGGGTCTGATCATCCACGACGCGCACCGTCTCGGCCACCTCCAGCAGCCCGCGAAAGTCGATCTCCAGCGGACCGGCACCATACGCCCGGCTGAGATCATCCAGGCGGCGCATCAGGCGCTGGAGCAGCGGGCGCAGGGCGATCTGCCGGAGCAACGCACCCTGCTCGACAATGCGCAGCGGCGTGCGGAAGTGCAGCGTAATCTGATCAGTGGGCAGCGTGGC
>DAOTVB010000127.1:0-90386 GCA_034436755.1 Chloroflexaceae bacterium | reverse complement strand
TCAAGCTATGCCTGAGTTGCTCAGGCGGTGGTCTCCTGCCGGATAATCTCAAGCATGTCCGGTACGCGCGTTACTTTCACGCGGGGGCGTCCCTGTTCGGTGCCGTGTTTCACCTCAAACTGGTCAAGAACTTTCCACTGTTCGTAGGTGACATAGTCGATATTGCGTTCGCGGAGCAGCGCTATGATTTTGTCCGGGTCACGGTTGGCGTCAGTAATGCCTGGCAGTTTGTAGAGATCATCGATCATAGCCGTGACCGTTGCGTAAGCATCGGGTTTGTTTGTGCCGATAATACCCGATGGTCCGCGCTTGGCCCACCCGACGACATACTCGCCGGGTATCGGGTCGCCCTCAGCCATGGTGGTAACACGGCCGGCTACGTTTGAAATGGTGTAGGTATACTCATCAAACGGAACGCCTTTGAGCGGTGTACTGCGATAGCCGACCGAACGCAGGACAAGTCCGGCCTCAATCGTCTCGAACTGCCCGGTACCCTTGGCGCGAAGCGCGCCACTCTCCGTCAGGACAAGCTGGTTGCGCTCAACCCGGACTGCGGCAACTTTGCCATTTGTGCCGATGATTTCCACGGGTGAGGTAAGAAAGCGCAACTGGATGCGGTGCTTCGCCGTGTGTTGCTGCTGGGTGGTGTAGCTTCGCAAAGTGTCAACATTTTTTGCCGCCGTCTTATTTGTTTCGAGTGATGCCTGGCTATGCTCGTCAAGCTCCATATCCTGCGGATCGACGAGAATATCGACCTCTTCAAGCTCACCAAACTCTTTGATCTCGGCATTGGTGAAGGCGGCCTGCGCGGGACCACGGCGCCCCAGCACAACCACTTCACGCACGTTACTCCGGCGCAACTGCTCCAGCGCATGATCGGCGATATCTGTTGTTGCCAGACGGTCGGGTGGCGTGGCGAGGATGCGCGTCACATCCATAGCAACATTACCGTTGCCGACGACAATGGCCCGCTCGTGTGAGAGATCAAAGTTGAAGTCGCGGTAATCCGGGTGCCCATTGTACCATCCCACAAATGCCGTTGCGGGAAAACTGCCATCGAGATCTTCACCGGGAATACCCATCCGCCGGTCGGCCTGTGCTCCGACAGCATAGATAATCTGGTCGTACAACGGCCTCAGATCCTCATGCTCGATATCGGTGCCAAAGGTGACATTGCCAAAATAGCGCACACGGGGATCACCGGCAATGCGATCATAGATACGGGTCACCGACTTGATCGACTGATGATCCGGCGCGACACCATCGCGGACAAGGCCAAACGGCGTGGGAAAACGATTGAAGAAGTCAATAGAACAGACGATATCCTTCTGCTTTAACAGTCCTTCGGCAGCATAAAAACCGGCGGGACCGGCTCCAATAATGGCAACGCGCAGTGGGCGCGCTTCAGTTCCCAGGCTCTGGTTCACGTTTCCCCCCTCATTCTATCTATACGTTAAGACCGTGCTACATACGCATGTCTGATAACGGGTAGATGGTAGATATATCGGCCGGGTGCGGCGCGAACCGGGAACAGTTGCTGCTGATTCTGCAATGACCCCATCACCGGGTCGCGCGCCCCACATTGGGTCACTAAATGCACATAACATAATGTACGCCATTTTTGCGCGGGAGGTGTGCCGCCTCTGCCAGGCTAGAACACGCGCTACGCTTCTCCTGGAGGGCGTACAAATCGCCCCTGTCTGGGGAAAAGCAGATAGCTTCCCGCTAACGGCAAGGTCACAACTGGCTATCGGATAGACAAACCGCCCTGACTCTGTACGTTATGTCATAATTGATAGAGACAAACTGAACAACGATAATGTAGCATGCTGTTCCCCGACTGTCAACCGCGTTCATACATGCCCTACTACACGGCATCGGTCTCTTCCGATGCTGGTATCTCGCCCGGTGTAGGGATGGGAAGTGGCGTAATATCCGCTTCCGGCACAATCGTCGAGATGGCTCCCTGCGGCGGGTCCGGCTCTTCCGTGGGTAGAGGGGAGGCCGGTGCGGTGGTTGCTGTGGGTGGTTCTGTTGGCCCAGGCTGTTCCGTTGCCGTACTGGTCGCCGCCGGTGCTGACTCGGTGGCAGCGGTCGGTGTTGGTGGCAGACGGGTTGCGGTTGGGCGTGGCGGGGAACGCAGCGTCACCTGCACCTCAGGGACCGAACCAACGGTAATTGCCTCGGTTAGACTGATTTCGGGCGTGCGTGTGTAGGTGCCGGGAGTAAGCCCACTGAGATCAAGGGTTGCCACGAGGGTTTCGGTGTCGAGTTGGGAAAATGCCTCAACCGGGCCGGATAACTCAACCTTGATGACCTGAGGGTCTACATTGACATCAAGCCCGTCCGGCGTATCCGTCACTTCAACCGGGAAGGGGAGTTCAATCTGGAAGCGTTGTTCCAGGGGAGTGACGCGCACGGTTATCGTTGCCTCCTCCGGTTCCCCTAACTGGGGTGAAGTGCCTTCCGGAATATCCAGCGGAACGGTACGGGTAACGGTGCTGGTGATCCCGGTGATATTGACAGGTGCTGTTTCAAGCTGCTCGATCGTTTCGAGCGTTTCCGAACTGCCGGTCAGGTTGATCAGCGCCGGCTCACTCTGGATATCGGTGATAATATATCCGGGTGCCGGGGCTCCTTCGACATTCCCAATGACCGGGAGGCGCTTGAGCCCGACGACCGAGCGAATGGGGATCTCTACATTGAGCGTTGCCGGGTCGAGCGTTACGCCTTCGACAACCTGATCGTTGGCATTCAGGGGTTGGAGTTGGACCGATGACTCGTAGTTGGCGCTCAGTCCCTCAATTCTGGCCGTTGCCCGCGCAATAACGACTTCTTCGACGCGATTCTCCGGCCCGCTCACCGCGATCGTCACTTCATCGGGGGGTTGATCATTCACCTGTGGATTGCCGCGCCGGAAGCTAAACGGTGGGTCGCCCTCAACTTCGATCTGCACCGGTACTTTGCGGGTGATCTCTTGATCCAGACGGACCGTAATTGTTTCCGGTTCAACGTTCTCGGTATCGATACGGCGATCAAGGGAACTTTCGATTGCGGTCTGGACAGGCACCACATGCTCACCGGCACCGAGGCCACTCAGATCAACAAACGCTTCGAGATTAGCCTGCAGTTCCGATGATGAAAGATCGGCCAGCGTGTTTTGATCGGTTTCAATGGTAACGCCGATACTGGGGAATTCTGTACGCCGTGATCCCTCCTGATTAACAATGACCAGATCTTCTGCCTGGCCGCGTATGACCAGCGGCAGGCTAAACGGGTCGCTGACTCTATTTGGATTCTCACGGAAGGAGACAAAGGCCCAGAGGGCGAAACTGAGCCCCAGCGCCAGGATAAAACTTAATGCTTGATTGCGAATCGCGTTCACCGGGTGGTTTCCTCCGCCAGCGGTACTTTCATTAACCGGGCCAGCATATTCCGTAGACGCGTCTCATTCAGGTAGCCGACCATCCGGCCATCGGTCACCAGGGTAATTGCTCCGGTTTCTTCGGATACGACCACCACAATTGCGTCGGTCTGCTCGCTGATGCCTTTCGCGGCGCGATGGCGTGTACCGTAGCGCCGCGGGCCAAGCACATCTTCGCTTAACGGCAGCACCACATTCGCCGCAAGAATGCGGTTTTCGCGGACAATCACCGCCATATCATGCAGCGGTGAGTTGGGATAGAAAATATTCAGCAGCAGCGGCACGGCCATCCGCGCGTCCAGGATAACGCCCCGGTCGGCATATTCTTGCAGTTGGGTTTCCCGCTCAATAACCATCAGGCCGCCGATGCCCTGCTGCGAGAGTTGAACTGCCGTTCGCGTAATCACATTGATGGTTTCTAAAACCTCAGAACGCGTATTGCCGCCAAACAACGGCCGATTGAAAAACCCGCCGGTCCGCCCCAGCCGTTCCAGGGCACGGCGCAGTTCGGGTTGAAATAAAACAGGGATGGCGATCAGGAGCGGTGTAATTGCATTTTCCAGCAGCCAGCCCAGCATGGTCAGCCGCTCAAAGGCTGAACTGATGAAGAATGCAATCGCCAGAATAATGCCGATACCGCGAAGGAGTTGGACTGCGCGGGTGCCACGAATAACGCGAAGCAACCAGTAAAAAAAGAGTGCAACAATTAGAATATCGAGCAGGGCAAACGGGTCAGTAAATGGGTTGAGTCTCTCCCAGAGACGTACTAGATCTGGCATATGATATCGTTAACACCAGACGACAGACGTATGGCAGCCGGACCTGCGCATCGTCCGTCATCGCAGCATGTCATGGCATATTTCTCCCAGGTCAGGCATGGGATTGTTGGGTAAGCATTCGATTTGCGGCTGAAATGAGTGCCTTGATCCGCTCAGTATCGGCCCCATCCAGTTTCAACATCCGGTTATAGAGATTCACGGCTTGCGTGTACTCTTCCCGCCGCATCAACATATCCCCCAGCAGATAGTAGGCATCCAGGTCGCGCTGATCCAGGCCAATGATCTGGTGCAGTTCCGCGATAGCGTTTTCGTAGTCGCGTTGCTGGGTCAGGATGCGCACAATCTGTTTCTTCTCGGCGATGGCATCGGACGTGCGGAACGAGAGGGTGTACATCAACGCCAGCCACTGCCGCGCTTCAATATCGTTGGGAGCGATCTGGGTGATCCGGTCATAGAGCGACCGGGCCTCATCATGTTTGCCGAGGGTCCAGTAGACATCGGCCGCCTGCTGCAGGCTGGCAACCGCGTCTTTGAGTTGGCCCGCTTTGCGTTGCAGTTCGGCAACCCGCACCAGACCTTCCAGCCCCCGGTCAAGCATTCCGCGCCGGAGGTACATCCGCGCCAGGCGTCCCCCAACTTCGGTGTTGCTGGGCGCGAGTTTCAAGCCATACTCCAGCGTCTCAATCGCGCGATCCAGATCCTGCCGTTTCTCATAGTGCGAGGCGAGGTCTTCAAGCTGGATCAGGGCTTCTTTGAGTTTCCCCTGCCGGAAGTAGACATCGGCCAGTTTGGTGTAGATGGTCCGGTCGTAGGGCAGCAACCGCCGCGCCTCCAGCAGTGCCTGCTCGGCGCCGGCCAGGTCATCCGTGGCCGCATACGCCTCGGCCATGCGCCGGGTCAGATCTCCATGGGAGAGTGGGATGGCAAACGGATGCTTGATTGATGGATCGATCCGGGCCTGTTCCGCGACCGCCTGACCGTGGCGGAGTTGTTCCAGCGCTTCTTCGGCCTGTCCCAGCGCAATATGGCTATCGGCCATGGCCTGATGTACCAGCACCAGCGGCAGGATAGGCTCCTCGTCGCTGTCGTACAGGGTTTGTGCCTGCTCAAACTCAAGCAGGGCGGAGGAGTGTTGCTTACTCTGCTGCTGGATAATTCCCAGGATATAGTGCAGAATTGCGGTATCGGCCGTGAGCAGGGCTGCGCGATATTCTGCCTGGATAACATCGCTCAGTTCGGGCTGGGCCTTCATCTGTTCCAGCAGCGCCGCCAGCGAATCCCAGACCGCGTGAGTATTCTCGCCCATCATTGCCAGGGTCATATTCATGCGGGTGATGGCAACGGCATCATTGGCACCCAGTTCCAGCGCTTTACGAAACTCGCCCAGGGCAGCTTCATACCGCTCCAGTTTAAACAGCGCCATGCCATACTCGGCGTGGACCTCTTTACTCTTGGGGGCCCACTGCAACAACCGGCGATACTCCTCCAACGCCCGGTTGGTCTGTCCCATGCGGAAATAGGCAGAAGCAACCTGAATAAGCTGTTCGCAGGCTTCTTCGATCCGCCCGGCATTCTTGAGGAGGTCCGCCAGGCGCGACCGCGCATTGATCGTATCAGGCGAGAGTTCAATAATCCGGAAATAGACATCAATC
Source organism: Chloroflexaceae bacterium (assembly GCA_034436755.1). Lineage (GTDB taxonomy): Bacteria > Chloroflexota > Chloroflexia > Chloroflexales > Chloroflexaceae > CAKZQX01. The sequence continues at coordinate 84,531 of DAOTVB010000127.1, read as the reverse complement.
GCCTGGGTCGCCTCGTTACGCACAGTATAGGTATCGATCAGGAGTTGATACTTTGTTTGCGCGTCTTCGTTGCGTCCCTGTCGCTCGAAAATCTCGCCCATGCGCAGATGGATGGGCAGATACTCCATATTCAGGCGAATAATTTCGTGACAGGCATCGAGGGCCGCTTCAAGCAGTCCCTGTTCAATATATTTCTCGCTGGCCGTAACCCAGCGCGCTGTCTGCTCATCCAACCCACGGATATCAAGTTTCGTGACCGGAGCGAAGGTTGGCTGTTCCGGCGTGGGCAGGTTGTCCAGCATTTTTAGCGGATCGGCGGGTGCGGGTGGCTCAACGGGCATACTCAGGCTGCTGGTTGATACACCGGTCCCGTCCGAGCGCAGAAAATCGGTGATCGAGCGGATCTTCCCCCAGGTTTCGGGCATGGCCTGAGTTTCGGGCTCCGGTTCCGGTTCGCCCTGTTCAACCGGGGTCAATGCGCCGGTCCCAAAGTTGCGCAGTTTGTTGAGCACATTCTGCTCGGTCAGTTCCTTCGCTCGCCGGTTAAACTCGGCGGCGCGTTCTTTCCCCCAGCGCTTCGTCTGCAGGAAACTCGCCAGCATAGAGAAGAGCGAGGCCGCCCGGGCGACATCCCCCAGTTGCTGGTAGATCGCAACTGCGCTCTCATACATCTGGATCAGATCTTCGGACTCGGCGCGGCCGATGGACTCCAGATCAACCAGGCCGATTGTCTGCTCATACTCCTGGGCCGCCTGCTGCAACTTATTCAATGCCTGGTAGGAACTACCCAGCGCAAAGTGTGCGGAGAGCGCATACTCCTGATCATTGGCGGCTTTATCCAGCACGCGCACGGCCGCCTCATGATCGTCCCGCTCCTGGTAGAGCAGGCCCAGGCTGTAGAGCACATCGGCCCGTTCCGTCCCGCCTTCAACCGCGCGCTCATACTGTTCGAGGGCACCATCGATATCACCAGCCTGTTGCTTTTCGATTGCCAGCGCAATAATGCGTTCCACGGCAAACTGTTGTGAGCGGAGATTGCCCGTCATCCCGGCCATCGCCGGGCGTAACTCGGCGGGCAGGTCGGTTTCCCCTTCCGGCAGATCGTGTGCGGCCCGGGCCATGGCATCGCGCACCGCAATCAGCAACTCTTTGGCTTCGCGGTTGTTGGGGTCCAACCGGAGCGCAAGTTCGGTAATCTCGGCGGAGTCATCCAGGCGACCCTGCTGATGGTATCGCCGTCCGAGCAGCATATACTCAGTGGCAGCCTCGCGGGTGGCGTTCACATCCTCCAGCAGGTGGGCCAGGCGCTGCCGCTGGTCATCCAGATCGGGCCGCAGACGCAGCACGTCGCGTAGCGCTTCAATCACGCGGGCAGTCACGCGCTGCTGCTCGTGCAGTTCTACCAGTTGTTGGTAGGACTCGACGGCAGCGGTGGTATTGCCCTGACGTTCCTGGGTACGCGCAATATACCCCAGGAAGAAGGGGTTGTCGGGATGGGCGGCGCGCAACTCCTCAAAGATTTGCAACGCCTTGGATAACTTGTCGTTGTGGAAGAGCGCTACCGCAGTGGCGGTACGCGCATCGGTATCCTGCGGAAATTCCTGGACGGCTCGTACTGCACTCTTCAGGGCTGCATCCCACTGCTTTTGACGGGCCGCCTCGCGGCTCTGGTCCATTGCTCGATCATAAATTGCGCGATTGCCTGGCATAACGGACTCCGACTCAAGATTTTGGATTGTAGATTGTCGATTGTACTGGTATAGTCTAATCCAAAAACCAAAATCTCAAAGCTATATTAGCGATTGAGCAGGGTCAAAATAAGAGCTTTTTGAACGTGTAAGCGATTCTCAGCTTGATCAAAGACGACGGACTGAGGGCCATCAATCACCTCGGCGGTGATCTCCTCGCCGCGATGTGCCGGCAGGCAGTGCATCGCCAGCGCGCCGGGTTGCGCCAGGGTCAGCAGCGCACTGTTCACCTGGTAGGGCTGGAACACCGGACGACGGCGGGCGGCCTCGTGCTCCTGCCCCATTGAGGCCCAGACATCGGTGTAGATAGCGTGGGCACCCTCGACCGCCTCCCCCGGATCGGACGAAACCGTGATGGTAGCCCCGTGGGCCACCGCCCGTTGCTCGGCCTGGGCCAGGATGTCGGGATTGGGGCGGTAGTCGGGGGGGCAGGCCACTGCGATATGCATACCCAGCGTTGCGCCCAGCAACATCAGGGAGTGACAGACATTGTTGCCATCGCCAACATAGGCCAGCCGCAGCCCATCCAGCCGCCCGTAGCGCTCCAGCAGGGTGAGCATATCGGCCAGCGCCTGGCAGGGATGTTCCCGATCCGACAGCGCATTGATCACCGGGATGGTGGCATGTTCAGCCAGGATCTCAACGCTGCTATGCCGAAAGACGCGTGCGGCGATTGTCTGCACCCAGCGGCTGAGGTTCCGGGCCACATCAGGGATACTCTCGCGCCCGCCCATGTCGATATCATTGGCGGAGAGATAGCTCCCGTGGCCGCCTAGTTGGGTCATCCCGGCCTCAAACGCCACACGGGTACGCAGCGAGGGCTTTTCAAATACCAGCGCCAGCGTTTGCGTCTGGAGCAGGAGCGCCGGATGGCCGCCGTTGCGCCACTCCACCTTGAGTGCCTGGGCGCGCTGGAGCAGTGCTTCGGCGGTGGGGCGGTCAAGGTCAGCGGCTGACAGGTAATGCGTTGGCATGAGAACAACTTTCTGGTCAGAACAATAACACACGAACGGATATCAGGATGGGCACGGGTTGCTGGTAGGTAATGCCATCCCGGTGTACACTGCGCAGCTACAAACGGGTACGTATACCTCGGCGATCGGGAAAACGCTTATTCATCGACATACGCCGATAGTCATCGGCATCAATTATCGTAATTTCTTCCGAGAGTGCAAGGTCACACATACGCGAAAAGATGCGCGGTTCGATATCCTCCGGCTTCCGATTACTCGTAATCACCGTCGGCAGACTATAATTATAACGGTGGTTTATTATCTGGTAAAGTTTTTCGCGCGCCCAGGGCGTGGTATTCTCCGTCCCTAAATCGTCCAGCACCAGCAGCGGGATCTCGCGGATTGTCTCAAAACGCTCGTCATACTCCACGTCGCTATTGGGGCCGAAGGTGCTGCGTAGATGATCTAGAAGATCGGGAACGATAGCAAAGAGTACTTTATAGTGACGTTGGAAGGCGGCATTGGCAATAGCCGCTGCCAGATGAGTTTTGCCGCTGCCATAGTTACCAAAAAGAATTAACCATCCCCGTGGATTTCGGGCATAATTGCGGGCACGCACAAAAGCCCGGCGCACACCGGGGACATCGGGATCAAAGTTTTCAAACGTTTTACCCTCAAATGGCCCAAGATTGCTCAGGCGGCGAAGTTCGTCGGCCGCGCGCTGTTCTTTCTCGGCCATTTTGCAGGCGCAGGGCATCAGCACGCCAAAGTTGGGATCACCCACCGGCACATCCAGCAGATAGTAGCCGACACCTTTGCATGTGGAGCACACCGGTTCCGCCGGCAGGTCAGCGGCCAGGTCGCTATTCAAGGTCGCTGGCATCGCCGCCGCTGCGGAAGAGTCCGCCAAATTCTCCTCGCGTGTACTTCTCCACATCGATAGGTCGCTCGGATTGATGCGGCGCATCCTGTCGTCCATTGGTTGCCCACCTCTCCAAGACTTTGCGAATATAACGCCATGAACGGGCATTGGCGCGGACGGCCTCGCGCATGGCTGCCTCGATCCACTCCGCCGGATAGCGCTCCTCGGCCTCGCGTAGTTCATCTACCAGCAGCGGCGTCACCAGGCCGATGTTCTGCTCGTAGAGTGCGATCAACGTGGGTCGCTGCTCCGGTGCGGGCGCATTTGGTTCCAGGGCAGTGCGGGCCTGCGCCATGCGTTCCACCCAGGCCCGGTTCGACGCTGTGTTCACCAGGTACCAGTTGATCAGCCGGCCGTCACCCGGCAGGGCAATATGCAGCAGCGTTGTCCGCCGGATTGCCGCGTCCATGCCTTCGTCCAGCAGTTCTTCGGGTGGACGTAGCCGGGAAACGGCCCGGAGGCTCTGGCGGAGCACCTGGTCGCCGGCGAGATCATCCCAACTCAGGCGGCGCGGCTGACCGCGCTGTTTGCTCAGGCGATAGAAGATGTGGAGCGTCACCTTGAGTTCACTCGGCAGCGTAATCGCCGGCACGACTTCGCTGAACAACTCTGGTGGCAGGCCCACAAGCTTATCAGTTGAGAAGCCCGTAAAGGCCATAGCTGCCTCGACCCACCTTCGCGCGCCCGGCGCGCCTGCGGCCACCCATTCAAACTGCCGTCATGTTACCACAAAGATCGGCGTTGTGGTGCAGGAAGCAGTACTATTTGCTCAGAGCAGGTAAGAAACGGTATAATTGACTCCAGTACACGCTGATGCTATACTCGTAGCACAATCGTTTTACACCCAACAACGCTGCCGGAACAGTCGCTGTCGTCGTCCGGCGGCGTTTTTAGCTGTCTCAGATATTCCGTAGTCTGAATTCTGTAGTCGATAATCCGTAGTCCGTACTCTGTCGTTTTATGAACTTTGAACATTAAATCCGGATATTGCTGGAGAGGAATCCCGGCTGATGAATTTTGAACATTAAATCCGGACATCACTGATTGGAGTCCCGGCTTCAGCCGGATCGGGCTTTCTCTTCAGTATGCCGTAGTCCCGTCAGGCATCCACCGGCTGAAGCCGGGATTCCAGGTCATTTCATATCCGGGCTATGTTTTCAACGTTCATCAGCCGAATCAGACTTGTCTGGCAGTATGCCGCAGTCCCGTCAGGCATTCACCGGCTAAAGCCGGGATTCCAGGATAGTATGTTCGGACTATTCTCGCAAACTTCATGAGATAGGCGACGGAGTAGGCTGACACACGACCGCAACACGAACCAGGGGGAACCCAGTTTCATGGCCAGTGACAAGATTGTTATCAAGGGCGCGCGTGAGCATAATCTGCGTGGGATCGATGTGGAACTGCCCCGCGACAAAATGATCGTTCTGACCGGCGTTTCGGGCTCCGGCAAGAGTTCGCTGGCGTTTGACACGCTTTATGCCGAAGGGCAGCGGCGCTATGTTGAGAGCCTCTCCTCGTATGCGCGGCAGTTTCTGGGGCAGATGGAGAAGCCCCGCGTCGATGTGATCGAGGGGTTGTCCCCCGCGATTGCGATTGAACAGAAGAGTACCAGCAAGAATCCGCGTAGTACGGTCGGCACCGTGACCGAGATCTATGATTATCTGCGCCTGCTGTTTGCCCGCGTCGGTGTGGCGCACTGTCACCAGTGCGGACGTGAGGTCGGCGCGCAGACATCGGAGCAGATGGTTGACCGGGTGACAGAGCTGCCGCCCGGTACGCGCTTTATGATTCTGGCTCCCCTGGTCCTGCAGCGCAAAGGTGAGTATAAAGATGTGTTTGCGGAGGCCCGCGCCGAGGGGTTTGTTCGGGTGCGGGTGGATGGTGAGATCCGCGATCTGAGCGAAGATATCAAGCTCAATAAAAAGGTCAAGCATACGATTGAGGTGGTCGTGGATCGGCTGGTTATGCCTACCGATGAGGTGCGCGCACAACGGACCACGATCAGCAAGGAGATTGGCGGTGATGGGCAGGGGCCGATTGGCAAAGCCCAGGCCGACGCGGGTAGCGCGTGGGATGCCTTTGTCACCCGCCTGACCGATAGCATCGAGACGGCGCTGCGCGTGGGTGAGGGGCAAGTGCTGATCAGTGTGGTGCCGGATAGCAGCAACAACACCGCCGAAGAGTGGCTGATGAGTGAGGCGAATACCTGCACGCACTGTGGTATCTCCTTCCCCGAACTATCCCCGCAGATGTTCTCGTTTAACTCACCCCAGGGTGCGTGTCCCGTCTGCACCGGGTTGGGTACGCATCTGGAAGTGGACCCGGCGCTGCTGGTGCCCAATGCGTTGCTGACCCTGCACGAGGGCGCGGTGCCTTACTGGGGCGAACTGCGCAAGAAGCGTGATGCCTGGTCCTACCGGGCGTTGCAGTCCATCTCAGCACACTATGGCTTTAGCCTGGATACACCCTGGGAGCAGTTGACCGCGAGTCAGCGCGAGGTGCTTATCCAGGGGAGCGGCAAGGAGAAGATCCGCTTTGTCTGGGAGGGCGAGCATGGCAACCGGGGCGAGTTTTATCGCTCCTGGGAGGGTCTGGCGAGTGAGATCAAGCGCCGCTTTGCGCAGACCGGAAGTGACTACACCCGCGACTACTACGCCCAGTTTATGAGCGATCAACCCTGCCCGGCCTGCCAGGGCGCGCGCCTGCGTCCCGAGAGCCTGGCGGTCACTGTCGGTGGGTTGAGCATTCAGGAGGTCTGCCGGCTGGACATCCATGCGTCGTATGACTGGGCCGTGGCACTGACGCAGGCCGATAGTGTAGATGGGAAAGACGGCGATGATGGCGCGGCCCACCTGCTGCCGCGCCTCAACCCGACGCAGGTCGAGATTGCCGGTGAGGTGCTCAAGGAGATCCGCGAGCGCCTGGGGTTCTTGCTGAATGTCGGGTTGCACTACCTCTCGCTGGAGCGGCCCGCTCCCACGTTGAGCGGGGGGGAGGCGCAGCGGATTCGTCTCGCCTCGCAGATCGGGAGTGGCCTGGTTGGTGTCACCTACATTCTCGATGAGCCGAGTATCGGGCTGCACCAGCGTGATAACCGCAAGCTGCTCAACTCGCTCTTGCGACTGCGGGATCTGGGCAACACGCTGGTGGTGGTGGAGCATGATCTGGAGACCATGCAGAGCGCCGACTGGATTGTCGATTTTGGTCCGGGCGCGGGCGTGAAGGGCGGCGAAGTGGTGGCAGCGGGTTCGCCCGATCAGGTGGCTGCCGGCGGCTCACTGACCGGCGACTATCTCGGTGGGCGGCTGGCGATTGCTACCCCCACGCAGCGCCGCACCCCGGGTGAGGCCTGGCTGGAGATCCAGGGCGCAACGATGAATAACCTGCAAAATATTGATGCGCGCTTCCCGCTGGGCTGTTTTGTCCTGGTTACTGGTGTGAGTGGCAGCGGCAAGTCCTCCCTGATCAGCGAGACGCTCTACCCGGCACTGGCGGCCCGACTCCATCGTACCCAGGTACGCCCCGGTCCCCATCGTGCCATTGAGGGCCTGGAACATCTGGATAAGGTGATTAATATTGATCAGCAGCCGATTGGCCGCACACCCCGGAGCAACCCGGCTACCTACGTCAAGCTGTTTGATATGCTGCGCGACCTGTTTGCGCAGACACCGGAGGCTAAACTGCGCGGCTACAAACCGGGGCGCTTCTCCTTCAATGTCAAGGGTGGGCGCTGCGAAGCCTGCGAGGGCAACGGCGAGATCCGGATCGACATGCAGTTCCTGGCCGATGTCTGGGTGCGCTGCGATGTCTGCAAGGGCAAGCGCTACAACCGCGAGACGCTGCAGGTCAAGTACAAGGGCAAAACAATTGCCGATGTGCTGGATATGGATGTGCAGACGGCGCTGGAGTTCTTCGACAATGTGCCGCGTGTCCGGCGCATCCTGCAGACGCTGCACGATGTGGGGCTAGACTATATCAAACTGGGGCAACCGGCAACGACGCTCAGTGGCGGTGAGGCGCAGCGGGTGAAGCTGGCGAAGGAACTGGCGCGAGTGGCAACCGGGCGCACGCTCTACATCCTGGACGAGCCTACCACCGGCCTGCACTTCGCCGATGTGCAGAACCTGTTGAATGTGCTGCACCGGCTGGTGGACGCGGGCAACACGGTTGTCGTGATTGAGCATAACCTGGATGTGATCAAAACAGCGGACTGGCTGATCGACCTGGGGCCGGAGGGTGGCGATGGTGGCGGCGCGATTGTGGCGCAGGGTACGCCGGAACAGGTGGCCCAGGTGGCCGCCTCGCATACCGGGCAGTTTCTGCGCGATCTGCTGCTGGAGGTGCAGCGCGCCGCAGCGTAATAGTGCTGCCACAGGCAAAAACCGCTCCTGGGACGCGTACGATTCAAAAAGAAGTTTTGCTTTTTATCTGAAGGAGGTCAGGCAATGGAGTATAAGATCGCGCTGCTGCCGGGCGACGGCATCGGTCCCGAAGTTGTTGCCGAGGGTGTCAAGGTGTTGCAGGCGGTTGGGGATAACTTTGGGCATAGTTTTACCACGAATACCGGACTGATCGGCGGCTGTGCCATTGATGAGACGGGTACGGCCCTGCCCGAGGCCACTATTGCGCTCTGCCAGGAGAGTGACGCGGTGTTGCTGGGCGCGGTTGGTGGTCCCAAGTGGGATAATCCGGATGCAAAGGTCCGGCCGGAGCAGGGGTTGCTGGGCATTCGCAAAGCGCTGGGGTTGTTTGCCAACCTGCGACCGGTTTCGGTGCATCCCTTGTTGATCGACTCCTCGCCGCTGCGGCCGGAGCTTCTCGGCGATGTTGATCTGATGGTAGTGCGGGAGTTAACCGGGGGGATCTATTTTGGCGAAAAGCGGCGCGAACGGGACGCCAACGGTGAGTGGGCCGGCGACCTCTGCATCTACAGCCAGCATGAAGTCGAGCGGATCGTCCGGGTTGCTGCGGAACTGGCGCGTACCCGCCGCAACAAGCTGACGCTGGTGGATAAGGCCAATGTCCTGGAGACCAGCCGCCTCTGGCGTAGTATTACCACGCGGATTATGCGCGATGAGTTCCCCGAGGTGCAGTTTGAGCATATGCTGGTGGATGCCTGCGCGATGCATCTGATCCGCCGGCCGTCTGACTTTGATGTGATCGTCACCGAGAATATGTTTGGTGATATCCTGACTGACGAAGCCTCCATGCTGCTCGGTTCGATGGGCATGCTGCCGAGTGCCTCGCTGGGTGCCCCGGCTCCGGACAAACCTGTCCGCATGGGGCTGTACGAGCCGATCCACGGGAGCGCGCCGGATATTGCCGGGCAGGGCAAGGCCAACCCGCTGGCGATGATCTTGAGTGTGGCAATGATGCTGCGCCACTCCTTTGGGCTGGAGCAGGAGGCGCTGGCGATTGAGGCATCAGCGGCCAGCACGGTTGAGTCGGGCACCGTTACCGGCGATATTGCCAAACCCGGCCAATCGGCCAAAACAACCAGCGATGTCGGTGGTGCGGTGGCGGCCTGGGTGCGCGCCGTTGTGGTCAATCCATAAATTTCTCTACCTTCTTGCAAATACGCTCGCGCAAAGCCGCAAAAACGCGAAGAATGTATATCCTTCACACTTTGCGGCTTTGCGCGAGCTAATGCTGTTGTTATGTGACACGCGTTACGCGGTTGCTCATCCAAAAGGAAATGTCGCCTCCGGCAGGGCGGAAGAGATCAGATCTTTTGCACAAAAAAATTCACGTTGTGAATTTTTCTGTGCAAAAGAAAAGAGCGTACCATGCTGCCGCAGGCGAATCCGGCTTCCATCGAGTGAAATGTCCCGTTTGAATGCGCACCGCGTAACTCCTGTTATGTGACACGCGTTACGCGGTCGGTTCCAAACCAGGCGTCTGCCAGAGCAAACGGCTCGATTCGCCTCCGGCAGGCACACGTTGGACACCAGCCCTTGCCTATCTTTTGTGCTCGTTTCGTCTTTTTCGCGGTCCAAACCCCACCATGTCTACACGATGCACAATTTCTTTAGAAGAAGTTTATACGAAAAACATAATAGCTTTTCTGTTGCCGGTTGATTAGGATGATCGGGTAATCCAGTATAGTCTGGCATTATCGTACGAGATTATATGAACCGGCGGAATTTATCCGCCGGTAGCGATCCCAGTTTTGCCTGCCGTCACCGATACGACGGCGAACCGTTGTCGGCTCCTGCCAGTGATGGCACGCCCCACTCGCACTGATGCGCTGCATACCGGGCACACTCAGACGTGTGTTCCGTTGTTTTGCCCTGTGGAAGTATAAACCTGTGGCAGGAGGAACCCAATGAGCGAACTCATACAGGAGCCGATCCATGCGCCTGACAGCCCCGTCGGTGATCTCAGCTTCGATATTGTATTCGATAATACCCAGGCTGCACTGCATAACCGGGCGCTGCTCGATGGAGCGCGGCTCTGCTGTATCAACATCCTGGGGAGTGCCGGGTCCGGCAAAACCCGTCTGTTGGAACAGACCGTGATGGCTCTCCAGGATACACTGCATATTGGGGTGATGAATGGTGAGGTATTGTTCGACCTGACTCCGGAATATATGCATACCCACAACTCGCCGCTTGTCGCCGATTTAACCACCGAGCGGCCCTGCCACCTGAATGCCGCGCTGCTCGGTGACGGATTAGAGCGTTTTGACCAGGATGGGGGGTTGATGCGCTTTGATCTGCTCTTTACCGAGCATGTGGGGCATCTGGTCGCCCCGGCGCGTATGGCCCTGGGTGAGCATCTGCGGGTCGTCCTGGTTGCCGTGACTGAAGACGAGAACCGTCCGCTCCAGGCACCCCTGACCTTCCACTGTGCCGACTGCGTTATCGTCACCAAGATGGATCTCCTGCCCTATCACCCATTTAGCCTGGCGCGATTCATGGAGAACATCCACGCCGTTCATCCCCAGCTTCCCGTTATTTCTCTCTCTGCGGAAACTGGTCAGGGTATGGAGGCATGGTTTGACTGGCTGCGCATGCGGGTTGAGACGATGTCGTTTTAATGGGGTGATCGGCAGTATTCTGGAGTCCCGGCTTCAGGCGGATCAGGCGTTCCCGGCGGTATGCCGGAGTCCCGGCAGGCATCCGACCGGCGAAAGCCGGGACTCCAGGGTATTTCATATCCGGACTATTTTGCAAAATTCATCAGCCATGACTCCTGGATGGCATATCCAGGTTCACAAGGCGGTACGACAAATAGTCAGGCGCGCATTGCCCGTAGTGGACGATGCCTTCCCGTGTAAGTTCTGTAATCTGGGAGAGGGGAAGAGCCGGCTATGCTGTGGCACCGGGAAGGCGCGCCCTGTTCTGCTCTTCTCTATGCGCTAGAGCGCGGTTGCGACTGATAGCGACCATCCTGTTGCGCCAACTGCCTGTTCCCGTAAGGGTTGGACTAACTGGCGTACCGTATTGCGGATCTCCTGCGAATCGACCGGCTTGGTCAGCAGCGCCGTTACTCCCGCCGCACGCGCCCGCTGATAATCTTGCTCGCGGCTGCTGCCGGTCAGAGCAATTATCGGCAACTCACGATAGCGCTCCTCCGCCTGGAGATGCTCCAGGAAGGATAACCCATCCATTTCGGGCATCATCAGATCGGTCAGGATCAGATCGGTTGATCTACACGCAAGACACTCCAGTGCCTGAAAACCATTGCGGGCTGTCGCCACAACATGGTTGTCCTGCTGCAAGATAAAGCGCAGCAAGCGCTGGCTCGTTGTGTGATCATCGACGACAAGAATTGTAGCCATAGTTGTTTTCTATCCTGGTATTCAGGTCTGGTTATAACCGGGTAACAGTTCTCCACCGCGCTGTCGGCATATGTAATGTGTCATCGTATGCGGCTTCTTTTGATTGAACTGGTTCTACTTTACCATGTGTTAATGACAAACTACTTCATATGGTTTTCCTGGAGATAAAGAATAAATCATTATTGCCACCACACAGCAACGCTGCGGACAGGTCGGGGTATGTTGATGTGCCGGTACAAACGTCACCTGGGAGTATTCCCACGCACACCGCTGCCACCCGTGAAACGCGTCGCTACGGCGAACAAACCAGACAGACGTTTGTTCGCTGCAGCGGCATGTTCTAACGATGAGACCACTCAGGGTGTAGGAGGTACGCAGTGCGTTCTCTTCTCAGTCCGGTGCGGGAATAGTAATGTGGTCTTCGTTTGCAGTCACCCTGAAGAGGATCGCCTGTTCAGCCCTGCCGGAGGTGATAGTACCTGCGATGGGAAGAACTGCGTAAGTCCTGTCAGAGAAGTGCTATTCGCGCTCTAAGAGAAAACTTATCTGGTCAATATAGTATGTCTGTAAAAAATCCTCGTCGTTCTTCAGGTAGATGCCGGTGATATAGTTGTACGGTGGGTCGTAGATTAAATCATCTAGCCAGACAATGACTTCAACCCAGGTACCTGGTGGGATCGGACGGTTGATATCCAGGTAGTAGAGTCGGGTCTCAGAAAAGAGTGGTAGATCCTCCCTGGGATCATTTTCAAGCAGATCGGACACTGATGTATCATCGGGAACCCAGTAGGTATAGTCATTACTACCCACGACAGTTACAACCAGATCATCGTTTTCTATCAAGTTAGCTCCCCCACTGAGCCAGAAACTGACGCCAATGATTTCGTCGCGGTCATACGCCGCCTCAGGTGATGACTCTACTGTCAGGAAGAATTTGCTTGCATGCCGGTCTGGCGTAATAGCTATTGCCGTAGTGCCGGTATACGCGTAGTCGGTTGCTGCCAGGTCGTAGTCCACCCAGTAACTCTGTTCTGCCGACCAGTGGTTCGCAAGTTGCTCGTCGTAGACCACAACCTGGGTAATCCGTTCATCCTGAGTAGGTTGGGCCAGAGTGTCCAGTGCTGAGAGTGAATGCAGTATGATCGGTAAAAATACCTGATTACTTGCAGTCGCAGGTATAACTGTGTTAGCCTCAAGGGTTTCTGGCGTCAGTGTGTGGGTTGGCGTTATCGGAAGCGTCACGTCCGAGGGTGTCGCTGTTGCGTCGCTAGAGGTACCGAAGGGTGTCGCGGGTATTGTCGTTGCAGGCTGATCGGCAGTTGCGGGACTATCCGTTGGCGCGAGGGCAAAAATGGGCGTGGCAGTAGCTTCTGGTGGTTCCGGTACTACCTGTTCTGAGCGTGAGGAGCTACAACCCGCCAGGAGCAGGCATATAACCCAGAACCATCGAAAAGAATATGTTATGGTAGAATACTCCTTCTTCATCTTCGCTTTGTGTATAATTGCTATCCCTATAGGTTTAACTGTACGTTCTTGCTCTTATTGTCTCTGATTTCTGCTGCATTCAGGATGCAGGTAATGATTCGTTCTGCATTACGCCGAGCATTGAAGTGCGTTTCGGCCCGCTGGCGTGCTGCCCGACCCAGGCGGCTACGCAGTGCGGAGTCATCGGCCAGCAGGCGTAATCGGGACACCAGCGTTTCCAGGTTCCCCGGAGGTACAAGAAAACCGGTTTCACCATCGACAACAATATCGGTCAGTCCGCCTACTGCTGTGACAATGGTAGCGATACCGGCTGCACTGGCCTCGGCTGCGGCGATACCAAAGGCTTCGGCTGCGGTTGGCAAGACAAACACATCCGATGTTTGAAACAACCGGATCAACTCAGGTGAATTGGGTTGCAGATTGTGGTATGCGTGAATATCCTCGGCACGTGACACAGGTGTGCGCGTGACCAGGTGCAGCTCGGCCGTGCCGGATGGCAGTTCTCGAAAGGCGCGCAGCAGCAGGTCGCCGCCCTTCCGGTGCAGATCACCCCCGACAAACAGAATGCGGAGTGGTCCGCTGTTGTGCTCGGTTCCCGGTGTCCAATGATCGGTATCAACGCCGGGTGGGACGACCTCAATCCGTTCCGGGGTAACACCATAGTCAGTGATGAGCGAGTCCCGGGTCCAGGTTGACCAGGGCAGCAGCCGTGCGGCATTGCGCAGCAGGTTCACATTAACGCGATGTTTGTAACGTTGCATTGGCCCGGGATGGTCCGGCTGATGCCCATACTGCTGACTCATCTGGTCGTACTGGACTGGCGTAATATCAGTGCTGATAACATAGGGCTGGCGCGACACCAGATTGCCGCCGAGGACTGCCGGTACCTGTGTGTTAAAAAAAGCCACTTCACTTTTTGTCTGGCTCAATCCCCGCCGCACCTCCGCGCGCCCTCGCAAAGTACCATGTATATTTGTGGGTAAGAACGCAAAGTAATCCCAGATAGTCCCTGTCTGGTTATAAGTGACAGGAACCCAATATGACTTGATTTGTGATGACTGATCAACAAACCGCAGCAGGTTGTGATAGTAGGTCTGATGACCAAGATGTTGTTCCATCACGAAGGTTGCGCGTATCATACCTCGCACCCTACCCGGATATGGTTGAAACCTACGACCCGGGCCGGAATACCAACGACAGTCGCATCCGCTGGAACATCGTGGATAGCGACAGCATTCGCACCAATCATAGCATTTTCACCAATGATAATGTCACCGAGGACGCGTGCGCCGGCACCGATAAAGACATTATCGCCAATCTTAGGGAATGCCCACTCATTCCGCATACCAATGGTAACGGCAGCAATAATGCTGCAATTCTGACCGATGCGCTTTGGTGCAATAATCGTGCCAGCGGGGTGTGCGATATACAGTCCGCCGCCGATCTCGGCCCCGACAACAATATCCAGACCAAACTCGCGCAGTAGTTTGCGTTGTATCATGCCGGGGAGCAGCGGAATACCATTGTGCTGACACCACGAACCGAAGCGAAACCAGGCCATCGCCCGGAGGGGCATATTGCGGTAGAGCAGTGCCAGCAGCACGCGCAGCGTAATCTTTTCGCGGGGGGTGATCTGCCCCATGACATACCAGCGCTGTGCATCCTGGATAAACAGATCAAACATATGTCGTAGCGAATATTGCTGGTTGCCACTTTGAGCACGCTTACGAAATCTGTGCCAGAAACTGTTTTCGACCACCGAGTTCATCTGCGACTCCTTGATAGTAACGAAGATTAAAAAGCCCACTGTAAGCTACTTGAGTCAGCCGTTCATGCCCCAGGCGTTGCCCAAGCATTGATATCAGCCTGAGCCATACATACGCGCTACGGCTCAGTGCCGGCTGTCCGACGCAGAGCCGCACCATGAGTTGGATAAAAGTGTTCCGAGTGTAAAATTCGCGGATCACCGTTGGGAGCAACCAGTCCTGGCAGCGATCACGGGTGAAAATGACATCATTACGACCGTAGGCGTAGGGTATCTCAATCCAGGAGCGAAAGCTGCGTTCGGCATAATGATACCCGATCGCGGTGGGATTGAAAACAAAACGCACACCCTGGTGTTCCAGACGGTAGGCCAGTTCGACATCCTCCGCCCGGCGGAAGGTTTCATCAAAACCACCGGTTGCCACCAGATGCCGACGCGCGAGTGAGGCATTGCCGGTATAGAACTGGCGCGCCGTCGGTTGCCAGCGCCCGGTTTGCATGTCGGTGTACTGCTTGACCAGCATCGCCTGCTCCCAGCGCACCCATGGGCGCATCGGGAAGTCGGATGGGGTCAGCATTGGTCCCAGGACAACCAGTTCACCCGGATGCTCATTATGCATATGCATATGTTCAGCCAGCAACTGTGCTGTGGGAACGACATCATCATCGATAAAGACAACATACTCCCCAGTCGCCTCCTGAATGCCCCGGTTGCGCGCAGCCGCAACGCCCTGGTTCTCGCTGGCAATGTAGGTCAGGCGGAGAGGGGTTTTCAGCATTTGCAAATACTCAACCGTTCCATCAACACATCCATCCGCGATGACAATAACGTCAAAGGCGGTGTGTGGGTAGGTCTGGTTTTCGAGCGCAGACACGACCTGTTTGAGGCGGCTGAGACGGTTGTAGGTTGGGAGAATAACACTTACCTGAAACATTGTTTGACTTTTTCATCTAGCTACTAGTTGACTGAACCGGCAAGTTAAGGTCGTTTGTCCCGTTATAGCGGTCGAATTACGCGTGCCGGCATGCCCACTGCTACCACGCAGGGTGGTATATCCTGTGTCACCACACTTCCGGCTCCGATAACGCTGCCTGCGCCAATTGTGACACCGCGCAAAACAATCACGCGTGCGCCGAGCCAGACATTCTCTTCCAGCGTAATCGGAGCCGATGGGGGCATTTCGTTACGACGTTCGGGCTCCAGGCGATGGTAGTCGTTGTCCATAATGATAACATAGGTACCGATTGTGCAGTCTGCCCCGATCCGAATTGATTGCGTAGCCGCGATTGAGCAGCCATAGTTGATGAACACCCGCTTACCGATTTCAAGGGTTCCCTCCGAACCAGTAACCAGCTCCGTGCGGGTAGTGGTGGAATTCAGACGGCAACGCTCGCCGATGATCATTGTTCCAGCGTTATGAATATGTGGGCGTCCCCATACACGCACGCGTGGCCCGACGCTGGTTGCGGTGCGCAGGTACCAACGGGCGCGCAGGACGGCCCAACCATTTTGCCAGACTGAGCGCAGATTGAGGCCGGCCCCTGCGCTGTTTGTGCTGATATTGGCCTGTTCGTGGGTTTGTGGCAATGATGTCATTTTTTACTCCGTCTTACTCCGTCTATTTACTACTATGAGTACCGGACCTGAACGGTCTTTGGAACTCGCTCAGATCTCTATTCATCCTTGTATATGCGAACGACAGTGCTATCCATTTCCGGTTCATCTCATGATCGCAGCAAGGCCGGCCGGCAGATTACTGGGGGCCGGCGGCAGGCGACCAGATCGAAATATCACGGACATGCCAGTCGCCCCCCCACCAGGACTGCCCACGGAAAGATACGCTGGTGGTTTCAGGCGGGACCGGCATCCAGTAGGAGACGAAGCTGCCTTCACCATACTCCTTTTGCGCCTGCCGTTGCGCTGCTTGCCAGGTCGTGCCGTTGTCAAAGCTCACTTCCAGATTCGTGCCAATCCCGGCAAAGCGCAGGTGTGCATCGGCGGGAGCCGCTTCCGGGAAGGCAACGCTTGCCGCAGTATCGGGACTGACAAACCGCCGATCGGCCCGGATGATCGTAAAGGGAATGGTCGGGGATATTTCGACATTGTCCCAATGCCAGGTGTTAGGGGCACCACATGTACCGTGCTCACACTTGGTCGGATTGTAGGAGTGATGCCCAAACTGCACAATTCCCCGGTTCCAGTCGAGCGGCTCAATCGGACTATCGATCCACCAGAAGTTATAGTCGGGCATTCCCACCTTAAGATGATTGCTTGATACCCGGACTTCAAAGGTATCTCGCCGCGCAGCGTCTGGTGTCAGGAATGTACTATATTTTACCGACCACTGCGTTGGAATAGTACCATCAAATTCACTCTCCTGAGCAACTGCAAACTCGTCGTATATGACAACATTCATACTTTCCCGCATCATAATAATTTGCAAAGCGCGGCGGGGTGGACCATTGAGATCAGGGTAGAAGTCTTCTAATGGCAGTTGAAGCTGGTCATTGTAGGGTGTAATCCAGATATCCCACCAGTCGCGGTCAGAGGTCATCAGGGTTGACATATCGACACGGATTACCGCTTCGCCCTGTGAGAAATCGACCATATGGTCAGGTGTCAGATAAATCACGCCATAACCACTGGCATTGATCGCAGTCATCATATGGTTGCGGCAAATATAGACGGCATCCACATAGTTGCTGACCGGGTGTGTCGCCGGGGGCGGACTACAGTCCGGGCCATGTGCGGCTTGCACTGTTTCCAGGGTATTCCATGTCGCCTGATCGCGTGAGTGAACGGTGACATCCCAGTTTGCCGGCTGCCAGGGTTGTGGTGCCGCCGGATCGCCATCGAACGTTTCCCGAAACCCCACCGGCACGTCCGGGTCAGTCCCGGGGGCGCCTGGTTCTGTGGGGGGGCCGTTATGTTGAACTGTCGGCAGGAATGTATCAGTTTCTGCCGTATCCGCGGCTGTCTGCCGGATGGTGCAGGACTGCAGCGGAATTGTCATCAATAATGCCCAGGCGATAAGGCCGAGATGTCTCAACCGAAATTGCATGCCGATAACTCCCTGTGATGAAAACCTGCTATTCAAGAGACTTTACCACACGCGCAGGTACGCCCGCGACCAGGGTGTTGGCAGGGACATCCTTATTCACAACCGCGCCGGCGGCGACGACGGCTCCCGCGCCAATGGTGACACCCGGCAGAATCGTGCAGCGCGCACCGACCCATGTGCCGGCGCCGATGGTGACGGGCAACTTACGGGGGGCATCACACCGGCAGAGGGCCGTGCCAATCTTATGTGTGGTTGTCAGGATCATCACTTCGTGCCCAAAGAAAACTCTGTCACCAATGATAATTTCTGCCCCCAAATCCAGAACGCAACCGATATTAAACATGCAACCCCGACCGACTTTGAGCCGCCGGTAGAGGTTCCCCCGTCCGCTTATGCGCGGCATGCCCCACATCATCGTCCCCGACTCAATGGCAAAGCCTGTCAGGCGGAGCATTCGGGCGCGCAAACGCCCACCAACATACATCGGCAGTGGCGCCAGCAGCAGCTTGACCAGTTCCAGGCGTGGGTGAAACTCTATGACTTCATCATAGAGTGCCTGCCGAAGTTTACGTAAGCGCCGATAACCTCGGCCCGGCCATGCACTGTGCTCCGTAATGTTCGTAATGTCCTCGGATGGCGCGGGCGCGGTGGGTGCGGCCATGATCGGGGTCAGCGGAACCGTATCCTGGATCGGCAGGGGCTCTGATGGCTCCTGTATGTTCGTGTGTTCCGGTTCATTTGTATACTGGTAGGCTTTCCACACCTGATTATTCATACTACGCTACCTCATTGCTTAAACATGCGTACCTGATGCCCGTTATCGGATCTAGAGTGGTTTAAGTCCCGGTGCGGGCCGTGGGTCCGGTTGCCAGGGCCAGCGCTTCGGCAACACTGGTTCCGGCGTAGCGACAATCTTTTCCAGCCGGTTTACCAACCCCATCATCGTACCAACATAAATCATGCTCTGGTTATCCCAGGACATATCGACATAGGCATAGACAAAATGCATCAGAATATACAGAGTTGCGGTCAGGGCAATAGCGCGTATATCACCGGGTGGCATGCGCCAGAAGGCGCGGCCCCCCACCATGATGCTCAACCCGACCAGAAAGATCATTGAGAGAAATCCCCCAATACCGGCTTTCATCCAGATCCACATCACTGAGTTATGAACAATATATTCCCACCAGACAAAGAAGCTGATATCCGGCATGGGTATAATAATGTAAAATTTATTACCAAAACCAACACCCGTCAGTGGAGCATTCTGGATTGTAAAGTTGGTATTGGCATTTTCGATCATGCGGTACAGGTTGGAAGCCTGATCCGCTGCACTACTGGCGTCCTCAGCCACCACCGATTTAATGGCGCTGGCAAACATCCCCAGTGTGCCACTGCTGTTCCAGAAGACGGCCAGATAGGCCATGCCCACAACGGCCAGCACCGGCGTAATCAGCCAGAATGCCTTACGGTTTTCCCAGTAGAGAATCGCCAGAATCAGGACAATAGCGATGGTCAGGGTAATAAAGGCGGCGCGCCGCTGGTTCGCCAGATAGCTCAGGGCTACAAACGGCAGCATCACCGGCATAATCAGTCGCCGGGCGTACGACGCCCGAAACATCCACGCCCCGATCAGTAAGACAAAAAAGGTGTTGGCATGGATTGACGCCGAATGTTCACTAATGCGCTCGACGCTGCTTAGCTCGAACTGCAACGTATTCGCGACGTACAGGGTGCCGCTGATACCCTCCAGGAAGATCGCAATCATGGCGATCCAGAGCAGCTTACCCGCCTGGCGGCGGGTCTGGATCAGATTACTGGTGAGAACCAGCATTGCCGGCAGATAGAAGATCGGCCGGGCTTCCCACAGGCCGGTATTCAGGCTGCCGCCACGCATAATGCCATACCCCAGCCCAAACGTGATAAACGCAATAAAAACCATCGCCGGCCAGAACAAGTCGCCCCCATGCCAATCGATTTTACGCCGGATCAGTCCGCGCCCCAGCCAGGAAACAAATGTCAGCACAATAAAGGTTTCCGCCGGGCTAAAAATCAGCGCATCATTCACATAGAGGAGTGACTCGGCACTCGAGAAATTTTTAACAAAGGGGTACCAGGTCGCCAGCGACATATCACCAAACAGACTCAGTCCAAGAGTGAGATAAACGCCATAGCGTGGTTGATAGAAGATCAACCCTATGCCGGTCAGGTAACAGAACCAGACAAGCATGGCCGGATGGGGACCACTGCGTAGCATTGATACGCCAAACATGCCCGTAACACCGAGCAACCCTAGAAACAGCAGCCACCATGTGATGGTTTCACGGCGCTCTACGCTGGTTACCGTTACCCCGCGTGATTTTGTTGGAAATGTCGTTAACATCGTGTTCTACCATCTTAAATCTGGTTAAAGAAGAAGTAGCCGATTGTGATCAGAATGCATACCCCAAACAGAACCCACATACGCATGTGTAACGCCTGCCTACGCATGAGTACACCGACTATGGAACAGAAGAGCATATATGCCAGAAACAGTTTCATAGAACCTCTCAGTCCTGCGGGACAAAATTGAGCAGCCACTGTGGCGTGTGAACCTGGATTTTGTTGAGAACAACCCCGAGTATCAATAGATGTTTGACTTCGTCCAGCGACTCGCGCACCTTGCTGATTGGTGTTATGCCCTGTCGAACGACCAGGCAGCCGGCCGTCCCCAGTGATGCCAGCGAGATAGCATCGCTGGTGGACTGAATTGCCGGGATGTCCAGTAGCAGATAATCAAACCGCTGGCTCAACTCCTCGATGCGGCTGCGCAGTCGTTCGCTGCGGGCCATATAGGAGTGCTGAAGGACGGGCAAGTCACCGGCCGGTAACAGTGCCAGATTGGGCAGATCGGTCTGGATCAGCACATCATCAAATGTTGCTGTATCGTTCAGCACCGCCGCCAGGCCAGGCGATGGGGGCGGGGCAGCAGCATCGGTAGCATTACCCTGACGTGATCGCTTCGCCGGCTTTTTCTTTGTACCGACTGACAACTGGGTCTGCATGCCGGGTGATTGCCAGTTCAGTTCAACCGCGCAGACACTCACCGCCATATCACTGGCCAGGGTGGTTGCCAGGGCCAGGGTGGTATAGGTAACGCCTTCCTGTCGCAGGGTAGCCATCACCGACAGCCGCCGTGGCAGTTCATCCCGATGCATGAGCCCGGTCAGCATGCGGCGAAAATGTTGCGCCGACTGGGTTGGGAATGCGATCAAGGGTGTTCCATTAGCGGCGCGTAGCGGCAGTGAGGTGTGCTGGGCGCCGCGTTTTTTCGCTTTTTGCTGTTTTGCCATAGTATCTTTATACTCCTCCTACACTGGCTGTTGCTCTGTTCCGACGGCGAACGCGTTGCAGCATCTGTCGGGTCAGTTGTTTCAGTAAAGCCCGATCTTCGCGTGGTATCACCCGCAAGAGCAGAATGAGCCCGATATATGTGACCGCGCCAACCAGGATGGGAATGGCCAGAAACGCATCGCGGAACCACCAGGTTGCTCCTGCCATTGCTATGCCCGCAAGTATAATCAGGGCGGCTGTACGGACATTTGACCAGTTCAGCGCGCCGCCCGGCAGCAGCCACAGTCCGGCGAGAACCATACTTGCCTCAGTAACGACATAGCTCAATGCACCGCCAATGGCTCCATTGGCAAACATCTGCTGGCACCAGGGAATTAATACCAGATCAAGCGGTACGGTTAGCACGGTAGCAGTAACCATCACCACGGTCCAGATATTCTGGCGATCAGTCGCCAGCATGAACTTGCCTAATAGAATATTCAGATAGGTAAAAATTAAGACAATCCCCATCACCGCCAGAATTGGTCCGCTTGCGGCAAATTCTGCACCAAACAGCAGGACCACCAGCGGATCAGCGATAATCATCAGACCGAGGCCAAGGGGCACGCTGACCAGCAGCATCATATCGAAGTTGCGCCGCATGATCCGGGGCATTGCTGTCGGGTCATCGGTGTTTGTCCGCGCCAGCATAGGAAAAATAGCAGTGACTATAATGGTTGGCACAAAGAGTAAGGTACTAAAGAGACGATCAGAAGCACTGTACCAGCCAATCGTCTGTTCATTCACCAGAAACGAGATAATGATGACATCAACCTGGTTGTAAAAGACGAGTGAAAGGGCAATGGTCAGGTAGGATGCACTGGCTTTAACCATCGTCACGGCCTGGCGGGGGGCGATCCGAAGTCTTAGCCGGTAGCGTCGTCCCAGGATGATAAACAGCAGCAATAGATTGCCCAATGCTGCAATGATCCCGACAATGCCGATGGTATAGATACCATATCCCAGCAGCAGCACCGCGATCCCCAGGAAGGTATTAATAATTTTCCCGACTACTCTGGCAATGGAGATATGCTCCATCGTCTCCAATCCCTCGAGCACCGCCTCGCATGCCGCTACCCACTGCCAGAGTAGTTGGGCAATCCCTACCAGATAGATAATATACAGGGTCTCAGTAGGATACTGCGCCATATATGCATAGAGCGTCACTATGCCAAAGCTCAAGATGAAGAGCACCGCACGCACAACCAGGGTTGTACCGAGTAAATCGGGAGCCTGGGCGGGATCACGCGCGATGGCTTTGATCAGGAAGGTGTCCATGCCGAATGCCATGAACACACCCATAATCATCCAGATCGACATACCAAGATGGAGTTGACCGATGGCCTCCGCACCCAGGTACCGGGGTAAGAAGATCGTCAGCAGGAGCATCAACATCCAGGTGATCGCCTGTGACCCCATTAAGGCTCCAATGTTTTTGAGGATTGTTTTGCTACTATGCTTCATGCGTTTACTGCATCCTTCATCGTCACCGCAGGCTGATTCTGATGCCGCGTCCGATGTGCTGCGGATGGTGGTTGTGCAGCCTCCATCGTATCAGATGCA
Organism: Chloroflexaceae bacterium; assembly: GCA_034436755.1. Lineage (GTDB taxonomy): Bacteria > Chloroflexota > Chloroflexia > Chloroflexales > Chloroflexaceae > CAKZQX01. The sequence continues at coordinate 61,876 of DAOTVB010000127.1, read as the reverse complement.
GCCTGATCTGCGGTATCTGACTCAAGTTCATAATGTCCATTACTGGATTGACGGTCAGCCGTCAGGGTCATCGGATGCAATGGTCCGGCCGTCTGCTCGTAATCCCGCACAATATGTTGGCGTTCATCTTCGGCAGCCGCCTGGGCAGCGCTCAACCGGGCCAGCGGAATCGTTGCCAGAACCGGCAGATCCAGACCATGCCGGACATCAATCGGTAGGCGAAAGCTACGATCAAGCAACATACTGCCGACAATGCATGCTCCGCTCAGGGCCACGCCAAAGACGACAAAGATCAGTGATTTCTGAACCAGATCTTTCAGTGAACTATTCGGTTCAGTTGGAACCTTGGGCACATCGATCAGGGTATAGGCCTGGCTGGCATTGCTCTCGGCCTTCGAGAGTGCCAGGCGTGCCTCCAGCTCCTTATCCTGAGTCTCCTTTACCCGCGTGGTCGCCTCTTCCACCGCAGCCTGGAGCTGGCCGATCTCAAGCGCTTCGGCCTCCGGGCGACCACCGCGTACCGGAGCCGGATGTTCAGCGAGATAGGCCTCCAGTTCCGACCGCGCAGCGTCTAATTCTTGCTGATACGGTTCCAATTGCTCGGCAAAGAAGGCCTGCGCAACCTCACTCTCCTGACGCTCCGCGTTGAGTTTCCACTCGGTGTAGGCTTCGATAGTTGCCGTCGCAATCTGATGCGCAATCTCCGGGTCTTCGTGACTGGATGAGAAGCCGACCAGATTATCGCCGGCCTCACTCACCGAGACGGCGTTCCGAAATTCCCAAATGGTTTCTTCAGCGACCTGCGGTCCTTCCTGCATCTGGGTCTCCAGGTCCGTCCGCTGAATAGCAAAGCGTACAAAGGCTTCGGTGCGCAGTAACTCCCGCATTTCGCGCGCCGTTATTTGCGCCGGTGTCGACCAGGACCAGCCACTATTACCAATCGGAACCAGCGTTGATAGGAGCGTGTCATTCTGCACGAACAACATCCCTCCCGAGCTATAAGTCTGGGGCGCGCGTAGTGTAAATACCACTGCTAATACGCCCATAAGCAGCATAGGTACCAGATTTAGCCAGCGGTGCCGAAAATAGTTCTCCAGTAATCGTAGTAGCACGAGACGTAACATAAGCAGTTATCCTCAATACATCGATAGTATTCCCTATGGACGTGATAGACCTTAGTTACTGCGCCTGCACGGCAATTAAGAAATCGCGTTAAGTGTAACGGCGGTATATGAACATTCCCTACACAGATGTATCTGGCTAACTTAACATTAGTTCATTACTTTGTTGCATGTAGTAAAAGAAACTATTGGCACGCCTTACGCGCTGGGTACAAACCAGGTATGTGTCCAGATGTAATGGCTGCTTGTGCCGGCAGCATCCTGGTACGCTTTGCCCCTTGTTCACAAAAATATGGCTCAGAAAGCCATATTTTTGTGAAACAGATCCGGTTTCTTCTGCCCTGCCGGAGGCAAAACTCCCTTCCGGGTTCGTGATCGCGTAAGGCGTGATCGTGGTATTACGGCTTGTGGACAAGGTTACCTGGCATAGCAAATGCTTCCTCTCCATAGGCGTAAATCTTGAGGCGCTCCGGTGCGGCTGGAATATCGACATCAATAACCTCAACCAGACGTGCATTCGCATCAAGCCAGGTAAGCAAGTCTGGGGGAGTTGGCCCTGCAACCGGCTCAACTACAAACCAGACTGGTTCAGTACGTTCATCAAGGGTAGCGATATCTACATCATATGCATTCTCTGCCTCTTCGCCAAGGTAATATTCAACAATGAGTTGCTGGTGATGGGTTGTCACAATATGCGCCTCTGATGAGCGTTGGCTTGCTACAATCTCATATGCCGCGCGGTAGTCTGGTCGATTTCCATTTTGATAGAAGTAGTACAGCATGTTAGTAGACATCCCATCAAGAAAGAGAAATCCTACTAAGCCGACTGCAACTATTTTGGCGTACTGATCGGGGCGGCTCATCATTTTACTGATGGCAATACCCGTAAGTAGAGCCCAGAATGGCAGTCCGGCAAAGACATAATATCTTTCACGGGCCAGACTGAAAGTAGCCAGCACGACCAGGAGTATGAGTGGTACCAGTGTTGCAATGAGCAGGAAAGCTGAACGCGAGTTGAGTTTGAAAATGAGCAGGTATATTGCACCGATTGTGCTTATGCATACTAAAGGGATGCCCATGCGAAAGATAATCGCCAGGATTAATCCCAGAGCACCGAAGGTCGCATCGTTGGTTACGCCAACAAACCGCGCATAAAACTGAAAAAAGACTGACTCGCGGCCAAAGACCAGGACGCCGGCAATGTCATACAGTATGAAGAGTAAGACTGGGATTACAGTTATCAGTATCACATTGCGCGGTGTGATTTGATCTTTCTTTTCACGAAAGAAGACCTGGGTTGCTACCAGGTAACTGAAGATTACCGGGACGGCCAGAAGTGCGGTTGCTCTCTCGCGATATGCCAGGATCAAAAACAACCCCGCCAGGATCAAAAATCCTGGTTTGCGTTCTTCAAAACTAATCACGAAGTAGAGCAGACCGAGCGCATAGAATAGCATCAGTGTTGTATAGAAGCGTGCGTTTTGTGACCAGGTGATATGCCATTGTGATAGTGCCAGAACAAAGCATGCAATCAGGGCAGGCGTTGTTCCGTACAATCGGCGCATTGGAAAAAAGAGCAACGGTAGACTGACGATACCGATGAGTGCAGGAACAATCCGTGCGCTCCACTCAGAAGTTGGCAAAATGGCAAGTGCCAGACTGATCATTGTTGTGGAAGGCTGGTTCTGCAATACTGCTGGAAGACCTCCATCAAGTACAGCTCTGGCTCGGTGCAAAGTAATAACTTCATCGATCCAGAAACTATAAGAACCAAGCGAGAACATGCGCAGAACAGTCGCAAGCAATACAATAAGCGCTAATAGTATATACGAGAAAAACCAGGATTTTTTAATGCTATCGATACCTGCCATTATACGAGTAAGCGTGCTGTTCTCCCTTGTTAGCGAAAACATTGATAAAAATCGGTTTGTGACAGGATAGTTTGTGTCTTCCATGTGCTTTCTCCTCCTTGTTGGTTGAGGGCGGTGTCTGTGTCTTACTCCTGGACAAATGATACTGCTGACTTAACCGGGTGAGCGGTCGTAATGCCACTGGTGCGAACCGAAAACCTGGCTGAAGACGACGATACCTGAGGATTATGGTCACAAGGTGCAGTTCCGCCGTTCAGCAAGATATTCTGGTTCAGCATTTTGCCCTGGCTCGTAAATGATTGGTTAAACTGCTTCTTCTGGTTTTTAATCCAAAAGCTCTGGTCTAGTTGTAATAATCAGCGATGAACATTTGATGAGGATATGGGGCTTCAAATATTTAAATCATTCATTGGTACTTTTTAGCAGTCGGTGCATGTCTCCCCCCTCTCTTCTCAATGCATCTACCGCTCCTCTGCCTCAGTATGTATGGATGCGGGATCATGCTGTTGTCTCCGCGACGTGTATCACCGCACTGCATTCAGGCTATTCCGGATGGTCGTTTGATAAAGTTCAGGACATCTTCCCTTTGGGCGCCCTCTGAAGTGTGGAAGCATGACTCCCGGAAATGTTGCCGCCGCAACTGCTGCCGTGGCGCGCCTATCTCCGCCCTCCGCTCTCCACTCTTCCTTCCCCCTTGGTTCCCGCCCGATTTTGCTGTATAGTGTGCCCAACACCATGTTGTGTACGGTGGCCGTCGGTCATAGTCATCAGATGCTGTTGGCGGGTCGCCGGCCCGAATTGTGGTGTAGATCGAGCAGGGTTTTATGTCTCTGAGTGATACGCATATTGATACGATGATTGGCACGATTCTGATCATTGCTGCACCCTCCGCCGCCGGCGATCAACTTGCTCGTATGCTCCGTGCGCAGGGGTGTGTTGTTCAGGGCATGCCGTATGATGCGGCAACGGTGGACGCCATTGCTCACGCTGCCCCGGATATCATTCTGCTGGGCATGGGAGCGGCCGATGGCGATGCGGCGGGCTACACCCTCTGCCGGCAGTTGCAGTCCGACATACGGACCCACGCTATTCCGGTGATCTTTGTCTGCTCCCAGGCAGCACTGATTGACCGGGAACGTATCTTTGCGTCCGGTGGTGTGGACTATCTGGTTGCGCCCTGGCATCCGGCAGAGCTGCAGGCCCGGATGCAGCCCCGGCTGGCGTTGCGCCGTTTAGAGCGCGAACTGGATCTGCGCATTCAGGCGCGCACGACCGACATGTTGCAGACGAACCGCGCGCTCCAGGCGGACATCGCCGCGCGGGCGCAGACCGAACGTGCTCTGCGGCGGGTGGAGCGGGCTCTGCGCGCCCTGAGCGCATGTAATACCAGCCTGCTGCACGCCCGTGATGAAGCCGAACTGCTTACCACGATCTGCCAGGTTATGGTTACGCAGGGCGGCTACCGTATGGCCTGGGTTGGCTTTGCCGAGCATGACGCGGAGAAGACCGTACGGCCGGTGGCGCATGCAGGCGATGCCCAGGACTATATCAGTTCTTTGCAGATTACCTGGGATACCAGTGAGCGGGGACGGGGACCGACCGGCACGGCGTTACGCACCGGCACGCCCGCCATTGTCACGAACATCGCAACCGATCCGCAGTATGCGCCCTGGCGGGATGCGGCGCAACGGCACGGTTATGCCTCGAGTATTGCCCTGCCCCTGCTTAGCGGTGAGCAGATCCTGGGTGTGCTGAACGTCTACGCCGCCGACGCGGATGCCTTTGATCGGGAAGAGGTTGATCTACTCGATCAACTGGCGGATAATCTGGCATACGGGATGCAGACTCTGCGTGAACGGGCGGCACACCAGCAGGTGACCAGTGCGCTGCATGAACGCGAGATTGAGTACCAGTCGCTCTTCCGCCATATGCCCAGTGGCGTCGCCTACCATCAGGTGCTCTGTGATGCGCAGAACCAGCCGATTGATCTGCTCTATGTTGATGTAAACGACATGTTTGAAGAACACGCCGGGTTTACGCGCGCCGATGTTCTTGGTCGCCGTGTCACCGAACTCTTTCCCGGCATCGTAGCCGCTGAACCTGATCTTATTCACATCTATGGACAGGTGGGCTTGACCGGCGTACATACCCGGTTGGAATTCTATTTTCCACCACGCGATAAATGGTTTGCTGTTGCGGCCTACAGTCCCCGGCCCGGCTACTGTGTCACGATCTCGGAAGATATCAGCGAGCGAAAACAGACCGAAGCCGTGCTCCGCCAGAGTGAAGCCCGCTACCACACGGTTATCGAGCATTTTCCGAACGGGGGGATTTTCCTGATTGATCATGATCTGCGCTATACCTTTGCCGGTGGGCAGGGCTTACGCGATGTCGGGTTATCCCCCGATATGCTCGAAGGCAAGACCGTCTGGGAAATCTTTGATGCGGAAACCGCTGCAATCCTGGAACCCCACTATCGCAATGCCCTGGCCGGGCAGAATGCTGTGTTTGAGGTGGCTTTTGGCGGGTTCATCTACCAGGTGCATACCCTGCCCTTGCGTGACGAGCATGGCAGCGTGACGGCGGGTATGGTCATCAGTCAGGATATCACTCGGCACCGCGAACTGGAAGCGGCACTCCGGACAAACCAGGCGCGCATGCAGGCCATGCTGGACAATGCCGCCGCCGGGATTATTGTCCTTGATACGGACGGTCGCTTTCGGGAAGTCAATGATCGTTGGCTCGCAATGACGGGTTATACCGATACCGAGATGCTGCAGATGACGCCATGGGATATCACCCATCCGGACGATATTGCCGGCAGTCGCGCACAGTTTATGCGCCTGCTACGCGGCGAAATTAGAAACTATCGCCTGGAAAAGTGCTATATTCGGAAAGATGGCAGTACGTTCTGGGCCAATCTAGCTGTGACAGTTATCGGCAATGCGCAGAACGAAATCGAGATGCTTCTGGCAGTGGTGATTGATATTAGTGACCGCAAACAGGCTGAAGAAGCGGTGCGGCGGCTCAATACCGGCCTCGAACAACGGGTGCTTGAACGGACGCACGCGCTTTCGCAGGCCAATGCGGCTTTGCAGGCGGAGATTGCCGAACGTCGGCGCACCGAGAAAGCGCTACGCGAGAGCCGGCGCTTTATCGAGAATGTCGCCAATACCATCCCGGATCTCCTCTATGTCTATGATATTATTGCCATGCAGAATATTTATGTGAACCGGGAAATTGCCCTGGTCTTGGGGTACACGCCGGAGCAGATTCATACCATGGGCACGGCGGTTATTCCGACCCTGCTACACCCGGATGACCTGGAGCGTGGGACAACCTGGCAACTCCAGCGGATCGCCGCCGCTGCCGATGGCGAGATCCTGGAATTGCAATATCGGATGAAGCATGCCGACGGCACATGGCGCTGGCTGGCCGTGCGCGAGACGGTGTTTACCCGCACACCTGATGGTAAACCCGAGCAGGTGCTGGGGGTATCCCAGGATATTACCGGGCGCAAACAGGCCGAAGAAGCCTACTATACGCTGGTTGAGCATGCGCCCCTGGGTCTGATTATCGTCCAGGAAGGGCGGATTGTCTTTGCCAACCCGGCGATGGCCGAAATTAACGGGTATACGGTAGCCGAGATGCTGGCCTGGAACTTTGATGATATCAACAATGTCGTCCACCCCGATGATCGCTTGATGGTTATGGACTATCTGCGCGGGCGTCTGGCCGGGAAGGATGTCCCCGATCATTATGAGTATCGCATTGTGCGCAAAGATGGCGGTGTGCGCTGGCTGGCGGCCCACGGTATCATTACCGAGTATCGCGGGAAACCGGCCAGCCAGGGTACCTATCTCGATATTACCGAGCGCAAACGCACTGACGAGCAGTTACACCGCTACGCCGAGGAGTTGCAGCAGAGCGTTGCCGAGGCGCGCCAGTTTGCCTATATCGTCTCGCATGATCTGCGCGCGCCCCTGGTCAATCTCAAGGGGTTTGCCGCCGAACTGCAGATGTCGCTGGACGATATTCGCCCGGCCCTTGACCAGGCGCTCACCTGCCTGGATACGCCCCGCCGTCAGGAGCTTCTGACCGCTATTGACGAAGATGTGCCCGAGGCGCTCGGCTTTATCACCTCCTCAGTTGACCGGATGGATCATCTGATCAATGCGCTGCTCAAACTCTCGCGCCTGGGGCGGCGTGAAATCTCCCCAGAACCGCTCGATATGCCGGCACTGGTAACCACGACGCTGCAAACGCTGGCGCACCAGATCGAATCGCGCCAGGTAGCGGTGCGTGTGGCTCCGCTGCCCACCGTTATGGCCGATCCGACCGCGATGGAGCAGATCCTGGGCAACATCTTGAATAATGCCGTGCTCTATCTCGATCCCGTGCGGCCTGGACAGATCGAGATCGGCGGTGAATGGGGCGACGAAAACACTTGTATTTATATTCGTGATAACGGGCGGGGGATTGCCTCGGAGGATATGGATAAGGTGTTTGCCCCCTTCCGTCGCATCGGCAAGCCGGATGTGGCGGGCGAGGGCATGGGCCTGGCCTATGTGCAGGCGCTGGTCCGCCGGCATGGGGGGCATATCTGGTGCGCGTCGGAGCCCGGAGTGGGCACTACATTTACCATTTCGCTGCCCAATCTTTTACCAGAGGAGTGTTGACACCAATGCAGGCTGTTACTATTCTATTAGTAGAAGACGATCCGGGGCATGCGCGACTGATCGCCAAGAATTTGCAGCGTGCCAAGATCTCGAACGCGATTATCACGCTCGCCGATGGGCAGCAGGCGCTGGATTATCTGTTTGATACGGATGAAAATGGTAATCATACGCCAATGCCGTTGCTGGTGCTGCTGGATCTCAACCTGCCGGTCGTGACTGGCTACCAGGTGCTTGAACAGATGAAATCACACGAGCGTACTCGCCATATTCCGGTGATTATTCTTACCACAACCGATGATCCGCAGGAGATTCGACGCTGCTACGAGTTGGGATGTAATGTCTATGTGGTCAAGCCGGTTGAGTATACGCAGTTTGCCGAAGCCATTCAGAAACTGGGGCTCTTTTTCTCGGTTGTGACTGTTCCCGCTACGAGGTAAGAGTCATGTCGGAGTTCGCCGGTCTATGTATACTCTATATGGAAGATGATCCCGGAGTAGCACGGTTGGTTCAGCGCCGGCTCCAGCGTGCCGGTTATGTTGTCGATATTGCGTGTGATGGCGCTGAGGGATTGGCAATGTATGCTACCGGCTCCTATGCCCTGCTTGCCGTTGATCAGAATATGCCCGGTATGTCCGGTCTGGATGTGCTCCGGCAACTGGCGACGGCGGGGCACGTTCCGCCCACGATTATGGTGACGGGGGCCGGGAGTGAGCAGATTGCGGTTGAGGCGATGAAATTGGGGGCGAGTGACTATATTGTCAAGGATGTCGCCGGCGGCTACCTGGAACTGTTGCCCCTGGTGATTGGGCGGGCCATGCGCCGGCAACAACTGCTGCAGGAGAAGCAGCAGGCCGAAGCTGCGTTGCGCGAGTCCCACGCGCTGCTGGAACAGCGGGTCGCCGCGCGCACCGCCGAACTGGCGCAGGCCAACCAGTCGCTTCAGGCCGAGATTGCCGAGCGGAAACAGGCCGAGGAGCAGCGCCGGCGGCAGCTCCGGCATCTCTCGGCACTACGCCGGATCGATATGGCGATTACCGCCAGCCTGGATCTCAGCCTGACGCTGGGCGTGTTACTCGATCAGGTGACAACCCATCTGCAGGTTGATGCCGCAGCGGTCCTCTTGCTTAATCCGCTGACCCACACGCTGCGGTATGTGGCGGATCGCGGCCTGCGCCTGCCTATGAACCGGCAGATGACACTTGCGCCGGGCGAAGGTCTGGCCGGTCGGGTTGTCCTGGAACAGCGCATGTTCAGCATCGCCGATCTGCGCCAGGCAGTTGATCTCCCGGAGCAACAAAACCGCTTTAGCCCGGAAGAGTTTGTCGCCTACTACGGTGTCCCGCTGATCGCCCGGGGCCAGGTGCAGGGCGTTCTGGAACTGTTTCACCGCACGCAGTTGAAACCGGATCAGGAGTGGTTCGATTTCCTGGAGACGCTGGCGGGTCAGGCGGCGATTGCGATTGATAATGCCGATCTCTTCGACAGCCTGCAGCGGACGCACAACGAACTGATCCTGGCCTATGATGCCACAATTGAAGGCTGGGCGCGCGCGCTGGAACTGCGCGATGCGGATACCGAGGGCCATACGCGCCGGGTGACGGATCTAACCCTGGCGCTGGCGCAACAGATGGGTTTTCGGGATACGGAACTGGTGCATCTGCGCCGGGGAGCCATCCTGCACGATATCGGCAAGCTGGCGATCCCGGATAAAATCTTGCTCAAACCCGGCCCTCTGACGGATGCGGAGTGGTCAATCATGCGCCGGCATCCGGTCTATGCCGCGCAACTGATCACGCCGATTCCCTTCCTGCGGCCCGCTCTGGAGATTCCCCTCTACCACCACGAGAAGTGGGACGGTACGGGCTATCCCTATGGGCTTAAAGCCGAGGGTATTCCCCTGGCAGCGCGCATCTTCGCCGTGATTGATGTCTGGGATGCCCTCTGCTCGGAGCGGCCCTATCATCGCGCCTGGCCGGTGGCGGAAGTCTGCGCGCATATTCGGGATCAGGCGGGGTCGCATTTTGATCCGCAGGTTGTTGCAGCGTTCCTCCACTTACAGGAGGAAAAACGCATGTGACAGCGTGTCTCCGGTACGGTGGTGGGTCGTAGACCGATAGTCACCGCCCGTTAGCAGTGTGAAAGTGGCAACAATGTCCGAGTCTGCTGATAAACGCATTCTCTACATGGAAGATGATCCCGCCGCCGCGCGTCTTGTTCAGAAACGTCTGGGACGGGCGGGCTATGTTGTTGAGACTGCCTGTGACGGGGAAGCGGGATTGGCAATGTATGCCGCCGGGGCGTATGTGCTGGTTGCCGTCGATCAGAATATGCCTGGCCTTTCCGGGTTGGATGTTATTCGCATCCTGGCGGAACGGGGTGGCATGCCCCCGGTCATTGTAATAACGGGTACCGGCAGTGAGCAGATCGCGGTCGCGGCGATGAAGCTCGGCGCCAGCGACTATATCGTCAAGGATGTGGCGGGCGGCTACCTGGAACTGCTGCCCTTGATTATCGAGCGCGCCCTGCAGCAGCATCGGCTTGTTCACGAGAAACAGCAGGCCGAAGCGGAGTTGCGCCGGTCGCATACGCTGCTGGAACAGCGGGTCGCGGAGCGCACCGCCGAACTGGCGCATATCAACCAGGCGCTCCAGGCCGAAATCGCCGAGCGCCGGCGGACTGAAGCGGAACTGCGCATGCAGAAAACATTGCTGGAGTGCCAGAGTGATGCCTCCATTGACGGCATCCTGGTGGTTGATCTGGATCAGCATGTGCTTTTCTACAACCGGCGCTTTGCCGAGATGTGGCAGATGTCCCCGGCGATGATGCAGCAATCGTCATTTGCAACCCGGATTCAGGTGTTGCGCGAACAACTGGTCGTGCCCGAAGAGTTTGCGGCAAGGATTCGCTACCTGTATGAGCATCCCGATGTAATCAGTTCGGATGAGATCTACTTTAACGATGGGCGTGTGTACGAACGGTACAGCGCTCCAGTGAAGGGTAGTGACGGCACCAAATATGGGCGCGTCTGGTATGATCGGGATGTTACGGCAATGCGGCAGGCTCAGGCAGCCCTGCAGAAATCCCACAACCTGCTGGAGAAGGTGCTCTCGAGCTTGAATGAAGCCGTCATGGTCGTTAATCCGTTTACCCGGCTGATCGAGGAGTGTAACCAGACAACCGAGACTATGTTCGGCTACAGCCGTGCGGAACTGATTGGGCAGGCTACGGATTTTCTACATGTCAACGCGGAGATGTTTACGATCTTTGGTCGGGCCGCACTCCAGGCATATGCGTCGCCCGGTGTTTTTACCACCGAGTATCAGATGCGGCGCAAGAGCGGCGAGATTTTCCCGACCGAACATGTGATCACGCCCCTGCGTGATGACGCCGGTCAGGTGGTCAATGTTGTCAGTGTGGTGCGCGATATCACCGAGCGCAAGCGCGCCGAGGAGAAGCTGAAGCAGCGCAACGAGCAACTCGCCCGGCTCAACCTGGTGATCGAGGCCATCAACCAGTCGCTGGCGCTGTCGGAGGTGTTCTCCACCCTGCGCATAATGTTTGCCGAGTATCTGGTTCTTCCGGCCGGGGCGATCTATCTCTATCATAAAGAAACCGATCATATCTCTCTTGAGGAAACCTGGGGCCTGCTCGATATCCCGGATGAACAGCGCCGCGCGCTGGCCGTCACTATGGCCCATAATCAGCGGGTGGTGTGGGAACAGTCACCGCTGGTCATGTATGATTTGAACGATATCACCATGACCCAGGTGCTACCGGAAACCCTGCGCACGTCCGCCTGCTGCTATTTAGGCGTGCCGTTGCTGGCGCGGGGAGAAATCCAGGGTGTGATCGATCTCTTCAGTGCCGACCCGGAAGCTTTTCGGGACGATCATGTAACCTTTCTGGCAATTGTGGGGCAGCAGGTTGGCTCGGCCATCCAGCGCGCCCGCCTGTTTAGCCAGGTCCAGGCCGGCCATGAGCGGCTGCAAACGCTGTCGCGGCGGCTGGTCGAGATCCAGGAGGCTGAACGACGGGCCATCGCCCGCGAACTGCATGATGAGGTCGGCCAGATCCTGACGGGCTTGAGTCTCTCGCTGGAGATGGTCAACCGCCCGCCGCTTGAACAGATCCCGTCGCGGCTGGCCCATGCCCGCTCTCTGGTCTCCGAACTGCTCCAGCAGGTGCGCGAGATGTCGCTCCAGTTACGCCCACCCATGCTGGATGATCTGGGGTTGCTGCCGACATTGCGCTGGTATTTCGACCGCTACACCTCGCAGACAGGCATTCAGGTGGCCTTTAAACACTCTGGTTTGGATCAGCAGCGCTTTGGAAACGATATTGAAGTCGCGGTCTACCGGATGGTGCAGGAGGCGTTGACCAATGTGGCGCGCTACGCGGATACGCACGAAGTTGTGGTGCGTCTCTGGGTCAACCAGACCATGATTGGTGTGCAGATTGCCGACGCGGGCCGCGGCTTTGATCCGATTGTGGCGCTTGCGAGCCACACCTCGAGTGGCCTGGCCGGCATGCAGGAGCGGTTGCGGCTGCTGGGGGGCGAGCTTACTATTGATGCGGCTCCCGGCCAGGGTAGTTGTCTCGCGGTGGAACTGCCGCTTGGTCGAGATGAGTTTTGAGTGGTGGAAACGCAAATCTGCTTAAGAGTGTGAAGTATATGCAAAACAGTAACCAGAAAGAATCGGGTGGGGTGCGGAAACGGCTCTGGGGTTGCGGGTTGGTCGTGCTGCTCCTGCTGGTTGGGGGGATTGCCCTGGCCCTGCTGACACTGCGCCAGGATCTGCAGGCGATGCACTACCCGGACGCTACCGTTAGATCGGAAGATATCACCTACGATCTGCCTGACCAGATCGAGTGGAATTATGCCTATTTCACAACTGATCAATTTCCCGAAGTGCAAAACTGGTACACGACCAGGTTTGGCCTGGTAACCACGCGAATGACCCCGAATGGCTGCACCCTGCTGCAGGGTGAGTCGCATGTCTGGGCGATCATGCTCCAGCAGACCAATGTCCGGGTCTGCTGGAACTTCACCGGGCAGATCATTACCGTACAGCGAACGTTGGAACTGCGCTGATATCTCCTCAGACGGAAGAGACGGTCGCGGTCAGGGGCGCGTGTGCCGGTGGCAGCATGCTGTCAGAGTATCCCGCCTCAGCGGTTACTGGTATCCGCACAATAACTTCCGTGCCCCGTCCAAATTGGGACCAGATTGAAACCTCGCCATTGACCAGTTCAATGCGTTGGGCCATCTCCGCCAGGCCAAAATGACTGCTCCGGGTGAACTCGCTCAGGCGGGCCGGCACCTGAAATCCCTGTCCATTGTCCTCCACCATCAGCACAATCTCATCGGCATAGACCTGCAGACTGAGATGAATATGGCTGGCCTGGGCATGCTGCAGCGCGTTTGCCAGCGCCTCCTGCGCTGCCCGAAAGAGATAGCGTGCCAGAGTGGAGGGAACATGCGCCCCCTGCGGGTCCAGATCGCACGAGAGCCGAGGCATCGTCAGGCCACCCCCGCGCTGCAACTGCAGCAGGTGCCCTTCAAGCGCCACAACCAGGCCCATATCATTCAGGCCCGCCGGTTGCAACCGGGCAATCAGCGCTTGCAATATCTTCACCATGTGCAGCGCGTCCCGGCGGGTTTCCCCCAGTGCGCGCGTGATATAAGTACGGATCTGGTCGCCGGAGTGCAGTTCCGCGCAGACCTCTTGCTGGGCCAGCTCAAGCATGTAGTTGCGGCCAAGCAGTTGTTGCAACATCGTATCGTGCAGTTCCTGCGCGATTTGCAGCCGCTCGGCCTCAATGCGCTGGTCAATAGCGCGCTGGAGTCGGGCAAGCTCTTCCTCGGCGCGGACACGCGCGGTAATATCAATCGACACCCCGATAACCCCCTGGATCTCCCCGCTCTGATGACGGAGCGGGGCATAGCGTGTCTCAAAAACAGCATCGCGCAGATAGACCCGCGTACTAAACTCCTCACCCTGGAGCGCACGCTCCACATTGGTCGTAACCTGGGGGTAGACCGTCTGCCAATCGTAGATCGACTGCCCCACCAGCGTTTTCATGTCATAGTCGAACATGCGGGTACCCTGACCTTCGGCCAGCGTCAGCACGCCATCCTGGTCAAAGGCAAAGAGGATCAGCGGAAAGTTGTTAATAACCAGGCGCAGGCGCTGTTTGATCTCAACTAGCGCCGTCGCTGCCTGCTCACGGGCTGCCAGCAGTGCCCGGCGCGAAGAGTGCTGCTCGTCAATAATCGTGCGCTGGAACTGCTGATTAAAGCCGGTGGCAAGTGCCCCCAGCAGGCGCGACAGGCGCGGCAGCAGGAAGACAAGCTGATCGGCAGGCAGATCGGCAGTGAACATATGGAGCAGCAGCGTCTGCGTTTTGCCGAGAGTCTCCGGCTGAAGATAGTGAAATTTTGCCAGTTCTTCCCCGATTGTCCGGGCTGCGTCCTCATCAACCGGCTCTGTCACCAGTATGCTGGTAAACTGATCCAGCAATGCGTTGAAGCGGGCTATCGCTGTAGCTGTATCATGTGTTCCGAAGCCCGTCTGCAAAACAGTATCACTCCAGCTATCGGCAATGCATTCATGGCGGCTACGGAGTGTAGAGAAGAGATCTGCTGGTTGCCACTCGTTCATAGGTACCCTGATACTTACTACTCTCTGCTTATACTCACGGTTTGCGTCCAACCCCGGCAAAGTTGCATGCTCGCTCCGGCTCATTCAGGAAGATTTCTTTGGATGTCTGGGGGCGCCATTGGGGAACGTACACCAGTCCCGGCTCAACCAGTTCCAGACCGGCAAAGAAGGTTGCAATCTCTTGATGCGACCGTGCGCGTATCGGCAGCGCAGCACGATTATAGATATCTTCAAATTTGGTCATGATATTTGCAGGGACTTTTTCCTGGGCATTCGTGTAATGCGCAATCGCTATAGAACTACCCGATACCAGCGCATCGCGGACTGTCCTTACGGCATGATAGGCTTTTGCATCATCGGTAACAAATTGCAGCACAGCAATGAACATCACCCCGATTGGCCGGGTAAAGTCCAGCAACTGCCGCACATCCGGGTTGTTCAGGATGATTTCCGGGTAGTGGGCATCTGCCTGAAGTGCCAGCGCATTCGGATTATCTTTGAGCAGAAGTTTACTATGTTCTACCGCTACCGGGTCGATATCGACGTAGACGACCCGCGCATCCGGGTTAGCCTCCTGCGCCATCGTATGTACATTCCCCACAGTTGGTAGCCCTGACCCGATATCCAGAAACTGGTCAATTCCCTGCTCTAGCATACACGCTACTGCCCGCCGCAGAAAGGCCCGGTTGGCCAGCGCAATCTGCTTCACATCGGGATAAAACGCCAGCATCTGCTCGGCCGCCTGCTGATCAACCTCAAAGGAGTGAAACCCCCCCAGACAGTAGTCATACATCCGGGCGGCATTCGGCTTGTCAATCGGTACCAGATCAGCGATATCATCCGGATGAACAAATTCTTCCATATCCATACGTTGAACGCTCCTCGCGCCTATGTCACGAACTATGTCACGAACTATGTTGGCAACTGGTGTGTAGCAACCATGAACAGATTTTGCCTGTACAGACCGGGACAGACCTGACGAGACATAACGGATAGCAAACAAGTTAAAAGGAACCTGACACAACAGGAAGTGCTACGAACCGTTTTTCGCTAAAGTATGCACTGTTGAGTATAGCACACCTTTGGGTTAAATTCCACCCATGTCTGGCGGATATTCCAGTGTATATCATCGTCGCACTAAAACGGACATGTAGGGCATTCTGAAGCCATACGGATCAACCGCGCGGGTTATTCCGATCTCCGCTTTTCTCCCACAATTCTCATCGTGACAACATGGGCAATCAGGGGGTGGTCTCCTTGCTGCGGAGGCAGTTTCTTTCGGCAGGGATAGGCTTTTGCGTGTTCGCAGTGTGTTCTCGTATCGGAAATGTCTCTCTGGGCAGAGACGGAGATACTGCTGCGCATGCGGATGAAGACCAGGATGGCTCCCGCGTATACGGCACGTAGCGCCGGTTTCAGGTGGTTGGACTGATCCGAAACCGCTTAAAGCCGGCACTGCGCACACTACTGCCGTGGATGGTCAACTTTTCATAAGATCTGGTGAAAGGTGGGGAAAATGTATTCTGATAACACGCGTTACGTAGTCAGCTAAGAGACTGTCTGAAAAGATGATTCGCGTCGGTCACACGGCATGCTGGGTGCCCTGCGACACCGGACAGCGCCCCAGGAGTCCCGGCTTCAGCCGGTTCCGGCCACACATCGGCTGAAGCCCGGACTCCTGCTCCGGGGTCATAGCCCCATGACTAACCCTTTTCAGACAGTCTCTAAACCAGGCCTATGTCTGAATAAACGCCCCGCCGCGTCTTCGGCAGGGCGAGAGAAAACAGAACTATGCTGCCGCAGGCGAATCGGTTTCCATCGAGTGAAACGTCCGGTTTACATATTAACCACGTAACTCGTGTTAGATAGTGTGCCGATAGGACCGGTTATGGCATCACCCGTCCATACTCAATCGCGGTGCAGCGGTTCATCACGACATCCAGACCGGCCGCTTCCGCGCGTGCGGCCGCCTCCGCATGCATAATTCCCAGTTGCATCCAGATAACCTGCGCGCCAATGGCGATAGCATCTTCGACAATCTCGGGCACATGCTCCGAGCGGCGAAAAATATCGACGATATCCACCGGAACATCGACATCGCGTAGGCGGGCGTAGGGTTGTTCACCCAGCACCGGCCCCTGCAACGTAGGATTCACCGGGATAATGCGATGTCCCTCGCGTTGCAGGAAGCGCGCCACGCTGTGTGAGGCACGGCTGGATCGGTCGCTTAACCCCACGACGGCAATTGTGCCCTTGCGCGTAAACATATCGCGGATCTCACTATCAGAGAGCATAAATAATCCCCTAAATATTCATCAACTACTAGAAAACACAGAACTAAAGAAACACAGAACAAAACGTCTCTGGTGCTCTATTATCGAACAATCGGTTTGTTCTTTGTCCGGTGTTTATCTGTTCTTCCTATATACATTACGAGCGCATTGATCCGGCAAGGAATTTTGTCTCTGGCAAGGTGGAACCGGCTCAACTGGAGGGCGTGTGCGTCAGCGTTGTCAGGAGATCCAGCATATACTGTTCCAACTCCTGCGTTATGGCAATTTCCGCCGGTTCCAGCCCGATCTGGCGGGTTTCTTCAAAAAACCAGCGGATCATTGCCGCCTGGTGTTCAGTGGTAACGCCGCTTCGGGGGAGCACACCGACAGCCCAGCGTAGCTCCTGCTCGGCCAGGTTGGGCAGGCCAAACAGCAGGATCGCCCGCACTAGTTCATACATACGCTCGGACGCAACTTCGGAGAGCCGCGCCTCAACCGATGTGGCTGCCTCCATGCGGAGGGTCTGCACCAGTTCGGGAAAGGTCAGCAGCAGCCGGGTGGTCACGCGCGCACAGATGAGGGTACGCTGCGTCGCAAGTTGTTCGGCCAGATGTTCCGCAGCTACAGGATCCACAGCTTGTCCTTTTATCACAGCACCGGTTGCTGCGTGTGCCAGTTTGTCACGCGCTGGTATGCATCGCCGACCCGCAGCAGGGTCGCCTCGTCGAAGAATTTGCCCAGGAGTTGCATACCAACCGGTAGCCCTTCGCTAAAACCGCAGGGCAGCGCTAACCCCGGTACGCCCGCCAGGTTACTCGTCAGCGTAAACACGTCACTCAGGTACATCGCCAGCGGATTATCAATCTTCTGGCCGATGGCGAAGGCCACCGTTGGTGATGTGGGTGTAACCAGCAGATCAACCTTGGCGAAGGCCGTTTCAAAGTCACGGCGGATCAGCGTGCGTACCTGCTGCGCGCGGCGGTAGTAGGCATCGTAGTAGCCGGCTGAGAGCGTGTAGGTGCCCAGCATGATCCGGCGGCGCACCTCCGGGCCAAACCACTGCCCCCGCGTCTGTTCGATCTCTTCCCACATACCGCCCCCTTCGGCGCGTGGGCCATAGCGAATGCCATCGTAGCGGGCCAGGTTTGCGCTGGCCTCGGCGGGCGCAATAATGTAGTAGGTCGGCAGGGCATAGCGCGTATGTGGCAGCGAAACATCAACCAGTTCGGCTCCCAGGTCACGGAGCGCCGCAATCGCTTCGCGCGTGATCTGCTCGACACTGGCATCCATCCCCTCGACAAAATATTCCTGGGGGACGCCGATCCGCAGCCCGCGAATATCGCCCGTCAGCGCTGCACTATAGTCGGGGAGCGCCTGGGGCGTGCTGGTACCGTCCAACGGATCATGCCCGGCGATTGTTTGCAACATCAGGGCCACATCCGCGACCGTGCGCGCCATCGGGCCGATCTGGTCAAGCGATGAACCATACGCCACCAGTCCATAGCGGCTGACCCGTCCATAGGTAGGCTTGATCCCGCAGATGCCGCACAGCGCTGCCGGCTGGCGAATACTGCCGCCGGTATCGGTGCCCAGGCTACCCAGCGCCTCACCCGCCGCAATTGCTGCCGCGCTACCGCCGCTACTCCCACCCGGGACGCGTGCCAGATCCCACGGGTTCCGGCAGAGCGCATAGCCGCTGTTCTCATTACTCGAGCCCATGCCAAACTCATCACAGTTGGTTTTGCCCATCAATACCGCTCCAGCGTGGCGCAGGCGGGTGATAACGGTGGCATCGTAGGGCGGTACAAACGTTTCCAGGATGCGTGAGGCACAGGTGGTGCGGATGCCCTTCGTGGCGATCAGATCTTTAATTGCGACGGGAATACCCAGCAGCGGCGCAGATCCGGCTGCCCCGGCACTTCCCCGGCGCGCATCGGCGGCGCGGGCCTGCTCCAGGGCCAGTTCAGCGGTAACGGTGAGAAATGCCTGCAACTGCTGTTCGAGCGAGTTGATCCGTTCCAGGCATGCCTCCGTCAGGGCAACGGAGGAGATATCGCCGGCATCCAGTGCAGCGCGGGCTTCGGTAATCGTCAGGGTATGTAGATCATTCATGGCAGCCTTTACATTTCAACTGAGCTTGGTGGCAGTGGGCGACAGCGCCCGGATGAAACCAGATGTTTACCGGGTGGGTCTGGATGTTACGTTCATTGCCGGGTAGGGAGTGGTCTATCCTCTGGCCTTATTGTACCATTGCTTGCCCGTCGTAATCAAGAAAACCCTTAGTTTGTCTCCGCCGTACGACCGAACCACACTTCCCGCCTGTGGCCGATGGCGGCCGGCCCCGGTACTGCTAAACTCATGCTAACAAATGGAATACAAGATGTGTGCAACGGGCATCTGCATCTTATCTACATCCTCTACAATACCTCCCACTTCCCCACCGTTGCTCCCCGGCTTCCCCACGGCTGCTATTCGGCAGCCGTTTCTGCCATGATCTACGCTGTAGGCGTTTCACCCTGCCGGAGGCGCAAAGCTCCGTTTGCGGGGGACCGCGTAACGCGTCTGGATGACGGACGGATATGCGCGGAGACAAAACGATAACATTTTCGCAACCTGGGTCTGGAGCACTTGCAAAAAGTCCCCTGCGAGGAGTATGCTATAACATAGTTTCCTGAGATATCTCGAGTGGACACGCAACGTGATCCGTTCCTGGCTGAAACAGACAGGAGGAGTTTGTGACATCGTCAGATAACCCATCATCAACCAGTAATAGCACTGCGGAGCGTGAGCGAGAGTTGCTGGTACGTGAGTTGGAAGAAGCCCATACAATGAATCGCGGGTTACTGCGCCAACTGAAGAAGGCCCAGACTGCCGCCGAAGAAGCAGTGCGCGCCCATGCCAAGATGGTTGTCACGCTGACCGAAACCATGCGCGAAAATACGGCGCTGACCATTGAGCGGGATATGTGGCGCGACCGGGCCCTCAAAGCCGGGGTTGAAATGGATGCCCCCGCTCCGGTTGATCTGGGGGCGTTGGTAGGTGCCATTACCGAGGACGAAGCGAATGTGATTCGGAAGGCAATGGCGCGGTTGCATCATCCGGATGCCGGTGGTGATATGGAGCGGATGAAAGCCTGGAATGCCGCGCTTGATCGGATTGAGCGCCGTCGGTAGCATTCGGCGACAAATGGATATGGCATAGGCGGTAGGACACTGCCGGGCAAGCATGTCAGTCTGTTTCCATCAGTGTATATTCATGGCCTGAAATAAAGAATAATGCCGCTATGATCATTCTTTCACTCGGAGTTCCTTCGCAAATACGCGGGAATGTAGTAAAATAACTCTATACCGGTTGACAGGACTCGGACGCCTGTTGCCAGACCGGGCGAATAGGACCAGATATCGGGGTACCACGTCGCGGAATGATTTGCACAGGTTAAGGTGTGCAAAAGTAGGGCATAAACAGATCCATATCAGCCCATTCCGGACCGGGTAGTCCTATTTGCACAGAAATTGCAGCGGTGTAAAGCTGTGCAAATTGTTGACAGATACTGTGCGCTGTGGTACATTATTTTACGAAGTTTTAAGATGTGCAGAGCTTTCGCGCAATCACGTTTGCTCTTTCACGATCAATATTAGCGTTCATCTGACACACGTATCCTGCTATGCAGTAGAACTAGAAAGGAACTTTCATGACGCGCCTGTACGTGCCGGCCACAGTAGGGGCAGAGGTTGCGCACCTGCTGAACAAAGCGTTGCGCGATAATCCGCCACCTCTCGCTAAAAGTTTGATCCTGACACCGAATGGAAAAACGTCCCGGCGGATTGGCTCCTATCTGCTCGATCTGGGGTATGTTACTCCCTGGCAACTGGTGTTAGCCCTGGCGGAACAGCGTCAGCTAGCTCGGGAGCATAGGCGATGCAAACTTGGTGATATTCTGGTGCGCAAAGGGTTTGTGAATACGCAGGTACTCGTGGCGGTGCTGCTGGTCCAGATGATTGATCGGCTGTTTGACCAGGCTTACGCATCGCAGCGCTTTCTGGGCGAAGATCTGATCGCGCGGGGTGTGCTCTCGCCGGCCCAACTTGCCCCGGCACTCGAGTTGCAAACCTGGCTACGTCAGCGGAATATGCAGGTTCGCCTGGGCGATCTCCTGGTCCGGCAGGGTGCAGTAGACCAGCAAATGCTCGGGATTGTGCTTCAGACCAGCATGTCATCTGAGGTTGCGTTCGCTTAACAGGCCATATTGCTGTTGCCAGGTAGACACTGCCGACATTGCACAAAGCTGGGGATCGTGTGTTCACGCCGCTGTGCTTCACGTCTCCCACGCCGTCCCATCCTCTCTGTCGGCAAAGTGTTGGCGAAAGCCCCCCGGAATCCGTGTCGGGCAACGTGCCTGGTAGTTAAAAAAAACAATGCCGGTTTTAGCGCGGGCGACCTCTTTGCCCGTGGCCTTGTTTGTCAAACGGTAGCAAATATCACACCCATAGGAAACAAAGTCTGTCAGGGCAATCTCCACAATCAGCGTATCACCGGGGAACCCCTCCGATTTATAAACAATCACCGCATCAGATAGGACAATGCCGCGCCCCTCGATATCGAGTTCGGTATAGCCATATGCACGCAGAAACCGTACCCGGGCCTCGTGGATCAGCGTGAGTACGGCATCGTTGCCCATATGCCCGCCATAGTTGATAAAGTTGATGTAGACCGGAAGCTCTGTCGTAAAGATAAAGCGCTCCGGCAGTTCCAGTGTCACCCGTGCCATAGATGTTTCCCGCTTCCTGCTGTAGCCTGATCGCGCCAAGTGTAGCCGGAGGTGCGGAATTTTGCAACCGCCGGCGGCATGCAAAATTCCCAGGTCTGCACCTGGGATCTTCGCGGTATTATCCGTATCGCTTATGCCTGCCGGTGTTATACTAATTTGACATCAAAACAGCAATCAGCCGGAACGGGGGCAACGGGCGCAGCGGCGGCACATTCCTATGTGTCATCTCTGCGTCCTCGGTGTTCTCTGTGGCTATGACAACAAATTGGTATTAGTCGCCCTTGCCATAGTCGGCCTCGAGTTCGCGCAACTTCTCGGCATACTCGCGGCGCTTCAGAATGCGGAAGATATAGAAAGCCGCCCCGACCGGGATGAGCGAGCCCGGCCAGATCCAGACCTCCGCATTGGCCATAATACTCAGCATAAAGACAAGTGTAAATCCGATGACAAACACCAACCCGACCGCAATATAGACCTCAAAGCGCGTGGCGTTGAGATAGCACTCATCGCGGGGGCTGAAGCGCGTAGGGTGAGCCATAGCTGATCTCCTTGCAGGTTTTCTAAACTCCGCTGTGCCTGCATCTATCGTAGCATGCCTGACGCTGTGACGCTAGAGGCAAAATCTTTGCATTACCTGTCAAAAGGGCGTGCTTTTTGCACAACGGTCTTGCACAGCATTGTCTCACCCCGTTACCGTGTCACTGTGCCGGCGGGTTCGGGCACCTCCATGCTGCCGCAACTGCGTATCCGCCAGCACCTGCGCATAAATCGCCTCGATCTGGCGGGCGGCATGCTCCCAGGAGAACTCGGTGACAGCGCGGGCACGGCCGGCGCTCCTCAACCGGGAAGCCAGTTCGCGGTCTTCCAGAACCAGCGCCAGCTTGTCGGCCAGATCGTCCGCATTGCCCAGTTGGGCATAAACACCTGCGTCGGCCAGGATCTCGCGGCTCACGGGTGTGTCAAATGTCACCACCGGCAACCCCATCGCCATGTAGTTACTGATTTTTCCGCTGCCCTCCGTCAGGCTCATCTTGGGCGCAACAGCCACATCACCCAGCGCCAGGTAGGAGTGCGCATCCTTGTAGAAGATCCGCCCCGGTAGCGTCACCCGGTCGCCAATGCCCAGCGCCTCGGCATAGGCACGGTAACTGGCCGGGTCCGGGTAGCCCATCACCAGGAAATGCAGATCAGGTGTCCGGGGAAGCAGCCGTTGGGCCGCCTCCAGCAGCAGGTTCGTCCCCTGGTAGGGTGCAAGCAACCCCAGGTAAACGACAATCCGCCGATCTTCGGGGATGCCCAGTTGGGCCAGAAGTTGCCGGCGCTGCGCGGCCCAGGCTGTCGGGTCATCCGGTGGACGAAAGCGCTCGGTGTTGACGCTATCGATCACCGTATGCAACTGCTGGTCGGCAACCGCCTGCTGTTGGCGCAGCAGCGCGGCGGCATTATGCGTCGAGGTCATCACCGCGTCGGCGTGCCGGTTGATCTGCTGCTCCAGGGCGGCAAGTGGGCGGTAGAGCGGGCTGGTTGGCGTTAAAAAGCCATGATCGATCATCTCGCTTGTCAGGCTGCCCTGGTAGTCGAACACCAGCGGTACACGCAGCATCCGCTTGATCACCGCGCCAATCAGCGCGCCCTCGTGCAGATGTGCGTGGATCAGATCGGGGCGCAACGCCAGTGCTACCCGCAGGCTGCGCCACGAGAGCGCACCGTCGAGGTAGAGTTTGTGGCGGGAGGAGCCAACCATCGCGCGCTTCACCCAGGGCACATCCCAGGAGCGGCGAATGTCCATCCCCGGCATATCATCGCCGTTGTGGTAGGTCGTAAGCACCAGGCGATGTCCCAGGCTTTGCAGCGCCTTCAGCTCCTCCCAGATCCGCACATGGCAGCCATAGTCAGCAAAGAAGCTGGTTGGTGCAATCATCAAAATAGTGTAAGGCATACGGGGCCTCGTCTACTCAGCTTGCATCGTCCGTCGGTGGGCGTGTAATCGTAACAGGGGGAACAACATACCAACCCTGGCTTTCTATCGTCTATCGTTATCCTCAAGCGGATGCATTGTACTCCAGGCCTGGTGAGGATGCAATTCAACCCGCCTGATACCTGGCTTAGACGGCATGCGGCGCATTTTCAGGAAGATCTGCCGACGAACCGGTACGGCAGAGCAAGCGGCCGCGCACTATTCCCCCAGAGCCGATCTGTCACACATCATTTGGTCTGAAATTATATGAAACAGATATAGTTGCGCTGTGTACTTTTTGCGTAAAAACTGCTATAATGGGGGAACTTGAGATATAAAATTCATATCCAGGTGCGATGTTGCGTCAGGTTCGGGCCAGGTGTCTCTCACCCTCCTCTGGTATCCTCAAAGCATTCTGAAGCGTGTATCCAATCAGCGCGCCGGCCCGGCATAACCCAAGCGGTATCCTGGTGCCCACAACGGTACCATTCTTTCCCAGGTGAATGAAGCGTCTGCTGGCCGATTGACCATCGGTGCTGGAGTAGCGGCAGGCTGCTGTATGAACAAGAGGTGTGCAATGCAAAATTATGACCAGGTGTTGAGGACGCTCGGATTTGGCATTGGGGTTATGCTGGCGGTGAGCCTGGTCTCTACCGGGATTGTCAGGTTTGGATCGCCGGTGGTATTCTGCATTGGTGCATTGATCCTGCTCTGCGGTGGTTTCCTGATGATGATTGCCCTGGAACAGGGGCAGTAAGCACTGCCCAGATAAGGTTCCTGTCATCTTCTGTGTCATCTGCCGCATACCTATCGTCATCCAGTCGTGGTATACTTCCTGCTAATACGGCAATATTTCCCGTGTTGTGCAAACGATAAACTATGGCACAGCTCTTGCGACCACGGGTGTGCCGGGCATGCCTGGAACACAGCCCTTTTGCTGAAGAGCTACCGAGTGCAGACAATCACGCCCTTCAGTTGAAGATGCAACGCGGTGATCAAGGAGTGCTGGTGTGAGAGGAAGAAAACGACAAGACGAGTGGGAAGATGATTGGGATGACGAGTGGGCGGATGACTGGGAAGAAGATGCTGCACCCAGGTCGCCCATCCAGCGATTTATGGACTGGAGTGGTTTATCCAGTCTAGGTAGGAAAAAGCAGTCGGCAGATGATGATGATGAGCTTGATCCGGACGATGATGATCCGGACGAAAAGTCAAACTCACCAGTCCGGCATTTTGCCGACTGGGGTCGCCTCTACTGGCAGCGCATGCTGGCAATTGTCTTTTTTGCAATTGGCTTGATCCTGATACTCCGGCTGGCGGTACTCAGCATCTAGGGTACAATCTGATCTACCTGCCTGCCGGCAGTGCCCCGGTATAGTTTCCGGGGCGTTTTGCTGTTTGTTATTATCATGGTACCACCCTGCCGGAGGCAAAATGCTCTTTCGGATCAGGGACCACGTAACGCGTGTCTATGTTCGCACTGGCCGTTTCGCCCTATTCGCTCATCTCGCGGCCTTCATGGTCCAGACCTCACCGCGTAACGCGTGTTATTTCATTGATCGCGCAGCTTCGCCAAACGTATGTACTGATGCTATACTATAGCATGGAACAAACGCACGTCCCAAAGTGTGGTACAGGAGTAGATCCATGGCAGAAACCGATCACCCGCTCAAGCGCTTGATAGCACTGGCAGCAGTAGACTTTGCGGCCTGGTTGCTCGGTCAGCCGGTCCGCAGTGTCACCACGCGACCGGGCGAGTTGACTGCGCTGCCCGACCCGATTGATACCGACCAGGTGTTCTTTGTGACCCTGGAGGATGGACGGGAAGTCATCCTGCATAGCGAGTTTCAGGGGCCGGGCAGCAACAAGCCGATGCCGCTGCGCATGCTTGAGTATGGCACCCGCCTGGCGTTGACCTATCGGGATTTGACCATTCACAGTGTGGTGCTGTATCTGGGCGGTGCGGGCGCACGGGATACCGGGCAGCATGCGCGGTATGATCTGCACGGTCAGGAACGGCTGTCCTGGCGGTATGATGTTATTCGGCTCTGGCAACTGGAGGCCGAGGCGCTACTGGCACTGGACCGCCCCGCGCTGCTGGCGCTGATTGGGCAGACCCGCATCCGGCAGCCGGACCAGACGATACCACAGGCGATTGCCCAGATTGTGCAGGGCACCAGCGGCGAACAGCGCGAGCGCCTGCTGGCGGAATTGCTCTTATTGTGTACCGATGAGGAGATAGCAACCATGGCGGAACAGATTATCACCCAGGATTACGGGTTGCCCGAAACCCCGATGATGCGCAAACTGCGTGAGCAGGGGCGCGCCGAAGGTCGGGAAGAAGGTCGGGAAGAAGGTCGGGAAGAAGGTCGGGCGGCGGAACGGATTGCGTTACTTGTGCGGCAGCTTGCCCGGCGGTGTGGTCCGCTGGATGCTGCTACAACAGCCCGGGTACAGCAACTGGACGCGGCGCGCCTGCTGGACCTGGCGGATGCCCTACTGGACTTCAGCAGCGCGGACGACCTGGAGCAATGGCTCACTACCCATGCGCCATTTTCAAAAAGTTGAATGCCCACCGTGCAACCCAGGAAAATGAAAGGAGTAACGAAACCAGCGATGAGTAGACATCAGGAAGAAGCGTCGTCAGGACAGCCGCGTGCGGTACTCTGGGATATGGATGGAACGCTGCTCGACTCGCGCGAGTATCACTGGTTGTCGTGGCGGGATGCGCTCGCCGCTGAGAACTACGAGTTGACCTATGACCAGTTTATCGCCACGTTCGGCCAGCGGAATGATGCCATCCTGCGTGGCTATTTCGGGGAAGATTTGCCCGACAGCGAAGTGACCCGCATCAGTGACGCCAAGGAGACCGGCTACCGGGAACTGGTGCGAACCCGGGGGATCGAACTGCTGCCTGGCGTTGCGCAGTGGCTGGAGCGCCTCCAACAGGATGGCTGGCGGCAGGCTGTGGCCTCATCCGCGCCCCGCAAGAATGTCGAGACTATTGTCGAGGTGCTTGAACTACAGGATGTTTTTGCGACTATGGTTACAGCCGAGGATGTTGAGCAGGGCAAACCAGCACCGGATGTCTTCCTGACGGCTGCTGAGAAACTGGGAGTTCCACCCGCCCGCTGCATCGTGGTTGAAGACGCGCCCGCCGGCGTGGAAGCCGCCCACCGGGCCGGGATGTGTGCAATCGGGGTACGCTCCTCACAGGATAACCTGGAGGCCGACCGGGTGGTGCAGCGGCTGGACGAACTGCCCGATGATGTGTTTGAGCAACTGCTCAACGCGTAAGTAGAATAGATGGCGATTGGGGCGACAGTGGCGTCGCCCGGTTTTTCCGCCGTGTACCCATTCAAACGAAAGCTGTGTCTCGATCAAGCTGATGGATCAGCGCTTCAAACAGGTCACTCTCGGTGACAATGCCCACCACTTCATTCGAGGTCGGATCAACGACCGGCAGTCCACCGATTTTGTGTTCGCGCATCAGCAGGGCCGCCTCGCGCAGGCCGGTCTCCGGCGTCACCGCAAGCGGGTACCAGGTCATCACTTCGTACACTTTGACCTGACGGAGCGCACTGGCGATATCCGTCGGATCAAATCCGGCCATCTTAAGCAGATCTACTCCACGAATATCCCCCAGGGTAATAATGCCGCGTAACTCCCCGGTGTCCACCACAACCGGCAACCGCCGGATGTCATGTTCATACATCAATGCCAGGGCCGCGCTCACCGGAGCAGCCAGGTTGATCGTAACTGCGGGAGCATACATCCAGAAACGAATCTCCTGATCTGGGGAAACTGCCAGGTACGCTACTGAAGAACCATTACTTGCACGCATAACAATCCTCCTGGAAAAGCTCTGGGGTGAGCACATGCTCCACGAATCACGATCCGGGCCGTGTGGGGGACACGGGCTCTCCGACGGTATAACTCCCGGTATGCGATGAATAACCCTGATCATGCCACATCCACGGGGTGCTGTGAGAGAAAAGTTTGCTACCCGGCGTGGTCATCCGACTACTGAATTGTGTGGCTATTGCGGGTTACGGCGGCGCTCGAAGAGCACCAGCAGGGCAATTCCCAGGATAAAAACACCCACCGCCAGCAACAGGCTCCGGCTGAGACTGAAGACCAGCAGCGCCACCAGCAGTGGCAGCAGCGCACGTACCAGGCCGCTCTGTCCTTCCAGTTCGTATGGCTTCAGATCGGGGCGTTTGGGCGTATCCCCCGCCGCCGGGTAGTAGGTCGTAACCGACTCGCCCGCATAGCCGCCCTCAACGGCTCCCGGCGGCAGCATTGCGCCGGGCACTGGCTGTGTATGCACCTCTTCCCGGTAGGCAGTCTGCCAGTTGTAGCCCGGTTGCATTTTTGCGTTGAACAGATGGAAAGCGGCCCGCTGCAGGTAGGCTGGATGGCCGGCACTCAACACCGTCAGCTTGCCCATGTCATCGGAGGTGAATTGGACGTCGGTTCCATCCAGATAAGCATCGACCAATAGTCGTATTTCGGAGGGGGTAATCGCGCCCATATTCAGCGTCGCAAACGGCTCGCTCAAGAGGGGCACCGGGCTACGCATGGTGACAACCAGCCGGAGACAGGCATTGCGTGCCGTGGTCTGGCATTCGCGGCCGGTCTGGCGGGCCATGCGGGCCAGGCTCTCCAGCAGATGTTCGCCCCACCCCGCCTCAATCGCAACCCCGGCATGATCGAGACAGAGCAGCAACGGTTGATCCGCCTCCAGCAGGGCAATTTCCAGCGCGGTATGGCTGTTGCCCCGACTGCTCAGCGCGCGAATGATCAGTTCATAGGTAGCTGCGGCGTCGGGGAGCACGCTCAGGTCAACATAAAATGCTCGCAGGTCGGAATCATCCAGGTTGACGGCGGCAGACTGGACGACGTGCGTGAGCAGCGACGATTTGCCGATACCGGGAGGACCGGCGATCAAGACCGGCAGATACTTCTCCAGTCGATCAAAAACCAGCGAGAGTTCCCGCCAGCGCCCCGTAAAACGGGAGGGCTCGATAATCCGTCCCCGCTCGGTGAAAGGGTTGGCAATGTATGCGCGTTCTACTGAAGATACCATCGTTCAATATTCCAAAAATAGATCGGCGATGCGAGATCCACTGGCCCGTCGAGAGTTGTCACCCGTTTGTTGAGTGCAACCGGCAGGCGATCAGCCCAGAGATAGAGATAGGGCAGTGTATTGGCTACACGCGCCTGGGTCTGCTCGTACGCGGCGATGCGCTCGTCCAGGTTGTAGAGTTGCCGGGCGGCGGGCGAGTGGTTGTCGTACACCCGATCGCTAAAGCCGATAAAGTTACGCGTGATGCGTGTATCGGCGGTGCCGACGTTGATCTGGCTGGAGTGGAACAGTGAGAAATCGTCCGGGTCGTAGTAGGCGTAATCGGGAAAGTTGGGATCACCCGCGCCATTCATCCAACTGCCCAGCAGCAGATCAAAGTCATAGGGTGGTGCATACCTGGCAAGCAACACCGTGTTGAAATCAACCCGCTCGACATTAATGTCAATGCCGATGCTGGCGGCAGTTTCGGCAATCCGTTCGGCGGCTGCTACCCGGCGTGGATCATCACCGCGCACAAACAACGCGCCGGTCAGGGGCACGCCATCGCGCTCACGAATGGTCCCGCCGGGGGGTAAAATCCAGCCCACCTCGGTCAGCAGGTCACGCGCGCCCGGCAGATCAGCGCCGGAGACCACCGGCGGCGTCAGATCGGCCCACGAGCCGGGCACAGCGCTGTTCGTGATCGGTATGCCCTGTCCGTTAGTGACAACTTCAACCAGGCGTGGCACATCGACAGCGCGGGCCAGTGCCTGCCGCACTTCGAGTTCCGCAAAGGGCCGCCCGTCGCGCAGATTGAAGGCCAGAAAGTAGAAGCCATTCTCCGGGTAGGAATCGAGGCGAACATTGTCGAACGCCTCGGCGGAACGGTGCGCGCGCCAGGGCAGTTCGGCCAGCAGCAGATCTTCGTCCTGGAGTGCTTCCAGCGTAATCTCGCTATCGGGTGCAACCACAAAGGCGACCCGTTCCAGCAGTGGTGCTCCCTGGTGATATGCCTCATGGCGGGTCAGCACCACCGATTGTTCCGGCTCACGGCTGTCCAGTTGGAACGGTCCCGTGCCAACCGGCACCGTCCAGAAGTCGATACTGTTCAGATCGCGTCCCTCCAGCATGTGGCGGGGTAGAATGGGCAGGGTAAGTTCGGCCAGCAGCGGCGCATAGCGTTCACTCAACTGCAGCACCACGGTCTGCTCATCGGCCGTGGTGACATTCTCGATCCGCTGCAAGTCGGCCAGCAGCGCGGTACGGGTGTAGGGCAGCGAGCGCAGGCTATTGAGCGTGAAGCGTACATCGTCGGCCCCAAAGGGTTGCCCATCGTGCCAGCTTACATCGCTGCGTAGCGTGAAGGTCAGCACGCGCCCATCCAGCGAGGACTCCCAGTCCGCCGCCAGGTCCGGTTGCGGGCGCAGTTCCGCGTCGAGGCGCATCAGTCCACTGTAGAGCATCTGCGAAACCTGCTCCTCGGCGCGTGAGCGCGGTTGCCACGGGCGCAGGTCGGCAACATCTTGCGCCATGCGCACGGTCAGAGCGCCCCCACGCGGCAGCGGCGTTGCGCTGGGTGCGGGAACCGGAGTCGGCGGTACTATCGTTGGTGTCGGCTCGCTGGTGGCAACCGCATTGCACCCGACCAGGAGCATGGTCATCATCAGCGCCGCCAGAACGCTGATCCAGAAGAAGCGTGGAATAGATAGTATGTTCATAGGAATCCTATTATACCTCATGCCATGGCACGCTGTTAGATACACGCATTACGCGGTCACTGACCTGGAAGAGGATTGGGCCTCCGGCAGGGTGGAAACTTCCCTGGCTTTTTTACAAAAAATTCACTTTGTGAAAAAGAGCAAGCATACCATGCTGCCGCCGGCGAATCGGGCTTCCATCGGGTGAAACGTCCGGTTTGCATGGTAGCCGCGTGAGTCGGGTCAGATGAGTGATCGCAACCCAATTTCCGATTGAATCGTCTATCAGATAGATTTACAATTGTGCCGGTAGACGCCCTACGTCGAAAGGAAGTTGCACAATGGGGTTCACCCGCTTTTTTCAGAACTGGCGGCAGCGCGAGGTTGTGACGGTGCTGGGGTTGGGGTTCCTGATGCTGATCCTGTGGCGCATACCGCTGTTTGGTCTGCTCTTTTACCCCTTTCAACTGTTTAACACGTTTGTCCACGAGTTGAGTCATGGTCTGGCGGCGATTGTCACGGGCGGCGGGTTCAACCGCTTTGTCGTCCGCCCCGATCTCTCCGGGACGGCCTGGTCTGTGGGCGGTATTCAGTGGATTATCGTCAGCGCAGGCTATATCGGCAGTGCGCTCTTTGGCGGCATCCTGACGATTCTGGCAGCCTGGGGCACGCCGGCGCGGAGTGTGCTGTTCTGGCTGGGTGTTGCGCTGGGGTTGCTCTGTCTACTGTTTGTCCGCAATCTCTTTGGCATTATATCCGGATTCGGTCTGGCTGCCGGACTGATGCTGGCCGGGCGGCGGCTGGGGCCCCTCTGGGCCGATGGGCTGCTGCTCTTGCTGGCAGTACAGGCGATGCTCAACTCGCTCGACAGTATGTTTGACCTGATCGGGTTTTCGCTGGCCCTGGGCAGTCCGCGCACCGATGCGCAAATTATGCAGGGTGCGACCGGCATCCCGGCGATCTTCTGGGCGCTGCTCTGGACGGCGATTTCGGTTGTGATCCTGGTCTGGTCGCTACGCCTGGCCTACTATCGTGTGCCCGAACCGGTTGCCCGGCAGCGTGCTGGAGGGTAACTCCCTCTCAGGTAGGAGATCCGCTCCGCTGTGATACCCAGGACAATCCATACGTTGGGTGATACCGTCTGCGCGTCACTGTGGTATGCTGATGCAACACACTATACCAGAACCAGCGCAGAATGGCGTGATGAGCGCGTGATGACAATAAATAGAGATCGATTCTCAAGTTGGAGGTTTTGATGAAACGCAGGTTGTATCTTCTCCCGGTCTGGTTGCTGCTAATGTTGGTTGGCGTGACTGCCCTGCCAGTAGCCCCGGTTGCTGCAGCGAGCGGTACGGCGACGCCCCCAGTTGCCCCGCCAGGAACGCTCTTTACCTTTACGGCAGAGGGTTTTATTCCCCGTGAACGGGTAGACGCCTGGGTGACCATGCCCGACGCTACCCCGGTGACGCCTTCCATCGGGCGGTATGTGGCCGATGATGCCGGCCGGGTAAGCTGGTCCTGGACCGCGCCTGGTAATGCGGTGAATGGCACCTGGGTCATGTCGGTAATTGGGGTGGATAGCGATCTGCGGATCGGCATTCCGTTTGAAATCCAGGGCACGCCGGTCGAGCCGCCGCAGCCACCCCAGAGCGTAACACCGACGAATGGCCCGCGTGGGACGACGTTTATCTTTGTTGCGGGTGGCTTCGAGCCGGGTGAGCAGATCGGCCCCTGGCTGACCCGCCCGGATGGATCGACAATGAGTCTACCGGATGAGGCGCAGGCCGTCAATCTCTACGCCGATCCCACCGGGTTTGTAAGCTGGAGCTGGACGGCCCCCGCCGATGCGCCGACGGGGAACTGGTCATCGCAGGCGCGGGGCATTTCGAGCAACCGCCTGGTCAGCCTGCCCTTCCAGATTCAGGAGCCGGGCGCGCCGCCACCGACCGAGAGCGTAACGCCGACCAGTGGCCCGCCGGGGACGGTCTTTACCTTTACAGCAGGCGGTTTTATTCTCGGCGAAGAAGTGGGCAGTTGGCTCAACCCGCCGGGTGGCGGCAACCAGGATGCCACCAGTTATCTGGTCGCCGATAAGACCACGGGCATGGTCACCTGGACCTGGACGGCGCCCGCCGATGCTGCGGGTGGTCGCTGGCGAATGATTGCAAAGGGTGACACCAGCGGGCGTGAGGTGGTCTTTACCTTTGATGTTCTCAGTGCGCCGGCCGGTCCACCGCCGGAGCAATTGCAAAATGTCACGCCGACGAATGGTCTGCCCGGCACCGAGTTCTTCTTCTATGCCGAGGGTTTCACGCCGTTCGAGTCGATCCACTACTGGGTGATCAACCCGGAAGGTTTGCCTGATCCAAACTCGAAGCAGGAGGAAGCCAGTGGCGAGGGCGTTGCCGAGTGGAGTTGGGACGCGCCCGATGATGCGATGCCGGGTGAGTGGATGATGACCGTACGCGGTGGCGTTAGCCGCACGGAGTATCAGATCCCGTTTACGATCAACCGCCCGGACTATGTGCCCCCCGAAACCGGCGTGGTACCGACCGTGGGTAGTCCCGGTACGGAGTTCACCTTCGCGGCCACGGGGTACAACGGCTCGGAATATCTCTCCTGGTGGCTGGAGGGGCCGAACAACTCCTTCATTGACGGCACTATCCGTGAGGTCAAGTCTAACAGCGACGGCTATGCCCGCTGGAAGTGGGTCGCGCCGGATGATATTCTCGCGGGGCAGTGGCGGCTGTTTGCCAAGGGGGTTGACAGCTTTCATTTGCAAGTCATCGAGTTTAGCATTGTGCGCGATACACCACCGCCGCAGGGTCCGCGCAGCGGGGTGACGCCCTCCTCCGGGCCGCCGGGTACCACCTTCGAGTTCTTCGCCGAGGGCTACCTGCACGACGAGGTCGTGGGCTACTGGCTCAATGATCCCGACGGCGAAGTGGTCCGGGTAGATAAAGAGGTGCTGGCGAGTGAAGAGGGCATTATCCAGTGGAGCTGGACTGCGCCCGCTGATGCCAAATCCGGTCAGTGGCAGATGATTGCCCGCAGTACCGGGTTGCGCTACAATCGGGACGTGAGCAAGAACGACGTAATGCACGTTATTCCGTTCTGGGTTGAATAACCAGGTAGGATAACTGATCGGCAATGATGACGGGGCGATAGGTGAGGTGGAGCGAGGCCACTGCATCCTGTCGCACGGTTTTGCTTTACGGAACGGACGGATGTTCGAGAAGAGAGGAGAACCACGATGACCTACCGCGTTTTGCTGCTGCCGCTGCTGCTGCTGTTCTTGATCAGCGCCTGCACACCCCAACCACCCACCTCGGTTGTTCCCACTGCTTCGCCCACGACAACACGCGGATTGACACCGACCCGCGACACGCAGACAACCGTGACACCGCGGCAGGCCGCCACACCCGCGCCAGTTGTCTCGATTGGCCCGATTGAGCCGATCAATGTGATGATCCCAGCCAGCTTTACCGGCTCGGCGGCGGATACCTTTGCCGTTTTCGAGCCATCACCGGTGCAGGATGCGGCGCAGGTAGCGGCTCCCGCAATTGCGCCCGATCTGAGCAATGTTGAACTGACAGTCCTGCTGACGCCTGAACAGCGCGAACGTATTGCGCAGAACGGGTTTGTGGTCAGTCCCGGCGAGACACGCGAGTTTTATGAACTCTACGAGCGGGCCCGCTATGATGGTATTCCGGCTTTTGTCACCTCCGACTCGCTGCTGCATGTCTACCATCTCCTCTTCGACAAGGTGTTGCGGCATGCCGAAACCGAGTTTTTTATTCCTATGCTGACCCGGCTTGATCTGGCGCTGCTGGAGGCCTCGGTAGCCCAGTATGAAGAACTGGCCGGTACTCCCTGGGCCGAGGCTGCCCGCCGGAACGCGGCTTACTTCGCCGTTGCAGTGAAAATTCTCAACCCGAACTGGCCTATCCCGGAAGGGTTGCGCGACCTGGCCGAGCCGGATCTCGCCAGCATCGCGGCGCACGATCAGATCGGTCCTTCGGCGATCTTCCCGGCCTACTCGCGTGGCGAAGACTGGAGCCAGTATGTGCCGCGCGGCCACTACACCAAAAGCGCGGAATTGGAGCGCTATTTTGTGGCAATGATGTGGCATGGGCGTATGACCTTCCGCGCCACGGATGTAACGGAAACGCAGCAGGCCGCTCTGCTGACGCTGGCTTTTCAGCAGGCGACTGTGGCCGGCAGTGGAGAATCCGCCGAGGTGGTCTGGTCGGGGATTTATGAGCCGACGGTCTTCTTCGTCGGGCGTAGCGACGATCTGACGCCGCAGGAGTATAGCCTGGCGTTGGAAAGCGCCTATGGCGAAGTTACTACCGCGCAGGAGTTACTGGACGATGCGAAATTCGCGCGCTTCCGCACAGCGGTAAACGAACTGCGTCCACCGCAGATTCTGGGCATGGTTATTGATCCGGATGCACCGGATGTGGAAGCGGAAACTCAGGGGCTGCGCTTGATGGGCCAGCGCTTTGTGCCGGATGCCTTTGTCTTCGGCAAACTGATCGCGGACGAGGTTCCCAGACGGATGCTGCCAAAGTCGCTCGACTTCTTTGCCGCCATCGGCTCCGAGCGGGCACTGCAGCACCTGGCGGAACTGGGCGAGACCGAATACCCCAACTACCAGCAAAACATGGATGAACTGCGCGCTACATTTGCCGCCTATGACGAGGACATCTGGACGCAGAACCTCTACTGGTCCTGGATCTACAGCCTGCGTCCGCTGCTTGCGCCGGTTGAGGCCGGCTACCCGCAGTTTATGCAGTCGGCGGCATGGCAGGACAAGCAACTGACCACGGCGCTGGGTTCCTGGACGGAGCTAAAGCGTGATACCATCCTCTACGCCAAGCAGGTCTATGCCGAGGGCGGCGCGGGCATGGCGCCGGTGCCGGCACCGCCGAAAGGGTACGTTGAGCCGGTACCACAGCTCTATGCGCGGGTGGCAGCGCTGGCGCAGATGACCATTGACGGGCTGGCGAGTCGCGGGCTGTTGAGCGAACCGGACGAGCATGCGCTGACGCAGATGGTCGATATTGCCCGCCGGCTTCAGACGCTGGCCGAAAAGGAGTTGCGCGGCGAGCCGCTGACCGAGGAGGAGTATGACTTTATCCGCTTCTATGGGCGGGAACTGGAAGGATTGACCTTTGCTGCGGCCGATGAAGATGGTGGCACGGTAGACGAGGCTGCTGTGATCGCCGATATTGCAACCGATCCAAACGGCGGGCGGGTGCTGGAGAATGGGGTCGGGCGAGTCTTTGATATCTATGTTGTTGCGCCGATTGAGGGCCGCCTGGTGTTGACCAGAGGGGGTGTCTTTGCTCACTACGAGTTTGTCCAGCCGCTGAGTGACCGGCTGACTGATGAAGCCTGGCGCGAGATGCTGGCCGCCGGGGACGCGCCACCCCTGGCCGACTGGACCGGCAGCTTCATGGTTGCCGAGCGGATGGAGCAGACGCTGGCCGAGACAATCCGGGCATTCAACAAAAGCCTGGCCGAGGCGTTCTGGTACCGCGATGTCGGCTATGTTGAGTCATATCTGAGCGGGGCCGAACTGGAGGATAAGCGCGCCTACATTAACCAGCTTCAGGCGCAGAACCAGTTTGTCGGTGCGCAGCAACTCAACCTGCACTTTCTCTCGTTTGATTTTCAGGATGCTAACCATGCGACCGTCGCCGTGCGCGAGCGCTGGACGGATACGCTTTACCAGGGGGATTACTTTCAGCCTGAACCGCCGGTCGTTGGTGTGCGTCCGCCATATGAAACCGTTGTCACCTACACCCTGGAGCGGCAGCCCGACCAGAACTGGCAGATAACGCGGATTGTACTCAATCCCGATCCACCGGCATGGGAACAGCCGTAGGAGAGCGGAGAACTAAGAACCAGGAACTGAGAACCGAGAAACCGTCTGAAAAGACCATCGTCGTTGTCATTGTACGTCACGCTTCCAGTGTGACGCCCCTGCCGTTACTGGATATAAAATATTCAGGAGTCCCGGCTTTAGCCGGTGACTGCCTGCCGGGGCAGCGGCATCCTGCCGGAAAAGCCTGATCCGGCTGAAGCCGGGACTCCTGAAGATCGATATCCGGATTAAGAACGCAAACTTCATAAGTCGGAACGCCGGTCCAGCGATGGAAGGATTGAATTTCAATGTTGAAGGACTGAAGATTGGGGGCTGAGAACTGCGGATAGTGTTCTCTGCTTCTCAGCCCTTCTTTTTGTTTCCTGGATCAAAAGATGAAGCATGTCTCTCGTATATTTTTGTGCTGTTGTATAGTTGTTCTGGCCGGGTGTACTCGAGTGGGGCAGCCGCCGGTCACGGCTGCCCCATCTCCCACATCTCTCGTTGTTGCCGGGCAGTGGCACCCGCTCTACACCCGCCCGGGTTGGCAGGGTGGTGCGGCACTGGA
Source organism: Chloroflexaceae bacterium (assembly GCA_034436755.1). Lineage (GTDB taxonomy): Bacteria > Chloroflexota > Chloroflexia > Chloroflexales > Chloroflexaceae > CAKZQX01. Next base: position 25,340 of record DAOTVB010000127.1, on the reverse strand, counting down.
TCTGCGGGCAGTGGGGGATATCATGCTGGGGCGCTTTGTCGCCCGGAGTGCGGAACAGCGCGGGTATGCCTATCCCTTTGCGCAGGTGCAGCCGCTGCTGGATGGCGACCTGACCCTCGGCAACCTGGAGAGCCCGCTGACTGACCGGGATGCGCCGCTACGTCCCGGTCCCTACCGGCTGCCCGCACCAACGGCCTTTGCTGCACCGCTCCGGATGGCCGGCTTTGATGCGCTGGCGCTGGCGAATAACCATGCGCTGGATCTGGGTGTGTCCGGGTTGCAGGATGCCGTCCAGGCGCTGACCCGGAACCAGATACTGCCGCTGGGTGTGGGGCCGGATGGGGCGACGGCACACGCGCCGGTGATCACCACCACTGGTGGGTTACGGGTTGCGCTGCTGGCCTTCAACGATATTGCCGATCCGGAAGACCGGCCCGATGAGGCAGCAGACTGGGGCCGCGCCTGGCTTGATACTGCCGCCCTCGCTGCGGTGCGGCAAGCGCGCGAGCAGGCTGACCTGGTGCTGATACTGGTTCACTGGGGGCACGAATACATGCCGCAGCCGTCGGCGCGGCAGCACGCCTGGGCGCGCAAGTTGGTAGGGGCGGGTGCCGATCTGGTCATCGGGGCACATCCGCATCTGCTTCAGTCTACCGAGATGTTGCAGGTGGATGGACATACCGGTTTTGTAGCCTACTCGCTCGGCAATTTCATCTTTGACCAGGGGGATCGCCCGGAGACCAGCACCGGCGCGGTGTTGCGGGTGCTGCTCAATGCCGATGGCGTGGATCGGGTGGAGGTTGCGCCGGTGGCGATTGTTGGAGGGCAACCGCAACCGCTCCCGCTGCACAGCACGCCGGCACAGGCGGCGCTCACCGCGTTGAACGGCAAGCCGGCAGCCGGCGATGAACGTCTGGACTCGCTCCAGGCGTGGGAATGGGATGGCACAACAGCGTATCCGGTGGAAGTGCCCCCGGATATGCCACTGCCGGTACGGCCCCAACAGTTACAGGCTGACCTGCGCGGCGATGGACAACCGCTGCGGGTGACGCTGGACAGCGCCGGCATTGTCGAGGTGCGCGATGGCGCAGCGGCAGATGCGCCGCTGGTCTGGCGCAACGAGGAGGCCAACTGGCGCGTCACCCGGATGGCCGTGGGCGACCCGAACGACGACGGGCGGATCGAACTGCTGCTGCTGCTCTGGAAGCCGGATGCCGCCGGGGTTTTGCGTTCGCACCCGTTTCTGCTGGGCTGGCGCGGCGGGCGTTACCGCATCATCTGGGGTGGTTCGGCGACTGCGGTGCCGATGCAGGATCTGGCAGTTGGTGATCTGGATGGCGATGGGTGGCACGAACTGGTGGTGCTGGAGGGCGGCCGCGCTCCCGGCGACCCGGCGGAGGCAGTCTCGATCTGGCGCTGGTTTGGCTGGGGTTTCCAGCAGGAGTGGCGCGCGGCGGGAACGTGGAGTGAACTGGCACTGGTGGATGTGACGGGGGATGGGATGCCGGAGATTATCGCTGGTGCCGGATCTACTCCTCAAACTGGTACACCACCTCGTCAAAGCTATCCACCGGAAACATAAACAGCAGGCGTAGCGTGGTCGGGCCGGGGTTGACCAGGCGATGGCTGGCATTCGGCGCGATATAGATCGTTGCACCGGGGCCAACCGACGAGATCTGCCCATCGATCTCCAGTGTCCCGGTGCCTTCCAGGAAGTAGTAACTCTCCGGCAGGGCGTGGTGGTGGCGCAGCAGGTGGGCACCGGGCGGGATCTCCAGCAGGCCCAGCGTCATGCTGCTGGTGGGGGTGCGATCCCGGGTGAGCAGCAGTTTCCAGCGGATCGCGCTCCGGGCGCGAATGTCCGGGTCGGACCGGCTTTCCCAGGCCGTATCATCCGGATTGACGATGCTGCTCGCTTCTGGTTGCATAGCTCTCCCTGTTCGTGTTACTCCACTTCCCCGGTATTCTCCGCGATCCAGCTCAGGTAGCCGGGCAGACCACCCTGGATCGGCACCTGCACAATTTCGGGCAGGTCGTAGCTGTGATGCTGTGACAGGAATGCTTCGATCTGGGGGTAGAGGCTGCTCCGGGTCTTGATCAGCAGGAGCAGTTCCGGGTCATGGTTGACCTGATTATTCCAGAAGTAGTAGCTGGTGATATTGGTGATCTGCACGCACGCGGCGAGGCGGTTCTCAACCAGGCCGGCAGCCAGTGTATCGGCCTCCTCCTGACTGCCGGCGGTAGTTAACATAATGCAATATGTCTGATCCTGAGCCACGATCTATCTCCTCCCGGTATGTCTGGTAGCGGGTTCTTCGGCCACCGGCATGGTACCGCAAGGTGGGCAATGTGCCAAGTGCCGGTAGCTCATACTGATTCGTTATCATAGCCACAGAGGACACAGAGGGCGCAGCGGTGATGAACGGGCATGTGCAGCCCTGCGCCCATTGCGCCCGTTCCGACGGATTGCTGGTTTGATGGCAACCTGCTATCACGGGCCGGTACCGGCCAGCACAAAGGAGATAAAGAAGCCGGCAGCGGTTGCAAAGGAGTTGAGCGGTTTGCCATGCTCAAACGCCTCCGGCATCAGGGTGTCGGCCAGAGAGGCCAGAACCGCACCACCCGCAAATGCCAGCATAAATGATAAGATATTCTCCGCAATTTCTCCCAGCAGCCACCCGACGATAACCATAATGGTCAAAACCAAAACGGCCTTACCGCACAAACCGCAACTGCACGCCATGCACCTGCGTCTCCTCCGGTGGCTGTATCGCCGCGCCCGATTTGACGCGCAGCGTCAGCGCGTAGGGCCCCTCGCCCCGTTTATCCAGATACGCGCGCAGGGAACTGTCGGGGTTGTCCGGCGGTGCGGCCAGCGTGATGCTACTTGCGCCCAGAGAAAAAGCAGCACAACGCGCACCCGGTTCAACCTCGGCGGCTTCCGGCAATGGGGTGACGCCGGGCAGCGCCTGGTAGTGGGCCACACTCGCCGCCAGATCGGTTACGGCGACGGTAAGATCGGCGATGCCGACGGCAGCATTGGCATGCTGTGTCTCTACGCCGCCGGGCACGCGTAGCTCGCGTGGCGTGACATCGGCGCAGAGAAAGGGCAGGTCGGAGGTTGACGGGAAGCCCATATGCCAGGCAAGCTCCTGTCCGTCAGGGCGGCGGCGGCCACTTGGAGTCGGTCCCTCGAACGTCAGACCCTGTTCACCCGCAGCAGCGATATCGGCGGCGATGGCATCGGGCAGCAGCGCAAAGTCAATCAGCCCCTCGCCGCTGCGGGTATGCCGCCACCAGCGATGATCAGGCGCTTCCCGCTTGAAGGCGATCAACTCCAGGTAACTGCTGTCGGCCTGATTCGGCTCGGTGAAGACAATCAGCGCGTTGCGGGTTGCGCCGTCGGCGTGCTCACCGCCGGGAATGACGGTAAAACCCAGGTCGGTATAGTCGGCCATCGCCAGTTCCAGGTCATAGACCAGGATCACGATATGGTCAATGCTGCGGATCATTGCTGGGGCTCCTCTGCTCAAGCTCGCGGTAGTAATGCACCGGGTGGTACATCCATACTACCACAGGTTGTCGGGTAAACCAGAAAGGGGACGATGCCCTACCCATCGCCCCCTCCTTCCTGGCAGACAGAGCATGGCGCGATGCCTGCCAGCATATTCAGTATAGATGATCTGGATGAATAGGACCGTCAGCTTTTCCTGACAATCATGTTATTATCGATTACAAGAATGTCCGTACCACGTAACTCATATTACACGAGTTACGTGGTACGGACTGCTTCGGCCGCGTGCCAGACCCAAAAGCCCGATTCGCCTCCGGCAGGGCGGAAGAAACCTGCCGGAGGCGCTATCCCCGCCAAATGCGGGATGCCTGATACCTATCAGCACTGGCCGTTTCGCGGTTTTCGCTCATTTCATGGTGTTCGTGGTCCAAACTGCCACCGCGTAACTCGCGTTATGTTACAGGATAGAGCTTACTCAGGATCAAACCAGTAGCTCACCAGTTGCCCATTTTCGTTGTAGAGTGCCCCATTATCAACACTATCATCGTCCCAGATTTCCCCGGAACCAGTGTACGGAAAGTCGCGGGTTTCGCCGGGGTCCAGTTCGCCACCGATACCGGTATGTTCCTGGTTGCCGGCGATACTACACATTGTCCAGTCATCCAGATCGACCGTCTCCTCACTCACATTGCGCAGGCGAACCTCTTCTTCTTCGCCCTCCCCATCCTTGTCCACCCGGATGATATCTATGGGGAAGTTGGCCGCACTGGCTTTGTTGGGATCGTCCCGGCACCGGTTCAATGATGCCGGGGGCAGCGTTGGCGATGGTGTCACCGTAGCTGTCGGCGTGTTGGTCGCGTCCGTTTCAGGCGTAGGTGTGCGTGTCCGGGTTGCCGTTGGTGTGCGGGTTGCATCGTCGTCATCATCAGCTTCCAGGGTGCGCGTGGGTGTGCGGGTCGCCTCCTGCTCTTCATCTTCGTCCGGCTCCTCGTCCGCGTCAGGCGGTGTGGCCGTTCGGGCTACTGTCGGCTGTGTGCCGGGTGGCGGCGTAACGGCGGTGGGCTGCGGCACAGTCGTTGGCGCAGGCGGGGGGGCAATCGGCGCACGCAGCGCATAGAGCTCGGCTCCCAGCAGGCCCAGCAGCATTTCGGACTGTTCCACATTCCACTCAAAGCGGGCACGCTCGAACCACTGTGTCAGGCGAACATTGGCACTCAGGCCGCCGTGGAGTTCCCAGCGGGGCTCGCTAATCGGTGCGCCCATCAGGGCCAGGCTCTCCTCGTAGGTTTTGCCGGGGATGCCATCGAGTTCCAGCCCATGCAGTTGCCAGAAGGTCAGGAATGGCTCACACAGCGTGTGCGTGGTTGCCTCAAAGTAGAGACACCCGTCGCGCGGTGTACCCGGCGGGAAGGTCCACCAGTCCCGGCCCTGTTCCTTGAGCAGATCCGCGCCAATGCGCCCAAGCAGAACATCGTAGGGGGGCGCATTCTCCGGGTGGAGTTCAAAGCGGGTGCGCTCAAACCACTGCGTCAGGCGGCGCTCGCCGGTCAGCGGGTTGGTCTCCTCACCCGCCGGCGAGATGGGGTAGCCAAAAACCGGGAGGCCGCCATTCTGTTCCCAGTAGCTACGAAAGCGTCCACTGATGCAGTAGCCGGTCTCATTGAAACAGACCTCGGCCGCAGGCTGCGTATGGGAAACAGTCGGCAGCAGTGCGACGATAAACAGCACCAGGGAGGCTATCAACATATGAAAATACAGGCGTGTCCGCATAGACCGTTCCTCCTCACTTCGGGTTGTCTGACCTGCGCGCGGCAGCCGCAGACACGGCTGATCCGGCAAGCGTTCGCATGGGGCAGTTGGAGTGCTCCGCAATGATTGACACGCGTTACGCAGTCACTGGCTCGGCAGCGCATTGCGCCTGCGGCAGGGCGGAAGATCCCATTACCGCAGACGAAGCCGGCTTCCGGTTCCGGCACGCGGCCGGAACCGTCCGCACTGTGTACGTCGTGTGATTGAAAAAAGCCTTCTACTTATCAAACGTTTAAAACAGGTTACAAGTTACGCTACTGGATAAAAGTGGCAGTGGGATTGTAGCATGGGTTGGCTCCGGCGCAGCAGCGGGCCGGTTCACTGTGGGGGAGGAGGCGTCTTTCCCGATGACACAGGGCAAATGTTGCCCCGTGTCATACTCACATCCCGTGCATTTGAAGATATTCCAGCATTTCCTGACCATTCAATGCACGCGATGTATTACCGGCACGGAATGTAAAACTCAACTCCTTTGGGGCCACGTAAGAACGCCGGACTGGATGCTTTGCGTACATCAACTGCTCAGACATCTTTACCACTGAGAGATTCGAAGCGCACCTTTATCAGGGGAATAAAACTGAGACCGACATGTTCGCGGATATGGTTCACCAGGGTCTGTTCAAATTGATCTAGTGAGTTTTTTGATAATAGGGCCAGATCGGCTTCCAGACCGAAAATCGAGCCATCATCCTGTACACCAATAAGTAACGTTCCGCCTTCACAGTTCAGAAACGCGACGATAGTTCTCAACACTGAAAAACGCAAATCCTTATTCTTACACTGCTGCCGAACATCCCACTGCAATGAAGATTTAAACTCAAGCGTTGGGCTTTCCGGCAGCGTTACCAGTTCAGCAATCGGGCGCAGATCACCGATTTTCCGAATCGTTGTCAGAAACCGGCGTAGCTTGCGCTCATTAATGCGATTCTCCAGTGCCTCCCGGGTATCGGCCGACTCAATTACCGACTTGTTGATAACCGCGATATAGCGCCCCTGATACTCCTGCTGCAAGCGGTCCATATTCTCGTCAATCCACTGCTCATTCTGGACATTTCCCCACCGATTAAAGTAGGCAATGGCCTCCTGGATTGACTGATGGGCAACCTCAAACACATTGCCTTGCATATTCTTCGAGATATAATCCCATGCGCCCAGCTTAAAGGCTTTGCGGCAGTCGGCAACCGTGTCATTGGCTGTCAGGATAATAACCACTGAGCAGAGATCGCGCTGCTTCACCTCTTCAACGATTGCAAAGCCGCTGTCGTCCTGTTCCATACGCATATCGGCCACAATCACGTCGAAGGGTTGCTGCAGTTTCTCGCGGGCTTCGGCGGCGCTACTGGCTGTGTCAATATGCTGATAGCCAAAGATCTTCAACCATTCGATCAGTTCTTGCAGATACCCCGGATTATCCTCCACCAGTAGTAGATGAACGTTTGCCGTTGCTTTATCGTCGCTCATTGTGCGGCTCCTTCGGTGTAGGGAATGTATAGCTCAAAGCGGGCTCCATCGGTTCCGGTTTCGATGATGTAGGCGTTCATTTTGCGCAGGGTCTTTCTGATGATAAACAGACCCAGGCCACTGCCCCGACCTTCTTTTGCCGAAGTCTTCAGTGGTAGGAAGATCCACTCCTTCTTATCAGGAGGAACCCCCTGTCCATTATCGCTAAACTCGATAAACAGGTATTTCTGTTTACCGGGAATAGTGCGACCACGCACACGCGGCGGGTTTATCACATCGCGCGCGGTAATCCGGATTTCCAGGTCGGCCTTGTCGGCGTTATGCTTGAGTGTGTTATCAACCAGTTCATTCAGCGCGCTCTTGATCTTCTCCGCATCGCTGCTAATCTCCGCGTCGCCGTTGTAGATCTCTAACGCGATTGTTGCATTACCGATCTGCGGGTTGGTTTGCCACTTCTCGAACAGACTCTTCACCTTGAAGCGCATATTGCGGATCGTAATTCCTTCGTTGATGGCCTTGAGGTCATTCAAGGCATTCTGCGTTAACTCAAGCTGGTCAAGCAGCTTCTCAAACTGAGCATAGTGTGGATCGTCCGCCGGCAGTTGCCACATGATCCGCCGGATCTGCGACTCAAGCGTGGCAAGCTGGTTGTTCACAAAATCCGAAATATCGTGCGCAGTCTGAGAAATAGTATCAATCAGACGCTCATAATCATCATCCGGGATAGTAGCGACCCGGGCTTGTTGTGCGGCACGCCGCTGCACCAGTTCATCGGAGATCTGCTCGATCCGTGCAATCACCTGCTCAAGAAGCCCATCCTGACCACGGGAGACATACAGAATGCGCTGGGCAATTGATTTGAGAATGCCCACTTCGTTGGCAATTTTATGGTAGATTGCCCGATTAAGCATTTCTGTGTCATGCAGACTGCTCTCTGTAGTCACATTCATCATATCAAAGTAGTCCTTATACACCCGCCTCTGGGGAAAAATGTGGATAACCTGTGGAAAACGTGGAAAACTTGTCATAATCGCATATCTGGCAGGAATGCTACTACATGCCTCCGCGTTATGATTCGTGGAATCTCAGCCTCCTGCGCGCAATTCCCACCGTTCAACCGTCACCTCCTCCAGGTAGGCTTCGTCCACCGTTATGCCACTGCCGGGACCGGCCGGCACTGTCAGGGTGCTATCCGGGTTGAGGTCAAACGGCGTAGTAATAATATCGCGCTGGAAGTAGCGCCGGCTGGCGCTGATATCGCCGGGCAACATAAAGCCGGGCAGACTCGCCAGCGCCACATTGGTTGCCCGACCAATGCCGCTCTCCAGCATGCCCCCGCACCAGATTGGCAGGCTCACCGCCCGGGCCATGGCGTAGATCTGCCGCGCGGCCGCCAGCCCGCCCACGCGACTCGGCTTGATGTTGATTACGCCACAGGCCCGCAGTTCGATGGCCCAGCGCGCATGCGCGGGCGAGACAATACTCTCGTCCAGGCAGATCGGCGTGTGCAGGTGGCGCTGCAACTTCGCGTGGTCAACAATATCGTCGTGGGCCAGGGGTTGCTCGATCAACAGGATGTCGTAAGGGTCCAGTTGTGCCAGATGATTGGCATGCTCCAGGGTGTAGACGCTGTTGGCATCTACCTGGAGCAGCAGATCCGGCCAGGTGCTGCGGACGGCGCGGGTTGGTTCAATATCCCAACCGGGTTTGATCTTCAGCTTCACCCGGCGATAGCCGTCGTCGATGTAGTCCTGCACCACACGCAGCAGCGAGGCAATATCGGGCTGGACCCCAACGCTGACCCCGACCGTCACGCGCTTACGCGTTCCGCCCAGCATCTGCGCCAGGCTCTGACCGCGTATCCGCCCGAACAGATCCCAGCCGGCAAACTCGATCCCGGAGCGGGCGAAGCGGTTGCCCCGCACCGTGGTAAACAGCCGGTCAATATCTTCCGGCTCCTGCAGGTCGGCCCGCAGCAGCAGCGGCACCAATACCTCGCGCAGGATCACCCAGGCGGTGGCGTAGGTCTCCTCGCTGTACCAGGGGCCGGACATCAGCGGCGACTCGCCCCAGCCGGTGGCCCCTTCGGCATCGAGCCGTACAATGATCGAGTGGCTGCTCTCTTCGCGCCAGCCGCTGGTCTCGAAGGGCGTTACGTAGGGCAGCCGGATCTGCCGCAGTTCGACACGTTCAATACGCATGTGCTAACTCTTTCATCAGACAGATCGCCATTCCTGCCGTCGTCTATGGGTGCTCCGGGGGGCGGCGGACCACCAGCGAGAAGGTCATCGGAATATGCCCCCGCAGTTCGGGCTGCAAGTTCGGAAAAGAATCCCAGTAGGGCTCAGTATGTTCCCCAAAAAACTCAAGCGTCAACCCGGCGTTGCGGAGCGCCTGCATGATTGCCGACAGCGGCCAGAGGCGCTCAAACTTGGTGGCATGCTGCTCAACCGTTTTCCCCATATCGCCGATGTAGGTTTCCGGCCAGCCCTGCGAGGACTCGCTGTGCGAAAAATAGTTTAGTCCCGAAGGGGCCAGCGTTGTTGCGTCCGGGTCGAACAGCCAGGTGATCGGATGGTCGTCAAAGATATGCGCAATGCCGCCCGGCTTGAGCAGCCGATAGATCACCGCTGCCCAGCCGTCCAGATCATGCAGCCAGCATAACGCACCGCGTCCGGTATAAACCAGATCGGCGGTGCCGTCCAGTTCGTGGGGCGTTTCCAGGAGATCGCAGCGATACCAGCGCGCAGGAATGCCCAGGGCGGCGCTGATCTGCCCGGCGTTGGCGATATGCACATCCGCGATATCGACGCCGATCACCTGGGTCACGCCCTCGTTCCAGAGCGAGAGCGTATCGCGCCCCGAGGCGCACTGCAGATGAATGGCGGTGTGGCACCAGGCGCTCAGGTCGCCATACCGTGCCAGATTCTCCCGCTCGACGGGATGCAGGTTGCTGCCACCCGCCCGCAGGAAGGCGATGGTCTCCTCAACCTGGGCAGTGTAGTGCGCTGCGCCCTCGTTCCAGCCCTGGCGGTTGGCCGCGTGGCGGGCCTGCACCTCGGCGGCATCCTGCGCCGGTTGGGTCATGCGAAAGCGTATCCCGGAGGCAAACTGATCATCCTGATCGTTCATGTTTTTTCCTTAATTTACACGACTTACGCGGTGCGTGTCCAAGCGGGACATTTCATCCGATGAAAGCCCGATTCGCCTGCGGCAGCATGGTACTTTATTTTCTTTTTCACAAACAATTCACAACGTGAATTGTTTGTGAAAAAGATATGGTTTCTTCCGCCCTGCCGGAGGCGAAATTTCCTTTCAGGTTTGTAACCGCGTACGTCGTGTCATTTACACGCGTTATGCGGTTCGACAATGTAGTGCCAGCCGTGCCCCGGTAGTTCTACGCAGTCTACCAGCATGTAACCGGCGGCAAAGGCCTGCTCCAGGGCGGCGCGCAGGAACAGCCGCCACTCCCGCAGGCGTTCGCGCTGCTGCCGGCGCAGCGTGGCGATATCCTCTGGGAGGGGCAGCGCCACCGGGCGACCGTCAAACTGTAGCGTTGCCGGTGCGGGCGGGGGCGCTATAATCTGCATTGCGGAGAAATCCCAAATGCGCGCAATCGGTGCGTTCGCCACCGCATTGCAGACCCGCGGACTGCGCAGGTACCAGTCAACCTGGCAGCGGTCGGTGGGCACTCCGGCGTTGAGCGCGTCGGTCATCTCCCCATAGATGTTGCGAATATAGGTGCTGCTGACCGCGCCCAGGCGGTGCAGGTTGAATGCGCCGTTGGTGCGGTAGAGCGGGTCATAGGTCCAGGTGACATGCTCGGTTATGCCCTGGTCAAGCACAGCCTGCCGCTGCGCCAGCTTGAGTTGCCGCCCGATGCCGCGCCCCTGCCACTCCGGCAAGACTCCGGCAATATGGCTGCAATGCTTGATCCGGGGTGGCGCGGTGGCGGTGGCCGGGGTTGTACCCAGCCAGCCGACTACAAAGCCAACCATCCCGCCGGTTGCGGCAGGACCGGCGGGCGCGAAGGCCCCCAGCACCAGGCCACCATTCTTCGCCAGCGTGACCAGGATATGCGTCGGCAGGATATCAATCTCCTCCGCGCCCCAGGTGCGCCGCTCCACTTCCTGGATCATGCGGCTGCCGGCGACATCGCCAACCGCGCGAACGGTAATATCGGATGCACTCATGCTCTCAGTTCCGTGTAACAATTCTTGACTTGCAATGGGTCTGATCGCGGGCAATTGATGGTCCTATCTTACCGCATGTGTCGACTGTCGGGCAAGTGAGCAACCCGGTGTCACCTACGACAACGTGTCGCATGGTATTCGGCAACGCGGTTGGCTGATGCGTGAATTCTTCTCCACCCGAACGGCATAAACTGCAACAATTCGGATGTTGTGCTGTCTGCCGGCTTCGTTTACAATAAGATGGTATCTGTTGCTTGCAGATATCATCTGGCAGCGAGTTGTTGACCGCAGGCTCTGGCGCAGCTCCGTCAGCGCTCTGGGGCCGGTCGCGCGCCACCCCCACCTGAATTGCACACACACACAATTCCCAGACCGTTCGTAACCTAATCGGTCATCTCATCGGTCGTCTCCGGGTGGGGCAGTTTGTTCTCTCATTCGGTTCGTCTGTTTTTGTACTGCGAAGGAGCAGCATCATGGGTCGTAACACTCACCGCATTGAGGACTATGAACAGTTTATTGGGGCGGAGGCAGTTGATCGTATTCTAAAGAAGGCCCGCAATCTTCAGGATTACCACGTATCACACGTTAACGCGACCTATTACGGCGGCGGTGTGGCCGAAATCCTCTCATCACTGACCCTGTTAATGAACAGCCTGGGTATTAAAACCGAGTGGCGCGTGATCCAGGGGTCGTCCGACTTTTTTGGCGCGACGAAGAAGATGCATAACGCCCGGCAGTGCCAGCAGATGCCCTTCTCCGATATTCGTACGGATGTCTACGATGATGTGATCTACGAGAATGCCATCCGCAACCACTTCGACCATGACTTTGTGATTGTGCATGATCCGCAGCCGCTGCCGCTGGTGACCCACTACAAGAAGCGCAGCCCCTGGGTCTGGCGCTGTCACATCGATCTGTCGCATCCCCATTCCGAACTCTGGGACTACCTGACGCCGTTTGTCGAGCAGTATGATGCGGCGATCCTGAGTTTTAAAGAGTATACGCAGCGCATCAAAACTCCGCAGATCTACTTTATGCCCGCGATCAACCCGTTCACCTACAAAAATCGCTTTATGACCGATGAAGAGATGGATGAGCGGCTGGCCTTCCATGGTATCCCAACTGACCTGCCGCTGGTGGTGCAGGTGGCCCGCTTTGATCCCTGGAAAGACCCGGTCGGCGTGATCGAAGCCTACAAGATGGCGCGGCAAGAGGTAGACTGCACACTGGTCTTGCTGGGGAACTTCGCCGCAGACGATCCCGAAGGCGTCGAGGTGTTCGAGTCGCTGCTAGAGAAGCGCGATGATCGCATCTTTATCCTGCCCAACGGCGAAGATACCGCGCTGGTCAACAGTTTGCAGCGCCGCGCCGCGGTTGTCCTGCAGAAATCGACGCGCGAGGGGTTTGGCCTGACGGTGACGGAAGCCATGTGGAAGGAGTCGGCGGTTATCGGTGGGAATGTCGGCGGTATTCGCTACCAGATTGAAGATGGCGATAACGGCTATCTGGTGACATCCATTGAAGAAGCCTCCCGGCGGATTGTCCAACTGGTCAAGGATGAGCCGTTGCGGACGGAGATGGGCCGGAAAGCCCGCGAGACCGTCCGCGAGAAGTTCCTGCTCTCGCGCCTGCTGGAGCAGTACCTGGACCTGATCGACTCTTTTGAGACGATCTTCCGGATGCGCTACTTCCCGGGTTTCTAACAGCCTGACTTTTTAACTATGCTTGGTTTGTGCAACGATGCGAGGGTCGCGGGGAACTGCTGGTTCTCCGCATCGTTGCACGAGCCACTAACATCGCTGTTTCAGAGGAGACAAGAGTATGAGTCTGGTCTGGTTCTTTATCATAGCTATCGTGATATTTTTGCTGATTGTCATACCGCTTGGCCTGTTTCAGGCAAACCAGTTGGCGAAAACGTACGGACCAGAGCAGCAGATATCCGGAAACCCCTGCGCCTGGGGTAGCCTGATCTGTGAGAGTTGGAAGGCACCTACTATCGGCGGAACGTTGCAATTTCCGTATGAAGTAAAGCTGTATGCCCAGGGTGATGCGCTGACCGGAGAATATCGGTATGCGCAACGCAAGGCGGTCTACTCAGGGCAGATCTTTCTGACGTACCGGCAGGGTTCGGTGAAAGGGCGTCTGGATGGTAGCATAGTAGAGGGCAAACTCAGCCCCGATGAAGCCGATCTTACGCTCGGTTATCCCCAGGGAAGCCTGATCAGTTTCCTGAACGGTCCGTTTGCGTTTCGCATTGCGGGCGAAGATGTCTACTTCCTCAACACAAATAATAGCCAGGACTCCATCGGTGCTACCAGCAAACTCACGGTTGAAGCCGACCGGATAACCGGTCGGCTCGAACATGGACGACAATCCTGGGTTGCCAATGTCGATATCACCTAGGACTTACGCAGTTGGGGAACAAAAACGGCTATCGTTGTCGTTTTAGCGCATCACAAAGCCAAACTCTAGATCGAACCAGGAGGTCCGTTTTATGGCTTTCCAATGCAGTCTATCTTGACCAGGCGTTTCAACTGCGTAACTCCTAATCACCTACCAGGGTGTCCCCCGGGAGTTGGTGACGCTGGCCCTCCTCCTCATGAGCAGCGCAGTACTCAGCTTTCACCATAGTTAAGCAGTTAAGCAGGTACGTATAGCAGTCGTAAATTGGTTGCGAACTAAACTCTTCGGGATTCGCTCCCAACCGCCTGATGAATTTTGAAAATAGCCCGGATATGAAATGACCGGGAGTCCCGGCTTATGACTTTTAGAACATAGTCCGGATATGAATGACCGGGAGTCCCGGCTTTAGCCGGTGGGATGCCTGCCGGGACAGTGGCATTCTGCCGGGAACGCCTGATCCGGCTGAAGCCGGGACTCCAATCCCACGATGTTCGGAGTACAAATTCAACGTTCGTAAGGCGGTGGGATGCCTGCCGGGACAGTGGCATTCTGCCGGGAACGCCTGATCCGGCTGAAGCCGGGACTCCGATCCCACGATGTTTGGAGTACAAATTCAACGTGCATTAGCCGGTGGAATGCCTGCCGGGACAGTGGCATCCTGCCGGGAACGCCTGATCCGGCTGAAGCCGGGACTCCGATCCCACGGCTGGTGTGCTGCTTTCACGCAGGTCGGTGACATGGCTCTCTCCGGTTGCTTTCAATCCAATCACACATCCGTCTTATCAATATAGCACCAGCGCCAGCTTTCGCCCGGCTCGAACGACTGGATAATCGGGTGCCCGCTCGCATGGAAGTGCTTTGTCGCGTGCTGGTTTTTCGATGAGTCGCAGCAGCCCACATGCCCACAGGTCAGGCAGATGCGCAGGTGAACCCAGGTGTCACCCGCCGCCTGGCACTCGGCGCAGCCCTGCGACTCCGGCGATACCGGCCGGATAAAATTCAGGTGGGTGCATGCTCCGTCGGCCGATTGTTCCGCCGGAGTCCGGGTTGTCCCCGGCATATCTGCTCCACCCGGCAGCACACTTACCCGGAAGAGATCACCACTGCGTATAAACTGCTCGGTGTTACCCAGCAACACCAGCCGGTCGCCCGGCTGCAACTCCAGCGTCTCCGGCAGGTCGTGTATGGTCTGCCCATTGCGCTGCACCGCTTCAACCTGCAGGCCATACTCGCGCCGGAGTGCCTGCGGATCGAGCGGGCGGCCGGCGGCGGGCGCACCTGCCCGGATGGTGACAATTCGCGTCTGCATGCACTCCTCGTCCAGGTCCGTGCAGACCACCGGCGGCTGGTCGGCCCGCTCACGGAGCGCGGTATAGCCGTGCGCCCGCATCGACTGCACATGCGTTTCGACCTCTGGCGGGGCTACGCGGTAGGCGTCGAGCACCTGCACAAACAGTTGGACAGTGCTCTCTAGTTCCTCCGGGATGACAATATCCGCTCCCTCCTCGGTCAATGACGCGGCCTCGGCGATGTAACGCGTTCGCACAATAATGCAGAGCGTGGGATTGGCCGTCCGCGCCACAGCCGCAACCCGGCGCGCATCGCCGGGATTGTCGTCGGCGATGACCAGCAGCTTCGCCCGCTCAATTCCCACCATCTGGAGCGTGTGCAGGCGGCTGTCGTCGGCACGCAGCACCGGCAACCGTTCCCGTTCGGCCTCGGTTGCAAACAGCGGGTTGAGCGTGAGGATCACATAGGGAATGCCCGAACCGCGTAGCACGCGCACCAACTGCTGTGCGCCGGCCCCATACCCGGCGACAATCACATGGTGCTGCAGATGGGCAAAACTGACCGTTGAGGAGTGGGTCGCAGCGGCCTCGGCCAGCGAGGTTGTTTCACGCTGCGTCAGGCGCGCCCGCAACCAGTAACCCGTCTGCGACAGGAACGGCGTCATGACCAGCAGAATAACCGAGGCAGCGATAAAGGTCTGCCCGCCGGTTTCCGCCAGCCCCAGCGGAAAGAGATCCAGCGGACGGGCGGCCCGCTCCAGCACAAAGGCAAACTCGCCAACCTGGGCCAGCAGAAAGCCGGAGAGCAGCGCTGTCCGCAGCGGATAACCCAGCAGCAGCACACCGATGCCACTGGTGATGACCTTGATCAGCACAATCCCGACCAGCACGCTCAGCACCAGCAGCGGTTGCGCCACCAGGAACCCCAGGTCCAGCAGCAGCCCGACCGAGACAAAGAAGGCGGCGCTGAAGAGCACCTGCAGCGGCATAATCTCGCCAAAGGCATGCTCGCTAAACTGGCTCTCGCTGACCACCAGGCCGGCCAGGAACGCGCCCAGCGAGAGGCTGACCCCGGCCAGGCTGGTCAGCCAGGCGGTGCCAAAGCAGATGGCAATCACCGAGAGCAGAAAGATCTCCTGCGAGCAGGTGCGCGCGACAATCTCCAGCAGCAGCGGCATCACCCGGCGCGCAAAGATCAGCACCAGCGCAATGATTGCGGCTGCTTTGCCCAACTCCCAGACAATATTCAGGGGGGAACCGCCTATGCCCGCCAGCATGGGGACCAGCAGCACCATCACGATCACGGCAAGATCCTGGAAGATCAGAATACCGAGGGCAATCTGCCCCGGTTCGCTGTTGGTTTCGGCGCGGTCAGCCAGCAGCTTCAGGATGATCGCGGTGCTGCTGAGGGCGATCAGGCAGCCGGTGAAGATCCCCACCCGCCAGTCGATACCCAGTGCCGCCAGGATCATAGTGGTCAGCAGCACGGTCAGCCCGACCTGCAGGCCGCCCCCAACGAAGATCAGCCGTTTGATGCGCGCCAGTTTTTCCAGGCTAAACTCAATGCCGATGGTAAAGAGCAGCAGGATAATCCCGATTTCGGCAACAACCTCAATCAGTTCCTGGTCCTGCACCAATCCCAGCGCATTAGGACCAATCAGCACCCCCGCCAGCAGGAAGCCCACAATCGGCACCTGCCCAAGCCGCTGGCTGATGTAGGCAATAATCGCGCCCGCCGTCAGGATGACCACAATCTCCGGCAGGACATGGATGGGCGAATTCGCCGCCAGAACTTCCATCAAATCATGTAGCATAGTTGCTCCATATGAGTGGTTTATCGATCATAGGCGGAAGCATGGCTCCCGCACTCCATACCCGCAATACCTTTCAAATACACGAGTTACGCGGTCGTTCATCAAACCGGGCGTTTCACCCGATGAACGGCAGAATCGCCTGCGGCAGTATGGTACACTTTTTATCTTTTTCACAAAAATGTTGCACTACGTGCAACATTTTTGTGAAAAAGCATGGAATCTTCAGCCCTGCCGGAGGCGCTATCCCCCGTCAAAACCCGCGATCGCCTGCCGCATGCCGGCATTGGCCGTTTCGCGGTTTTCGCTCATTTCGTGTTGTTCGTGGTCCAAACGTCCACCGCGTAAGTCCTGTCAAATAGCAGAACCTGTACAGTAGCCTTGCAAACCGGGCGTTTGCTCCGATGCAGAACGGTTCCGCCTGCGGCAGCATGGTACTTTTTATCCTTTTTTCACAAAAATTTTTACTTTGTAAAAGTTTTTGTGAAAAAAGGATGGGTTCTTCCACTCTGCCGGAGGCGATATTTTCTTCCGGGTAAGAAACCAGGTAAGCCCGGTTATTTGAAAGGCATTGCCCCTAACCCCTAACCCCTAACCCCTAACCCCTAACCGTTAACCCGTACCGGCAAACAGACCTGAAAGCGCGTATCGCCCGGCTCCGATTTCACCCGGATATCGCCGGCGTGTTGCGCCACGACAATGCGGTAGGCTACATCCAGCCCCAGGCCGCTGCCATGGCCGACATCCTTGGTGGTAAAAAAGGGCTCGAAGATGCGCGGCAGAATGTCCGGGGCAATCCCACAACCGTTGTCGCAAATCTCGATCTGCACCCGCTCGCCCTCCAGCCAGGTACGCACATGCAACTGTGCCGGGCGATCCTGCCCCTCCATTGCATCAATGGCATTGTCGATCAGGTTGGTCCAGACCTGGTTGAGTTCGCTGCCATAGGCCCAGACCTTCGGCAGGTCCGGCGCATAGTCACGGGTGACTGCGATTCCCTGCTTGAGTTTGTGGTTCAGAATGGTCAGCGTATGCTCCAGCGCCTCCTGCACATCAATCTCCTGCAGCGGAGCCTGATCCATGTAGGAGTAGGCCTTCATCGCCGCCACCAGGTCTGACACGCGCCCGGTGCTGCTCTCGGCATTGTCCAGCAGATCATTCACGGTCAGTAGCAACTCCAGGTAGCGTAAGGCACTGGTCAGAGCAGCGGCGGGCAGGTCACGCGCTACCGCTTCCAGCCAATCAACCGCCAGCCCCGCCGTGACGAAGGTCGGTGCCAGTTGCCAGCCTCCGGCAATGGCCTGATCATCGAGCCAGTCGATGATGGTATCTTCCCGGTCGCTGCGGGTGAGCGCGTCGAGGACCGGCGGGTGGGCAGCACTGGCGGTCGCGGTCTCCTCGTGGGCGGCCAGCGCTGCCAGTTGGGGTGTGGTCAGTTGGCGGCTCAGGGTGCGGCTGTGCGCGTGTAGCTCCTGCAGGCTGCCGCGCAGGTTCTCGACGGCCCGGCTTGCGGCGGCGGCGGGGTTGTTGAGTTCATGCGCCAGCCCGGCCGCCAGTTCGCCCAGCGAGGCCAGCTTTTCGCGCTGCTGTGAGATCGACGCCAGGTGCTGCACCCGTGCTGCCATGGTGCGCAACACCGCAATCGACACCGACGGGTAGGTGCGCAAGATCTGCCAGAATACTTCGTTTGTAAACTCGAAGACGCGGGTTGGTTGGGTAGCGCGGCCCCGCGCAAAGAAGGTATCGATGCCCATCAGCAGCGGTAGCTCACCGAAGAGCGTGCGCGGGCCGTAGGTCGCCAGCAGCACCTCCTGCGCGCCCACACGCTGCGTCACCTGGATTTCGCCCTCCAGCAGGATAAAGACATGCTCGGCCGGGTCGCCCTCTTCGCGGTGGATGTCGCCGGTGTCGAGGAAGATCGCATTACCCTGCCCGGCAATCTTCTGTAGCTCCGCATCGGTCAGTTCATCGAAGAGGTTCAGGGTGCGGAGGGCCGCAATCAGACTATTTTGATCATTCATCACTCTCACCATCTGAGCTCTACATAACAGGAATTACGCGATTGCCATGCAACCCGGATGGTTCACCCGCTGGAAGCCCGATTCGCCTGCGGCAGCATGGTATACTTTTTATCTTTTTCACAAAAAATTCACAACGTGAATTTTTTGTGAAAAAGATCGAGAATCTTCTGCCCTGCCGGAGGCGATGTCCCCCACCAAACCCGGGATCGCCTGCTGTATGGCAACATTGGCCTTTCGCGCTGTTCGCTTATTTCGTGGTGTTCGTGGTCCAAACGCCCATCGCGTAACTCCGGTCACATAACAATCGCATAGTGAATGAACGAGCGGCGTTCCGGGTCACGCCGCTCGCCATGCACGCTTCAATCATCAACAACAATCAACTAACCGGCAGCCGGATGATAAAGCGTGTCTGCCCCGGCTGGGACTGCACCTCGATGGAGCCGTTATGCTCCTGGATGATCCGGTAGCTGATATCCAGCCCCAGTCCAGTGCCTTTGCCCTCCTCTTTGGTGGTAAAAAAGGGCTCGAACAGGCGCGACTGCACCTCCGGCGGAATGCCGGGACCATCGTCGGCGACCTCAACCATCACAAAGTCATGCTCACAGCGCGTGATCAGACGGATCGTGCCGTTGCTATTCAGGGCGTCAATTGCGTTGTCAATCATATTTGTCCAGACCTGGTTCAGCTCCCCGGCGCGGGCCTGAATATGCGGCAGATTGGGGTCATACTCCCGCGAGACATGCAGGTTGCCCCGCTTCAGCTTGTGCCCGAGGACCAGCAGCGCACTCTCCAGGCTTTTGTGAACATCTACTTCCTTGACGACCGACTGGTCTTTGTAGGCATAGGATTTGATCGCCCCGACCAGTTCGGCGATCCGGCGGGTACTCTGCTCAATCTCGTTCAGCAGGCTGGTGGTGTCCAGGGTGCGGTGCAGCCAGGCCAGCACCAGCGGGAAACTCTCCTCGGTCAGCAGCGAACGCAGGTTCGCCAGGTTATCCTTGCCCATGGCCGCCCCGACAAAACAGGGAGCCAGTTCCCAACCGCCCGCAACGCCCTGGTCCTCGAACCACTCGCCCAGTTCATCCTCGCGGTCACTCTGCTCCAGCGGCGAGAGTGGTTCGGCCTGGTCCGCCTGACTGATGGTCTGCTGCTGAAATGTAATCAACTGCTCGATCTGATCGGCGCTCAGGCTGAGGCGGTTGAGCCGGATCGCCTGGGATTGCAGCAGCAGCAGGGTTTCGCGTAGACTGGCGGCCGCGCGGTTGGCAGCGGCGGCGGGGTTGTTCAGTTCGTGTGCCAGTCCCGCCGACATCTTCCCCAGCGCGGCCATCTTCTCCTGCTGCACCAGCGTGGTGACGTAGCCCTGCATCCGGTTTACCCCGATCTGTAACACCTGCGCGCCAATGGTTGGTGCATAGGCGAACATCGCACGGAAGGCCCGCCGGTCCAGCACCAGCAGATCGCTGGGCACCAGTGCGCGGGCCGTCACCTGCGACGGGGTGTTGGTCAAGAGTGAGATCTCGCCGCCGATAATCCCGCGCGGCGTCGTGCCCATCACCTGCTCACGTCCGTTTATGGTGCGGGTGATCTGTAGTTCCCCGGCGAGAACGATATAGAACTCCTCGGCGGAATCATGTTCGCACAAAAAAAATGTTCCCGCCTCCAGATGAACTTCGCGGCCGTTGTCGCGGATCCACTGCACCTCGGCCGTGGGCATATCGGCGAAGAGCTGAATTGAGTAGCGTTCGTCCATCGTTTTGTCATACCTTACTCAGATGCTGATGTACAAACTGCACGGCAATCGAGCCTTCACCGACGGCCGAGGCCACCCGCTTGACCGAACTGGCACGCACATCGCCCACGGCAAAGACGCCGGGAATGCTGCTCTCTAGCAGGAAGGGCGCGCGCTCCAGGTGCCACTCACGGGGCAGTTTGCCATCTTCCATCATTTGCG
This sequence comes from Chloroflexaceae bacterium, assembly GCA_034436755.1. Classification (GTDB taxonomy): domain Bacteria; phylum Chloroflexota; class Chloroflexia; order Chloroflexales; family Chloroflexaceae; genus CAKZQX01. The sequence goes on along the minus strand of DAOTVB010000127.1, from coordinate 4,885 downwards.
TTCCGGTCAGGATAAAGCCCCGGTTGTCGCGCCGAACGATCCCCTCCAGCCAGTCGGTACGCGGCACCGCGCCGATAAAAATAAAGAGCGCCACCGCCGGGTGGGTCTCCTCCTGGCCGGTCGTCCGATCCTCGAGGATCAGCGCCTCCAGATGTTCATCGCCGCATGCCGCCTTGACCGCCGTCTGCAGGCGCACATGGATATTGGGGGCCGCCTCGATCCGCTCGACCAGGTATTGCGACATGCTGTCGGCGAGGGAGTCGCCCCGCACCAGCAGGGTCACATTCTGGGCAAACTGTGCCAGGTAGATCGCCGCCTGCCCGGCCGAGTTGCCCGCGCCGACGATAAAGACCGGCTGCGACTGGCAGGAGATCGCCTCGGTCAGCGAGGCGCCATAGTAGACCCCCGCCCCGGTCAGCTTATCGACGCCGGGCACGTCCAGTTTGCGATAGGCCAGCCCCACCGCCACAATCAGCGCGTGGCAGATAATCTCGCGCCCGTCGGCCAGCGTGATAATGCGGTAGGGGCCTTCGATCCGCAGGCTGGTGGCCTCCTGCGGCGAGAGGATTTCCACCCCGAAGCGGCGGGCCTGGGTGGTTGCGCGGCGGGCCAGGTCGGCTCCGCTCAGGCCGGAGGGGAAGCCCAGGTAGTTCTCGATACGGGAACTGGTGCCCGCCTGACCGCCGGTCGCTTCGCGCTCGATCATCACCGTGCGCAGCCCCTCGGAGGCACCATACACCGCCGCCGCCAGCCCCGCCGGTCCCCCACCTACGATCACCAGGTCGTAGAAGGGCTGCTCGGCGCGCGTCTGCAACCCGACCTGCCCGGCAATGTCAGCCGGGTTGGGGGCTTCCATGATGGTGCCGTCGGCCAGCAGGACCAGCGGCAGCCTGGCCGCCGACATATTGAGTTGCTCCAGGAGACGCTGCGCCTCCGGATCGGTTTCGATATCCAGGTAGAGGTAGGGGATCTGGTTGCGCGCCAGGAAGTCGCGGATCTGATGGGCATCCGGCGACCAGCGATGCCCGACGATACGAATGCCCTCGAAGGGTGGGTGGTAGGCGGCCTGCCAGTCGTCCAGCAGATCATCCAGGACCGGGTAGAGCTTCTCCTGGGGCGGATCCCATGGCTTGAGCAGGTAGTAGTGGATGGCGACATCGTTGATGGCGCGGATGGCCGCGTCGGTATCGGCGTAGGCGGTGAGCAGGGCGCGGCGCGCATCGGGGTAGAGCTGCATGGCCTCGGCCAGGAACTCGACGCCGCTCATCTGCGGCATGCGCTGATCGACCAGGAAGAGGGCGACCGGGTCATTGCGCTGCTTCAACTGGCGCAGGGCATCGAGCGCGGCCTGGCCGGAGTCGGCCCGCACCACGCGGTAGTGTTCGCCATACTGGCGGCGCAGGTCGCGGGAAATTGCGCTTAACACACCGGGATCGTCGTCAACCGAGAGGATGACAGGTTTTGCCATGGGAGATCCTTTCTTACGAATGGCGGCCGGATGACACGGGCGTTATCTGCGGTCAGGCGAGTGCCGCGTGCGGCCCGGCTGTATGCATACCGATGCGAGGAGGCAATAGGCACGGGTCACCTCCTCGCATCACGACACGCTGATATACTGGTTACGAGTGCAATGTTGACACAGTCTGTTTAGAAATATAACGCCTTTTTTGGCCGATTGCAACTGGTGTAGGGGACAGGGGACAGGGGACAGGTTGCAGGTTGCAGGTTGCAGGTTGCAGGTTGTAGGAAGGTGGTGAGCGGCGTGCCTGGACGGAGGTGGGTTTGCCGCTCAGAAAATCCTCATTCAACCCTGCTTCAACGGGAAGACAATCATGGTTTGCAATGCCTCCGGTGGAGTATCTGCCGGGTCATTCAGATAGTTCTCGTAGGCCACGCCCGTTGGGGTATGACCCTGCTCCACCATCCATGCGGAAAGCGCTTCGTACGCCGTCGCAATGGTGTCGTAGGGTCCGGTGTAGCGGCAGGTCGCCACCCGGCCACCCGGCAGTTCACTGGCCTGAATGGTATCCCGTCCGGGCAGACTGCGGGCAACCGGAAGGCCAATTTCCAGGTCAAGGTCCGCCATATCCATGTTGTAGTAGGCGGTAAAAGGCGCGCCGGCCGGTTGTTCGCCAAGTTCGCCAAGATAGTGCATAATCGTGCCATATGCCGCGCCAAGTACCTGGGGTAAATCCTGGATCGGCGTCCGCGTACGAATCGATAATGCCGGCCGGGTGGGAAATTCCTGCAGTTCGCACACGTAGCTCATTGGGCTAACTCCTCTCTTCACAAACATAGCCGGGCTGTCTCATGGCAACCAGGTTGTCAACCAGTTCCACCCGACAGCCAGTCGCCGGCGGTCGGAGCCATCGGCGTTCATCACATAGATCGCTTGATTGTCGTTATGCCTGGACTCAAACGCGATATGCGTACCATCTGGTGACCAGGTGGGAGCAGCATCCTCGGCTTCGTCGAAGGTGAGACGCTGAAGGTTGGAGCCGTCGGCGTCCATCACATAGATCTCCTGAGTACCGTTGCGATTGGACACGAAGGCAATGCGCATGCTGACCGGCGACCAGGCCGGGGACCAGTCCTGGGCATCGTTGTGCGTGAGGCGCTGGAGGTTGGAGCCATCCGCGTTTATTACATAGATCTCCTGATTGCCGTCACGCATAGTCTCAAAAGCGATACGGGTGCCGTCCGGGGACCAGACCGGATTCCAAATACCCGCTGCGTTGTCCGTAAGGCGTTGGAGGTTGGAGCCATCCGCGTTTATTGCATAGATCTCCTGGGTATCGTCCTGCGCGGACACAAAGGCGATGCGCGTGCCATCCGGCGACCAGACAGGGGAGTCCTCCGCTGCCGCATTATCCGTCAGGCGCTGCAAATCGGAACCGTAACCTCCGGCATTCACGACATAGATCTCCTGGTTGCCGTCTTGCGCGGACACAAAGGCAATGCGCCTGCCATCCGGCGACCATGCCGGAGAATGGGAATGCTGCAAATACGGCGGACCAGCCGGGCGGTCAGGCGCAGAGCCATCGGCATTACTTATATAGATCTCACTCTCACCGTCGCGTACAGTCTCAAAGGCGATACGTCTACTGCTCGGCGACCAGACGGGGTTAGAGTCGTCTATATTATCGTAGGTCAGGCGCTGAGGGCGGGAACCGTCAGCGTTCGCCACATAGATCTCCCGGGTGCCGGTACGTTCAGACACAAAGGCGATACGCGTACCGTCCGGCGACCAGGCCGGGGCCATGTTATTCGCACTGCCCACCGCACTCATTCCTACCAGTAGCAGCAGCAGCAGACCCAGCGTCATTAATCCACCGGTTCGCAATACAACGCGGTTCTTCCGCTTCACTGGTAGGGCTTGTTCAACCGGCACCGGAATTGCGAGTGTTTCCAACACCGGCCCCGGTACCGGCCGGCGGAACAGTGTGTAGGAGAACTGTAGGAGTGCGGTCTGATCCGGGCGCGGTTGAAGAATCGTTGCACCCGTTTGCGGGCCGGGCGGGACAACCGTTACATCCATGTGGGGCGTCTGCACCGGCGCGCCGATTGCCCGCTCGAGCGCCTGTCGCATCACGGTAGCAGAAGCGGGCCGGTGGTCGGGGTCCAGCGCCAGCGCCTGCATGATCACCTCCTGGACGGCCAGGCTCGCTCCGGGCGGGGGTGTCAGCGGGTCGGGCTGGTTGCGCACGGTAGCGGCGGCGCGCGTCAGGGCATTGCAGCGGGGCGCGGCATCCGGCGCGCTGCCCCGGAGCAGATGATACATCGTTGCACCCAGGCTGAACAGGTCACTGCGCGGATCTGTCTCCATACCCTGGATCTGCTCCAGCGATGCATAGGCCGGTGTATAGACAAATACACTCCTGTGCCCGATTGCTGCCTGTTGCGTCGAAGCACCTTTAGCAATACCAAAGTCGATCAGGAAAACATCCCCCGCTGTTGTCACCTTGATATTGTGGGGCTTGATATCGCGGTGAATAATCGGCGGCCTGTGACTATGCAGATACTCCAGGGCCTCGAGCACCTTGATGGCCCAGGGGACAACTTCCTGCTCAGTCAGGGGGCGTGCCTGGGTTTGCATGCGCTGCTCCAGCAGGTGCGCCAGGTCTTCACCATCGATATAGTCCATCACCAGAAAGCGCCCGTTCGCCTCCGAGAAGTGATCGGTGACGCGGGGCAGTGCCGGGTGGCGCAACTGGTGCAGCAGGTGAGCTTCCCGTTGAAAGGCGCGTTCCAGATTGGCAACCGCTTGCGGCGCGAGGTTGGGGGTGGGGAACATCTGCTTGAGTGCGACCTGGCTGCCGAAGGTCTGATCAACGGCCGCATAGACCGCGCCCATTCCGCCCTGCCCAATCAGGCGCACGATGCGGTAGCGGGCGTGAACCATAGTGCCGGATTGCAGAATGGCGGACATAATCCTCCTCTTCTACGGTGTGACAGACGACCGGTTCTACGGTGTGACAGACGACCGGTTCTACTATAACCCAGGGGGTGCGAAAGCGCAATACACCGGCGCACACGTTACAACATACGGATCAGTACACGCGCCGGCGTGGCTCATACCACTTTGCCGGCAAACTAACAATCAATGGGAACGGGCGCACTGTGCGCAACAGCGGCACATTCCCGTTTGCCATCTCTGCGTCCTCTGTGTTCTCTGTGGCTATGACAACAAATCGGTATGAGGTCGGCGATGACCCGGCGCTGAATTGCACTATGGCGTGGGCAGGTTACGGAAAGTGCTACGGTAGTGGTATGTCGGTACCTGGTGGCCCCGCTGAAATGAGATACGCACGGGGTGGGTCGGTTGTTGCAGGGCGTCCCGGTAGTCGGGATTGCCCGGTGGGGCTGGGTTGAGTGGTGGGGGTGG
>DAOTVB010000126.1:0-19162 GCA_034436755.1 Chloroflexaceae bacterium | reverse complement strand
AGTAGTTCAGGTATGGCGTTCGGCCAAAGAACGGTGCATAGAATGCACCCTACTGCGGCTGCTGAATGTTGAGAAAGTAGTTCAGGTATGGCGTTCGGCCAAAGAACGGTGCATAGAATGCACCCTACTGCGGCTGCTGAATGTTGAGAAAGTAGTTCAGGTATGGCGTTCGGCCAAAGAACGGTGCATAGAATGCACCCTACTGCGGCTGGTTTTCAGTGCTTAGTGCTTAGTGGTCGGTCAGTTGCAAAAATCTCCCGCAGCATGTCCGTTTACACCTGCGGGAGATCGGTTCGCGCCCCTTATACCGATGTGTTGTCATAGCCACAGAGCACACCGAGGACGCAGAGATGACAAACGGGAATGTGCCGCCATTGCGCCTATTGCGCCTGTTTCCGTTGATGGCTGTTTTGCTGGCACATTGGTAGTAGTTCTGTTCCTGGCGCTTCGTGCGCTGCATTCTGCGTTCGCCGTTCTGCGCTTTGCGCTCTGCGCTCTTGGTTCTCAGTTCTCAGTTCTCAGTTCTCCTATGAGCTATACCCCAGGTAATCCTGGAGGCGGCGGCCCAGTTGCGGGGTACGCAGCCGGCGCAGCGCTTCGGCCTCAATCTGGCGGGTGCGCTCGCGGGTAATGCCGAAGGCGTCGCCGACCTCCTCCAGGGTGCGGTTGCTACCGTCCTCCAGGCCATAGCGCAGGCGCAGAATCTGCCGCTCGCGTTCGGGCAGTTCTTCCAGTACGGCCAGGAGATCCTCCTGCAGCATGCTCTGGGTGGCAACTTCCAGCGGCGACTCCAGTTGTTCGTCGGCGAGAAGTTCGGACAGGCGGCCCTCGCCATCCTTGCCAATCGGACGCTCGATTGAGACCGGCTGCCGCGACGCGCGCAGCAGGCGCTTGACTTTGCGCACACTCATATTCATTACTTTGGCGAGTTCTTCCGGGGTGGGTTCGCGTTCGGAGGTCTGCTTAAGCTGGTTGACAGTTCGATAGAGCTGGTTCATCGTCTCGCTCATATGCACCGGCAGCCGGATCAGGCGGCTCTGCTGGGCAATGGCGCGCGTGATGGCCTGGCGAATCCACCAGGTGGCATAGGTTGAGAAACGATTGCCCCGTTGGTAGTCAAACTTCTCGACGGCGCGCATCAGGCCGATATTACCCTCCTGCACCAGATCCATAAGCGAGAGGGGACTGCCGTTGTACTTCTTGGCAACGCTGACAACCAGCCGCAGGTTGGCCTGGATCAGTTGTTCGCGGGCCTCGGCTCCCAGGGCAGCATCGCGCTCCAGGGTGGCCCGCTCGGCCGGTGTGTGGTAGTGCCGGCTGTCCAGGCGGCTGCGTGCAGTGCAGCCCCGCTCCAGTTGTTGCGCCAGCGTAACCTCTTCGGCAGCGGTCAGCAGCGGTACCTGTCCGATTGCCTGCATGTAGATCTGCACACTGTCGGTTGATCTGGCGCTCCCCAGAGCAGCATCATCTGCGCCATCGTCAAACAGGGCGATATCATCTGGATTTTCACCATCACCATCACTATTATCATCCCACGACTCAAACGCGGAGTCGAATGTGGCTCGGTTCATTCCGGGATTATGCGTGATGCGATCAGTACCCGCTAAAGCAGTCATTTCTGAGTTCTCCCTGCTAGCTCACGTTGGTGATGCATGCCGGCGGATTGTCTGAGGTGGCCCGCTTGCCGGCCGGTATTCGTCCACTCGCACCGGATTTAGCAAGAAGTGTGCCATTGCTCAGAACTGAGAGCGCAGAGCGTAGAGCGCAGAGCGCGCAACGTGCGAACATGTCAACGTGAAACGGGAAGCGGGGAACTTAACACTCAACACTCCTCTTTAAAATCGGGGATGGTCCAGGTTATGACACGGTAGTTGGGAGGCAGGAGCGCGAGGGCCACGTCTTGCAACTGCCTGACCGAGAAGGGCTTGTAAATAAAGCGGGCGGCGTGCCGTGCAGTAACGCTGGGCGCAATTGACGCATCGCCCGACATAACAATAACCGGGGTGAGATCACGTCGGCCACGGATGGTCTGCAGCAACTCGATGCCGCTCATCACCGGCATCCAGTGATCGGTGAGGATCAGGGCGGCAGGATGGTGGTTATGGGACTGCAAAGCTTCGTAACCGTTGTTGACAACGGTGAGGTTTGCGCCCGGATAGAAGCGATGGATCAGGTAGGAGACGGTGAGACGTACGACTTCGGTGTCGTCGGCGACGATAATGTGCGGATGGTCCTGCCCAGCGCCTTGCATAGTTGGTTCTCCTCAATAGAGCCCGCCAGGAGATCCTGACCGGGTGGAATGTGGACGCGCTGCTGCGCGTCCCTGGCGGTAACGTACCGATTATACCAGTGTGTGGTTCCCATACGCCAGCCGATCATACTGTTCCTGGGTTATTGGTGTAGAGATCAACTGCCGGATCGTCTCCAGGAACCAGTCGGCGGAAAAAGGTTTTTCAACGGCAATGCAGGTATACTGCCGCAGAAGCGGATCGATGGTCTTGAGCAGATCGCTGTCGGTAGACATTACCATCATTGGGAACGTGCTGGTAACAGGATCTGTGCGGATTTCCTTGATAAATGCTATGGTATGATCCAGGTTCTCCTGCTGCACCTCCACGATAGTCATGTTGGGGCGGAGATGCCGGGCGTAGGCGATGTTCGTTTCCCCCGGGTAGCAGCTAATGACGATGTAACCTTCGCTGTTTAACAACACTTGCATAAACTCGAGTATTACGACGCTCTCGTCGATGACCATGATCAGAGGTCTGGTCATTACACTCTCCTTATTCCTGTGCCTGCCGCCGCCGCCCGGCGCTGAACTGCCGGCAATGGATTACAGGTTCTGGATGACGGCGTCCGTCCGCAGCCGGTGGATGACGGGTGACGGCTTACGGACAGCGGACTACGGACTACAGCTTACAGCATAGCGCACCATGCCGGTTGCCGGCTATCCGTGAATGCCCGTAGTTTTGCTACGTGGTACCCGTATGTTGCTCTGCAATCAGGGGACAGGGGACAGGGGACAGGGGATAGGGGACAGGTTGCCACCCAGGAGTCCCGGCTTCAGCCGGTGGATGCCTGCCGGGGGCTGTGGCCGTAGCACGGTGCAGCGAATGCACCCTACGGTTGCGGACGCGCAGAAGCGCGTCCCTACCACTGCGAGATAGGGGACAGGGGATAGGGGACAGGGGGCAGCACATTAGCAGCAGTTGCAGCCCGAGAACTGGGGGCGAAGGAACGGAGACGACAGATTATCGTATTGTGTCCTCGCATCCTGGCATCCTGGCATCCTCGCGTCCACATTAGCCGGAAACCGGGTCGCCATTGCCGGGGACGAGTCCGCGCTGGATGGCATACCTGATCAGATCGGTCTGGGTTTGGAGACCGAGCTTGCGCATCAGGTTGGTGCGGTGAGTCTCGACGGTGCGGGGGCTAATGATGAGGCGGGCGGCAATCTCGGGGTTGGACATGCTCTGCGCCAGCATCTGGAGCACCTCACGCTCGCGGGCGGTCAGCGCCTGGTAGCGATCCCGGGGCAGGGCGCTGCTCCGGGTGCGCTCCAGAAAGACCTCGATGGCGCGCTCGCTCAGCGGGGGGCTGAGGTAGCGTCGGCCGGCCAGGACTTCGTTAATGGCATGGACCAGATCGCGTGTACTGACGGCCTTGAGCACATAGGCATCGGCCCCGTTGCGCAGGCTCTCCACCACATAGGGCTCGTCGGAGTACATCGAGAGGACGACGATATGGGTTGCCGGTACCCGCTGCTTGACGCGCTGGGCTACTTCCATTCCGGTCAGGACAGGCATCATCAGATCCAGCACCAGGACATCGGGGGTAAGCCGTTCTACCATTTCAACGGCGGCCAGGCCATCCTCAGCTTCGCCGACGACTTCCCAACCCGGTTCGGTATTGAGCAGGGTATGCAATCCCTGGCGAACGATGTCGTGATCATCGGCAATAATTATTCTGGTCATGGCGTTCCTCAACTTGCGTTGCTGTTCTCCCCATCTACCCTATTGTACCGCATGAAGTGCGAAACGTGAAACATGAAGGCGTGAAACATGAAGGCGTGAAACGTGAAGGCGTGAAACGTGAAACGTGCCAACGTGCCAACGCGCAACGTGCCAACGCGCAACGTGCCAACGTGCTCCTACTCCGGGCGGGGGCTCTGTTCCTGTCGGGTCAATCGCTCATATTCTTCGCGGGTAATAAACGCGCCCCCGGTGATCGTGCGCTCTAACTCGCGCCGATTACGGTCAAAAACCAGTTCGGCCCGCATCAGGCGAAAGCAGCGATCATCCATAATCTCTTTGATCAGCCGGTAGCCCTCGACCAGATCATCACCATATTCGGCCAGCAGATCATTGCGGAGATTAATCCGTACATGGACCGGCGCACCACAGTGCGAACAGCGCACATAGAGATGCAGCGCATCGTCTGCCGGACGATGATCACCGGCACGCAAGAGACGTCGTAGGAAATCCATGCTCCCCCCTTCCCCGCCGGACGAACGGATGCGATCCGCCGGCGCGAACACGCGGGCAATCCGAGCGGATCGCGCTAAACCCGGCGCACACGCACCAGATACTCTACCGGGTGAGGACGCCATAATACTGGAATATCGCCGCCGCCGCAAATGGTACAATGGTGCTGTGCCGCAGGGAGTTGACTTGCAAACAGTTTCCAGTATACTAAGAGATGCACCAGCATTGCGCTGGTGCATCACCGCAACGACCAGGCCGCCCGGTCTGGACCGGCACGATATGGCATTCTGGGGCTGTAGCTCAGGTGGATAGAGCAGCAACCTTCTAAGTTGACGGTCGGGGGTTCGAGTCCCTCCAGCCCCGCTATCCGGCAAATCTGCAAAGTCGAAAACCCGTGTACCGTTCGCAAAGAACCCGTGTACTGATAGGCGAAAACCTGTGTACTGGTCGCAAAACCCCTGTACCGTACTGTCTCTCACGGGCGGGGGGTGGCTTTCTCACGGGGGATACCGGATAGCGCGTACAACCGGGCGATTCTGTGTCACGGCACGGTAGCGTTCGACGTTGACTGACGGTGTTACCAATCACCGAACACCTCGCCCAGAATATCCGAGGTCAATGTTCGCGGGCCAGTGCGCTCGCCAGGCGCTATGTTGAACCGATCATAGAGATTTTCAATGCTTATCCAATCACCTTCGCCGACAAACGCCCATGCCCGCCTGACGATACGTTTTTGAACGTCCCGCTCCTCTCTGGTTGGTTCAGCCGGAAAGCGAATATCTAACCGCGGCAACCTCAGGTATGATACAGGCGTTGCCGTGCTGAATACCCAGAGACAGAAGCAGCGAGTCTATGCACTATCTTTGCCGCATCTGGAGCCTGGTCCCGGTCGTGTTGCTGCTTGTGGCAGTCATCAACGTACAAGGGGGCATACTGGCCCAGCCGCTTACACCAACGACAGCGGCCTCCACGCCGGTACCAACCACGCTCCCAACATTAACCTTTACGCCGGTACCCGCTACGCCGACCACGACACCAACCACGCCCCCACCGGCTACGCCGACGCCGGGGCCAACCCCCACCAGCCCAACCGGGCAGTTAATTTTAGAACTGGTATTTGGCGCTGAACGGGGCAAAACCCTGGAAGCATTATGGCAACGCCATGGAGGGCTGGTCCTGCTACTGGGTGCGTTCCTGGTTATTACGCCCTTTCTCTGGAAGCCGGTGGGCGAATGGGGGCAGGCCCGGATCACTGCGCTTCTGGATGCGTGGAACGGACGGCGCAGGCAGCAAGCGGACGCCGCACACCAGCGCGAGTTGCGGCAGCAAGCACTCACCGCCTACCTTGACCAGTTACGGCAGGAGTTGGCACTGACGGAGATTGTGCCGATCCCGAATGCCTCCGCCACAATTGACACCCGCGACTATACGCCGCTATGGGTGGCTGGGCCCGGCAGCCATGCCAGTCAGTCGGTGTTTGCCGCTCTAACGGCCCAACCTGCACCGAAAGGCCTGCTTATCGTGGGATCGGCAGGCAGCGGCAAATCGCACACGTTGCGGTATACGGCTCTGCTCCTGGCCGAGGCCCGGCAGACGATGTCGCCCGCAACCGAAAGCGTCCTGGGTTTGCCCACAGCCGCCGCGCTGGTGCCAATCTATGTACGCCTGCAAGATATACCGGCGTGCCGAAACGCGTTGCAGCAGGCAGAGCCCGGCAGTGAGCCGTCACTCCTGCGGAGTATTGACCGGCATCTCCGACGGCGGACGGCGGTTGCCGCCGAAATGCCACAGGCTGACCTGGTTGCAGCGCTGATTGCCGCCGGGGAGGAACGCTGCCTGTTCTTGTTTGATGGACTCGATGAAATTGATGATCCGCTGGAGTGCCAACGCGTGCAGGAGCAGCTTGCCGGCTTGCAGCGGCAGTATCCGCAGCACATGTATGTGGTGACAACCCGCCCCCTGGCGAATCACCAGTTGAGCGCGGCCGGATTTGCCGAGCGCCAACTGCTGCCGCTTCGCCGGGAACAGCAGTATGCCATACTCAAGCAGTGGTACCGCCAGGAGTATGGCGCGACCCCCCAACCGGAGGAAGAAGAACAGATCCGGCACCGGGCACGCGCACTGCTCGATCACATTCAGGCTGACCCCGATCTGCAGCCCATGGCCGTCGTTCCGCTTTTTTTAACCGCGATGGCACGGATGCGGATCGCCCTTGTTGGCCTGCCCACTAGCCGGGTGAAAACGTATGATCGGATCATTGATCTGCTGCTGGAGTGGCGGCGGAACCGGATGCGCCTGGCGGACATGCACGCTGTATTCGGCGGCGATCATCGGGATGCCCTGGCGGAACTGCAGCGCCTCGCTGCCTGTATGTTGATTACCGGGCGCCGCGATCTTACGCTGGAAGCCTATGTTTCCGGTGTGTGCCTCGATCATCTCCCGACGCGCAATGCTGAAGACGACCCGCCTGACGCAACCGACATTGAGCAGTTGCTGCGCTCACTGGTCAGGCATACCGGGCTGTTGACGGAACAGGCGGATTGCTATACGTTTACCTTCGGGTTCCGCGATTATCTGGCGGCCTGCTTCATTGCCCGTTCGCAGCCGGATATGCAAGAACTCGCCGCCCGCGCGAATGACCCGGCATGGCACGCCGCCATCATTATGATGGTAGGCTACTGGACGCATGTGCTGCTGTACCAGGATCTGCCGGGCAAGTTGGCCGCAGCGTTGCATGCCGCCGGACCCGCGGGCATACTCCTGGCGGCGGCGGCTTTGCGGGAAGCATTTGCGGAAGGAATGGTGCCCAACCTGGCTCCTGCCGTCCGTTCCACCATCCGGGAGTTGCACGCGCTGGAAGGGCAACCGGAGTATGCCGACCGGGCAGCGGCACTGCGGCAGGAGCTGGAACAACTGCTGGGAGGAACCGTATGACCCTGAATAACTCAACGCTGGTGCAGCGCGCCTACCTCGCCTGGTTGCGGAGCGAACTACGCCTGCTGCCGGTTATTCCGATCAAGGCGGCGGATCGGGCCACGCGCCTGCCACTGGCGGAGGTCTATGTCCCCCTGCGCGTGATTGAGCGCGCCCAGATAGAAGCATTTCAGCGCCTCACCCGGGGCGAGGTCGAACCCGAAGACGACTATCGCCGCCGGGCCGAGGCGCTGGAGCAGTTGGAGCAGAGCACCGGGGTGTTTGCGCTCTTCAGCCCTTCCAACACCGAACCGGGCCGGCAGCCGCGGCGTTCCGTCCCGGAGCCGATCACCCGTATGCTGCTGATTGGCGATGCCGGTAGCGGGAAAACCACCACGCTACACTATGGCGCGCTGGCACTCGCGGATGCCTGGCTGGACGGTGATCCGGCCACTGTGGTTGAACGCCTGGGGTTCGCCGCCGATCCATTACCACTACCGATCTATCTACGCCTGACGCTGGTAACAAAATGGCTGCATGAGACCCCGGAAGGCCGGCGTTGCGCGACAGCGGCCCAACCGCTGCTTGACTGGCTGGATCAGCAGGTAGCGGCGCAGGTCACGGAGTTCCTGACCCTGCGCGCGGCCCAGACCGATACGCCGCCCGATGAACCGGCGCTACCGTCGCCGGCAGACTGGCAGGCCGCGCTGGCGCAGACACCCCTCTCCGCGCTTGTGCGCGCCGGGGGGTGCCTGCTGTTGCTGGATGGTCTTGATGAAACCGGCGATACCCCCCGCCGCAACGAGATGCAAGCCTGGATCGGCAATCTGGCGCAGACCTGCACCAACAATCGCTACCTGGTGGCCGCCCGCCCCTTTGCCGGTATCCGGATCGCCGATTTCACCGAGCGCCACCTGAGCCCGATGAATGGTGCTGAAATGCAGGCGTTGCTCGGCAACTGGTTCGGCGCTGCCTATCGGAGTGACCCCGGTCGCCTGCAGCAGCGCAGTGTGGCCGAAGAAGTAGGCTACCTCTGGGGCATCCTGGAACGGAATCCGCGCCTGTTCGATATGTGTAGCAACCCGCTGCTGCTGACCAGCGTGGCGTTGCTGGTCTATACCGGCGTCGGGCTGCCGCGTGAGCGGGCCGAACTCTACAACCGGCTGGTCTATCTGCTGCTGGACACCTGGCGGGTCTTGCAGTTGAGCGGCGGCCGCCTGCCCGCGAGTCAGGCCGACCGCCCGGTGCTCTTTGGCGAGAGTGTCGGCAGCGTCCAACGGTTGCTGCAACAACTGGCGGCCTGGATGCAGGAAACGCAACGCCGCGAGGCCAACGGTGCGGAGATTGCCGACAGGCTGGCAGCGCAGTATGTTGAGGACATGGACTGGACCGAGGCCGAAGCCCGCACCTATCTGGCCGGTCTGCTCGACTCCCTGGCCCTCGATAGCGGTATCCTCCAGCGCCGTGATGCCGGCTTCAGTTTTGCTCACTACACGCTCCAGGAGTATCTGACCGCCCGGGATTATGATCAACGCCCGAATGGGGTTGAACAACTACTGGCACGCCGGGGGGAGCCGCGCTGGCGCGAAACCATTTTGCTGGCTGTCGGTCACTGGGCCACCAGCGGTGTCACCCAGAAAGCCCGTACCCTGCTGCGCGGCCTGCTCGCCACCAGCGAGGTGGAGGCGCTGCTGCTGGCCGGCGACGCGCTTGACGACGCCGACGCCGAGCGCGTGCGCGAACTGGCCCGCCTGCGCCGTGACGCGACGGAACGCCTGCGCTGCCTGGCCGCCCTGACCAGCGATTGGGCCGATGTCGCCCATCCCGACCCCCAATTGCGTAACCGCGCCGCAACCCTGCTCGACCGCCTCGACGCCGATGAACGCCCCGGCCTGGATCCGACCCACCCCGACTACTGGGCAACGCCGATTGAACCCGGCACCTTTAGCATGGGCGACGACCAGGGACCGTATGACGATGAAAAGCCGCAGTTCGACGACACCATCCAGCGGCGCTACGCCCTGGCGCGCTTCCCGGTCACCAATCGTCAGTATCTGCTGTTCATCCAGGCCCTGGACGAGCGCGGCCCGGCGGAAGCGGTGGCCGCCGCCCGGCGCTTGCGCGAGCTGATGCAGTCACATGGACCGACGCTGGAAGAGTTCCGGCCGCGCACCTGGCCCGGTGCGCGTTACCCGGCCGGCGCGGGCAACCAGCCGGTGGTCGGGGTTACCTGGTATGCCGCCACTGCCTTTGCCTGGTGGGTTGATGCCTGGCTACATACGATTGGCGTGCTTACGCCGGCGGAGGATGTGCGCCTGCCGACCGAGGCCGAGTGGGAGCGCGCGGCGGCCTACCCGCCCCACCTGCCGGGCGGCTCCAGCCGGGCCGGGCGGCGCAACTACCCCTGGGGTGACTGGCCGGATTTGACAAAAACCGGCCCCGATAGTATAAATGTCAGCATTCCGGCTAACATTGAGGCAAGCAAGCTCGGCGGCACCTCGGTCGTGGGCATCTTCCGCCACGGCGCGGCGGCCTGTGGCGCGGAAGATCTGGCCGGCAATGTCTGGGAGTGGTGTAGCACGCCAATGGTGAACTACCCATTCAAACATGATGTACCGGCTGAGAGTATGTACATTCAGAATCAGAAGACAGGCAGATCGTACGTGCTGCGTGGCGGCTCGTGGCTCAACCGTCGTCGCGACGCCCGTTGCGCCTGCCGCTACGATACCAGTCCCGGCTACGACTACGATTTCTTCGGGTTTCGTCTCGCCCGTTTGTTCTCCCTGTCTTCGTCTTCATGACTTTTTGTCTTTTTGTCTTTTTGTCTTTGGAAGCATGTCAACGATTGTGTCTGCGGTTTGGGGGCCGCGACCGCCAGGCTGGGGGTGCAGGGGGGCGCAGCATCCCCCTGCCCGCGCCGGCGGCGCGAAGCGCGATTTTTTTATGAAGACCTATCGCAACTTCTACCACCAGATCTATGATTTTGAGAACCTGTACCGGGCGTATCGCGCCGCGCGACGGGCCAAGCGTGACCGTGCCGAGGTGGCCCAGTTTGCGGCACGCGTGGAAGATCATCTGTTTCAACTCCAGGCCGAACTGCGCGCCGGTACCTACCAACCCGGCGACTACCGCCACTTCTACATCTCTGAACCCAAACGGCGTAAGATCAGCGCCGCGCCCTTTCGTGACCGGGTTGTACATCACGCGCTGGTCAATATCATCGAGCCGATCTTCGAGCGCACATTCATCCATGACTCCTATGCGTGTCGGGTCGGCAAGGGTACCCATCGCGCTCTGGATCGATGTACGGCGTTTGTGCGCCGTTATCGTTTTGTGTTGCAGTGTGATATTGCGAAATTCTTTCCAACTATTGACCATGCAATTCTGCTGGACATCCTGAGCCGCAAGATCGCCGATCCAGACCTACTTGCGCTCTGTGAGCGGATCGTACAGAGCGGCACGGGCGTGCTCGACAGCGAACGTGAAATACGCTGGTTCCCCGGCGATGATATGTTCGCGCCGCTACGACCACAGGGGCTACCCATCGGCAACCTGACCAGTCAGTTCTGGGCAAATGTATTCTTGAACGAACTTGACCAGTTCATCAAGCGTGTCCTGAAGTGCCGGGCCTACCTGCGCTACGCCGATGATTTTCTGCTGTTCCATGACGACAAAGCAACGCTCCAGGGCTGGCTGGCTGAAGTACGCGCATTTGCCGCCCACCGCTTACGCCTGCATCTGCACGACACTAAATGCCAGGTCTTTCCCACGCGGAGTGGTGTCCCGTTTCTGGGCTTCCATCACTTCGGCAGCCACCGCCGCCTGAAACGTCCGGTAGTCGTGCGCTTTCGCCGTCGGCTGCGGGCACTCCACCAGGAGTATGCAGCCGGACACGTCAGCCTGGAGCAAGTCGGTACTTCGGTACAGAGCTGGTGTGCCCATGCCGCTCACGGCGATACTTACCGCCTGCGCAACCAGATATTGCGACAGACGATCATCCCGGCAAAGCGATGAATGCGATCCCGATCTTCGCCAAAACCTATGATCTCTTGCTCTGGCTGGTGCCGACAACGCTGAAGTACCCGCGTGAACATCGTTTCGCGCTGGCACTACGTACGCAGCAGGCCGCATTCGAGTTCAACGAACTGATTGTGCTGGCCCGCAAGACGCGCGACAAACGCAATCTGCTCCTGCGCGCCGATGCTTGCCTGGATCAGTTGCGGCTCTATCTACGCCTGGCGCACGACCTGAAACTGCTGACCCTGCGCCAGTATGAGTTTGTGAGCCGTGAAGTCAGCACGATCGGTGCCTTGCTGGGCGATTGGATGAAACGGAGCGGTATTCCCCAGGAACACCATCGTTCCGGCGGGTCTACCTATGCACCTCCGCCCGATGGTGCGGCAGCGGAGGACGCACACTAAGCCGAAGGAACCGACCGACAACGTGCTGCGTGGCGGCTCGTGGAACAACAATCGTAACAACGCCCGTTGCGCCTGCCGCAACGATAACAATCCCGGCAACGACAACGATAACAACGGGTTTCGTCTCGCCACTCGCGCTCCGCACCCGCCGGAAATGCTATGTGACGTCCCGGATCGATGCCGGTTGTCGCAGGCCGAGGCGCAAGCGGAGAACGACAGGCCGGTTCCCGGTTCGCTTGCGGGTGAGCCAAACAACAGCCGCGCTGCTCCCGGTGGTAGGCGCAACCCCGCCGACGCCTGGAGCAGCGTAAGCCAGGTGACACCCCCGCCACACCAGCGATCACCCTACCCCACCGCTTGAAACCTGCCCCGACAGCGCGTACAATAGGCGCGGGACATTACTGAAACGACGAGGTCTGGCCCATGTCTGCGTCTCCGGTTCGCCGCCTGGCCCTGCCGGCGCTCTGCACCCTGCTGCTGCTGCTGCTGTTGCCCGCGCTGCTGTTGCCCGATGTTGCGGCGCAGTCGCCGACGCCGACGCCGACACCGCCGCCCACGCCCACACTTACGCCCACCCCGACCTGGTGGCAGTTTGTCGCTCCCGATTGGGTTGAGCCACTCCCCGGCTATGGCGGCTGGGCCATTGTCATCATTGGTGTGATGATCCTGTTTGCGCTGCTGGTCGCCTTCATCGAGGGCGTACGTGAGGCGGTAAAGGACTTCAGCAAAGCTGCAGTCGAGCAGACTGTCGGGCGGCTGTTGCATCCTAACCGCGCCCGGCAACGCAGCTACCTGGCCTGCCTGCGCGAGCGCTACGGCAAGATCAAGCCGCTCGGGATTGCCCGCCACGACCGGGTGCTGCTGGATATCGGTGAGATTCATGTGCCGCTGCGCATCGAAGCTCCGCACCAGGGCGGCTTTGGTGGCGCGATGGACGCTGCATTTGCCGACTCCGGACGGCGGCACCGACAGGGGTTTACATTCCACGCCTTCACCCTGTTGAGCGATGCGAAGCTGCTGCCCCAACCCGGTCGGCACTGGACCGAACGCCTGGGTGCCCTGCGTGATCGGCTGCTGCGCCGGCAACGCTCCCCACAGCGCCGCATGCCGGACGATCTCCCGCCGCCGCTGCCCAGAACCTGCACGCGCCTGCTGCTGCTGGGCGTGGCCGGTAGCGGCAAGACCACCACGCTGCGTTATGCTGCCATTCGGGTGGCGGAAGCCTGGACCCGCCGGCGCAATCGGGCGCTCAAACTGGATGACCTGGGGCTCTATCTGCCGCGCCCGCCGTTGCCGATCTATGTGCGCCTGGTAGCATTCTCCCGCGCCTATGCCGACACCACCCCCGATCCGGAAGATCTGCTGACCTGGATCGACCAGGAACTCGCCGACTGGCATCTGCGCGATATGCGCGATTTCTCCGCCGCTATCCGGCAGAATCGCTGTCTGCTGCTCTTTGATGGCCTGGACGAGGCCGGCGACGAGGAGCGCCGTGCAACTATCGCGGGCCTGCTGGCACAACTGGCCGGGCGTTATCCCGGCAATCGCTACCTGGTCGCCAGTCGGCCCGCCGGCTATGGTGGCGCGGTTCACCTCGCCGACTTCCAGGCCGTCACCCTCGATGCGCTCAATGCCGACGAAGCGCAGAACATTATGCGCAAATGGTTCAGCGTCGCCATTGAGCAAGAGCAGCATGCCGCACAGGAGAGCAACCGCCTCTGGCGCGCGATCAACCGCAATGCGCGCCTGCGCCAGATGGCCGACCGGCCGCTGCTGGTGATTGCCATGGCCGCGCTGCACTTCGACGAAACCACCCTGCCCGATGAACGCGCCCGGCTCTACGAGGTCTTGATCGAACTCCTGCTGGGTAAATGGTTCCTGCGCCGGCTGGAAAGCGCCAACCCGGAAGACGAGGAGCGCGCCCGCCGCCTGCGTGATGAGCGTCCGCGCATCGAAGATCTGGCCTTGCTGATGCAGCGCGGCGACAACCAGGCCAGCGAAGTGACGCTGGATCAGGCCCAGGCGTGGCTGGCACCGGGCTATGGCGCGGCGCACCACCCCGACGCCGCCCGGCATCGCGTCTACAACTTGCTTGAAACCCTGGACCTCGACAGTGGCCTGATGCAACGTCGCGCCGCAGACACCTACGCCTTTGCGCATCTCTCGTTTCAGGAGTACCTGGCCGCCTGTGCCCTGGACGAACTGGACAAAACCCAACAGCGGGGTGCCGGGGTGACGTTCCTGCTGGCGCAGAGCCATGAGCAGCGCTGGCGCGAAGTCACCCTGCTGGCGGCCGGGCGCTGGAGCAGTGGCCGCGATATTGACTTGAGCGCAGACCTGATCACCGGGTTGCTCGAGCAGGGCACCGACCTTGCGCTTAACCTGGCCGCCGACATGCTGACCGATATTCGCCCCGAGAAGTTGCCCGCACTGCGCGAGGCCGCGCTCACCTGCCTGCTGGCCCAGGGCAGCAACCACTTGCTGCTGCGCGCCGGCAATGCCCTGAGCGAGAACTGGCAGCATACCCCGGAACAGCGCCGGGAAACCCTGGACCGGCTGCGTACCTGCGCCTGGCACAACCCGCCCGTTGCAGCCGATCCCGCGCTACGCCAGGCGGCCGCTGAGTTGCTCGACCGCCTCGATGCCGATGCGCGTCCCGGCCTGGATCTGACCCACCCCGATTACTGGGCGACCCCGATTGAACTCGGCACCTTTAGCATGGACGACGACCAGGGACAGGGGAATAATGAAAAGCCGCAGTTCGATTACACCATCCAGCGGCGCTACGCCCTGGCGCGCTTCCCGGTCACGAACCGGCAGTACATGCTGTTCGTCGAAGCCCTGGACGGGCGCGGCCCGGCGGAAGCTGTGGCCGCCGCCCGGCGCTTACGGGAACTGATGCAGCGGCAGAAGCAGACGCCGGAACAGTTCCAGCCGCGCTTCTGGCCTGGCGGGCGCTACCCGGCCGGCGCGGGCAATCAGCCGGTGGTTGGGGTCACCTGGTACGCCGCCACTGCCTTTGCCTGGTGGGCCGATGCCTGGCTACATACGATTGGCGTGCTTACACCGGCGGAGGCAGTGCGCCTGCCGACCGAGGCCGAGTGGGAGCGCGCGGCGGCCTACCCGCCCCATCTGCCGGGCGGCTCCAGCCGGGCCGGGCGGCGGGAATACCCCTGGGGCAAGTGGACAGACCGAGAACAGGCGGAAGCGTCGCCGATCCCGGCACATACGTCTGAGAGCGGACTGCGCGACCCATCAGCAGTCGGCATCTTCCCCCACGGCGCGGCGGCCTGTGGCGCGGAAGAACTGGCCGGCAATGTCTGGGAGTGGTGCAGCAGTCGCTATCAGGCCTACCCATTGCCGCCGAATTTGCCGGCCGAAACATATGACACCTACCGGCGGCGTAAACGTGAAAAGCGCGGGTACGTGCTGCGTGGCGGCTCGTGGTACATCTCTCGTTCCGACGCCCGTTGCGCCTGCCGCTACGATATCCATCCCGGCTACGACCTCGATGACTGCGGGTTTCGTCTCGCCCGTTTGTTCTCCCTGTCTTCGTCTTCATGACTTTTTGTCTTTTTGTCTTTTTGTCTTTGGAAGTGTGTCAACGATTGTGTCTACGGTTCGGGGGGCAGCGACCGCCAGGCTGGGGGTGCAGGGGGGCGCAGCATCCCCCTGCCCGCGCCGGCGGCGCTTCGCGCCGCTCGGGGTGATCCTGACCTCGACGCAGCATGCCACGATGAACCCCCTATAGCATGCCGGCCGGCGGGAGGTATCTCGCTGCTCATGCAGCGTGGCCGTAGGGCAGCAACAAGCCGTATCGCCCCACACCGAACTCCCATGTCATGCTGACCCCTGCGGCGAAGCTCAGGGCATGCTCCGGAAGGTATCTCACCGAATGGCGCAGTGGCCGCAGTGCAATTGCCATGAGGAATCAGTGAGATGGTTCGCTCCACTCACCATGACATGGCTTTTCATGGTGAGGACGCCGCGTACCGTGTATTAATCACCGGATGTACACCGCCATCTTCGTCCCCCCACCGTGCCGGGTCAGGCGCGGGCGAAAGCGCACCTTCTGCGCCTTCTGCGTAAAGATCGGCGCGGTCGTTTTGTTGGCCCAGACATAGGCTTCGCCGGGCCGCAGGATCGCCATCTGCGCCGGGGTGAGGTCGGCCAGCGCCGTGACCGAGCGCTGCACATGCCTGACCCACTGCGGTGAGTTGAAGCGGTGCAGGATAACCAGGGACGACAACTCGATGATCTCATTCGGCAGGGAGGGCGGATCTTGCGAAGCAATCAGGATGGAGACCCCCTGGTGGCGCATCTGCCGAATAACATCCACGATATGCCGGGTCAGGCTGGGGTTGTCCATGTATTTGTGGGCCTCGTCAAACACGATCAGTTTGTTAAAGCCCGCATCGCGCCCGGCATTGGCAAAGATGTTGAGCATCACGACAAAGAGCCCCAGCGCTTCTTCTTTCTCGATAAACTCGTCCCGCAGATCAACGATGATCAGGCGGCCCGGCCGCAGCGCGGTTGCCAGGTGGCGGCTGTCGTCAATGGCCGGCGGTGATGGCAGCATGTTAATCCCGGCGAAGGCGCGTGCCGCCAGGTACTCCTGAAAGGTCAGGTGCGCAAACTGGATCTCCACCTCGCTGCTGCCGGGCACATTGCCCAATTCCTGCAACACCCCGCCGCGCTGCGTCAGGTTCTGCTGCCAGCGGGCCGCCTCGGAGCGCGCATGGGCCGTGGTAGTCGTTGCGGGTCAACTGCAGCATGTCGGCGCGCTCCAGCGTGCCGCGCACCTGGTAGAGCCGCAGCACTTCCGCGTCGTCCGTCGGCTCATCATCGGGGATTGTCGCACACCCTGCGTCAGCTTGTTACAGCCGGTCGTTTGGGGGGACTCTGGCTGTGCCTGCACCCGGCCATGCAAGATTATGATACCATACACTGCCCCCGCAACCTGCCCCACCCGGCCTGCGGATATAGCAACCCTAAAATTGTCGTAGTGCCGCCTTCAGGCGGTTGCGAGCGAAGCGCCTTGCCTGCGCACTGGTTATCCTGTTCAGCCTTGTGCTGCTTGCGGCGCTGCTCTTCCCACAGGCTATGCCGGTTAATCCGGGTGTAATTACCGCCTGCCTGCTGAAGCCGGTCATCGCGTGCTCAGTGCTCAGTGCTCAGTGCTCAGTGCTCAGTGCTCAGTCCGCCGTTCTCGGTTCTCGGTTCTCAGTTCTCCTCCGCCATCTGCGCTTCGAGGCGAGCCAGTTCCTCACGGGCCTCGGCGAGTTCGCGGCGCATCCCCATGCGCTCGAAGAGGTCGATGGCTTCGGTGAGGGCAGTGTGGGCGGCGGGGAGATCGCCGTGTGAGGCTTGGAGACGAGCATCGAATTGCATAATTCGGCCACGTCCTGACAGGTCAGGATAATTTGGGTAATCTTCAATACACTGCCCGATGAAACGAGTTGCTACTTCTTGCCGTCCTTGCCCAATGTATACAGTGACCAATCCTAATCTGCTCCAAACTATTTCACGTGTGTTGCTATGTTCTGTTGCAATACTTAAAGCATCGTGATACCACTTTTCGGCATCAATCCAAAGCCCCTGGTGGCATAAGCTTGCGGCTAGATTGCGTCGTACTGCACTGCGTATGGAGTGAGGCATTCTATCAACGTAGTGCAGACATGACTGGAATTTTTGTTGAGCTATGTCATAGTATTGTTGTGCTGTTGCCACAATAGCAAAGGTGTAATCAATCCAGAATTGGACTTCCTCATCAGATGAACTCGGTGGCAACTGCTGTGTCATTTCTTGAAACCAGTGCATTGCTTCGTCTAAACGTTTTTGAGAACAAAGGGATTGAATATGTGCAGAATATGCGTGTGCTGCCTCGTGAAAGTTACCTGAAAGCTTCGTTGCTTCAATCTGGTGTTTGTTTACATATTCTTTTTGGCCCCAGGGTCCACGGATAATATAATAATAGCGTAAAGCATTTGACAGACAACTGGCTTCTGCATATAGCCCTTGTGTAAGTGTCCATTCCATAGCCGCAGTTACTGTTAAATGTTCTGGGTCAAGCAAGGGTATTTTTTCTAGCTGACCACGCTGCTCATTCCAAACCTGATATACTAATTGTAGGTACCACGCCACCCACCGCTCCCGCGCCGCCCGCTCAAACTCCGGCTGCTCGGCCAGGCGGGCACCGGCAAAGGCGCGCACCAGCGGATGCAGCAGATAGCGCGGCGCGCTCAGCAGGTCTACCTGCTGCAGATCCAGCAGCGACAGGTCGGTCAGACGCTCAGTGGCGCGGTCAAATTCGAAGCCGGTCACATTGACAGTTGCGCTTAATGCCTCGCCGCTCGCGCTGTCCGGGAAGAAGGTCATCACCATCAGGATATGCCGGCCCGCTCCGTCCAGCAGCGCCCAGGCCCGACTGAAGAGATCGTCAAAGATCTCGCCCCGCGCTGCATACAGGTCATCAATAATCTGCTGCAATGGGCGGCGTTCATACTTGAGCAGGCCCGCAACCATGGTGATCGCCTTGGGGTTACCGCCGGTCGCCGCCGGCAGCGGCTCCAGTTGGGTCAGATCATGCACCAGATGGGCGATGCGCAGCCGCACCAGCCGTTGTTGCAGCAACGTGCGGGCTTCATCCTCGCGCATTCCCCGCAGTTCAACCGGCGTGGAGTTACGCCGAAACGCGCGGTGATACTCCCGCGTGGTGATCAGCGCCTTGCTCGGCTCCGGCAGGCGGAGCAGCCAGGTGAACAGCGCCCCATCGGTGATCGTCTCGGCGTTGTCGATGATCAGCAGCACCTTCTGGCGGCGCAGCAGTTGCTCGACCTCATACTGCTTCTCATCGTGGGGAAACTGCGTGAATCCGGGGTAGTCCAGCGTGCGGGCGATGCTGTCCAGCACCGTGCTCTGGTTGGTCGTGCCGGGGTTGTCCTTGTCGCTCACCCAGACCGCCGCATGGAAAAGGGGCGTTCCATCGTCATCCTGCAGGCAGTACGCCGCAACTTCGCGGGCCAGGCTCGTTTTGCCGTTCCCGCCCATACCCACAATCAGCACGGCGGCGGAGCGCTGGCTCAGCCCATCCACCACCTCGGCAAATGCTTGCTGGCGCATCACAAACTGGTCGTAGGTCGGCGCGGGCAAGTTCTGATACACCCGCTCCGGCTTGGGGTGGGGCACATGCGCGGGGCAGAGTTCTTCGAGGAGTTTCTCGGCGGCGGGGTAGCGCGCGGCGTGCAGGAAGCGCTCCAGCCAGGCGCGGCCCAGGAAGCCCCGCCGGATCGCGGCTTCCGCCAGTACCCGCAGGGCATCGTTATCACGGTCAAAGGGCGGCAG
>DAOTVB010000125.1:0-11325 GCA_034436755.1 Chloroflexaceae bacterium | reverse complement strand
CCGATAGGCTGGCGCATTGCCTTTCACTCGAACCGTGATGGGGATAATTTTGATATCTATCTGGTTGACTCCGGGAATGTGGCGAATATTACCCGGCTTACGCGTGAGCCTGCCGATGAACGTTATCCGGCGATTGCTTTCGATGGGAGCCGCCTGGCATTTACATCCTATCAGCCAGATGGAACGGCTAACATCTATGTATCTCAACTTGTGATAGATGGCGAAACTGTCACCCTGGGCGGATTGACCAACCTGACTGATGGATTAGCCGGAGAGAGTAGAAAACCGGTCTGGTCGCCTGATGGATCGCGCCTGGCATTTGAAAATGTCCAGGGTGATAATGCGGAAATCTACGTTGTCAATGCTGATGGTACAGGTGGCCTCCAAAATCTGACTGCACACCCGGCAAATGATGGGCACCCGAGCTGGTCACCTGATGGCTCTAAGATTGCCTTCCACAGCAATCGAGATAATGACTTTTTCCGGATTTATATGATGAACAGTGACGGCTCGAATCCGGCTCTTTTCATTAGCCAGGATCAAACTGATACCGTGCATCCGGCATGGTTGGTAACCGATCCACGCTAACTGTGGTGAGTGGAATAATGGTAGAGTCCTTGCATATGCTACCAGGTGGCCGATAGGCTGCCTGGTAGTTCTGCTTGCGGTTCAGATTCATATCGGTCCTCGGTGTTGTAGCGCGGTATAGCCTGGTATTTTTCTTCTGCTCTCCTCGGTTCTTCTCAGTATCTCTGCTTTGCGCTGTGAACGTGGTTCTGCGCATTCCTATTATATTCTGATGTCGGCAGGCTCCGGGACCAACTTCCATGCTGATCACCACCACTGGCGTTTCCCCATGATCGGGTCAAAAAGCCTCACCTGACAACCATCTGGCCTGGACTGGCTCCCCGCTACACCGCTTCCGCCTTTAAGCCTAAGATATTCCCTTAGGCCAGTTACGGCATTCACCCGTGGTACTGTCTATTCTGCTCTGCTATTGTGAGGACAGACAGGTGAGGGATACCTGGAAACATAGCAACAGTTCCGGAGGAGGCACATATGACGAAGAAGATCCTGGCGTTTGTATCCGAGTGGGGTTACTGGGGTGAGGAGTTGGTCGGCCCGCTCGAAGTTCTGGACGAGCATGGCTACGAGACGGTATTTATGACCGCAACCGGCAAGAAGCCGCGCGCGCTGCCGCCCAGCAAGAATGCCGGCTACTTTGACCCGCCGCTGCGCAAGGTCGTCACCAGCGAGTATTACGCCGAGAAGACACGTGAATTGGAAAAATCGGAGCGGCTCGATAACCCGATCAGCCTGAACGACTGGTTCCCGGAGCGGCCCTACTTCAACGATCCCGAGTTCGGCCACGAGCTGGAGAAGTATTACAATATGCGCGATGAGTGCCGGCAGAAACTGGCCGAGTATGACGCGCTGCTCATTCCGGGCGGCAGCGGTGCCCTGGTCGATATTGCCAATAACCAGCGTCTGCATGATGTGGTCATCGGGTTCCTGCACCACGACAAACTGATCGCGCCGATCTGCTACGCCGTGGGCGTCCTGGCCTTTGCCCGGGACTACACCGACCGCAAGAGCATTATCTGGGGTAAGCATGTGACCGGCCATGCGATCGAGTATGACTACAAGGACGGCACCGGTTTTATCAATGTCAATGCCAACTTTGGCCCGCCCTTCTACCCGCTCGAGTTTATCCTGCGCGATGCCACTGGCCCCGAAGGGCAGTACCACGGCGGCGTGGGCCGCACTACCTCCACCATTCTGGACTACCCCTTCCTGACGGGGCGCTCCACCCAGGACTCGCGCCTGGTGGGTGAGAAGATGATCGAAGTGCTGGAGCAGGGTCTGCGTCGCTGGGGGTGGTAGTCGTCGGAGAACCGAGAACCGAGAACCATGAGAACTGAAGTCAGTCCTTGGTTCTCAGAGACTATCTGAAACGGGTGTGTTATGGGGATACGTTCCCGGCGCAGGAGTCCCGGCTTCAGCCGGTTCCGGCCGCACACCGGCTGAAGCCGGGACTCCTGGGGCGCTGCCCGGTGTATCAGGGCAAACAGAATGACGTATGATCGACGCAAACCACCGTTTCAGACAGTTTCTCAGGTCTTGGTTCTTAGTCAAGTTCTCAGTTTTCAGTTCTGTGAACAGAAAGAGCAGAAGATGAGCCGGAAAACTGGACGTTTTGCGCTAGTTGAGCAGTTCCTGGCCGATGGCATTACGCATATGTTCGGCAACCCTGGTACGGTTGAGCAGGGTCTGCTGGATGCGCTGTGGGATTACCCGGAGATGAAGTACATCTTGACGCTGCAGGAGTCGGTGGCGGTGATGATGGCCGACGGCTATGCCCGCGCTACGCAGAAGCCGGCACTGGTGCAACTGCATAGCACGCCGGGGGTAGGCAATGGCATTGGCGCGCTCTACCAGGCCATGCGCGGGCATTCGCCGCTGGTCGTAATCGGTGGTGATGCCGGTATTAAATACCAGGCGCTGGATGCACAGATGGCGGGCGACCTGGTCGCTTTTGCCCGCCCGGTGACCAAGTGGTCCACCATGGTGATGGAGCCCTCCTCGCTGCTGCGCGTGCTGCGGCGGGCGATCAAAATTGCCGCAACGCCGCCGATGGGTCCGGTCTATGTCTGTATTCCGCAGGATATCCTGGATGCGCCGGTGGTGGAACCGGTTCGCCCAACGTCTATTCCCTCCACCCGCGTTGCGCCGTCCGCGAGCATGATCCGCGAAGCCGCCGGACTCCTGGCCGCGGCCGAGCGACCAATGATCTTTATCGGCGATGGCGTGGCCTACTCCGGTGCGCAGGCAGAACTGACCCGCGTGGCCGAGCAGGTGGGGGCCGAGGTCTGGGAAGCGGATGCGGGCGAGGTCAACATCAGCTACAGCCACCCGCTCTACCAGGGCATGACCGGGCATATGTTCGGGTCGGCCAGCCTGCCGGTGATGCAGAAGGGTGATGTCATTCTAATCTGTGGCACCTATGTGCTGCCGGAGGTCTTCCCGGAACTGGGCGATATCTTTGCTCCGGGGGCGAAAGTTATTCACATTGACCTGAATGCCTACGAGATCGCCAAAAACCACCCGGTCGATCTGGGTGTGGTCGCTGACCCGAAGCTCTCGCTGGAGATGCTGTCCGAGGCGCTGGAGCATGTCATGTCGTCCGCGCAGCGTGATACCGCGCAACAGCGGATGGCGACCCTGGCCGGCGAGAAGGAAGCCCGACGCGCGGCCGCATTGCAGACAGATGCCGATGTCCGTGATCAGGTGCCGTTGAAGATGTCCCGCTTTGCCGCCGAACTGGTGGCGCAACTGCCGCAAGCGGATGTGATTATCTTCGATGAGGCGCTGACCAGTTCACCCGATCTGGTGCGCTACTGGCCGCCCGAACAGACCGGGCACTACTTCCTCACGCGTGGCGGCTCGCTGGGGGTCGGCATCCCCGGCGCAATCGGGGCAAAGCTTGCCAACCCCGACAAGACCGTCATCGGGTTTACGGGTGATGGCGGAGCGATGTACACCATCCAGGCGCTCTGGAGCGCTGCCCGCCACAACGTCAATGCCAAGTTTGTCGTCTGCAATAATGCCTCGTACCGGCTGCTGCAACTCAATATCGAGCAGTACTGGCGTGAGCGTGATATTCCTAAGCATGATTTCCCGTTGAGCTTCGACCTGTCGCATCCACCGCTGCACTTCGCCGAGATGGCCCGCTCAATGGGCGTGCCGGGCGTACGGGTGGAGCAGCCCGGGGAGATCAGTTCGGCAATTGAGCAAGCGCTGGCGCATCCCGGCCCCTTCCTGATCGACCTGGTACTCGAGAGTGATACCCATCCGGAGCGGATCGGCGCGACCTGCGGCCAGTAATTCAACCGCTCTGATACCGATCTGTTGTCATAGCCACAGAGCACACCGAGGACGCAGAGATGATAAACAGGAATATGCCGCCGTTGCGTCCGTTGCGCCCATTCCAGTTGATTGCTGGTTTGATGGCACATTGATATGACAGGTGAGAAGGATACACAAGAAATACCGGAATCAGCATACTGGGCCAGGTAACTGGCCCACACAGGAGATACAACCATGACCAGAACAACCGCACCGTTGACCGAGGCGGAAGTCAAGCAGTTCGTAGACGACTGGTATCGCGCGCTGGATGTGCATGTCACACTGGACGAGTTTATGGCGATGGTAGCTGATGGCGAACTGGAGTTTCGCTTTCCCGAAGTGACCGTCACCGACCGCGAGGGGGTGGCCCAGTGGTACAACCGCGTAACCAACACCTTCTTTGATGAGATTCACGAGACGAAAGAGCTTGCCATCACGGTCAACCCGGCGGGTGATCAGGCCGAAGTCAAAATTATGACCCACTGGCAGGCCAGCGTCTGGAACCCACCCGCCCCCAACAGCGAGCGGATCGCTTTCCTGGCGGGACAGACCTGGAACGTGCGGCGCTCACCGACCAGCGGCAAGCCTGTGGTTGTTGCCTACATTGTCGACTCATTTGAGCCGGTGGGCGATACCGGCGTGCTGCCGGTCAAGGAGATGTAACGTCGGTTCAGTGTAACCCGGCTAAAAACCGGCTATACGAAAAGGAGGAAGGATTCCAATGGCTGATGAAACCATTCGCAACAAATACATCGCCATGCGTTACTTCAAGGAAATCATGACCGATGGCAACCTGGCGACGCTGTACGAACTGATCGCACCCGACTTTGTCTTTACGCTGCCGACCCATCCCGAACCTTACCGGGGACCGGATGGCTTCAAAGAACTGGTGACGATGCTGCACAGTTGCTTCCCGGATTTCTACATCCACCCACAGGATATGGTCGCCTTTGGGGACACGGTCGTGACGCGCTGGCTCGGCGGGGGTACCCATCTGGGCGCGGCCATCCACACCGTTGCGGGGGATATCCCCGCCAGTGGGCGTACGTTCGAGATTGACGGCATCTCCTGGCAGCGGATGGCGAACGGCCAGATCGTCGAGACCCACGGCAACGAAGACACCGTCGGCATGTTCAGCCAGTTGGGTATCCTGCGCACCAGCCCGCTGCTGGCCGAGAATCCCGATCAGAACCTCAAGACGACACATATCTACTTCAACGAGATTATGAGCCAGGGCAAGCTGGAGCTGATCGAAGAGATCATGACGCCGGACTTCCAGTTTATCATCCCGACGCAGCCCGCGCCGATTGCCGGCTATGACAATATGAAGGGCTTTGTCACCTACCTGCGTACCGCCTTCCCCGACATCACCTTCACGGTGGAGCGGGAGATTGCCGGCGACAACAAGGTCGCCTCGCGCTGGCGCATCAAGGGTACGCACAAGGGCGAGTTCCTGGGCATGCCCGCCAGTGGCAATGTCGTTGAGGACTACGGGATTGATATTTTCACCTTTGAGCAGGGTAAGATCAAGACCGTCCATGTCAACGAGAATGACTTTGGCCTGTTCCAGCAACTTCAAGCCTGATCGTCGGCGTTCATTCGTGATATTCGGTATCTGTATGATTTTTTGATGTACACAAAGGAGTTATCTCATGGCAAACACACCAGTGGACAACAACGCGATTGCGGTACGCTTTTTCGAGTCGGCCTGGAACAAGGGTGAGTTTCACGAGGAACTGATTGCCCCGGATGCGATCGATCATTCGACTGTCGGCGGGCATGCCAAGGAAGAACGCGGCTCCGGCAGCTTTCGCCAGATTGTCACCATGTTTCGGGGGGCAATGCCTGATATTCATCTGTCGGTTGAGGATGAAATCTACACCGATGACAAGGTTGTGCATCGCTGGGTTATGACGGGCACCGACACCGGTGGGGTGATGGGCATGCCGCCGAGTGGGAAAAATCTGCGCTTCACGGGTATGACTATCGTGCGGATCAAGGATGGCCGGATTGTTGAGCGCTGGGCCAATGTGGATGAGTTGGGCATTCTCCAGCAACTGGGGGTTGTGCCGCCGCCGCCCGGAGCCGCGGAGCCGGTCGCATAACATATGGCGTATGGCGTGCGGTAGCCATGCTGCCGCACCTGCCGCGACAATCCGTCATAACTTGCAAGCATTAATACCAATTTGCCATCAAACCAGCAATCAACGGGAACAGGCGCAATGAGCGCAACGGCGGCATATTCCTGTTTATCATCTCTGCGTTCTCGGTGTGCTCTGTGGCTATGACAACAAATCGGTATAAGGAGGCCTATCTGATGACAACGGAAACGATCATTTCACGCGAAGCGGCCGTTACTGCGGTCAAACGCTGGTTTGACGATATATGGACGAAAAAGGACATGCAGGCGGTCGATGCGGTGCTGGCTCCGAACTTCGATTATGTCCTGACCTTTATCCAGACCAGTGATCGGGAAGCATTCAAGCGCATTCTGGAGAACAACCACGTTGCCTTTGAAAACCTGATCTACTGGCCGGAGGAGATCATCGTTGACGGCAATACGGCGGCGGCGCGCTGGCGCATGCATACCTCAAAGCATCGCGCGACCTGGAACAACGTCGAAGCGACCGGCAATGAGGCATCTATTCCGGGCATGACCTTCTTCTACTTTGCGAATGGTCAAATTGCCGGTGTCAAAATCCTGAGCGACTTTTACAGTTTGATGCGGCAACTTGATGTTATCACGTAACGACGTTCGTGTCGCACTACATTTTGGAGGTAATGATGGCTACACAACAGCCGTACGACTATGTTATTGTTGGCGCCGGTGCGTCGGGTAGTGTGCTGGCACATCGCCTTAGTGCCAATCCCGGGACGCGCGTTCTGCTCCTCGAAGCCGGTGGTCAGGATAATGATCTGCGTATCACCACGATCACGCGCTCGCTGGAAACCTATGGCAGTGAACTGGACTGGAAGTTTACGACTGAAGAGCAACCGGGCCTGACCGGACGATCACTGCCCTTCACGCAAGGCCGCGTGCTGGGGGGGAGCACCGCGATCAACCATATGATGTATGTCCGGGGCAACCGGCGCAACTATGACCAGTGGAATGCGCTGGGCAATGACGGCTGGAGCTACGCGGATGTGTTGCCCTACTTCAAACGCTCGGAAGATTATGAAGGCGGTGCCTCGGAGTATCACGGCGTGGGTGGCCCGCTCAGCGTGCGGGACTGTCCCGATGAGCCATTGCGTTCGCCGGCATTTATGGCCGCTGCCGATGAACTGGGCTATGACGGCCCGAACTGGGATTACAACGGGGCGCGCCAGGAAGATGGCGCGGGACTGCTCCAGTTCACGGTCAACAAAGATGGTAGCCGTGCCAGCGCTGCCACGGCCTTCCTGTCCCCCATTCTGGATCGCCCCAACCTGACGGTGATAACCCAGGCCGAAGTGACCCGGTTGGTGCTTGACGGCACCCGGGTCGTGGGGGTGACGTATCTGCACGATGGTGCCACCCAACAGGCGCATGCGGAACGGGAGGTCATTGTCAGTGCTGGTGCCTTCCAGTCACCCAAACTGCTTATGCTTTCGGGCATTGGCCCCGCCGCGCAGTTGCGTGAGCACGCTATCCCGGTGGTCGTTGATCTCCCCGGTGTTGGGCAGAATCTGCGGGATCACCTGCAGGCGTTTGTGGTCTATCGCACCCGGGAGGATTTCCCAGCACCCGGCTTAGCGACCGGCAATGCGCTCTTCCTGCGGACGCGCCCCGGGATGGATGCGGCTGCTCCGGATATGCAGATTAACTTTACCCCGAGCATTCCGACCGCGTTTCGCCCGATCCTCGACTTTGGTGGTCCGGCATCAATCTTCCTGGCGATGATGGTGCAGCCCCACAGCATCGGTGAGGTGACGCTGCGCTCGGCCAATCCGCAGGATCTGCCGGCAATTAACCCGAATTACTTGCAGCGGGATATCGATGTGCAGATTTTGATCAATGGGATCAAAACGATCCGCGATCTCGCCGGCACCCAGGCGCTTACGACAGCCGGTCTGAGTGAGTTTGAACTGGCTCCCGGTCCGGACACCGAACTGGAACCCTACATCCGCACCCAGTCTACGACGCTCTGGCATCCGGTGGGTACCTGCAAGATGGGGCGCGATGCCCTGGCGGTAGTCGATCCGGAACTCCGGGTGTACGGCGTTGATGGATTGCGGGTGGTTGATGCTGCGATTATGCCCAATATCGTTAGCGGGAATACCCTGGCCGCCTGCTATATGATCGGCGAGAAAGCCGCCGACATGATTTTGAGCAGTTAATTCCTTAGTAGGGTCATAGAACCGGCGGTGGTCTCTGGTTGCGGTACTGCCGCCGGTTCTAATACCAGTATATGCAGTTGCAGGCAGGTGAATGCGATGGCAACAACGCCAACAAGTCGGTTTTTACAACATCTACCGCAGTTTGTTACATTTTTCTTTGCGTTGACCCTGGTTAATGGGTTTCGGCTGCTGGCAGATACGTTTGACTGGTCTACCCGACCGGTATTCGATATCAGCGATCCGTCGCAACTCCTGACCGCTGTTTCATTTAGTGTGACGCTGTTCTGGATTGTCACCGCCTGGATGGGCTATAGCCTGTTGATTGAGCGCTATCCCTATACCCTGGAGTTTGGTCGTTTCTTCTTTGATATCGTACGCTTCTCGATTATGTTTGCGCTGACTAACTTTTGCTTTCTGGTTAGTACGGCTGAGACCTACCATGTCTTTATTTTTACCCTGACATTCTTTCATTTGATGATGGCAGGATGGTATGGTAAACAGCGTTCAGTTGTGACCAGTACTCAACAGCGCGCGGAACATTGGCGTGATGCCCGCCAGCATACGCTGCAATTTCTGTCCTATCTACTGCTGGGATTGATCTACTATCTGGGTGTTGCGGTCAGGCCGGAAGCGCTCTTTGCTGAAATGACACATTATGCAGTTGCGGTAGTAACATCCGTCGTGATGATTATCTGGAATATCAAACGTTTATCGCTGTTTAAAGTATATGCAATGAATGATATGGTTGGGAATTTTGCTGTTGACGATGGTTTGACGCCACCCGTGCCCGATGCAACCCGGGAAGTTACGTCTTCATAATATCCTTTCGTCTGATCACAGGATAGGAAACATAGAGAACACAGAACAAAGGAACAGAGAACAAAGTGCGCCTGGCGCATTACTATCGCACACTCTGTTTGTTCTTTGTCCTTTGTCTGTTTGTTCTTTCTATATTTGCCTGAAAGGATCTTATCATGGCAAATCCACACTCCTTTGATTATATTATTGTCGGTGCGGGCGCGACCGGCAGTGTCCTGGCAAACCGCCTGACGGCCAACGCCACCACCCGGGTACTCCTGCTGGAGGCAGGCGGTCCCGACACCCATGCCGATATCCACGACATCGGCGGTTTTGTCCGGCTCTGGGGGTCGGACCTGGATTGGAAACTCGCTACCGAACCGCAGTTGCACCAGGGTGATCGAACGATCTTGATCAATCAGGGGCGGGTGCTGGGTGGCAGCACCTCGCTGAACGCCCTGATGTATGTACGCGGCAACCCGCGCAACTTTGATCACTGGAGCGCCCTGGGCAATAGCGGCTGGAGCTATGCCGAAGTTCTGCCCTACTTCAAGCGCTCGGAAGATTATGCCGGCGGTACCTCGGAGTTTCATGGCGTCGGTGGGCCGCTCAGCGTGCGCGACAATCCCGATTCCAACTCGCGCTCGGAGGCGTTTATGGCCGGAGCCGTGGAACTGGGCTATGACGGTCCCAACTGGGATTACAACGGTGCGCGTCAGGAAGATGGTGCCGGGTTGCTCCAGTTTACGATTGACCGGGAAGGCAACCGCAGCAGCGCGGCGACCGCGTTTCTGGCACCTGTGCGGGCGCGCCCTAACCTGACGATTATTACCGAGGCCCAGGTGACCCGCCTGCTCCGCGCCGGCACCCGCGTTATCGGCGTGGAGTACAGCCAGGCGGGACAGACGCAGCCGGCCCACGCGGAGCGCGAGGTTATTCTCAGCGCCGGGGCATTCCAATCGCCCCGACTACTGATGCTCTCCGGGATTGGCCCGGCGGACCAGTTGCGCGCCCACGACATCCCGGTTATCACCGACCTGCCCGGCGTGGGGCAAAACTTGCAGGACCATTTGCAACTGCCGGTGGTCTACCAGTCGCACCGCGAGCAACCGCTGCCGACCCTGCTGACCGGCAATGTGCTCTTTCTGCAGACGCAACCCGATGCAACGGCGGGCGCGCCCGATCTGCAGCTCAACTTTACCCCGGCGGTGCCAACACCGCTGGCTCCGGTGCTACAACTTCCCGTGCCCGCCGGCATCTTCCTGCCGATTCTGGTGCAGCCGCGCAGTGTCGGCACCGTGGGGCTACGCTCGGCAAACCCGCTTGATCCGCCGGTCATTAATCCCAACTACCTGCAACATCCGGCGGATCTGCAGGTCTTTATCGCAGCTATCAAGCTGATCCGCGAACTGGTGAAAACCGATGCTTTTGTCGATCTGAATGCCGGTGAAATGTTGCCTGGTCCCGACACCGACCTGGAGCAGTTTATTCGTACGCAAACATCAACGCTCTGGCATCCGGTCGGCACCTGCAAGATGGGACACGATGCCCTGGCGGTGGTTGATCCGCAACTACGCGTGCATGGCATTGCAGGACTGCGGGTAGCGGATGCCTCGGTCATGCCGACCATCGTCAGTGGGAATACGCTGGCCGCCTGTTATATGATTGGTGAGAAGGCTGCCGATACGCTGCTTGAGGCAGTGTAAGACTGATCTGTTTTTATAGCCACAGAGGACACCGAGGACGCAGAGATGATGAACGGGAACGTGCTGCCCGTACGCCGGTTGCCCACGTTCCGGTTGCGTGCCGGGGTGATGGCACATTGATATAACGCATTCACGAAAGAGGAGAAATCCGCAGAGGGCACCGAGGACGCAGAGATGATGAACGGGAATGTGCCGCCGCTGCGCCCGTTGCCTCCGTTCTGGCTGATGGCAGGTTTGATGGCACATTGATATAACGCATTCACGAAAGAGGAGGAAACTACTATGAAAAACGTACCGGATACCCCGCTGGGGCGCATGTACCGCGAGCATATCCAGCATATCCTCGACAAGAATATCGACGCGCTGCTGGACCAGTATACCGACGACGCGCTGCTCATCAGCAGCTTCCTGAAGGAGCCGCGCTACTACAAGGGCCGTGATCAGTTGCGCGTGCATATGCAGGGCATCCTGGGCATTAACGGCCTGGAGACCGATATTGTCTTCTGGGCCGAGACCGACGATCCACACACCCTGATGATTACTGAGCAGATTACCATGCAGACCCCCGACGGGGACGCCCATATGCGCTTTGCCGATA